>JANRLJ010000161.1:0-5079 GCA_033762735.1 bacterium | reverse complement strand
GGCTGTAAAGACTTTATCCAATGATAATTCGCGTTTTCCGCCAGATGCTAAAGCATCCGGCTACCGAAAAGCCAAGTCCACTAAAGGGACTAGTACATTGACCATCTAAAGTTGCCTACCTGTAGGGGCGCAGCGCGCTGCGCCCGTACCAACGCAACCGGTCATTCTCATCTTGTTAGTGTACTAGGAAAAACCGTAACGGTTCAAGTTCAGCGCCTTTAGTGCATATCTCCATTAATGAGCGGTTCTTTCTAAAGAGGCTATAAAGCTCAAGAATGTTCAACACTCAGCGCCTTTAGTGCGCTTGGCAGTTCGTAGCTGGACGCTTCAGCGTCTAGCGGGCAACATGAACAGTGATACGCTTTGTGGACAAGAATGGATAAATTCCACTCTGTGTCTCTGTGGTTCAACTTCTTTTCCGAAAGGCGAATAGATTTTGAATTCCTTCAGTACTGCAAGGAGATATGAATGTCACAGCCCTTTATGCTTGGGGTGAATTACTGGCCGCGCCGCAAAGCGATGTACTGGTGGCGCGACTTTGACGCGGGCGAAGTGCGCGAGGAGTTCGGCCTGCTGCGCGAACTGGGCATGAATGTGGTGCGCTTCTTCCTGCTGTGGGACGACTTCCAGCCTGCGCCTGATGCCGTTTCCGCCGAAGCGCTGGCGAACCTGGAAACGGTCTGTAATATCGCCGCCGACAACAACCTCAACCTCGATATGACCTTCTTCACCGGGCACATGAGCGGGCCGAACTGGTCGCCGCGCTGGCTGTTGAGCGCCGATGCGCCGAAGCCGTCGCCCCATGTGCGGCAGGTGCTCAGCCAGGGCAAGATCGTCCAGAGCAGTTACCGCAACATGTTTCATGACCCGGTCGCGCTGGACGCGGAAAAGCTGCTGCTGCGCGAAGTCGTCACGCGGCTGAAGGGGCACCCGGCCATCTGGATGTGGAACCTGGGCAACGAGCCAGACCTGTTCGCCTGGCCGAACAGCGCGGCGGATGGGCTGACGTGGGTGCGGGAGATGACCCATCTGATTAAGGACATCGACCCCGATCACCGCGTCACGATTGGGCTGCATATCGCCAGTTTGCTGGAAAACAACGGCCTGCGCGTCGATCAGCTTTTCCGTGAAGTCGATGTCCCCGTGATGCACGGCTACCCGATGTACATGCCCGGCATCGCCCGCCACGAACTCGACCCCGATCTGGTGCCGTTCATGTGTGCGCTCGTCTCCGCCATGTGTGGAAAGCCGACGCTGATGGAAGAATGGGGCGGATGCACCGCGCCGCAGGGCGAACCGACGCAGGTCTGGGAATGGGAAGCGTATGGTAAGCCGCGCACGCAGTTTATGGCTTCCGAAGTGGACTTCGCCAATTACGTGGAGGCGGTGCTGCCCAAGCTGGTACAGGTCGGCGCGAGCGGATCGCTGCTGTGGTGCTATGCCGATTACATCGAAGCGCTGTGGGATCGTCCGCCGTGCGATGAACAGGGCGCGAAGCATGAACGCCACTTCGGCCTCGTGCGGCCTGATGGGTCGATCAAGCCGCACGCGCACATCATCCAGCGCTTTGCCGAAGCTCAACCGACTGTCCAGCCCGCGCAGCGCACCGTCAAGCTCGACATCACGCCGGACGAGTATTATCAGTCTCCGCTTGAGCATTTCTACCGTCTGTATCAGCAGTATTTGCGAGACAGCAATGAGCAATGAGTGACGAGCAATGCGTACCGGGTTGGGACTATTGATGGAAAAACCAGTATAAGCACGAGTGATTCCGTGTACGGGCGAGGCGCACCTCGCCCCTGCGATTGTTCGCACTTGTTTTGATTTCTCTTAGGAGTTAAGCACTTGAACCTTCGCCCTCACCCTAAATCCCTCTCCCAAAGGAGAGGGACTTCACCGCGAAGGTTTCCCTTCTCCCCCTCTCCTAGCGAAGCGGTTGGGAGAGGGGGTCGGGGGGTGAGGGCAACTGCGTAAGTCCTGTATCTATGAGTAAAGAAGTGGGTTTGTAGGGACACCGCACACCGTGTCGTTCAGCCTGCAACAATAATCAGCAAAACCTTTCCGTTCACACGCGGAAAGCCTTTTGCTATCGTTGTCATCGCATCACAGACATTCAGCACACCAGCACATTTACGCGCAGTAAGGAATCAACATGGCGTTTCCATCAGACTTTTACTGGGGCGCGGCCACGTCCAGCTATCAGGTTGAAGGCGACCGCCCCGAAGACGGACGCGGGGAGTGCATCTGGCGGCGCTTTTCGCACACACCGGGCAAGGTCAAAAACGGCGACACGGGCGACATCGCCTGCGACCATCTGCATCTGGTCAAGGTCGATATTGCCCTGATGAAATACCTGAACTTCAACGCCTATCGCTTCTCGGTGTCTTGGCCGCGTGTGCTGCCCAGGGGCACGGGCGATGTTTACTCAAAGGGCATGGACTTCTACGACCGCCTGGTCGATGACCTGCTGGAGGAGAATATCACGCCATTCCTCACGCTCTATCACTGGGATTTGCCACAGGCTTTGCAGGACAGGGGCGGCTGGGAAAATCCCGACAGCGTGCAGTGGTTCGCGGATTATGCCGATGTGGTCACGCGCCGCCTGGGAGATCGCGTCCAGCACTGGGCGACGCATAATGAACCGGCGGTGGTGGCGTATGTCGGCAATCTGATCGGCGCACATGCCCCCGGCAAGACCGACCCGCAGGCCGCCTTCCGCGTGGCGCATCATCTGCTGCTGTCACATGGCGCCGGGATGGGCGTGATTCGGGCCAACGCGCCGAGGGTGCAGGCCGGGATTGTGCTGGACATCATCCCCTATCACCCCGCCTCCAGCAGCGAGGCCGACGCGCAGGCCGCCCGCCGCTATGATGGCTTCCAGAATCGGTGGTTTCTCGATCCGATTTTCCGGGGCGAGTATCCGGCGGATATGGTCGAGATATTCGGGGATGCGCTGCGCGGGCTTGATCTGGAAGCGGTCAAAGCCGCCGCTGTCCCTATCGACTTCATGGGCGTGAACTACTACCGCCGCTATGTAATCCAGAGCGCGCCGGGAGGCTGGCTGGCTGGACAGGTCATCGACCTGCCGGGGGTGCCTGTGACCGAGATGGGCTGGGAAGTTTATCCGCAGGGGTTGACCGACTCGCTGGTGCGCATCGCGCGGGAGTATCCAACGGTCGATCTGTACGTGACCGAGAACGGCGCAGCTTATGAGGATGTGGTTCCGCTCGATGGTCGGCTCCCGGCGGTGATCGAAGACCCGGAGCGTTCGCGCTATATCCAGCAGCACATCAGCGCGATAGATGCCGCTGTCCAGCAGGATGCGCCTTTAAAGGGCTATTTCGCCTGGAGCTTTCTGGATAACTTCGAGTGGGGCGAGGGCTACAGCAAGCGCTTCGGCCTGGTGTATGTCGATTTCCCCACGCAGCGCCGTGTCTTCAAGCGCAGCGCTCTGGACTACCGGGAGTGGATTTTGCGCCAGCGGCAGCCCGCCCGCGCGTTGTAACTGGCTTTCAACCTTCCCAACGCTGCGGTACGTAGCCCTGGCGGAAGGCGTTCACAATCGAGCGTGGTGTCAGCACCGTGACCTTATCATCCAGAGGGCGCACAATCCGGTGCTGATAACCGCTCGGCGACCACAGCAGCAGGTCATCATCCCATACAAGATAAGCCTGACCGTCGATGGCAATCAATGTGCCATTGGGCAGATCGTTGATGTCAGCCTGATGCGCGATTTGCTTCCGGTCTTTGCCGACGCGCTCCTTCTGCAAATGCTTGTCAATGTCCCCGATGATCTTCACTTCAATCTCTGGATTCCCCTTGAGCCAGCAGAACTTGAAGCGGTTGTAATCCTCGCGGCGGCACTCGCCACAGGGACGATGCCCGGCGGCGAAGGCTGTCGCTTCGTCCAGAAAGAACAATTCGGTGTAATGACCGGGGGAATTCAACGGACGCTTACGCCCTTTGAAGTCGAGGCGGCAGGTAATCCACAGGGTCGATGACCAGCGGCGCTCGGTAAGCTGGCCGTGTTCGTCGTGCAGCCTGCCCCGATTGCCCATCCAACTGCCGCGTTCGGGATAAGCCACGATCTCGCCAAACGGGGTGACTCGGTTCTGTCGTGGCATGGTGAATCCTCGTTGTCATCTAAGTTAGAGTAATAATTTTGTAATACTAACTTTTGTTTTTAGCAACTGCGGGAAGTTTGCTCTATACGAGAATGATTTTACGGCAGAAAGATTATTTGAGTTATACTTTACTGGTTTTTGTTAGGAGGGTGTCTAATGATTGAGACTGATCAGGTAATGCTTACTTTGGCAAGACGTACAAAGGTAAATTTAGACTTTGTATACGCTCAGAGGCATAGTGGAAATGTTTACGAGTTTACACAACTGCTAAATAGTATGCTTTCAATGCTCATATCTATGCGTGCAGAGTATTTTTCACAGCGTGCTACAGTTTCATGGGATGAAGTTTTTGAGAAAGTGGCTGACAAAGAAGAAAAAATCTTTGTTGGTGTAAGCAAGAATGAGGTTCAGATAAAAGGTGATTCTCCTACTACAGAAAGCCCAAATTTGATAAATAGTGTCTACTTTAGTGATTTAATTGATAGATTGCGAAATGCTTTTGCTCATTGTTGCTTTGAACTCGAACGTGATAGTAGTAATAACATTCATGGATTAACTGTTTGGAATGTTCCTATCGAAAAAAATCGTCTGGATAAGCAGAAGCGTAAATGGCAAGCATCTATCTCGGAGCCTCAGCTTAGAGCAATTGCATATCTCTTAATTGCTTACTTAGAGGCTACTAGAGGGCCTGAATTGCACGTAGAGCAGGTAAACAATGAATCTCAAATTATGAACCCCTTCAATGAACTCGAACAACATTATCCTGAAATCATTCAGCAGATGCCTAAACGCTTTAACGCCCATCAGTTTATTCTTCTGCTAGTGGTCAGTCCAAATAGATTTTAGGGAATGAGAGCTATACTAATCCAAAAAGGAGTATAGCAGATGGTCGTGCTAAGCGAAGAAGAACGGCAAGAAGTCGAAGGCTTTATCCGACGCGGGAAAGCCAATGCGC
>JANRLJ010000160.1:0-41755 GCA_033762735.1 bacterium | reverse complement strand
CTCTCCTAGCGTCAGCGGTTGGGAGAGGGGGCGCGAACAAGTTCGCGTGGGGGGTGAGGGCGGAAAAGCGCCAACTCAATACCGGACAAGCCTTAAATCCCCTCCCCCAGGAAAAAGCGGGGGAGGCGACTTGCGATTCGCATCTTTTGCGCTGCTCCCCCTCTCCCTAAGCGCAGCGACGCAATGGGAGAGGGGGTCGGGGGGTGAGGGCTAGTACACTGACAAGATGCGTATGATGGCTTGCGTTGGTACGGGCGCAGCGCACTGCGCCCCTACAGGCAGGCAACTTTAGCTGGACAGCCCATAGCCATCCGGTTTCCATCGCTCCCCCCCCACTCGTCCCTACTCTGGAACAATGGGTCAATTCCGGCGCTGCTGTCGTGTTGAGAGCGCCGCTTCTCTGCTACACTGTTCATGCAGGTCTAGGGAAGGGGATCAACATGCCAGAGCAATCGTTTGAACCCGATCAGGGGGGGCAGCCTGACACGGGCGCACCACAGGCGGAAAGCCGCTTTCGGCGCAGGCTGGCGCAGATTTCGGCGGCGATGGCGCATACGTCTGACCGCCTCGCACAGACATCCGCACACTTTGAACAGATGTACGACGAGATGATGGTGAATTCGGACGAGACGATGAGCACGGCGCGGGAAATCAGGGACGCGGCGGAGGAAGTGCGGCGGCTTTCGGCCTCGATCCGCGCCATGTCGCAAAGCCTCGTGGCGGAGGAAAATCCTCCTGCTGCACCGCCAACTCCCTGATCGGGTGGGTTTTACAGAGCGAGAAGGTTGCGTTGGTGCGGGCGCAGCGCACTGCGCCCCTACAGGCAGACCCTTTTAGATGCGTATTGTCGCAGGTTAACCAATGGGTAATACCATGCGCTCGAAGTCTTAGCAGGTTATAATTTGCTTTTTCGTGCAATTAGATAAAATCTGAACAATGTAGCCATAAATTGAATACATCGACTTGGAAGCTGATCCAACGTCAATTCGTTTCCCTGCTCTACAACGATGTCGTAAGGAGTATGCGCGTTGAAGCTCGTTCTGGTGGCAAACGATCAGCCCAACCATCTGATTCTGATTACGACGCAGCTTCTTCAGATGGATTTACAGGTGGTCACGGTCGTCTCGCGGGCAGATGCGATGGCGATCATTAATGCCGTTGATCTTGATCTGATTATTGTGGATTTAATCCTGGGCGACGATGACGGCTGGGAGATGATCCAGACGATTCGCCAGCATCAGCGCACCCAGAAGACGCCGATCATGGCTGTGTCGGTCATGAACACCAACCAGGATGTGGAGCGCGTCTACAGCGTGGGCGCAGATTTTTTCCTGCCTAAACCGTTCACGCCTACCCAGCTTCGCAGTGCCGTGCAGCGTGTGCTCAGGCAGGAACCGGTGGATTAGGCCAGTCAAAGAAGCAATGAGCAATGCGTTTTTGAACTCCAACAAAGGTTCAACATCCGACCTTTCTGATTTGCCTGCACTTAAGTACAAGCGAATTAGAAGGGTCGGATTGTAGGGACACGGCATGCCGTGTCCCTACGAAAACCATCGCGCGTTTTCTTTTTGACTGTCGTTAACAGCAACTTATTGAAAATACTGGCCTGTACAGGGAGGGGAATGGTGAAGACCGAGAATACTGTAGGGGCGTAGTGCGCTACGCCCGTATTCAACATCTCCTTAAAGTTCACCACTGCCCCAGCCACTTGGCGGCGCACGTCTACACCCGGCAGCTCTCGGAATTGGCAATCGCTTCTTCGATCTGGCGGATGCGGTTCTGCGGGTTGGGATGGGTGCTGAAGAATTCCGGCTGGCCGCCCCCGCCGCCTGCTGCTTCCAACACCCGCATCACCTCGACCATCGCTTCGGGGTCATAACCCGCGTCGATCATCAGGCACACACCCAGCGTATCGGATTGCAGTTCGTCGTCGCGCCCATACTGCATGTTCACCAGCTGACCGATCACGGCGGCGGTCTGTGCGGCGCTGGCATCCCCCGAAGCCACACCGACCGCACCGATCAGCCCGTTGGTCAGTTCGCTCTGCGCGATGCGCTGCGCACTGTGCCGCGCCAGTACATGCACGATCTCATGCGCCAGCACCCCCGCCACCTGATCTTCCGTGTCCAGTTCAAACAGCAGCGCGGTCGTGATGAAAACCGGACCACCCGGCAGCGCGAAGGCGTTGACCGTTTCGGGATCGTCCAGCACCGTGAACTCGAACTGCCAGGGCACATCCTGATTAATCTCCCGCACCAGCCGCGCCCCGATGTCGTCGATCTCGTCCTGTACGTCCGCGTCGCGATATTCGCCGCCGAACTGCTGAATCAGTTCCGGCGCGGATTGCAGCCCCAGCGCGATCTCCTGCTGCGGCGTCAGGCTGACGTACTGCCGTTCGCCGGTGACTGGATTGGTCTCCTGCGAGGCGAGGTAGGAAACAATCGAAATCACTGCGATGATAATGCCGATCAGCAGGCGACCACCGCCGCCGCCCGCGCGTCTGCGTCCGTAAGGCATTCTCATGAGCCTGCTCCTGGTCTGGTCGCCGCGCTAAAACTGTCCGTTGAGGTGGTGCTCAGCCCCGCGTCGTAATGGTCGAACAGTTCATAAACCCCGCCCGCCACCGCGCCGAACAGCACATGGCTGATGAGCAGTGGGGTGCTGTTAATCGCGAAGAACCACTCGAACACTGCCGTCAGGGTGTAGAGGTTAAACAGGTAGAAGGCCAGACCCAGAATCGCGCCGCCGATGACGCCGACCAGCAGCCCCCAGCGATGCACCACGATGGCGATGATGAGCGTGAACAACACCGACAGGGCATAATGCACGACCACGCCGACGATCAGCCCGGTGGCGTCGGTCTGTGTGAGTGAATCCGGCCCCAGCAGCAGGCTGCCGATATAGCGCAGCACCAGCGTCCCCTGCACCTCTTCAAGCGCGGGCAGGAGCAGCAGCAGCGCCAGCAGGAACACCGTCCCGGCCACCAGACCGGCAATCAGCACGGCGCGTCCATCCAGGGTTCTTCGAAGACTTTCCATACGTAATGGCTCCTTTGCAAAAAGCCGACAACAGGCCGCGTTCGCTTTTCCCGTTCAGCGCCAAGCGGACTCAGCCATTCTGCTTTTGACTTTACGCCATTCGGCTTGGAATTGCATCACACACTCAGATGATGTTGCGATAGGTGAAGTGGAGCAGTTAAACGAGGTGGTAGAAACAGGAAGGGGACACAGCAGCAGATGTGTCCCCTCGTCATTTTCACAAAAGTTGCCTACGGCCACAACGGCGGCAGCAGCGGCACTTCCACCGTAACCTGAATCGAGGGAATTTCCGGCAGGTTGATGGGCGGCACTTCCAGCGTCAGGCCGGGCAGAATCTCGACCGTCGGGAGCAGCGTCGGGAGGCTTTCCACCGTCTGCACCAGCGGCGGCGCGGTTGGCGGAGCACGGCGAGTCGCGGTGGCGACAGGCGCGGCGGGTGTTGCGCTGGGGCGCGTGATCGTGGGCGGCACAGGGTTGGCAGGCGTTGGTGTCGGCTCGGCAGGGGTGGCCGTCGGCATGACAGGCACGACCACAGGCAGATTGACGCAACCTTCCACAGCGGGAAGCTGCCCTGCGCGTACCCATCCCTCGACGGCGGGCGTGGTTTCGACTCGCACCACATACCAGATGGCACTCCCCTCGCGATGATAGCCTTCCACCTCGATCTGCTGCGCGGCGGTCAGGTTCAGCGTCAGCGTGGCTGGGCTGTTCGGTACGGCGAACGTCTCCAGCCGCAGCGCCGCCGAGAGCAGCAGGCGGCAGGGTGCATTCGCGCCGTTGGCCTCGGTCGGCAGCACAATCGCGCCAGCGACCAGCGTGCGACGGGCAGCAGGTGTTTCCGTCGGCGGTTCGGTCACAGGCGGCAGCAGCGTGGCGGGCTGGCTGGGCTGCGTGGCAGCGGCCACCAGAGTCGAGGCGCGTTCGGTCGGTGTTGGCGTTGACGACGGTTTGGGTGTTTCGGTGATCGTGGGCGCGGTCAGGGTGAACGTCGCGGGTGTGCGTGTCTCTGGCACGAGTGTCTCCGGCTGGCGCAGAATCTCGCTGGCGAATTCACCTTCGCCCTGTCCCAGCCGCGAGGCAACCAACGCGCCAACAAACGCGACCACAACAATCAGTACCGCCGCCCACAGCAGTCGGCGCATGGCGGGTTTACGCGCAGGCACGAGTTCCGCTGTCGCCAGCGCTCCCACGCTTAACCCACTGGACGCCGCGCCGGGGAAGGGACGCACATTATCCGGCAGGCTTTCAGGACGTGACGCAGACGACATTTCTGCCTGGAGCGCTTCATCCACCTCGACAATCATCCGATCAAGAATCGGGTCGGTTTCGGCTTCGCGCAGCACGGCCTCCACCGTGTCCCAATCGCCGCGTTCCAGCGCAGCCGTGTAGCGAAACAGCAGTTTTTCACGCATGACATGGCGCGGTTGCGGGCGCGGCTGCGGGCGCGGCTGCGAATTTTTAGGGTCTTTATCGAAGGGCTTCATCGTCATTCCTCGCTTGCTCATAGGCTGTGCGCAGGCGGGTCAGCGCCCGATGCAGCCGTACCCTGGCCGTGCCGGGTGTCGTCCCCAGTTCATCAGCCAGCGCCTTGCCGTCCATATTGTGGACGACCGCCAGCGACAGGACTCGCTGGTCTTCGGCGGAAAGCGCGGCCATCAGCGTTTTCATTGCGCCGTAAGCCGCGCTCTCGGTTTCCATTTCCGCGCTCAGGGTGTTCATCTCCGCTACACGATCAAACAGCTCATCATCACTCAGTTCATCTTCGGGGTATAAATCACGCACCAGCGGCTCTCGCCAGCGGCGGCGCAGGCTTTCCACCTTGCGGCGTTTAATCAGGTTGACGGCGATGCCGACCAGCCAGGGACGTGGCTGCGCCCCAGCCCGGAAGCGCCCTTCCTGCTTCAACGCTTCGACCACCACCTCGTTCCAGAGTTCGCTGGCGGCGTCTTCCAAACCATCGCTCAGCCCGGCGCGAACCAAGAAAAAGCGCAGAGTCTTCTGCATCGCGCCGGACTCCTGTTCGATGAACTGCCTCAGCCGCGTGGTCATCGACACGTCCTTGTATTCGGTAAAGGTTCCTGGCTGCGCCACTGGTGCCATGTTTTGACCTGTATTTTCCTAAAAAACAAAAAGGCAGGGCGGCGCTTGCTGGAAGCGCCACCCGTCGCGATTTTTCTCAGGGCTGGCCGGGAAGGCGGATGGAAGGGATGGTCGGCAGATCAATCGTCGGCAGATCGATGGCCGGGGGATCAATCGGCGCTACATCGACCGTCGGCAGGTCAATGCTCGGCAGATCAATGGCAGGTGTTTGCACACTCGGCACACTTGCGGTAGGCAGTTCGGTCAGCATGGCACGGAGCTGTGCTTCATTCTGGAATGAGGCCACCACACCACCGCTGTTGTTCTGCGTCACGCGGGCCGTGCCACGATAGTAAACGCGCCCTACCCCGCTCACGTTCACATCCAGCCGGATGTTGGCGTTCAGGATGACGCTGCCCGTGCCGGAAAGCTGGACGCTGGTGTTGTTGGTGTTCAAACCAATACCGTTGAAGCTGCCCGCGCCGTTGACGCGCAGGGTGAGGTTGTTGACCGTGCCGTTGACGCGCACACTGCCCGTCCCGTTGATGGTCACGTTCAACTGTTCGCTGCTGCTGCCGTTCACTTCCACCTGGCCGGGGCCGCGCACTTCAATATTACGCACCTGAACGCTGGTGTTGAGGGAGACGCGCACGGTGATTTCGGTAAAGGTGCGAATCTGCACGTTGCCGCGTGTGCGCAGGTGAAGCTGACCGTTGATGACTTCGGAGATCACCAGCGGCACGATGTTGTCGTCAGCGCGGAGCGTCAGTCCGGCGCGGGCGGTAGCGGTGTGTTCGATCACCACGCGCCCCAGATTTTCGGTAATCACGTCGGTGAAATCACCGACCACGCGCGTTTCAGTGACGATGCGCCCCGAACCGCTGATGCAGGTGGTCGAACGCGGGCAGGTGTTGGACTGGGCGAAGGTGCTGGTCCCCGCCAGCATCAGGACAAAAACCACGAAAAAGGCTGCGAATGTACGTGCAATTTTGTGCTTCATGATGACCCGAAACTCCTGGTGTTGGTGCTGCTCGATTTTCGATAAGTGCCGTCAGCGCTGTTGGCTGAGTCCTATTCGCCGAGGCACGGAAAATCGTTACAGGCATTGGCTTGAGAAATGCGGGAGTAATCACAAAGAAAAGTGATAACGAAAGAGGTTTGACAATGGTCTTCAATTGGGGAAACGGCGGATGAGGTTGCGTTTTACCATAACGCTGTCAGGCCGCATGGCCGCCAAAGCCATCTGTTGCTATCCTGCTACAGAAAGGGCGGGTTTGAAACCCGCCCCTACGGATGTCGCTTTTTGTGTAACTTTTTTCGGGACTCTCTGAGAGTGGTTCATCTGGTAAGTCATAATAATTTCCTGTGTGGTCTATGCAAGGACGAGGCATGCCTCTCCACAGGGGAACACAGAAAAGAAGTACCTGTTTTTGCCGGATAAACCAGAGAGTAGGGGCGCACGCATGGGTGCGCCCTTGTGCTCCGACTAGTTCACTGACAAGATGAGAATGATGGCTTGCGTTGGTACGGGCGCAGCGCGCTGCGCCCCTACAGGTAGGCAGCTTTAGATAGTCAATGTACTAGGCTGAATCGGCAATCCCTACATCTGCGCGGCGGTATTCGCCAGTTCGCGGATTTGCGCCGGGCGAATCGGCTTCTGCACGAAATCGACGCGCCGGATCTGTTGGGCTTCATGCTCGAAGTGACGGTTCGACGTCACGATCACGACATGCGTGTCCTGCAAATGTGCTTCCCGGCTGAGGTAATCCAGCACGGTCAGACCATTGGCATGGGGCAGCAGCACATCCAGAAAGATAATATCGGGCTTTACCTGCTTGAGCATATCAATCGCGGCGACACCGTCCACCGCTTCGATCACTTCATATTCAATATCCGCTAAAACACGACGATAAATGGCGCGCATTCCGGGATCGTCTTCTATCACAAGCGCCTGTCGCAGCATAAACATCAGAACCTTCGTCCGCCAAACAAACAACACACACGTCCATTATAGGAGGAAGCGCACAATTCAACCTGTAAGAAGTATAATTACCAGAATAGAAACAGATTTGTAGGTGTCTCAAAAATAAAACCTTTGACCGCTGCCGCTGCCCATTCGACAGATCACCCCACCCGCACTACAATCGAAGCACAACGGCTACACAGAAAATCAACTGACGGACTTTTATGGACGCGAACAGCAGCGCAGCAGCTTCACCGCTCGACCCCCAGCTGATTGGCGGGCGGTTTCGGATGGAAGGACTCGCCGGGCAGGGCGGCATGGCGACGGTTTATCGCGGCGTCGATACCCTGACAGGTGATGAGGTCGCTGTCAAACTGCTCAAGCCCGAAATCATCCAGGCCGAGCCGGATATTGTCGCCCGCTTCGACCGCGAAGGGGAAGCACTGCGCCGATTGAACCACCCCAACATCGTCAAGGTGCTGACGACCGTCACGGAACAGGGGCAGCACTACGTCGTGATGGAATACGTCGGCGGGGGCGATCTGCGGCAGTTGATTGATGACCACCGCCGCCGCGCCGAATACATCCCGGTGAGCCGCATTCTGGAAATCGCCCTCGATCTTTCCGACGCGCTCTCCCGCGCCCACCGCCTGCGCATCATCCACCGCGACATCAAACCCGCCAATGTGCTGGTGGCGGAAGACGGTACGCCGCGACTGACCGATTTCGGCGTGGCACAGTTCACCGACAGCACCCGCGTCACCCAGTCCGGCGCGATGATCGGTACGCTGGCCTATCTCAGTCCCGAAGCCTGCCTGGGAGATGCGCTCGACGCGCGCGCCGATATCTGGGCGTTCGGTGTGATGCTGTATGAACTGCTGGCGCTGCGTCGCCCTTTTGAAGAACTCAGCACGGCGGCGCTGCTCACCGCCATCCTCAGCAAACAGCCGGAAAGCCTGGCCGAACTGCGCCCGGACGCACCACCCGCGCTGATTGCCCTGGTTGAAAAAATGCTGGTGAAAGACCGCGACCAGCGCATCGACAGTGTGCGGCAGGTCGGTGCACAGTTGGAAGCCATTATCAGCGGCAAGGACCTTCCCGCCGCCATTGAGGATACACCAACCCCGGCGACGGGCATGCACCCGGTGCAGCCAGAACGCACGACGCCGCTTGTACAGATGCGCGACGCGGTTTCCAACCTGCGCACCCCGCCGCCCTCGGTCGATACCGGCGAACGTATCCCGGACAGTCTCTATCCCGAAGATGCGCTCAGCACCCCCCGAAGCACAACCCCCGGTGTGACCGCCAGCGTGACCATCCCCCATTCCGGCACAGTGCCTCCCCGGCGCAATCCGCTGTGGGTGGTTCTGGCGGGCGTGCTCGCCCTGCTGGTCGTCGGCGGTGTGGTTCTCCTCGTCCTTGAGTTGAGCGGCAGGAACGAGGATGCGGGGGAGAGCAGCGGCGTTATCACGCTCGACCCGCCCGCCGAGGGTGAGGTGCTGGTGCTGGTGCCGCAGTTCGAGCCATTCAATAACCCCACTCGCGCCGAGCCTTCGGGGTTTGTCGTTGAGGATTTGCAGGCACGGCTGGAACAGAATCCGCTCTCCAACGTGCGGATACGCGCCTATCCAGCCGTGATTACAACAGCGGAAGCAGCGCTGGCCGCGGCGGAAGCCAACCGCGCACAGGTGATCGTGTGGGGGCGCTATGACGACAACGGCAGCCGCGTGAACGTGCATGTGGGCAGCCTGACCGCCTATCCTGACCTGATCTTCCCGCGCGAGCGGCTGACCGAGATGCTGAACGTCACGGCGACGCTGACTGACGAACGGGCACAGTCGCTCACGCCTTCGATTGTGGGTATGCTGGCGGTGACATACACCGGGGCCGATGATGTGTTCGAAATCTCCCGTGCCATCGTCCTGCTGGCGGAAGCCGGGAACTACGAAGCCCCGACTTATCCGGGGACATCCACTGCCGATTATCTGCATCAGGTCTATGTCCACTACATCAGCGACTCTGAACGCGCGATCCAGTTTCTCGACGCGGCCATTCGGCTGAACGCCCGCAATCCGCTGCTGTACACGCTGCGGACGGTTACGTACCATCGGCTGGGTCAGTATGAGGTGGGGCAGGAAGACATGGTGACGGCGCGACGCCTGCAATCGGAGAACTGGGCTATCCCCGATACGTCAGACGCCATCTCCAATCTTATTCTGACGGAAGACCTCACTGTCTCAAACGCTGCTTTCGAGCGAGCGGCTGCTCTCCGTCGTGATGACTGGTTTGTCCTCAACTTCTATGGCGCGGTGCAGTATATGCTCGGCGATTATGAGGGCGCTGCCGAAAACCTGAACGCGGCGCTCTCGCTGGAGCCGGAGGCCAACTTCCCCTACGTTTTTGCCTCTGCGCTGGCGCTGCGCAATGGAGACATTATCGAGGGCAAGCGTCTTTTCGACGAGGTGCTGGTGCGCTTCCCCGATCCTGAACTCAGCAATCGTATCGCGGAGGCGTTTTATGATCGAACCAGCGTCATCACCTATGCCGGAGAAGCCTTCGGCAGCGCGACGCTGGCCCAGTGGCGGCGGGTGCTGACGGCGGTGGAAAACGCGACCGCACTCAACCAGGCTTTTGTGGATGAATATATTCCCGACCTTTACCTGCTGCAAGGCATCGCCTATTGCAACCAGGGCGATCTGGCCGCTTCCGAAGCCGCCTACACCCGCCTGATCGACAACGATCCCGGCTATATCCTGGCCTATGCGCTGCGGGCGGAGATGCGTCGCCAGCTTGGGGACGTGATCGGCGCGGGCGCGGATCTGCTGGCCGTGTCCAACAGCGACCAGGCCGCCAATTTCACCCCGCTCATCCCGGCCTTTACCTCCGGTGAGATCAACTGCACCAACTTCCTTTCCATCGATCTGGCCTCCTATTTTGAGAATGCAGAGGGCGGCGCTGACCCCACCGCCGAAGCCACGCCGGGGCAGTAAAGGGTGCATTCGGTGGAACACCACCCGTTAAAAGTCGATTTTTTGCCGATGCACCAGTAAAGGGGTTCCATCAAAAAGAGCGAAAGGATGTTGATGAGCCATTCAAACGCACAGGTCGAGAAGCTGCACAATGCGCTGGTGGATAAGCTGCTGCGCGAGAAGTCCATCCGCAGCGCGGCGGTTGAGGCGGCTTTCCGTGCCGTCCCGCGCCATCTGTTCCTCCCCGATGTCACGCTGGAAAAAGCCTACACTGACGATGCCATCCCCACCAAATTTGCCGACAACCAGCCGATCAGTTCTTCGTCGCAGCCGTCCATCATGGCGATCATGCTCGAACAGCTTGACCTCAGGCCGGGGCTGCGTGTGCTGGAAATCGGCGCGGGCACAGGCTATAACGCGGCGCTGCTGGCGCATCTGGTCGGGCAGCGTGGGCGCGTTACGTCCGTTGATCTCGATCAGGACATTGTGGAGGGGGCACGGCGCAACCTTGACGAGGCGGGCTTTTCACAGGTGGATGTGCAGAAGGCCGACGGCATCCTGGGCTACGCCGCCAGTGCCCCCTATGACCGCATCATCCTGACCGTCGGCGCACAGGATGTGCCGCCCGCGTGGTTCGAGCAGTTGGAGCCGACCGGGCGCATTGTGCTGCCCCTGCTGATCGGCGGCGGCTGGCAGGCCTGTACCGCGCTGGTCTGGGCGGAGGACGACTATGGCCTGCATCTGCGCAGCCTTTCCACCTCACCCTGCGGCTTCATGACTCTGCGCGGCGAACTGGCTCCCTCGCCACAGCGCCGCATGATTCAGATTCAACCCAGGCTGAACCTGTATATCCAATCGGTCACCCAGCAGGCCGAGATCGAAACCGACACGGTGTATCGCCTGCTGAACGGCGCTTATACCGATCATCCGCTCCAGCCGCTCGCGCCCAATTATGACCAGCTTGGCCTGTGGCTCGATTTACACGACCCGGCCTTCTGTGGCCTTACGGGTGAGGAATCCGCTGTGCCGCTCGTCCCGTTTCTGCACGGTCAGCGTGGCAAGTTTCACATGAGCATGGGACTGCTGGATGGAAGTGGGCTGGCGCTGCTGCTGAAAGACCCGGTCTTGCCGGCGGGCGAGGACACCTATCCGCTGTTTATGCGGGTCTATGCGGGCGGTGAAGCGGTGGCGGAACGGCTGGCGGCGGCGGTGAATGCCTGGGAAGCGGCCAAACGCCCTGATTTCCGCAATCTGCGCCTGCGTATCTACCCGCTCGACCCTGACGATGTACGGCGGTCTGGTGCCCCGCGCACGGACGAGTACATTCTCGCCCGCCCCTGGTCAACGATTGTGGTCACGTTCGAGAGGTAAAGACATAATACGACGCAAAGGCGCAGAGATCGCAAAGGTTCGCAGAGAAACGGGAACAACACCAATCTTCAACCCCCTCCCTTTACCAAGCAAGCGGAGGGGATTTAGGAATGGGAACGACCATTTGAAACTATCCCAAGTTGAGGTTACTTTAAAATGTAAGTTGCAAGTGTCCGTTGCACACCTACAATGTCAGTTCCTTTTTTGAACTCCTTTTCAATAGGTGCAGCACTACCTGAAATCCATATTTTCATCTCAGAGTCGCTGTCAAAGTTGCCTGCGGTTTCAACCGTAAAGCGAATAATTGACTTATATGGGATTGAAGCGTACTCGACTTTGACTCCAGTAAGGCCCTGTTTGTCAATCAGGATTAGCCTTTTATTGGTAAACACGAACATATCACGAAACAGCTTGAATGCTCTTTCGACGAACTCCCCTTCTGCCAAAACGTTCTCAAGGCTTTTTGATAACTTCTGACTATCAATTTCAGTTGCATTTCCCCGTAGATTGGCAAACATTGCTGAGCATCCTCTTTTCGTAGGTAGATGTGTCAACAAAATTATAAGCAAACATCATAGATGCAAGCAGTGATTTAAAATAAATTCAGAAATTTTTCAACTCTAAAATAAAAAAGAGCGAAGCTCTCGTCCGCTCAAAACGACTTCTTTGTTATTTCAGACACTTACAGCGACAGCAGATACGCCACCAGATCGTTCAGGTCGTCCTCGCTGAAAGCCTCGGCATAGGCCTTATACATCAGATCGCTGTAGCCCTCGACCACATAGGCGCTGGGATCGACAATACTGGCGCGGATGTAATCCTCGGCAGAAAGCCCCGTGACTCGCTCGTCGGCGCGTTCGGCCAGCCTGTGCAGATTTGGCCCAATGGTCGCCCCGAACTGATGCAGCGCGGTCTGCCCGATGGCGTGGCAGGTCACGCAGGGAGGCGCGTTGTCCTGCCCTTCGGCAAAGAGCAGGCGGCCATGCGCCGCGTCGCCCTGCGCTATGGCAGCCGCTTCTGGCGTGGCGGACTCCATTGGCGTCTCCGGGAGCGCGATCACCCCACAGGCGGCCAGGCACAGCATCAACAGACTCCCTAACACAACGGTGCGCTTGTGTTTCATGTGTTTCCTCAGCCATTGACGATGGCATGTCTCATTCAATGCGTTCTCGTCTACAGGACGGTTGTCTGATGTGTGGAGTTCCCGAAAGGGGCTGTAAACGTCTGGATGAATGACGCTACTCTAGCAGGGGGCAGCGCATTTGTCAGCCCGATGTTGTGCGGCATGAGTCAGGGAGATGTACGGGCGTAGCGTGCTACGCCCCTACCAATGATGTCCTCGAAGTTCACCACTCCCCCGATTTTGCGAGGCATGAGTCAGGGGCAAACAGAAAAGGCGGCCAGCGTATATGTGACCGCCTTTCACCCATGTTGTCACCGTATGGGTATTGAAATTCCCGCCGAAAAGTCGCCGAAACGGCCTTAATCCCCCGCTGCCGCCAGCGGAATGGGCGTGACTGCCGCCGATGCGGGGATCGGCATGTCCTGCAGGATCAGATCTTCGGCGATGATGGACGACGACAGCACCCCCGGCAGACCCGCGCCCGGATGCGTCCCTGCGCCGACGAAGTACAGGTTGTCGAAGTCCTCGCTGCGATTGTGCGGGCGGAACCACGCGCTTTGCAGCAGAATCGGCTGGATAGAGAAGGCCGCGCCCATGTAGCTGTTGAGCGTGTTCTGGAAGTGCAGCGGATCGATGTAGTGCTCCACCACCAGATTTTCCTGCAAGCCGGGCAGATAATTTTCTTCCAGGAAATTCATGATCGAGTCGCGGTAGGGCTTCGCGTACTGTTTCCAGTCGGTGCCGCTGCCCAGGTGCGGGACGGGCGACAGCACATAGAAGGACTCGTGCCCTTCCGGCGCAAGCGACGAGTCGGTGATGGTGGGCATGTGCAGATAGAGCGAGAAATCGTCAGAGACGACCTTGTTCTTGAAGATATCGCGCAGCAGGCCGCGATAGCGCTCGCCCAGGATAATGTTGTGGTGCGCGAGGCCGCTGTCCAGATAGCGCTTTCTGGTGCCGAAGTAGATGACGAACAGCGACATGCTGTACTTCATGCTCTCGACCTTGCGGTTGGTGTACTTCTTGCGGAACTGGGGAGGAATCAGGCTGCGATAGGTGAAGGCCACATCCGCGTTGGAGACGACGGCATCTGCCTTGTGAATCGTCCCATCAGCCATGCGAACGCCCCGAACCTTGCGCGTGTCCCGTTCATCGACCACGATTTCGGCGATTTCGGCGTTCAGGCGAATTTTGCCGCCCAGTTCAGTGAACAGCCGCTCCATCGCCTGGACAATCGCGCCTGTGCCGCCCATCGCGTAATGCACCCCCCAGCGCCGTTCGAGGTAGTGAATCATGGCATAGATGGAAGGCGCGTCGAACGGGTTGCCGCCGATCAGCAGTGGATGGAAGCTGAAGCAGCGCCGCAGGAATTCGTTCTTCACGAACTGCGAGGCGTAGTTGTAGACCGCCAGATAGGACTGCATCTTCACCAGATCGGGCGCGACCTTGAGCATGTCGGTGAAGTTGAGGAAGGGCTTATCCGCCAGCCCGACGAAGCCTTTTTCAAAGATCGGTTTGGTGCTGGCGATGAACTTTTTATAGCCCTCGATGTCTTCGGGACTCCACTGCTGAATCTGATTGAGGATGAATTCCTCGTTGCCGTTGTAGTCGAAGACGCGCTTGTTGGCGTCGAAGATGCGGTAGTAGGGGTCACACTCGACCATCTGGAAGTAATCTTCGCGGCGCTTGCCTGCCAGCGACCAGATGTCGTCGAACATAAACGGCGCGGTGACGATGGTCGGGCCGCCGTCGAACTTGAACCCGTCGATCTCATAGACATAAGCGCGACCGCCCAGCTTGTCGCGCTTCTCGAAAATTTCGACCTCATAGCCCCGCGCGGCCAGGCGCACCGCCGCGCCCAGTCCGCCAAACCCGCTGCCGATGACGATGACTTTTTTGCTCATGGGAAATACCTGCGTTGAATGTGTGCAGAACGTCCCTGCATTATGCGGCAGGCGGCGTTAAGAACGCAATCAACGTTTATCGGCTTCTGAGCGCGGGCTTACGACTCACTTAAGTGTTGGCGGGGTTCAGCGCACGAAGCTCTGGAGCAGGCGCAGCGGGCTGTGGGCGGCTTCGACAGTCGGATAACCAGCGACCTGTGCCTTATTGAGCGCCTTGAGCTGCTTGCTGGCAGCGCTGTCACGCGGGTCAATGAACAGGGCACGTTCCAGGCAGTAGCATTTTTCCGCCGGGTTGCTGACCTGTTTGGCGTACCAGTGCCAGTCCAGCGCATAGTTCGAGCCTTCTTCAATCGCCTGGCGCAGCAGCGCACTCGGTTGGGTGATCCCGAATTCGAGGAAGGTGCTGGTGCTCAGGCTGGTCTTGGTCATCGCAGTGCGCTGGTTCATGAGATTGTGTCCCTGTTGATTCTGGTTATGTTGTTGTGTGTCGGTTCGGTTCATGTTTTCAGGATAGATGGGGGAGTGAGGGGTTGTCCCCCCCCGATTGGGTGGAACCCTGTTGAGAGGGATTTATGATTATGTTATGAATGGTTTAAGTGTTCCATTCGTGCAGATTCGCCAGCTTATGCTATGATTCGGCCATGTCCACCAACGACATCTTGTCGGAAAAAATGATGAACGAGCCAAAGACGTTCAGCCTGATTGAACCCCTGACCGAACGTGAGATTGATATTCTGCGCCTCATGGCCGAAGGGTTGTCCAATCCTGAAATCGCGGAACGGCTGGTGCTGGGCACGGAAACTGTGCGCTGGTACACCAAACAGATTTACGGCAAGCTGGGCGTCCACAGCCGCACCCAGGCCAGTATGCGGGCGCGCGATCTGGGACTGCTGGAGGGCGACGACCTGCCAGCGCCAGCCCGTGCGCCGCTGGTGGCTCCGGCGGGTGTGGTACATCTGCCCACCTACACCACACCCTTCATCGGGCGCGAGGAGGAACGCGCTGACCTGATCGCGCTGCTGGAAGACCCCGCGACCCGGCTGGTCACGGTGGTCGGGCCGGGCGGCGTGGGGAAAACGCGCCTTTCGGTCGAGGTTGCTCGTGCGCAGGCCAGCGCCTTCCCCGATGGCGTGACCTTTATCCCGCTGCTGAACGTCAAATCCGCCGATGACCTGAACCTGACTGCCGCGCATCATCTGAACCTGCGCCTCAAGGACAGCGGCAGCGCCCGTGCCGATCTGCTCCATCATCTGAGCCAGCGCCGTCTGCTGCTGGTGATGGACAACTTCGAGTCAGTCGTCAATAACGGCGTTGATCTGGTCACAGAGATTTTGCGGGAAGCGCCTAACGTCAAACTGCTGATCTCGTCGCAGGTGTCGCTGAACCTGCGCGAGGAATGGGTGCGGCAGATCGACGGGATGACCGTCCCCGACGACGACGATGAACCCCTGGAAACCTACAGCGCGGTGCAGCTTTTTGTCGAGCGGGTGCGGCGGGTGCGGCGCGATTTTGACCTGGAAGAAAACCGCGCCTGTGTGCTGCAAATCTGCCGACTGGTGGAAGGCGTCCCGCTGGCGATTGAGCTGGCGGCGGCCTGGCTGCGCACGCTGACCTGCGAGGACGTGGCGCGGGAGATTCAGCGCAATGTGGACTTCCTGGCCTCCAATCAGCGCGACGTGGAAGAACGCCACCGCAGCATCCGCGCCGTGTTTGAATACGCCTGGAATCTGCTCACCGATGAAGAACAGAAGGTATTCCGGCGGCTGTCGGTGTTTCAGGGTGGCTTTGGCCGGTCAGCGGCGGAACAGGTGGCCGGCGCATCGATTCAAGTGCTTTCTGAACTGGTGAGCAAGTCACTGTTGCAGCAGAACGAAGAAGGCCTGTTTGAGATTCACGGCCTGCTGCGCCGCCACGCCGAACATAAACTGGAAACGCTGGACGCAAGCAAGCGCAGCACCCGCACCACCACGCTCATGGGCTGGCTGACGCTGCTCAAGGGCAACTTTGAGAAGCTGCGGGAATTCGCCGAAAACAGCCTGGAAGACACGCTCGACGGCAGCAGCCAGATCGACAAGGCTTTTGTGCTGGCCGCACTCGGCATTCTGGCCGGGATCGACGAGGACTACGCCCGCTGTCAGCAGCTTTCAGAGGCCAGCCAGGCACAGCTGCTTGGCAGCAACATCTCCGGCCTTTTCGCCTATCTCGGCCTGGCGATTGCCAACTGCGGCTTCGAGGATTACGCCGCTGCCCACCGCAACATCCACATCGCTTTGCAGCAGATGGCCGAACTGCGCATCCCGGCTTTTATCCTGCTGTGCCTGCCCGTGACGGCGGTCGTGCTGGCTTATGAGGCAGAGCCGGAAGAAGCGACTGAACTGTACAGCCTGGCGTTTAATCATCCCACCAGCACGATTGGGTGGATGGAAAGCTGGCCGCTGCTGCGCCGCCTGCGCGAGGATCTGCTGACCGAACTGGGTGAGGAAGACTTTTTCGCTGCCTGGGAACGTGGCAAGGAACGTAACCCTGAAACGGTCGTGGCCGAACTGCTGGCGCGGCGGTAGGCACGTGCTTGACGCACTGCGCTGACTTTCGCTATACTCAACATTATGAACATGATTCTGACGCACATCCCCTCCACCATGCGAATGCCTATCCCGCCGACCGGGGACAGGCTATCTTCGCGCATCTAGTACCAGTCACACCTTTCAGCATCAACCCTGTGTGAATGCGCCGCCTGTTCAATCCCCGGAGAGGCGGAAGATTTGATTGCAGTGCTTAGCTTTTAGCTGTCAGCCTTCAGCTAAAAACGCTATAGTACGCGCTGTTTTGATCCTGATCTTGCGAATTGCTAACCGCTGACCGCTAATTGCTGAGGATAAACCATGTCTCCACAACATATCCATGTTTCCGTCGCCTGGCCCTACGCCAACGGCGACCTCCACGCTGGGCATCTGGCCGGGGCCTATCTGCCCGCCGATATTTTCGCCCGCTATCACCGCCTCAAGGGGAATCGGGTGCTGATGGTTTCCGGCAGCGACAGTCACGGTACGCCGATCTCGGTCGAGGCGGATAAGCGCGGCATCCCCGCCCGCCGCCTGTTCGAGCACTATCACGAGCGCTTCTTGCAGACACAGCAAAAGCTCGGCATCAGCTATGACCTGTTCACGCACACCGACACCGAAACCCATCACCGCGTCTCGCAGGACATTTTTCTCAAGCTGCTGGAACGCGGCCATCTGTATACCGAGTCGCAGGAACTTATGTACAGCGAGAAGGAAGGCCGCTTCCTGCCGGATCGCTATGTGGAAGGCGAGTGTTATATCTGCCACTTCCCCGATGCACGGGGCGATCAGTGTGACAACTGCGGCAATCTGCTGGACGCCACCCAACTGATTAACCCGCGCAGCAAGGCCGACCCGACCGATAAACTGGTGGTGAAGACGGCAGAGCACTATTTCCTCGACCTGGGCAAGTTCGGCGATCAACTGCTGCGCTATATCGACGAACACGAGTCCGTGTGGCGACCGAACGTGACCCGCT
This sequence comes from bacterium, assembly GCA_033762735.1. Taxonomy (GTDB): domain Bacteria; phylum Chloroflexota; class Anaerolineae; order Aggregatilineales; family Phototrophicaceae; genus JANRLJ01. The sequence continues at coordinate 23,768 of JANRLJ010000160.1, read as the reverse complement.
TCACGCGCAACTTCGTGGCGGACGGGCTGCGCGGGCGACCGATCACCCGCGACATTGACTGGGGTATTGATGTGCCGCTGGAAGGCTGGGAGGACAAGAAGCTCTACGTCTGGTTCGAGGCCGTAATCGGCTATTTCTCTGCGAGCATCGAATGGGCCAACAACAGCGGCCAGCCGGAAGCGTGGAAGGACTGGTGGTACAACCCGCAGGCGCGTATTTTCAACTTCATCGGCAAGGACAACATCCCCTTCCACACCATCATCTGGCAGGCTGAACTGCTGGGCGTGGACGGAATCTACAACGAGGACGGCGACCGTGCCTCCTACGACGCACCACTGCAACTGCCCTACGACGTGCCCGCCAACGAGTTCATGAACATCGAAGGCAAGCAGTTTTCCAAGAGCCGCAACTGGGCGATCTGGGTGCCCGATATCCTCGAACGCTACCAGCCGGACGCGCTGCGCTACTACATTGCCCGCACCTTCCCCGAATCCAGCGACAGCGATTTTAGCTGGCAGGGTTTTCTGGAACGGGTCAACAACGAACTGGTGGCCGCGTGGGGCAATCTGGTCAACCGGATGCTCGGTTTCGCCTACAAGCGCTTTAACGGCGCGGTGCCAGAGCCGGGCAACCTGACCGACAGGGACGCGGCCATCATTGCGCAGAGCGAGGCGGCTTTTGATGAGATCGGCGGGCTGCTGGAAAAGGTCAAACTGAAGCAGGCGCTGGAAACGGCGATGGCGCTGGTCAAGGATGCGAACGCCTATCTCAATGAGCGTGAACCCTGGAAGACCATCAAGGAGAACGAAGCCGACGCCGCGAAATCGGTCTATGCCATCCTGCGCGTGATCGACAACCTGAAAATCCTGCTCGCGCCGTTCCTGCCGCACAGCGCCCAGCAGCTTCATGAATACCTGGGCTATGACGGGCAGTTGTTTGGCAAGCTCGATATTGTCGAATATGCCGAGTCCAGTCGTTCGCATAAAGGGCTGGTCTATGACGGCAGCGGGGCAATCGGGCGCTGGGCGAAAAGCGAGTTGCAGCCGGGGCAGACCTTGCGTGAACCTCAGGCCTTGTTCGTCAAGCTGGAGCCGGAAATCGTCGAGCGCGAACGGGCATTCCTGGGTGCCCCGCGTGAGGAACACGTCATCGAGGCCTAAGCGATAGCGAGCGATGCATTATAAATTCCGACGTTTTGCAGGGGCGAAGCGTCCTTTGCCCTTTTCATAATGACCAGAGACGAAGATGACCCATAAACTGTTCTGGCAGAATCCGTATCAGACGGAACTCGACACCACCATCACCAGCGTTAGCGGGCAGACCATCACCGTTGACCGCACCATCTTCTATGCCTTCTCCGGTGGGCAGGAAAGCGATACGGGGACGATTGGCGGAAGGCGTGTGCTGGAGGCGCGCAAGGATGGCAGGGAAATCCTGTACACGCTGGAAGATGGTCACACCCTACATGCCGGTGACCCGGCACGAATGGTAATCGACTGGGCGCGGCGCTATCGGCTGATGCGGCTGCACTTCGCGGCGGAACTGGTTCTCGAACTGACTTATCGTCATCTCGGGGCGATCCCCAAAATCGGCGCACATATCGCAGAGGACAAATCGCGCATCGACTTTGAATGGGGCGAAAATATCGCCCCAGCCTTTCCGGTCATTCTGTCGCAGGCACAGGCGCTTATCGAGGCCGATCATCCCATCATCAGCAGTTTCAGCGATGAGGCCAATGAGCGCCGGACGTGGGAGATTGAAGGCTTTGCAAAGGTGGCCTGCGGCGGAACACATCTGCGTCGGACGGGCGAGGTCGGCGCGATCAGCCTCAAGCGCAAAAACGTGGGCAAAGGCAAGGAACGCATCGAGATCACGTTGAACAATGATTCAGTGACCCTTTAGAAGAAGGACGTTGAATGGATCCCGACTTATGGAGTGTGCTTCACGACGGTTCAATTCTGGATATACAAGGACAGGTGCCGGGCGATCTGGTTGTGAAGTTTCAAATCCTGTACCTGCGGGAGATGTGGCCGAATGTATCGGGAGAGCATATCTATCTCCACCTCAAAAACTGTACTCTGTTCGAGTGGAAGGTTTATGACTCACAAGGGGTGCGGTCATATAACTTTTCTGAGCTGCCCTCTGACTTCGAGAACAGTGACGATTTAGACCTAGTACGCCGACAAGATGAGAATGATGGGTTGCGTTGGTACGGGCGCAGTGCGCTGCGCCCCTACAGGTAGGCAGCTTTAGATGGTCGATGTACTAGATATTAGTTCTGTCGTTCTTACGAACGGTAAAATCGGTATTTTTCTGGTCGGTTTTCCCAAATTGCGCGTTCAAACAGCTTGGGGAGAATTAGAGCTAAAGTATGACTCAGCGACGATGGAACTCGACGGCGGGTTCTTCGTTACGCTGGAGGATGTAAAGGAAAAAGCCACGCAGTACTGGGATCAGTACAGGTAATTTATGCCCGCGTTTGATCAGTGTCACGATCAGGTTGTCCGCGCTTTGGAAAAAGAGGGGTGGCGATTAGAAGCAGCCCCCTACCGAGTTTTCACAAAGTACCGCAGTATTTACATCGATGCTGAATTCACTCATCAGGATGATAACCATCTACAACACATCATCCTGGTTGAGGTGAAATGCTTTCCAGACGAGAACAGCACCACAACTGACCTCTATAATGCGATTGGACAGTATCTTGTTTACCGTGATATGCTGATTGAAACGGAGACAGCCTTACCCCTTTATTTGACTGTACCGTATACGATTTTTGAAAAGGTTTTCGATGCAGCTATTCAGCGAGTCATTAAAGATAATCGTATTGATGTCATTGTGATCGATCTTGAACAAGAGGAGATTGTGCAATGGATCGAGTCCTCGACTTAACCGCAATTGTGCAGCAAGAAGTTGAAGATTATGCAAAAGGCGGTTCTGCCAAAGCGATAACCTATCCTGTTAGCGATCATGAACGTCGCACCTACACAGTCGTCGTCGTACCAGATCGTCCCCGTCCATTTCCAGCGCGGATTGTCGTGATGGCACGGATTATTGACGGAACAGTGGTGATTGATGAGGACACAACCGACCGCCCTCTCGTGAATGAACTAATGCGTGCCGGGATTCCGCGTGAGCAGATTGTGCTGGCCTATGCCGGGGAAACCCTGCCTGACGATTCCCGTTCATAGGCCTGTCTGCGCCCTCACAGCCGCGTCAGATCAATCGTCGGGAACAGGTCATCGGTCGGGTGGATGTTGACGTATTTCTGGCTGGTGCGCGGCTCGGCCATCATGTCGGCGACGGTATCGCGCCAGCGGAGATAATGCGCCGTCTGCTTGTGCGCATCGACATCGCTCGGCTGGCGGTAGGCCTCTACCAGCACGAATCGCGCCGGATCCTCGCTGTTTTGCAGCATATCAAACCGCGCCACCCCCGGCTCTCGCAGGCTGTTGAGCGCGTTATCGAGCGTGGCCTCGCGGAAGGCATCGATACACTCCGGTTTAACGTGCACGAAGACATGGACAATGTACATGTGGCATAATCCTTTTACTGAGTCTGAGCGGTAAAGACGTACTGGTCATAATCGACCACCGGGACATAGCCGATTTCCATATAGATTTTATTGGACGTGGGGTTCGCCAGATCGGTGAACAGGAAGCAGTGTTTGCGCCCTCTGTCCAGATGATGCTGGCTGACCGCCGCCGTTAGAGCGCTGCCATAACCCCGTTTACGCTGGTCGGGCGGCGTATAAACCGGGCCGATGCGGATGCCGTTGGGGGTTGGCCCGGTGCTGCCGACCATGCACACCGCTTCCCCCTCGACTTCCCATAAGAAATAAGCGCGGACTTCGGGCATCGCCAGCATCCCGTCGATATTGCGCTCGGTGGTTTCAATCTGGTGCGTCTGATTGGGGAAGGCTTCTTCAGAAAAGGCCTGAAGCCACGCGATCATCAGGTCACGATCTGCCGCCGTCGCCTGCCGCATCTGCCCCGGCACAAGTGCGGGTGGTTTCACTGCATCAAGCCGATAAATGCGCTGCGCCTGATTGCGTGTCGAAGTACAGCCCGTCCGTGCGCTCCACGCTTCCGCAAAGGCGCGGCTGAGGTGGGTGGGGCCGCCGACGTTCGGAAGGTCGCCATGATACGCCGCCATCTCCTCGACAATGAGCGTGATGGCTTCCGCCTGATGTGGCTCATCCATCAGCGACAGCACCAGCCCATGCGGCGGGGTGCGCAGCGCTGTGCCGATGATATTCCCGCCTTCATCTTCCAGCACGGAAAAGCTGGGGTTATGGAAGCGTTCGGGATAGAGCCGCGCATTGGTGCCGATTCCCAGCGGCAGGCAGTGTTCGGCCTCGTGCGTTATCAGAAAATCCTGCGCCCGATCCAGAAAGTGCCCGGCGTCGTGGTAGCGCGTGAGATAGATTGACATCAATTTCCCCCTTTGCTTTAAAACAGGCTTTACTGTGCAGCGTCCGTCGCAGGTGGGACATGCTCCAGCACATAATCGGCCCAGCGGATGCGCCCGGTACGGTTGCGAGGAACGGTGTTGCTCCCCTGCCGGAAGGCCTCCACCACAGGCGGCGGAAAAAAGCCTTCTTCCGGGTCGATCATTTCCGGCTGGTCAATCCCGTGCGCCTCAAAATACGTCTGCGCCAGCTCACCAACACTCAGGATTTCCGGCCCGCCCACATCCGGCAGCCGCCCGGTGGGTTCGTTCAGCAGCGGTACAAGATAGGCTGCCGCATCGCGCGTGTCGATCAACTGAAACAGGGCATCATGGGCAATCGGCAGCACCCAGCCTGCTGGTGTATGCTGCGCCCGCGTCATCATAAAGGCAAACAGTGAATGAAACTGCGTCAGCCGCAGGATGGAATAGGGTGTGCCACTCTCGATCACAGCAGATTCGGCGCTCACTTTATGGCGATAGTAGGGATAGTCGATGGACTCGATGCCGACGATGGACACATGGAAGAAGTGGCGCACCCCGGCCTGATGGGCACTTTCTGCCAGCCGCTTGACACCAACTACATCGGTCTCATAGACATTGCGAGGATCGCCCGTGCAGTTGACGACCGTATCCACACCTGCCAGCGCTGCTTCCAGCCCTTCCCCGCTGACCACATCGCCCTGTGCCCATTCCAGCGCGGGATCAGCATCAGTTGGTGGTGCACGTCGGCTGAGCAGACGCACGGTGTTGGCTGTTTTCTGGAGTTCGGCGACGACCGCGCTGCCCAACGCGCCTGTCCCGCCGCTGACAAGGATTCGCACCACAGCCTCCTTCCGTTCTGTGCAACGGCATTGTGTACAACGGCTTCTGATGGTGAATGTCTCTATTTTAGATAAGCTGTTTCGCCTCAAATTCCTCACCCCCCCAACCCCCTCTCCAAAAGATTGGAGAGGGGGAGTCGAGCGAAGCGAGGCGGGGGTGAGGACAAAAAAACAGCACTAAACAAAACTCACCTTATTTTAACGCATCCTGATGACTCTGTCGCTGGCATCGGTCAGGCAGCGCGGCGCGGTGTATAATGATGGGCAGCACGACCCGATACCCGTGAACGAAAGCGTGATGCTGAAAGAGATGTCCGTGACACCCGGCTCGATTTACACCACGCCCGACGGTGAGGCCGAAGTGATGGCCTGGTACAACGCCGCACTGGAGCGTTTTCCGGTGCCGATGGAGTCGGAGTATGTCGTCACGCGCTACGGCGAAACTCACCTCATCACGGCAGGCAATCCTGACGGCCCTCCTGTGATTCTGCTGCATGGCTTAAGCACCAACGCGGTCGTGTGGAAACCGCAGTTCCCCGCCCTGATGAACTTCCGCGTCCATGCAGTGGACATCATCGGTCAGCCGGGGAAAAGCGCCCCACGCAAACTCTCGCTGCTCGGCGGGGATTACGCCCGCTGGCTGCTGGATGTGTTCGATGCGCTCAAAATCGAGCAGGCGGCGGTGGTCGGGTTATCTTTCGGCGGCTACCTCGCGCTCAAGCTGGGAGCCTATGCCCCTGCGCGAGTCCGCCGCGCTATGCTGATCGCCCCCGCCGGGTTAGCGCCGCTGCGGGCGAATATCCTCTGGCAGTTGGCGACGGCGCATCTCATCCCCGCCAGCTATACATCCACCCTGCAAACCATCTATCGCCAGACGTTGGGCGATCCCGCTGCCTATCTGCTGCCCGAAGCGGCGGAGATCGGTGAACTGCTGCGGCTGCTCTCGCTGCATCGCCGCCCGGAACGCCACCCGCGCGACTTGCTGAACAACGCCATCCCCGCGCTGCCGCTGCCTGCGGTGGAGGCCATGCGTTTTACCTCGCCCACCTTCGTACTGGTGGGGGAAAAGGATGTGCTGTTCGACGCAGCGCACTCCGTCCGCCGGGCGGAAAAAGTGCTGCCCGGTTTGCAGGGGGCGGAAATCCTGCCTGACGCGGGGCACGGCCTGATGTATGAGCGCGTGGAGGCGGTCAACGCGCGGCTGGTGCGCTTCCTGCGAGAAGAATTGCCGGGCTGAAGCTCAAACAATCCGTGTATGATTTCAACGAGGAAATTCGATGCAGGCTCATGACCGCTGGCACGTCTCCTTTGCACTGACCTTCTCCGCAGCGCTGGCGCTGCTGTTCATTCTCAGCATCTTCGGGGCGCTTTCCGCTGGAAATGCGGTCAACAACGGGGCTGGGTGTATTCTTATCGCTACGACTGTCATCGACGTAAGAACAGGTCAGCGGGCTTTGTTGAATGAAGTGCCTGTTCAAATATCCACTTCAGATGGTCACCAGGTTGACGCATACCGCTCTCGTCGCCAAGCGCGCTTACGCCTGTTCGATGAAGAAGGGGACATGCACATTCTACAAACACCTAACGATGCTTATTCCACTATGATCTGGTCAAACCAGATTGAACGCCTGATATATATTCAGAGGGATGTCCTGAACTTATTTGTAGCCGTTTCCAGTTCGCAAGGACCTGTGTTACGTATGAATGCTAATGTTACAAACACTTCACTGGGAATTCACGGAACTTCATTTGATGGCAATTACATCGCATATACAAACGTCATTGCTGGCAATAGTTATCTCAATATAATGAGTTCGGATGATGGTAGTGTGTTGTTGCAGGAACAATTACCCCCTGGCGTAACCGACACCATCCGTCGATGGTCGCCTGTAAGACATGAATTCGCCTATCCTTTAGATCAAGGCAATTACGGTATATTTGTCCGTTGGTCAGCAGAAGCTGGCAAAATCGTGGAATTTCCGTTCGAGTATGGTGGTGGTTCTGACATAGAATGGTCCCCGAATGGCAATTTGCTTTTGCGAAAGTCAATCTGGCCTGGCACGACAACTGCGTATGAGTGGCGGATAGAGGGTTTTAACGCCGCTGGAATACATGTCTTACAAGATGTGCGTCTGGTAGCAGATGATATTTTTTGGCAGCCCGACGGCGGCTTTTATGGCTGGCAGTGGGAGGATAACGACTTTCTTTTAGTTCATTTCAAACTCGACGGAACGCAAGAACTGATCGAAACGGCGCGGCAACCCATAGTCCATTTCGACCATACTGAAGCACGCTATATTGTGCTGAACGAAGACGGTTTAACGCTGGTTAACCGAGCTGATGGGAGCCGCATTTTACTCGATCAATCATCTGATATTCCACCTTCTCACTTCATGTCGTTCTGGTCTCCGGATGGCGAAAGCGTCGTTCTGCTCACGCGCCATGACGAAGAATTAAACATTGGGTGGTGGACGGTGAACGGTGACGTAATCTACACTACGTTGCTGACTCCAGATATTCTTACTTCCGGTACTATAGGCGAGATGATCTGGTTAGACAACGGGCAGGCGTTGAGCTTAAGCACAAACGTAGATAACGGATGGCTGATGGGAATGGAGCCAGTGCTTGTACAGCGCGACGGTTCCGTTAAAGTCCTGCCGATGGGGAGACGGATGATCGAGCCAGTACCATCCAACCAGTTCCTCCTCTCCTACTGGGAACCCTTGGACAACCCGGGCAGCGTGGGCAGTTATGACTGGTTTAACCTTCAAGGGGAACTCATTACAACCGTTACCCTCGATGGTACACCCACAACGCTTTCTGATTACACCATGATGGTTAAACCCCTCATCTGGTCTCCTGACGGACAGAGGGCTGCCATCCAGTTTACCTCAGCGGATAACCAGCATCTTGGTGTTGCTGTGATTGATCTGGCGTATGGACTGCGCGAACTTTTCCGCACGCCCATTCCCATCAGTCCAATAGGTCCTGTGCTGATTGACTTTGCCTGGTCTGATGATGGCGAGGGATATACCATCCTCGACAGTTCCAGTGGCATAGCCAACCTTTACGCCAGCCCAGACCTCGATGTACCTCCTTCCTGGGTTGCGTCGCTCACCGATGGACAGTCATTGGTTCAGTCTTCAGCGCTTACCCCTTATTTTCAGTACCGTGACTGTGCGTCTATCATGGCGCTGCCAACGGAAAGACCGATTGATATTGCAACCTGTACAGTTGACCTCTCGCGCACGTCAGACGTTTGCCCGCTGCCTTCGACGCCTGTACCTGGGGAATAAAGGCGCAGGTCGATTTCGCGGGATAAAGCGGGTGCGGTACAATTCTGTTTCTTGAGTATCACACACATTATTTCTGGCTCGTTCTGGTGTGTCGAAACAGGACATGGCATGCCGTGTCCCTACTAACCGCTAAAAGCTAATCGCTAACCGCTATCCACTACCGCAAAGGACTTCTGCCATGACCGTCGTATGCCTCGGCGAACTTCTCATCGATTTTGTAGCACTGGAAAGCGGCCAGAGCGTCGGCGACGTGAGCGGCTTCCAGAAAGCGCCCGGCGGCGCACCGGCCAACGTCGCGGTGGCGGTGGCGCGTCTGGGGCACGAGAGCGCCTTTCTGGGGCAGGTGGGCGATGACCCCTTCGGCCATTTCCTGGCGGAAGTGCTGGAAGCCGAAAGCGTGGATGTGCGTGGACTGCGCTTCAGCAAGGAAGCCCGCACCGCCCTGGCATTTGTCTCGCTGCGAGCAGACGGTGAACGCAGCTTCATGTTCTACCGTCATCCGAGCGCGGACATGCTTTACCGTCCGGAAGATGTGGCGCGGGATGTGCTGGACGGAGCGACGATTTTCCACTTCGGCAGTATTACGCTGATCGGCGAACCGAGCCGTTCGGCGACGCTGGAAGCCGCCCGCCACGCACAGGAACGCGGCCTGCTGATCTCGTATGACCCCAATCTGCGACTGGCGTTGTGGCCGGATGCCGAAGCCGCCCGCGCCGGGATGCTGCTCGGTCTGGACTATGCCCATGTGGTGAAAATCAGCGATGAGGAACTGGAATTTCTCACAGGGGGAGATTTACCCGCGTTATGGCGCGAGCAGACCCGCTTGATCGTGGTGACACGGGGGGCGCAGGGCGCGACAGCTTATACCCGCACCCGCGAGGTGCAGTATCCCGGCTATCCCGTGCAGGCGGTGGATACAACCGGGGCGGGCGATGGCTTTGTCGCCGGGCTGCTGGTAGGGATTTTAGAACACCCCGACGATTATCAGGAAAAACTGGCTGACATTCTGTGCTTTGCGAACGCGGTCGGCGCACTGACCACGACCCAGCGCGGCGCGATTCCGGCGCTGCCACTGCGCCAGCAGATCGATGCGTTCGCGAAGTGCTGAGATGACTTACTTCTGTGCGTTTTCCAGGTGCTTGAGCGCCATATTGAACAGGGTGATCTGATCGCTCAGTTCATCGAGCGCGGCGACGAGCTGGTCGCTGTCGGGCGTTTCGGTGCGGGTCTTCTTTGCAAGATCATCCGCGAAGTTAATCAACTGGGACATATCCATCGCCACGCGCTGGAGCATGGTCAGCACCATCATCGTATCAATCTGCGGCAGCGCAGCACCATTTTGGCTGCTGGAATCGTGCCCGGTATGATGGCCGTTGCTGCCATTGGGCGCAGGCTTCGCTTCGGCCTTGACTTCGGGCAGGCCGAGCTTGACGGTCTCCGCCAGTGCGAAGGTCAGCGTGACGTAGCGCCCCCGGTCGAGCCGTTCGTTAGGGCGCTTGAAGATGGCGACACGGCGGTCAGCGGCTTCGATCTTGGCTTCGTCATGGGGCGTGAACTGGCGCGAACGCAGATAGCGGGCGGTGTAGGTGCCGTTGCGGTGGGCGATCAGCGTATCGGGGGTGACCTGCGCCTTTTCCAGCAGCGCCAGCACATCCCCGCGCCCGACCTTCGCGTAACGGTTTCTGTCGATGTCGATCATGATGTTCCCCCCCGCATATTTTGCTGCACTGTAGCCAACTTCTTTCATTCTAGAGTCTCCCCCCGATACAGCGTAGTGAGAAGCGGTTATAAGGCTGTACGAATGTTGTTACGCTCTACATACTTTTTAGAATTTTTATCCTGTTCAGGTGGCACGCAGGGTTATGATGAAATCGCCAGAGAGGGGAATCCACCATGACCAATCCAACAGCCATCCGATCACTTGCGCCGCGCTTCTGTCCCCAGTGTAAAGCGGAACTCTCGTTCAAAATCACGCCCGACAAGATCGAGTGTCGCCAGTGCGGGTATATCGTCCGCCGGGAGGACGGTCAGCCTGATAAACCTGTCGTGAACACCCCAACGCTCATACAGCCGGAGTCCCCCGAAGCGAAGGCCAAACGGCTGAAAGCGGCGCTGCTGGGCGGACTGACCATGCGCGGCCCGGTCGAGTCGTGGGCGCGGGCGGCCTATGACACGGGGACGGATATGATCCGGCAGGAAAATTGGGACGAAGCCCTCAAGGCCTTTCGGCGGTCGGCGGAGTATCAGGACAATTTCGTGGACGCACATCTGTGGATCGCTCGACTGACCGATGACCCGGCGGAGAAGCGCAGGCGGCTGGAAGAGGTGCTGGCCTATGACCTCAATCACATGGAAGCCACACGCGAACTGATGATCCTGCGCGGGGAGCTTGCGGCGGATGCCCCCGCCTTCGACCCTTACGTCGATGTCAGGGTGATGGTCGCAGGCGGCGCAGTCGCCACGACCACGCAGAACCTCCGCTGCCCGCGCTGTGGTTCGCCCGGTATGACCACCGATGAGATGACCGGACTTATCACCTGCGGCTCGTGCAGTTACGTGGATGAAGCCGCGTCCGGGCGCACCGCCGCCAGCGTCGGGATGCTGTCGATGGCGCTGCTCAAACGCGCGGCACAGCCTGTCGTGTGGGTGGTCGGTGAGCGGCTGCTGCACTGTAATTCCTGCGGCGCGGAACGCACCATCCCGGCAGGCAGGCTGAGCGAACGCTGCCCCTACTGCGGCAGCAACCATGTCATCCAGAAGGACGCGCTGAACACCTTTCAGCAGCCGGACGGCCTGGTGCCGTTTGGCATCTGGCGGGCGCAGGCGGGCGACCTCATCAAGGAGCGGCTCGGCGGGTGGATGGAGCGCGTGTCCGGTTGGTTCGGTGATAACACGGTGAAACGGGCGACGCTGGAAGGGGTATATCTGCCCTACTGGGCATTCGATGCGGCGGTGGAAATCCAGCGCACGACCGTCCGCGAGTCGTTCGGCATCGGGTACAGTCGGCAGCACCAGCAGCGCAACGCTGCCGCGCTGGGCTACCAGACCGAGACGCTCTACGACGCGCTGAACGATGTGCTGGTCTGCGGGGTGAAATCGCCCGCGCCGCTGCTGACGCGCAAACTGGGCACGTTCGATCTGGACGCGAAGGTGGCCTATGACCCGCAGCACCTCGCCACCCATGCCGCGCAGCTTTACGACATCGACTTCGACAAGGCCTCACTGGAGGCGCGTTCGCGGGTGGGGGATGCCATGCGCGAGCGGCACACGCCCCCGCACAAGGACGGCGTGCGCGTGTCGGTTTTCAGCAGCGTCAAGAACATGACGTTCCAACTGCTGCTGCTGCCCGTGTGGGTGGGGACGCTCTACGAGGCCGACGGCGATGTGCGGACGGCGCTCGTCAACGGGCAGACCGGTCGTGTGGCGCTGGGCAAGGCGCGGCGGGGGGGATGAAGAAGCTTTTGAAGTCAGAAGAATACGGCAAATGAAACTGGTTCAACTTTGTCTATCACTTAATCAGTATTTATAATTGCGAAACACAGTTGAACTCATGCAAATAACGTAAGGATCACGATAAAGGTATGGCAAAAAACAAAATTGCATTTGGATGGTATGGAGGAAAATATAGCCATCTTGAATGGTTGCTGCCCTTACTACCAGAAACAACACACTACTGCGAGCCTTTTGGTGGCTCTGCCGCAGTTTTAATCAATCGCAAACCTTCACCTGTTGAAACTTACAATGACATTGATGGTGATGTGGTTAATTTTTTTCGGGTTTTGCGTACACAGAAAGACGAGCTACTTGAGGCAATCGGTTTAACACCGTTCTCTCGTGAAGAGTTTGAGTTGGCTATAGAAGAACCACGTGAGTCATTGAGTGATCTGGAAAAAGCTAGAAGATTCTTTGTCCGAGCACGACAAGTTCGTACTGGTTTAGCCCAAACAGCCAGCAGTGGCCGTTGGGCACACTGCTTACTTACCAGCCGGGCAGGAATGGCAGGTGCGGTTTCAAGGTGGCTAGGAAGCGTCGAAGGTCTTGCCGAGATAGCACAACGTCTACTAAGGGTACAGATTGAGCATACATCAGCACTTGAAGTAATCGAACGTTATGATAGCAAGGAAACATTGTTCTACTGTGATCCGCCCTATCTTCACGGCTCACGGGGAGATAACAAAGCATATGCTTTTGAGATGACGGATAATGACCATCGCAAATTAGCTGAAGTGCTGCGTGGTGTTCAAGGTAAAGTTGCCATTTCCAGTTATAGTTCACCTCTAATGTCTAATCTATACAGAGACTGGCAATGTATTCAAGCCCCTTCCAAGACTATTCATTCCGTAAAACAGGAGCGAGTGGAGTTGCTATGGATTAATTATTCTTTAGATGAAGTAAAAAGCTCCACACCTACAATGACAGAACTACTTTAAGGTATGTAAATGCTTGCGGATGATGTTCTCGATCAAATCTACCATCAGGTAATTGCTAGATTACAGGAGTCGTTCATAACTCAGCCAGACGTGTTGGCGAATATTGTCTTGGTAAGCCGTTCCATTGCGAATAGAGCTTGCGTTCGGGTAATCCTGGCTTGTTCGCTTGCAAAGCTCTTGAATGATGAGTTTGATATCAGAAAGCCTTACACGGAAATAGGAGATAAGGATGCATTTTCGGGACGGTCATACGACGAACGTTATATATCTGCCTTCGTCAATAAGTATCAACTGCCTTGCAATCCTACTACCGCTTTTCTGACACCCGCATTTCGTAATCGCAATACTGTTTTGACGCCTGAAATGAATTTATCAGGTAGACCGAAGGAAGTCTATAGCGCTTTACTTCAATTGCTAACTGATGTGTCTGAAAAACGAATTACAGCTGGTGAGCTTTTAAGCGAAACCGTAAGGCAACTAATCCTGTTTAGGGATGAAAATCAACAAAGACTGGCATCTCTGGTTGCAAATTTAAAGTCAGTTCGCAGCTCTGTTTCATTATCCGCTGAACAGATTATTACGATTATTGAGCAGCATCTAGCTACAAAAGGTGCAAGTCGTTTACCCGTTCTAGTTGTAGCAGCAGCTTATACCGCCGTCAGTTCTTATATTCAAGAAAAAGTTTTGCCTCTTGAAGCACATAACGCGGCAGACAGTCAAACGCAGGCAGTTGGTGATGTTCAAATTACACTCAATGCGGGCGATAATGTTGTCACTTGTTATGAGATGAAAATGAAGCAGGTAACACTCGGAGACATTGATCTAGCGATCCAGGAAAAATTAGCTCGTAGCCAACATTTGATAGAAAATTACATTTTCATTACTACTGATATTATTACTCCAGAAGTTGACGAGTACGCAAAGTCAAAATACGATGAGATTGGTATTGAAATCGTTGTGTTAGATTGCATTAGTTTTCTTCGCCACTTTTTACATCTATTTTATAGAAATCGTATGACATTTTTAGAAGCATACCAGGAATTTGTACTGGTAGAGCCTGAAAGTGCAGTATCGCAACCTCTCAAAGAAGTTTTTCTAACATTGAGGCTGGCTGCGGAATCCAATCAAGCCCAATAGTTAAAAAGCTGAACACACTTAGTAGTTTTGAAAATTTATACAGGGAGATGGAAGCGTTCGAAGGGATTCGGCTGTTGAAGGCTCACCGCCCGGTAGAGACGAAGTAGGGCACACACATGGGTACGCCCCTACTCGTTTTTGTTAAAGGCTGCTCTGTTACAGAAATGGTTATTTGTACGGGCGCAGCATGCTGCGCCCCTACGGGAACTCGGCGTGTTTGCAACAGAGCAGCTAAAAGCGAACCGCTGATGGCTAAGCGCTGATCGCTAAATCACAAACTTCCCATTCTCGTAGCAGACCTGCCCGTCGGCGTAGACGCGGCCTTCCTTGAGATCGCACACCATGTCCCAGTGCAGCCCCGACTCGTTCACGCCGCCCGTTTCGGGATAGGTCGAGCCGAGCGCCATGTGCATCGTCCCGCCGATCTTCTCGTCAAACAGCAGTTCGCGGGAGAAGCGCTGGATGCCGTAGTTCGTCCCGAAGGCCACTTCCCCCAGGCGGCGCGACCCTGCATCGGTGTCGATTGTCGCCAGCAGGAAGGCTTCGCCCTTGCTGGCGGTGGCTTCCACCACCACGCCATCCTTAAAGGTCAGCCGCACATCCTCGACCTCATGGCCGTCGTAAATGGCGGGATAAGTGAAATGGACGGTGCCGTTCACGCTGTCTTCAATGGGTGCGCTGAACACCTCGCCATCGGGGAAATTCACCTTGCCGTCGGCGTTCATCCACTTGCGCCCGCCCACGCGGTAGGTAATGTCGGTGGTCGGCGTGACGATGTGAATCTCGTCGTGCTGCTGCAAATAGTCCACGATGCGCTGCTGCTCCTCGTGCTGTTTGAGCCAGCCCTGCACCGGGTCATCCATGTGCAGCAGCCCCGCGCCATAGACGAATTCCTCATAATCGCTGAGCGACATGCCCGCGTCCTGCGCATGAGCGTGGGTGGGGAACAGCGTCAGGCACCAGCGGAACGTCCCGGCGGCGGCGCGGTCGTCCTCGATTTTGTTGACGGGCTGGAAGGCGGCGCGGCGCATGGCGTTGCGTTTGGGATCAACGCCGCTGAGCTGGCGGGTGTTTTCGTCAGCGATAATGTAGAGCGAAGCGTCGTAGTATTCGGCCTGAATCCGGTCGAGATCGGAAACGTAGGTCAACTGCTCGTCGCTGGCTTCCTTGAGCAGAATCTCGCGCAGTTCAGGCAGAAGCAGCCGCGTGGTGACGTGCGCACCTGCCCGGATGAACTCACGATAGCATTCCGTGAACAGCGGTGCGGCGGCGGTCGGCGCGGTCAGAAGCACCTTCTCGCCAGGCTTTACGGCCAGCGAGTAGTGGACGAGGACTTTGGCAAGCTTCTGATGACGAGGGTCGGCCATGATGCATTTCTCCTTTGAATAGATTTAACCATTTTATTTTATTTAAATGTATTGCTTGCAGGCAAAAATAAACCACGAAGGCGCAAAGGACACAAAGAAGACGATGAGCGATGTTGAATGTGCTTTGTGCGCTTCGTGCCTTTGTGGTTCAAAATACCTTCCGTATTACTTCGGAAAAAAGCTTACTGGTCGATTCCGTCTTCGGGGAACGCCCACGACAGCGCTTCCGGCAGAATGCCCCGGAAGCCGACCAGCCCATGCCCGCTGCCCGTCTCCACATACTGATACTGCACATCGCTGCGGCGGCTGAGGATGCTGTTGAGCACCTGCGCGGGCAGCACAAAACGGGAACGGGTTTCATAGCGCCCGACGGACTGGAAGATGCGCCGGGGCAGCACCCGCGCCTTCTCGAACCGTTCCAGATAGTGGCGGAGCTGTTCCTGCGCGATGCCCTTACCCAGCGGCGGCGAGATCATGATGAGGTGCGCAAATACAGCGGGGTTTTTCAGCGCCGCGTGGGCGGCGGCAATCGCGCCCGGTCCGACCCCACCAATGCCCAGATTGGCCGGATCGACGCGGTACTGGCTTTGCAGGAAGGGCAGCAGTTCGACCAGAATCGAGGCATAGTGGCGGTCGTTGCTCACATATTCCTGGATGCGGTTGGCGCGTTCGCCGCTCTGCTGCATGGCGATGATGGTCGGTTCCATGCGCTTGTGCTTGATGAGCGCGTCGGCGATCAGGGGTATTTGCAGCGGCCCCACCGCCCACTGACCATCCTGGAAGATCAGCAGCGGATAGTCGCGCGGGTTATTGTCATAATCCGGCGGGACGTACACCCAGGTCTTGCGCCCGCTAAAGCCCAACTGTGCGCTGTTGGTGATGTGTTCGTAGACGCGGCCACGCGGGACGCGCAGCATCCTGCTCCAGTCGGGGAAGGGACGCGCAGCGGGCATGTGCAGCACGGAAACCGTCATCTGCGGCGTGTTCATTCGGACGGGGTTGAGCGGGTCGCTGTGCCAGTAGCGCTGGATGCGTCCGAGCAGGTCGCGTTCCTGTTCCAGCGGCGTCATCGGATCGTCCAGCACAATCGTGTAATCGAGCAGTGCATCGACGGTGAAATCGAGCGTGGTATGCCACAGGTTCGTCCCCTCCAGCCGCGTCATGGGCGCGAAGGGCGGATCCCCCTTGATCGTGTCCAGATTGACCGCCACCGAGCGCGACCGCCGCCCCAGATCAACATGGATAAACGTCGCCCTGCCGTTCGCTTCTGCCCAGGGCCATTCCGTCCGCTCCCGCAGCAGATCGTCCACGACGCGCTGCCGCTGGTCGGCGGGGGCTTGCTGCGCCTCGCTCAGAAATTGGTCAAACGTCGTCCAGTTGGGCATAAGGTTCCGCTCCGCACAATGCAGCGCCGGGCAGGCCGCATCCTGTCTTCAAGGATAAAGGTTCGCCCTATTTTAGCATCAGGCCTTTTCCCGCGCACCTGCAATCGCTGAGTCCGGCGCGGTGAAAATCAGGGAAATGTACGGGCGTAGCGCACTACGCCCCTACCAATAATGTCCTTAAAGTTCACCACTCCCCGCTGAGTCCGGCAATGCAACTGCTGACTTGCCACAAGTCCGCCTCAATTGCATAATACTCCGAGCGCTGTTTCGAGACAGCGTGTTTTTGTAAAGGAGCCTTTGTGAGTCGTCTGCGTCTAGTGCTGGGCACTGCCCTGCTGATTCTGATCTGCGCCGCCTGTGGGGGTACGACCGATACCGCCAACAGCGATACCAATTCCACGAACAATCAGTCGCTGAGTAATCAGCCGCTGAGTAATCAGCCGATTTCCGCGACTGCTACACCCAATACCGATGTCACGGCAGAAGCCACCAATCCTGTTGCCGCCGAAGCCGCTTCCAATGCATCGGCAGAGGTCGTGGTTGTACCAACCGCTGCTGTACCGACCGGCTCGTCCTTCACTGCTACTGGCAACGAAGCCTATCCGCCTGAACTACCGCTCAACGCGCAGGGGGTTCCGCTGGTGGCACGGGTGAACGATGTTGAAATTACCTGGCCGGCCTTCCAGCGAGCGCTCTCACGCCGGGTGGCCGGAACGAGCGCCGCCGATTATGATGTGCTGGCTGCGTCTGAACTGGAAACCCTGATCGAACAGGTTATTATCCAGCAGGCCGCCGCCGAACTGGGCATCAGCATCAGTGATGACGATGTGACTGCGGAAATCGAACAGCAGCGGTCGCTTGCCAACGGTCAGCCGCTCTACGACCCCACGCTTTATACCGAAGAAGAATACCGCGAAGCCCAGCGTGCCGCGCTGCTGACCGGGGCGGTCATCCTGGCCGTGACCCAGAGCGCCGAGCCTGTGCCGCAGGTGCGCGCCCGCCATATCCTGGTCAACACGCAGGATGATGCCCAGGCCGCGCTTGACCGCCTCCAGAATGGCGAGGATTTCGCAGCGCTGGCGGCGGAACTTTCCAACGATGTGACCACGCGCGACGCGGGGGGTGATCTTGGCTGGTTTATCCGGGAAGACCTGGTCTTTACGCCCGAACTCGCCAACGCCGCCTTCCAGATGCAGCCGGGGCAGATCGCCGGGCCTATCCCAACACAGTTAGGCTACCATATTATTCAGGTGCTTGAGGTTGGTCAGCGCGAACCGGGCACCGGGACGGAAGACCCGAATCTCTCTGCCGCGCGTTTTACTGCCTGGCTGCAAGCGCAGTTTGAGCAGGCCGCTATCGAGCGGTATCTGAATTAACATCACAACCAGACACAGGACACTTTCGGATTATGGGCAAACGGACAGTGCGACTTTATAATACAATCAGCCTCATCTTCGTGGGGCTGTCGCTGGTGTGGGTGGTCTTTGTCGTGAGCCAGTTGGCGGGCTGAAAAAGCGGCGCAGGCCAGGCATTGCGGAACACAAACGGGAGGCATACATGCGCGGAGCAGCAATTTACAACGTGGTGAGCATCTTTTTCCTGGTGGCGACCCTGGCGGTCATCGGGTTCGTGGGCATCCGTATGGCTTCGCCGCCGCCGCAGGAGGAGCGCGTTGCCCTTGTGATTCCGACTCCGCTGGTGCTGCCGACCGAAACGCCAACCGAGACGCCGCGCCCCACCCTGCCGCCGACCTTCACCAACACACCCACGCCGACCTCAACCGCCACAGGCACGGCCACGCCGACCATCACACCGCCGCCGACCTCGACCATCACGGTCACCGCCGGGCCGACGCTCACGCCCAGCGTCACACCGACGCCTTCCATCAGCCCCACACCGCAGGCCACCGCCACCGCCGAAGTCACCGAAATTGTCGGCACAGCGACCGATACCCCCTACCTGTTCGACATCAACGGGACGCCGCAGTTCGCCGCCAACACGATCAACGCCCAGGCCTGTGCCTATCAGGGCATCACGGGCGCGGTGGTGGATCGCAATGGTTTCGATGTCACCCGCCAGTTCAATGTGCGCGTTTATGGCAGCGGCTTTGAAAATATTGTAGGGACAGGCACCAACACCACCTTCGGCGCGACAGGCTGGGAAATGCCGCTTACCAGCGCGGTCAACGGCAACACCTATTACGTCCGGCTGGAAACCGTCAACGCGGTCGCCATTTCGCCCGACATTCAGGTCACATTTCCCGGCACCTGCGAAGCCAACGTTGCCTCGGTGCGCTTCGTGCAGATTCGCGATTTTGGCGGGGCACAGCCCACGCAGGCCGGTGTTCCTGGCTTCCCCGGTTTTCCGGGCACAACCCCCGGCGCACCGGGCACCATCCCGACACCTGCCGCGCCCTTCCCGTTCCCGACTCCGGCGGGGCCGTGAGCGCGAAGCTGCATGAGCGACTCAAATTCGCGCCTGCCCGGCGGTGGAGTGCGCCGCGTCGGGCGCAAGGATCGCAAACGCCGTCTTGACCCGGTGGGGCCGCTGTTCCCTCAGGAAGACGAAACGCCCGCTCCACCCGCTGCGGTAGAGGTGCCCGCTGAGACAACCGCCGGGGAATTGGCTGCACCCTCAACCCCTGCTGTTTCGCCTGTGCCAGAAGCTTCGGACGTTGACGATTTGATCGACGAGGATGACGTCGCGGAAGACTTCGAGGAAGCACTCGACGATCTCATGGACGAGGACGAAGAAGACGACAACGGGGAAGCGGCTGCGCCCTTCGCACCGCTGTCTGCGCCGCCTCCCCCCGCGCCGCCTCCCGCGCCGCGCCGTCCTGAACCGCGCCCGGTGCTGCCATCCGCGCCGCCGCCTGCCGGACGCATCATCGTAACGCCGCCGGAAGAACGTTTCCCGCCAGTCGCGCCGGATGCCCCTGCGCCTTCATCCGCACCCGATAAACCCGCTTCCTTGCCACGCGCAGCGAAACGCAGACGCCGCCGACTGCGCGGCAACTGGCGGCATGATGTACTGGCCGCGCTGTTCCTGCTGGCGACCATCGGCGTGGGCGCGTTTTATTTGTGGATCTGGCAGAATCCCTATAACCCGGCCAATCCGTTCGCGCTGCCGACACCCTTCATCGAAGTCACCGCCACACCCAATCCCGAAGTCGTCCGGCAGATGGTGGCGACCGAGCGGGCACAAAATCTGGCCGCTGCGCTGGAGTCGGCGCAGAGTGCGATCACGCCTGAAGTCACGCCGGAAAGCGCCGAAGCGACCGACTCGCCACAGGCCACACCTACCCCGATTCAGATTGGTTCCGTACTCCCCTTTGCGCTGGATGAAACGGGTATCCAGTATCGCGCCAACGAGAACGGCCTGGGCTGCAACTGGGGCAGCATCGCCGGAGCAGTGACGGGACTGGATGGACTGCCGCTCGACGGTTATGGTATACAGATCAACGACGTGGAAAATCCGGGTGGGGTGCGGGATCGCGTCTACAGCGGCGCGGCGCAGACCTTCGGCGCGGGCGGGTTTGAACTGCCGCTGGGTGGTGCCCCGGTGGAGGGGCAGTTCAGCGTACAGTTGTTCAGTCCGGCTGGGGTGCCGCTTTCGGATGTGTTCACCGTCATCACCAGCGGCACCTGCGAACAGAATGTGCTCGTCGTCAATTTCGTGCAGGTGCGGGCGTTCTAATGGAGAAATCCAAACAAATGCGAACAATGGTAGGGGCGAGGCGCGCCTCGCCCGTGCACCGAATTATTCGTGCTTATGTTGGTTTTTCCATAAATCCTGGTCGTGGTGCTGGGCGTTAATTGAGGTACAGCACCACCGATGCAACCAGCGCCGCGAAGGCCGTCACACGCGCCGCCCGCACCGCCCAGATCAGACGGCTTTCCATCAGCATCAGTTGACGGTCGATGGTGGCCTGCTGTTCCCATTCGGGGCGAAAGCGATAAATCCACGCAATCGGCAGATGCATTACCCGATTTGCCAGCAGCGCCCAGGCGAAATAGCCCAGCGACAGCATCAGCAGCGTGGGGAAGCGCTCGTCCTGCAAAAAGGGCACCATTACGAACGCCACCAGCGTCGTCCAGATGAAGGCCAGCAGCGTCCGCAGATAGCGCAGCACCAGCCGCCGCAGGTAAAGCGTATGCCGTGCCAGCGAGACTTCCGTCTTCGCCACTTCCTGAATCAACGGACGGTCGAGAATACGCGCCAGCCCAAACGCCGCGTTGAACCGTTTGACCTCATCCACATCGACATCCGGCGCAATCACACCCATCGCTTGCAATGCTTCCAGCCGCCGCGATGACGGGATGATGTCGCCGTTGGTCTGTTCGATCAGCGTGTCGAAATACTGCTCCTTGCGCCCTCGGCTGAATGGGATGGCGAAATTGATATGATTGGAACTGTACTGATGGCGCATCACCTCACGCTTGACCGTTGGGGATTCATCCGGTGAAAAGGCCACGCCGCTGAGCGCGAAGGTGGGGTTGTTCAGCGTATCGGGGAAATCGGGACTGTAGATGGTAAAGTAGAAATGCACGATGTCCTTGAGCAGCATGTACATTGCGAACAGCGGCAGCCCGACCGACAGCACGAACGGATAGAGCAGCGCCAGATAGACCAGCAGTGACGGAATCACACCCGCGTCGCCGTACTGCGGAAAATGGTTGACCGCCATCGCGAGGAACTGATTGATGATAACCAGGATCACATCGCGGAAGAACACCGGAAACAGGATGAGCAGCCCCGCGCCGTTAATGAAGGCCACGCCGATACGGTGCATGGTGGAAAGGCGCACCTCGCAGCGCTGCAAGTAGGCGCGCATGGCGTTGCGTTCGTCGGGCGTGAGCGGAATATCGGATTCCAGCGGTGGCGCATCGTGTACGGTGTTGGGTGCGGTGGTCGTGGACATGGGAAACAGCCTTTAATCGAAATCGTCGGCGAAGCCTGAAATGCGCTCCGTTCAGCAAACCTTATTGTAGACGAGTTTCAATCCGGCGTTGATGCAGTATTGAAAGCGATTCCCCCTGTAATTCGTTCAAAATCACTGGCTCGGTTGTGTTATCCTCTTCCTAGATGAAGAAAGGTACATACCAACATGACAACACAGCAACCACAGGATTTCCGCGACCACGAAATCAAAATCGACCGTGCCTTTTACCAACTATTTGGTGGTGCGGTACTGATCTTGATTGGTATTGGAATTGGCGCAGTCCTTTTTTCCAGTGACGGTGGCTACACGACCAATCTTTACACCGAAGGCATCAGCGTGGCGCTGACGATCTTTGTATTGAACATCATGGCCGAGCGCCGTGAAAATCGCCGGCGCATTGAGGAATTAAAAGCGCAGCTTGTGCGGGAGGCAGGTAGCAGAGTTAATGATGTCGCACTAAACGCTGTTGAAGAAATCGCCGCCGGAGGATGGTTAGAAGGAGAGAACAGCATTCTTCAACATGTAAGGCTGCGACATGCAAATCTGGAGAACATACGCCTTGTGGATACAATCGCAAATTTAACTGGCGTAAATTTATATCGTGCCAATCTCAAAAACGCACACTTGGCACAAGCCATCATAACGAGAGCCGATTTGGAGAGCGCCAATCTTCAGAGTGCAAGATTATGGTCGTCAGATTTGAGTGGTGCGAATCTCACCAACGCGGATCTACGACTAGCAAATTTATCAGGGGCAAATTTGAAAGGTGCAAAACTCACAGGCGCAAAGCTAGCACATGCCAACATAGCTGGTGCTCAGTTCGATCATAACACGACTCTACCTGACGGCTCTAAATGGACACCCGAAAAGCATCAAACATGCTGGAGGAAAGACTATGGTGCAGTTTCACTTAATCTAGACGAATGGTATCGGTACGAACGAAACCAAGCATGGTTGGACTAGAACAGCTTGATTGAGAAAGGAGACACAGTATGGAACAAAGAACGGTCATCCTGAATATCCCAGCGGAAACATACGAGCGGCTACAGCAGAAAGCTGAAGCTGCCAATCGCCCTTTAGAAGTGATTGCCGTTGAAAGCCTCACCCTGTTATATGGTGATCTGGGTTCGGAATCCAACCTCGACAATCTGCTCAATCGATTACCAGGTATGACGGATAATGAATTGTGGCTGGTGGTATATTCGCATCTCTCTCCCACGCAGACCCAACGCCTGGACGACCTGTCCTCGCAGCGCAAACAACGTGCAATATCAGGTGAAGAACAGAACGAGCTGGACGGTTTGTTAGAGATCATCGACCGTCAGATGTTGTTAAGGGCGCGGGCGCTGCAACTACTGAAAGCGCGTGGTCAGGATATTGGATCATACGCAGGGATCAACCTTTAATGACATCTATCCCTGCTATGCTGCGTGGGCAAGTGATTGCGCGGGCGAAGTCATGCTGTGAATATTGCCAGACTCAAATGCGCCTCGTGCTGTACATGGAGGTGGATCATGTCGTTCCAGCGTCGGCAGATGGCGAAACAACCGCTGATAATCTGTGTCTCGCATGTAAGCTATGCAACGAAAGCAAGAGTGCTTTTCAGAGCGGAACTGATCCTGAAACACAGGATGAAGCATCCTTGTTTAACCCAAGAACACAGGTCTGGGCAGATCACTTCGTGTGGAGCGAAGACGCAACACTGATTGTAGGAAAAACACCTGTAGGACGGGCGACGATTCACCGATTGAAAATGAATCGTCCCATTGTCGTAGAGGCAAGACGCGCGTGGGTAAGTTGTATTAGACAAGATTTCATCTGACACGGGTGACTTAACCGACGATTTTTTCTGCTGCTTCATCGGGACTAGCTAACACCCTGTCAGGTTGTTCAAAGAGCGTATCCAATTGCTTGGCCTGTGCCAAGTGTTTGGTTTCA
>JANRLJ010000159.1:0-36462 GCA_033762735.1 bacterium | reverse complement strand
TCAGCGCGACGTTGACGGTGAGAGGCGCGGTGCCTGTCTCATTGACGGCAATCGTCGTATCAATCGGGGTGCCGACGGTGGTGGTGAGCGGGATGGCCGTGCCACTGGGGGGCGTGGAGCCATAGCCGGGTGTGCCCGTGACCGGATTAACCGTGCAGACGACGGTGTAGATCGCCGGACTACCCGCTGCATTATGCGTACCAGTGACGTTCGTTGTGAAGGGCGACCCAATGCTCGTAGTAGCGTTACACTGGACGATGATGTCCTGCGCCGCGCCGCCATCATTGATCGTGAAGGTCGTGGGTGAAAGAAGTGTGAAGTTGGTTGTATTGGAAAGCACAACATTGTCTACAATCAGCGCGGCATTGCCCCCCTCATTCACGCTGATGATCGCGTTCACAGGTGTGCCTTGAGTCGTCGTCAGCGGAATCGTGCCGCCAGGAGTCGGCGCAGAGCGATAGACGGGACGGTTGACGGTGCAGTTGACGGTATAGGTCACGGTCGGCTGAGACGGGTCGTTGGTGGTGACGGTGACGGTGGTGGTGAACGGTGAACCCGTGTCGGTGGTGGCGTTGCAGCGCACGACGATATTCTGTGCCGCGCCGCCGTCAGCAATGTTGAACGTGGTGGGCGAGGTCAACGTAAAGTCGGTCGTGTTGCTCAGGGCGACGTTGACGGTGAGGGGGGCTGTGCCTGTCTCATTGACGGCAATCGTCGCGTCAATCGGGGTGCCGACGGTGGTGGTGAGCGGGATGACCGTGCCACTGGGGGGCGTGGAGCCATAGCCGGGGGTGCCCGTGACCGGAGTGACGGTGCAGTTGACGGTATAGGTGTAGCCGCCGACAGGTTGGGTCGGGTCGTTGGTGGTGACGGTGACGGTGGTGGTGAAGGGCGACCCGGTATCCGTCGTGGCGTTGCAGCGCACGACGATGTTCTGTGCCGCGCCGCCGTCGTTGATGGTGAACGTGGCGGGCGATGTCAGGGTGAAGTCGGTCGTGTTGGATAGGGCGACATTGACCGTCAGCGGCAGATTGCCGGTTTCCTGAACCGCAATTGTTGCGTCGGTGGGTGTTCCTACAGTCGTCGTCAGGTTAATTGCAGTTCCCGGCAGCGGTGTTGAGTTGTAACCTGCCGCGTTCACCAGACAGTTAATCGTATAGGAGAAGCCTCCGCCGGGCTGTGCGGGATCGTTCGTCTCCACGTTCAGATCAGTGGTGAAATTGCCGGGGCTGGTCGCGTCGCACTGGACGATGATGTCCTGCGCGGCACCACCATTGTTAATAGTGAAGCTGGCGGGCGTGGTGCGCGTAAAGCCTGTCGTATTCGAGAGGCTTACATCGCTTACATCCAGTGGGGCATTGCCTGTTTCGCTGACGGTCACGGTCGTCGTGACAGGGGTTCCGACGGTCGTCGTCAGGTTGATTGTCGCTCCGGGGGCTGGCGTTGAGGCATACCCCGGCACCAGTCCCTCGCACGTCAGCGGGTAGGTAAAACCGCCTACAGGTTGATTGGTATCGTTGGTGAGCGCTTGCAGGGTGCCCGTAATTGGCCCCAGCGCGGTCGGTGTGCAGGTCAGGTTCACCAGCGTGAAGTTGCTGGCTGTGATCGTGAGCGCGGTGGGTGGCTGGATGGCGAAATTCGCCCCGCCGCTGGTAATGGCGAGGTTAACCGTCAGATCAGCCGTGCCCGTGTTCTCGATGCGAAGCTGCTGCGTCCCCGGTGTGTTCACCAGCACGCCGCCGAAATCAATTGTCTGGCCTGCCGCCGGGACGGAGAGATACACCGGCGTCGGGTTTACCGGATTGACCTGGCAGATCAGCGTGTAGATGAAGCCGCCTGCTGGTTGTGTCGGGTCATTGGTGAGGATGGTCAGCGTTGTCTGGAAGGTGCCGAGATTAGCGGCCAGACAGCGCACGGTGATATTGGCGAAGTTTGACACCGGATCGCCCGCAGCAATGGTCACGGTGGGTGGGGTAATGGGCGTAATCAGCGTGAAATCGGTCGTGTTGTCGATGGTGACACTGCTGATGTCCAGCGGGGCGCGTCCGTCACGATTATCGGCGCGGACGGTGATGTCCGTTGGAAAGCCGACTGTGGTGCTGACTGAAACTGTCCCCGGTGGGGTATCGGCCTCGTACTTGGGCGCGTCCGTAATGACCACGCACGGCGAGAGTTCGGATGTGTTATTGGTCGTCTGGTCGGTCGCCGTCGCGGTGATCGAATCGCCCGTATTGATGGGAGCGCCGAGCGGGAAGATTTCGGCAAAGGTCGCCGCGCCTGCGCCGTCGGTTGTCACGGTTGTGGAGGCAATGAACACCGCGCTTTCACCATTGCCGGACGCATCGCAGGTGGGGTTACTGTAGAACTCCAGCCTGTAGGTTGTGTTGGCGGTGCTGTCCAGCGTTCCCGCCAGGTAAATATCGACATTGGTGCCACGCGCTGCCGTAATGACCGGGAAGTTCTGCTGCGCATTGGCGCCGCCGTCCGCGTCACCTGGGTCATTAGCGGTCACATCCGCATTGCCCGCGTCGGTGTCGTCGGTATCAAGGTCAATGCCGAGTCCACCATTGTTGGAGATCAGATTGCCCAGAATGCGGTTGCCCGCCGCTGCCCCGGCGATGATGACACCGTCCCGTGTGTTGTTGGCGACCGTGTTGCCCTCGCCTACGCCTGTGCCGCCAATCAGGTTATTGGCCGCCGTATTGACGCGAATCCCGTAAGAGCCGTTGCCGAACACATCGTTAAAGCTGGTGAGGCCAACGTAATTTCCCTGGACGGTGTTTCCGGTGGAGCTGGCTTCGGTCAGTGTAATCCCGCTGCCCAGGTTGCCACCGACGGTGTTGCCCTGATTCGGGCCGCCGATCAGATTGTTGGACGAGAAGCGCACCACGATACCGACGTTGTTGGGAATCGTGCCATTGAAGTTGACGTTGATGCCGATGCGGTTGTTGGCGACGGTATTGTTGTTGGCGGTCGCATCCAGCAGGATCCCAAACTGCTGATTGCCGCCGACCAGGTTTCCGGCTTCAGGGACGTTCCCCCCGATGGTATTGCCGGAAGCCGAAAGCACTTCAATGCCGTTATCGCCGTTGCCCAGGTCATTCAGAGCGGAAATGTCCGTACCGACGTAGTTATTCTCAACGCGATTGCCCGTTGCGCCAGCGCCCGTGATGAGAATGCCATCGGCGGCCTGACCGGATACGGTGTTGATTTCGCTGGGGTTCGTGCCACCGATACGGTTGTCGGGCGCATTGTTGACGGAAATGCCCGTCGTGCCGCCTGCGATGACGGTACTGCCCGTCACGTCCAGGCCGATGATATTGCCGAACAGGCGGTTGCTGGCAGCGCCTACACCGCTGATGAAGATGCCCGTCGGGTTGCTGGTGATAAGGTTGTTGAGGATGCCGTTATTGGGTGCACCGTCGATGAAGACGCCGCTGTTGCCATTGGCGAGGGCGGCAGTGCCGGTGCGATTAAGCCCAATCGTGTTGAACTGTACCAGATTGTTGGTTGCAGCCGCGCCTGTCAGGTGAACGCCGTAATCGGTGTTGCCCGAAATGAGGTTGGCCTGACCGTTGGTGCCGATCTGGTTGTTCGCGCCACCGTCGATGATGACGCCGCTGCCATTGGCGACCGCTGCCGTCCCAGTGGTGTTGGTGCCGAAGAAGCTACAGGTAAGGCTGTTGTTGTCGCCCTGAATGCGAACCCCGGCAACGCCTGTTCCGGTGAAGCCGTTGATGACCAGACCATTGATGGTGGTGTCGTCGGTGTCAATGACGAAGCCGTTAAAGCCGCCCGGCCCACCGTTGACCTCGACCGTCAGGACGGTGCCATCCACGTTGATGCAGGAGGTGCCGCCCTGGGTAAAGCCGTCAATCACGAGTGGGTCGGTAATGATGGGCAGGGCAGAGCCAAGCACAATCTGTGCCGGGGAGCCTGATGCGCCGATACGAAATTCGATTCGGTCGGGGGCGCCGCCGTTGGGGTTGTTGTTTGCGTCGTTGATGGCCTCACGCAGGCTGCAATCAGCGGCATTGCAGGTGCCATCATCGGTATCCGCAGCAGTATTGACTTCAAAAGTAGCGGCCTGGGCAGCCTGGGGGAGTGTAAGGCTGAGAAGAATGAGTGCCAGCACCAGGGCGATTCCAGAGAACGAAAAAAGCCTTCTTCTAAACATCAGGTTGCACTCCGAGAGGCTCGCCTTCGGTTATGAAAAACCATGAATCCTATCATCAGTATATTCGAGATCGCGTCTAAAGCCCGATTAAATTCAACCTTAATCATTGTCAGAGTTCATTGACATTCAACCAGCAGTATCAAGGAAGCAATCAGCGATGAGCAAGGAGGGTGTCCTAAGCGCCTTCCTGATGGGGTTCGTAGCGAGAGGGAGTAATACCCAGTTCGGCCAGCGCTGCCCGCACCCGTTCCACATCAGCCTCGTCGTCCCTGTCTACGGTCAGCACATGAATGACACGCGCATTGGTCTCGCCGGAATGCGAGGCAGTCGCCACTTTGGATTTATAGCCAAGCTGGCCGTCATGCGTCGCTGCACGGACTTTGATCCACAGTGCATCGACTTCATCGGCTGTGGTTTCGATCACCCATTTTCCGGCGCGGGCGGTCGGCTGCTGAGCAGGCGCGGCGGGCTTATACTCAATCCAGTACACGGCGCTCACCTGCGAGGGCAGCGCGTCAGCGTCGTGCTGCATTCGCGCTCGCTGCACCATCTGAATCAGGTCGAGGTTGGGGGAATTCTTGTCGTCGCTCATGCCGTTTACCCTTGAATGATCTGCATCACAGCGTTGTACAAGTGGCCGTTGGTGGCAATCGATTCGCCGCCGTAAATGGTCGCATTGCCTTTCCAGTCGGTGAAGGTGCCGCCCGCTTCTTCCATGACGACCTGAAGCGGCGCACAATCCCACACCTGCATCCGTGCATCCAGCATCACCTCTGCCCGTCCGGTGGCGACCAGCGCATAGCCATAAGCATCGCCCCAGGTGCGCTGAATATAGGTGGCTTTGATGAGCTTTTCCCACGCTGCCCCTTTGCCCTTAGACTCGAAGTGGTTCACATCACTCGCCAGCAGCGTGGCCTGTGAGAGTTGATTGACCGTAGAAACGCGCGTCCGCCGTCCGTTCCAGAAGCAGCCCAGTTCCTCCGCCGCGTAGACCGTCTCGTTCAGCGCCGGGAAGTGCATCACGCCGACACGCGCCCGGTCGCCTTCCACCAGCGCCAGCAGATTGGCATAGAGCGGTACGCCTGCCACAAACGATTTCGTGCCGTCGATGGGGTCGATAATCCACTTAAGGGCGGCATTGGGCGCGGTTTCCCCATATTCCTCACCCACGATTCCATGATCGGGATAGGCTTGTTCGATCAACTGGCGCAGTTTGCGTTCGGCCTCGCGGTCTGCCAGCGTGACGGGCGAGTCGTCGCTTTTGCGCTCGACGGGTGTTCCGGTCTGGAAGTAGCCGAGGGTAATGCGTCCGGCCTGCCAGACAGCATCCAGCGCGAAATCGAGAGTGGATGCGAGGTTCATTCCGCCTCGATCCCCAGAAAGTGCGGCTGTGCCATGCTGTTCGGCGTAGGGAGATCGAGCAGCTTGCAGAGTGTGGGTGCAACGCGAAGCTGCGAGATCGTCTGCCCGGTGTCGCCGTGACCGGGATGATCGGGACGGATCACATACATGGGCACCAGCCGCACTTCATCGGCTGTGCCGCCATGTGCGCCGTCGGCATTAATCCCATGATCGGCGGTGACGAGGACAGTGTAGCCCAGTTGCAGCGCGGTGGGCAGGAAGTAGGCCATGATCTGATCCTGCACGATGGCGTTCTTGCGATATTCGGCGGTGTCCGCGCCGTATTTCTCGCCAATGGTGTCCATGCCCATCGGATGAATCAGCAGATAGTCGGGGAAGAATTTGGTCAGCAGGGACGCGCCCGCCGCGAAGACTTCCAGATCGGGTATCTGTTCAGAGAGATAAAACCGTCCGTGCTGAATTGCCAGCGAGTCGTCGTCCGTCTCACGGTGCATAATGGGGTCATAGGGCGCTTGGTTATAGAGTTCGGAAAACCAGCAGAAGGCTGCCGCCGCCGTGACTTTGCCCGCGTCCCGTGCCATTTGAAACACGTTGGTCTGGTTGGAGCGGCGCACAACCTGATTATTGGTGATGCCGTGTACGCTGCTGGGGACGCCTGTGTGCAGCGTCTCATACAGTGGGCGGGACATGGTGGGCAGTTCGGCGATCACCCGGTAGCGGCTGGCGGCGCGTGTTTCGACGAGGTGTTCCAGATAGCCCATCTGCTGCGCGGCGGTGTCGTCCCGCAGCGCGTCACAAACGATCATGATGACTTTTGCCATAGTTGCGGCGCTTTCGGTGAAAGACACTTTCGGTGAAAGGATCGTCAGCGCGGGATTGTAGCGTGTTTCGGAGATGGTGTAAAAAGGTGCGGGGGAATGTCGCCCAAGCAAAAGATTTTGAATTACAGAGGTGGCTTCCAATGTACTTCTTATCAATGACCTCACCCCCCAACCCCCTCTCCATTGCTATGGAGAGGGGGAGTCGCGTCAGCGGCGGGGGTGAGGTTTCTTAAAAGAAGAGGATTTAGCGCAGACCTGTGCGCTGCTGGCGGCGGCGCGAGAACGAGTCCAGGATGACGGCGGCCAGCAGCACCAGCCCGGTCACGATGAACTTAACACCTGCGCTCAAGCCGAGCAGACCCATGCCGTTATCGACGGTCGCAATCACCAGCGCACCGAGCACCGCGCTGGACACGCGCCCGCTGCCGCCGAACAGACTCGTCCCGCCGATCACGGCTGCCGCAATCGAGTTCAGCAGCAGATCGCCGCCGCCCGCGTTGGTTGCCACCGACCCCAACCGCGCCGCGAGGATGATGCCGCCGAAGCCCGCCATCAGGCTGGAGATCATGAACACGCTGACGCGAATCCGTTCGGTGGCAATACCCGCACGGCGTGCCGCTTCCTTGTTACCGCCGACGGCGTAGATGTAGCGCCCGAAGCGGGTGCGCGTTGCCACATAGCTCAGTGCGATCAGCAGGACGACCATCACCACGCCCGCAATCGGCACCCCGCGATCCAGGTTGCAGATATAGACCGCGACACTCACCAGCAGTGCCAGCCCGGCGGTCTGTGCCAGAATGATGGTCAGCGGGCGCGTGGACAGCCCTTTGGCCTGCCGCGACCGCATCTCCATGATTTGAGTGAAGGCGTTGAAAGCGACGAACGCCGCCGCTGCAATCCAGCCCCACAGGTCAGGCAGGAAGGAGCGAGTCAGCCCCAGGATGGGCGAATCGCGCGGGATGTTCACCGTCCCCGCGCCGCCAATCAGAATCAGCACCACGCCGTTCCAGGCCAGGAAGCCCGCCAGCGTGACCACGAATGAAGGAAGCTGGAAGAAGGTGATGATCGTCCCCTGCAAAAGCCCGATCAGGAGCGCCGCCCCTAACGCGAGGGCAACGGCCACGAACCAGGGCAGGGCGGGAACCCAATCCGGCCACTGCGCGGGTGGGTTGAGCAGCAGCACCATCAGCACCGCCGCCACCGCGCTCACATAGCTGATCGACAGGTCGATCTCGCCCAGCAGCAGCACATACACCACGCCATAGGCGATGATGGTGATACCCGTCATCTGCACGACCAGGTTGACCAGATTGCGCGGTACAAAGAAGTTGTCGTTCTGTGATTGAAAGAACAGGCCGATCAGAATAAGACCGATAATGATCGGCAGCGAGCCAAGATCGCCCCCGCGCAGCCGGCGCAGATAGCCCGTCACATAATCCTGGGCGCTCTGGGGTGCCTGGCTGGCGCGCAGGGGATTTTCTGCTGGAAGATTGGTATCAACGCTTGACATGATGCTTACATCCCCGGTACTGACTTGAGCGTGCCTGCGGTGATGGCCTCGACCACTTCCTGCTGGTTGGTGTCTTTTGACATCAGTTCGGCCACGCGCTGACCGAGGCGCATCACGGTGATGCGGTCGGCCACTTCAAAAATGTCGTGCAGATTGTGTGAAATGATAATGACGGCCAGCCCTTTATGCGCCAGCCGCCGCACAAGATCGAGCACCTGGCGTGTCTGTGCTACGCCCAGCGCCGCCGTCGGTTCATCGAGGATGACCAGCCGCGAATTCCACATGACGGCTTTGGCGACCGCAATCGCCTGCCGCTGACCACCGGAAAGCCCGGCTACCAACTGCCGTACCGAGCGCAGCGTCGTCACCGACAGCGAACTGAGCGTATCGATGCAGGCCTGTTCCATGCTGACTTCATCCAGCGGCGCAAGGGGACGACCAAACTTGCCCGTGCGTTCCCGGCCCAGGAACATATTCGCCACCACATCCAGGTTATCGGCCAGCGCGAGGTCCTGATACACGACTTCGATCCCCAGTGCTGCACAGTCACGCGGGGCATGGATGTGAACGCGGCGGCCATCAAAAAAGGTTTCGCCTTCATCAAAGGTGTGGATGCCCGCGATGCCCTTAATCAGCGTGGATTTGCCCGCGCCGTTGTCGCCTACCAGCGCCATCACTTCCCCTTCAAACGAGCGAAAATCGACGTTTGTAAGCGCCTGCACCGCGCCGAAGCGCTTGCTCGCGCCCTTCAGTTCCAAAAGTGGTTGCTCGCCCAAACAAAATTCTCCTTACATTTAACAACATTATTCCTGATTGCAAATGCGGGGATGCCGTGTCGCACAGCATCCCCGCAGCATTCCTTAAACACACGTTCGGGCAAAGGGACTGCGCCCCTTGCCTTCCATCAGGCGTGTTGCGTCAGTCCCGATCAGCCGCCGGGGGTGGCTTCCGGGGTCGCTTCTTCGGTGGATTCGGCTTCCTCGGTCATTTCCATGAAGGCTTCTTCGGGGCAGAATTCTTCAAATTCACCCGTGCAGATTTCTTCCCAGGTGCGGAAGCCATCAGCAATCACGGTTTCGGCGATGTTGTCGACGGTCACGGACACCGGAACCAGCAGCACCGAGGGAACATCGTTGGTGCCATTGTTGGTCACGCCCGTCACCAGTTCGCTGGTGTCTTCGCCGCGCAGCAGCGCAATCGCCAGTTCAGCGGCGGCTTCGGCTTCGGCCTTGATCGCTTTGTAGACGGTCATGCTCTGGCGGCCAGCGAGGATGTTCTGGATGCCGCCGACGGTGGCGTCCTGACCCGTCACGGGGATGTAGGGCAGACCCTGGTTTTCCAGCGCGGCGATGATCGCCCCGGCCAGGCCGTCATTCGCGGCGATGGCGGCATCAACCTCGCCACCCGCAGCGGTAAGAATCTGCTCGAAGATCACGAGCGCCTGCTGGTTGTCCCAATCCGGTACGGACTGGTCATCGACCTCGACCCAGTCTTCGCTCTCGAAGAAGGGATTAATCACGCTGTCGTAGCCTTCCTTAAACAGGGTGGCGTTGTTGTCGGTGGGGGAGCCGTTCAGCACCGCGACGTTGACCGGGGTTTCCAGGCCAGCCGCTTCCACCGCCGCGACCAGGCCTTCACCCTGGAGGCGACCGACCGCGACGTTATCGAAGCTGACGTAGAAGTCCGCGCCGGGACCTTCGATGGTCAGGCGGTCATAGTCGATGACGGAAACGCCCGCTTCCCGCGCCAGTTCGATGATCTGTGCGCCGCTGCCGCTGTCCAGGTTGACCAGCAGAATGACCTTCGCGCCGTTGGTGATGGCCTGTTCCGCCTGGGTAAGCTGCGTATTGGGGTCGCCCTCGGCGTTCACGATGCTGTATTCGACACCGGCTTCTTCAAACGCGGCGGCGAGGAAACGGCGGTCGTCCGCTTCCCAGCGGGCGGAAGACGCGCTATCGGGCAGGAGGACGGCGATGCTGCCTTCGTCCTGCGCGGTGGCAGAGAACGACAGCGCCCCAACAAGAACTAAGAGGAGACTCAAAAGAAGCATTGCAGAAATGGTCTTACGCATGGGGAAAATCCTTTATTTCGTTATAGAAATAGTCTACAGGCTGGATGCGGAAGCATCCGAAAGACGATTATAGCCCTCTGCTTTGAAGTTGCAAAAAGAGGGTGGATATGCGGAAATCTCTATGAACTCTGACTAAGGCAAGTCCTCCAGCCGCACCAACCCGCGCTTGAGCGCATAGACCATCACCTGCGTCCGGTCACGCAGCACGAGCTTATCCAGCACACTGGCGATATGCGTCCGCACAGTGGCCTCGCTCACGCTGAGACTGTCGGCGATTTCGGGATTGTTATAGCCCCGCGCCATCATGTCGAACACATCGCGTTCACGTGCCGTCAGGCTTTCCAGCGGATCCTGCTGGCGCGCCTGCTGCATGACCACCTGCGCGGCGGCGGGATCAAGTACGCTCAGCCCTTCGCCCACACGCTCAATCGCCTGCACCAGGTCGGCAGCACGGCTGGCCTTGAGGATGTATCCATGCGCCCCGGCCTGCAAAGCCTGTTTCACCAACTGATCTTCCAGCGAGGAGGTCAGCACCAGGACGCGGCAGTTGACCTTAAGCGCTTGCAGCCGCCTGATCGCTTCGATTCCGTCCATGCCCGGCATGAGCAAATCCATCAGGATCACGTCCGGCTGCAACTGCTGCGCCATCTGAATGCCCATTGGCGCATCGGCGGCCTCGCCAATGACCTCAATCGAAGGCTGTGCGTCCAGCAGCAGGCGCAACCCCTGCCGCACCACCGCATGATCGTCCACAATCAGAATCCGATAAACCATCGTATAAGCCTTTTGCAATCCCTGTCATTTTGCCCTCATGCCGAACCCCTCTCAACGAGGCTCTCCCCTTCGCCCTGAGGGAGAAGGGGGCCGGGGGGTTGAGGGCTTTAAGCCTCTTGCAATGATGTGCTGACCATAACCGTTCTTTCCAGCGGCAGTACCATCAGAATCGTCGTTCCGCGTCCCGGCACACTTTCAATCGTCAGGCTGCCGCCGATGGCACGGGCGCGTTCTCGCATCGTGTTCAGCCCGAAGTGGCCTTCAGCAGTCACTTCCGGGACTTCAAAGCCGCGCCCGCTGTCGCTGATGCTGAGGATAATCTGCTTCTGCCCCTCCACCAGCGAGACATCCACAGCGGTGGCGTGGGCGTGTTTGGCGACGTTGCTCAGCGCTTCCTGTGTCACGCGGTAAAGGGTGTCCTCGACAGTGGACGGAAGATGTTTCCCCGTCAGCATCAGCGAACATTCCACCTGAATACGATGCGCCGACTGCCACTCGCTGCACAGTGTGTGCATCGCATCTGCCAGGCCGCGCTGCATGAGGTTGGTTGGGCGCAGTTCCACCAGCAGCGCCCGCAGATCGAGCAGCGTATGTTCGGCCAGCCCCGCGATAATCCGTGCCTGCTGAATCCCTTTTTCCTGGTCGGTCTGGATGACATCCGGCAGGGTAGAGGTGCTCACGGACAGGCTGAAAAGGCGCTGCGCGATGGCGTCATGCAGATCGCGCGAGAGCCGGACGCGCTCGGCCTGAATGGCGGACTGCTCCGCCTGCTGTGCGAGTTCGGCGTTGGCCTGTGCCAGATCGCGCAGGGCGTGGATGTTCTGTTCCAGCGCGGTCGCCATGTCGTCAAACTGCTGCGCCAGCTTGCCCACCTCGTCCTGCCGCCGATCCTGAACCCGTGCCTGTAAATCTCCCTCGGAAAAACGGCGGCTGGTCTGGGCGATGCGCGAAAGGCGGCGCGTTTGTGGCGTGGAGATGAGCAGCGACAAAATCAGCGCCATCGGTGCAGACAGCACAGCCATGGCGCCTGCAAAGACGAGGATAAAGCGCCCCGTGCCGTAGATCAGCGTTTCGCCCAGAATCAGGCTGGGTTCGCTGCCCGGTGGCCCACGCCGCGCGATGATATACATGCCATCCAGACCCATTTCTTCCCCGCGTGAAAAAGGCAGCACAACCTCCGCCCAGCGCTCGCCGTCCTGCTGATAAAGGCGCTCCCCAACCGGCAGGTCGATCAGTTCTGTCCCACAATCGGCCAGCGCCATCCCCTTACGACAGGTGGTATCCCCCTGGCTGTGAACCACGCGATCATTGTTATCCACCAGCAGGGTAAAGCCGTCAGGGAAGGGGGAGTTGGTGGGGTTGGGGTGGCCGTCCTCGCCGCCGAACAGCCAGCTAACAGCAATGTTCACCGCCAGCCCACGATAATCGCTGGCACTGATTCCCCGGTTGAGCCAGGTGAAGGCCAGCGCCAGAATCAGTGTGGCGACGATGCTGGTGAGAATAGCGACCAGAATATGCGTCAGCACCATTCGGGCGGTCAGAGAGCGCAAAAAACGTCTTATACGCTGCATGAGTCTCGTCATCCAACAATAGCGATAACCGTCAAAAACACGGAATGTTCTTCTCGTAAGGGCGGGTTTTAAACCCGCCCCTACAAAGGGTCAACGCCGTTTGGGGTACAGGAGATTCCCGAACCCCCTTATTGCTTATTTTACCCGTTGATCGTGAAGGAAAGCAGCATGGTGTTCAGCCCCGGCGTCAAAGCCTGAAGCTGTGCCTGATCGCCTTCGACCGCGATAAAGTAATCGGTGTCGCCTGCGGTGGCGATCAGCACCGCCAGCAGCGTCTCGCCGTCTGGCAGCACATAGATGTACTGTGTCCACTCGATGCCGCTGGGCAGCGGGATGGCGCGCACATCCACCGCTTCACCTGTGAAATCCGGCTGGAAGCGCTGGGCGAAGGCGGCGGCGCTGGCGGCCTGATCGTCCCGCGTCTCGCCTGTGCCCAGGTAATACGCGCCTTCCTGATCTGCCGAGGTCAGCACGATCAGATTTTCCTGCGTTTCCAGCGCGAAGCCGTCGGGGAGGCTCACGGTGTAGCGGCCGTCGGGGTCTTCATAGGTGGAGACTTCCACCCCCTCGCCCAGCTTGCGCCCGATTTCGCTGTCGTCCTGATAGAGAATCACCGTGCCCTGCTCGTCGATCTCAAAGCGCAGGACGCTGTTATTCAGGCCGCGCATGTTGCCGAGAAACTGATTTTCCGCGAATGGGATGAGTTCGGCTTCATACCTGTAGCCCTCCTGGTTGGCGACCACATACAGGGCATCCCCGCGCACTTCAAGGCGCATCTCTCCCAGCGGGCTGGTGTATTCACCCACGAGCGGCTCATAGATCGTGGGATCGGCTTCATAGGTGCGGGCGGCTTCCAGACGGGCTTCCACTTCCTGTGGGGTGGTGCCGCTCTGTTCGCTGACGAAATCCACCGGACTCTGTTCCGGGTCGAGGTTCAGGAGCAGATCAAGAATGCCCAGGTTGGTCGCCAGTTCAAATTCCGCCGCGCCGTTGAACACATCGTCGTTGGTCAGGATAACAATACCCAGGTCTTCCGCCGGGACGAGCGACAGGCCGGAGTAGAAGCCATCACTCGCGCCGTTGTGCCAGACGATCTCGACATCTTCATAGCTGCGTTCGATCCAGCCCAGCCCATACCCGTCCTTAATCGGGGTGTGCATCTCATCCAGCAGTTCAGGGGAAACAACCTGCTCTCCGTTATAAGTGCCGTCGCCAAGCTGCAAAATCGCATAATGCGCCATTTCCTCCGCGCTGGCGAAGACTGCTCCGGCAGGTGCGACCAGTGCCATCCCTTGCAGCAGTTCCACAGGCTGGTTGCCCTCGCGGATGTCCAGCACATGCGGCACGGCATGGTTGTCGATGGCTTCGTAGTCCTCCGGCGTAACGACGGCGGTGGTCATCTCCAGCGGCGCGAAGATGCTGGTTTCAATATATTCTTCCCACGACTGTCCGGTGACCTGTTCCAGCACGTAGCCCGCCAGCGCATAACCGCCGTTGTTGTAGGCAAAGGTCGTGCCAGGGTCGGTAACGAGTTCTCGCATGGCGAGGTCTTCCACCAGCGCATCGCGGGTTTCGATCAATCCACTGGCCCACACGATGTCGTCTACAGGCAGGCCGCTGGTGTGCGACAGCAGATGGCGCAGCGTGATCTGCTCGAAGCGCGGGTCGGTATATGCCAGATCAGGCACGTATTCGACAATCGGGGTATCCAGATCGAGCGTTCCAGCATCCACCTGCTGCGCAATAGCCAGCGCGGTGAAGGACTTCGTGACCGAACCAATCGAAAAGACCGTTTCCGGGGTGACGGGTTCGTTCGTCTCCACACTGCGCACACCGTAGCCAGCGGTGTAAGCAATTTCTCCGTCGTCTACAATCGCCAACCCAACGCCGGGAACGTCGTACAGTTCCATCATTTCAGCCACGTAAGCGTCAATGTCGTCGGTCAACTCTGTGATGTCAGTGGATTGTGCCTGCGCCGGGCTGACGACGACCAGCACACTCAACATCACCATGACAATCAGCCCTTGAAGGAAGTGTTTCATCGTGTCTCTCCGTTGTCTGAATTTCCAATCTATCATCAGCATAGCGGGGTATTCGCTGGGAGTCCTGTGCGCCATACCCATTCTGGCTCAGCATTTTGTGGAGAAGGGGTCGCGCATTGTTGAAAATGCCCGAAGAATTTTGTGCGCACCCATTTTGACATGCGGTTAATTTGCGGTACAGTATCGCCCTACACGCGGTTTGTCGTGTAAATAACCAATAAAGACCAGTACATCGGAGGAAATTCATGGTAAAGAAAAGCTTACTTCTGGCACTCCTGGCGATGATCGTCGTTATCGCTGCGGGCGCTGTTGCGTTCGCACAGGATTCGGATGTGGCGGTTGGCCCGATTACCCAGGCGATTCTGGATCGTGGCTCGGTCGTCTGCGGTGTGAACACGGGTCTGGCCGGGTTCGCCGAACAGAACGACGCAGGTGAATATGTCGGCTTCGACGTGGACTTCTGCCGTGCGGTGGCCGCTGCCATCCTGGGCGATGCCAACGCGGTTGAATATCGCCCGCTGCAGGCCGATGAACGTCAGGCCGCCATTCAGTCCGGCGAAGTGGATATGATGTCGCGCAACACCACCTGGACGCTCAGCCGTGACGCGGTGTGGGCGGCCACCTTCGGCCCGGTGACGTTCTATGACGGCCAGGGCTTGATGGTGCGTTCAGACAGCGGCATCACCGACATTGAAGGGCTGGAAGGCGCGTCCGTCTGCGTCCAGACCGGCACGACCACCGAACTGAACCTGGCCGATGCCTTCAACAGCCGCGGCCTGTCCTATGAACCGCAGGTCTTCAGCGAAGCGGAAGCCACCTGGGCCGCTTACCTGGAAGGCCGCTGCGACGCCTTCACGACCGACAAGAGCGGTCTGGCCGCCTACCGCGCCAGCTCTGAAGACCCCGGCGCACACACCATCCTGGAAATCACGCTGAGCAAGGAACCGCTCGCCCCGGTCAGCCCGCAGAGCGACCCGCAGTTCGCTGATATCGTGCGCTGGGTTGTGTATGCCACCATCCAGGCGGAAGAATATGGCATCACCAGCGAGAATATCGATGAATTCCTGGGCAGCGATGTCCCCGAAATTCAGCGCTTCCTCGGCCAGGGCGACAACGCCATCGGTTCGCTCTATGGCATCCCGAACGACTTCGCCGTCGCGGTCATCCGTCAGGTCGGTAACTATGGCGAAATTTTCAACCGTCACATCGGCCCCGACACGATCTTCGGTCTGGAACGCGGCCTGAACGCGCTCTGGACGGAAGGCGGCCTGTTGTATTCGCCGCCGTTCCGCTAGACCTTTGAAAGCGTCCGTCCATTTGCAGTGAACGATGGATGGGTGCTGTATTTTCAGATTTTGGTGAACCATCGTAGGGACACGGCAGTGCTGTGTCCCTACAGGTTTCCGAATTCAAGTTGCACTGGCAAAAGAACACTTTCCAAAATTATCTTTTTAAAAGGTCTTTTTTTGTTATTGATACAGTCGGGACAAAACGCACCATGCAAAATCGGGCATCTCCTTCACCGCTTCTGAACATTCTGCGCGATGAGCGCTTCATTCAGGCCATTCTCCAGATTATCTTCGCGCTGGTGGTCGTGACGGTCTTTGCCCTTATCGCCGTGTCAGTGACGGATTCACTGCGAGATGCGAACCTCACCCCCAGTTTTTCCTACCTGAATAACCGCGCCGGGTTCGATATTGGCGAAAACCCTGGCTGGTACACGTCCGACAATACCTTCTTTGAGGCGTTCGTCGTCGGGTTAATTAACACGCTGCGGATTGTTGTGGTGGGGCTGATTCTGGCGACCATCATTGGGGTATTCGTCGGCATTTTCCTGCTGAGCAGCAATTTCCTGCTGCGGACGATTGCGCGCGTGTACGTCGAGATTCTGCGCAATACACCGCTGGCAGTGCAGCTAACGGTGTGGTATTTCATTGTGATGTTCAGCCTGCCCGTCGTGCAGCGCAGTATCACGCTGCCGAACGAAAGTGTGCTGTTTCTGGCCTTTCGGTGGCTGCTCTATCCGATTCTCGTCTGGCTGATTCTGAGCTATGCCAAAGGTCGTCTGAACTGGCGTGTCGCGGTGATGACGGTCGCGGCGGCGGCCTTCATGATCGAAGGTGGATTCTGGCTGGCGGTGCGTTCGGTGGATTGGGCGGCAGTTCCGGGCAAGGCCGATCTGCTTGACCCGGTGTTCCTGCTCTATATGCTGGCGAGTCTGGCAGCGATGGCGGCAGCATGGCGCTTTACGGCGCCGGCTGATCTGCGAGGCCTGCGACAGCCAGCGCTCGGCATTCTGCTGGGGCAGTTGGTCGGCGGCCTGCTGCTCTACTTCAATCTGGTGCCACTGGCCGCGCTGCGCGTTGAGGTCTTCCCCCTGATTTATGCCAACAATCGCGGGTTCGTCTTCCCGCAGATTTTGACGACCGGGCGCTTTAACGAGTGGATGGCGTTTGTCATCGTCGGCATTGTCGTGGCCGCTTTCATCATCACGTACTTCCGCCGTGTGGTGGAGCAGACTGGCAGGCCGATCCCGTATGGCCGTTATGCCCTGCTGTCGGTAATTGGGTTTGCGGTGGTGGGATGGGTGCTTGTCCGTGCGGAACCTGCGCCAGCGACGATTCCGGTCGATCAGGAAGGCGAGATCACCTATCTTCCGATTGCGGAAGCGCGGAGTAATGATCTTCTGACCACGCGTGAGGAAGCGCTCTACAGCCGTTCGCCGCTGCTGTTTATCCTGCCGGAGCGCACCGGTTTAAATTTCCGTGTCGGGCTGCGCGTGTCGCCGGAGTATATGGCGCTGCTGCTGGGTCTGGCGATTTATACCTCGGCTTTCATCGCTGAAATCGTGCGAGCGGGCATCCAGGCCGTGCCTTATGGACAGGTCGAAGCGGCGCGGTCAATTGGCCTGCCGTATACGCGGGTGCTGCGGCTAATCGTGCTGCCACAGGCGCTGCGCGTGATTATCCCGCCGCTGGGCAACCAGTATTTGAACCTGACGAAAAATTCCAGCCTGGCGGTGCTGATCGCCTTTGCTGATCTGTTTCAGGTCACACGCACCATCATGAACACCTCCGGGCAATCCGTACCGGGGATGCTGATGGTGATGCTGACCTACCTCGTCTTAAGCCTGATTATCGCGACCGGGACGAACTGGTTTAACCGTCGTCTGCGCTTTGTAACCAACTGAGAAAACTGCTATGACCACCGGAGTCGATCCGCTTTCCAAAACACCGCTGCCACCCTCGTCATCAGGGCCGCCCTCGACGCCGGGGGGAGCCAGCCGAACGCCGAGCATCTACCTGGATGAACCGGGCCGCAAACCAGCCCCCGTTCTCGAAGTCGGGGCGCTGGCGTGGATACGCAATAACCTGTTTCGCACGTGGTTTGATACCCTGCTGACAGTGGCCGCCAGCGTCTTTGCCGTCTCGACTGTCGTTGGGCTGCTGCGCTGGGTGTTCGTAGAAGCGAACTGGTACGCCATCATCTTTAACCTGCGCCTGCTGATGGTGGGGCGGTTTGAGCAGGAATACGAATGGCGTGCGCAGTTGGCGCTGCTGCTGTTTGCGTTTGTGGGTGGTTTTACCCTGGCGGCGTTCAGCCGCCTGACGCGAACCGCGCTGGTGTTGATCGCCGTTGTGGTGCTGATGGTGTTCGCGCTGCCGCCCATCATCAACGCGACGATTGCGCTGCCCTCCACCTATCTGGCGGCGGGTAACGTCGAGATCGCATCCGGCTCCGCCACCGAAGCCGCACAGCCCCAACTGGCCTTCTTCGGCTTGCAGGGTGAGGAAATCCGCATCGACGTTGCCTCTGATTTAAGCGGTGACGACGCAGCACTGGCCGATATGCACGGCTTCGGCGACGTGGCGGCCAATACCTTGCGGGCGGGGGCGGAGGGGCGGCTTAACCTGCAGGAGCAGCGCGAAACGCTGGAACTGCGCCTTTCGGGGGATGCCCTTACCACCAATCAGCGCGAACAGTTCACAGCAGAACTGGAACGGATTCAAATTCCAGAGGCATTCACCGACACCTACAGCGTCAATCAGGTGCCAGTGCTGGTGCGGGTGCTGAACGGCGAAAGCGGCGATGTGCTGGCGGAAGGCGTCGTAGAGCAGGGCGGTAATCCGCTGCTGCTGACTCTGCCCGAAGACGGCTGGTTCATTATCGAGAAGACCCCGGCGGAAGGCGGTGGCGAGGGAGTCACGCTGCTGGAGACACAGGGCATCTATCCGGTGATTCAGCGCGACACCACCCGACTGATCGACGATGAAAACACCGCTTCCGGCACCCGGCGCGAGTCGGTGACGGAATTCATCCGCTTCAGCGATATGGTCATGACCGAAGCAGATCGTCCGTCTGGTGAAAATGGTGACGTGCCGATTGTGCAGATTGTCGATGTTCGCTACCGGGGAGATACGCTCTTTCCGCATTATCTGCGGCTGTATGTGTCGCTGTTCTTCCGGCTGATTGATGTGGCGGTGCTGCTGATTGTAATCGCGGTCGGTGTGGGCTATATCGCCAGCCTGCTGGTCGAGCGCTTCTTCCCCGATGTCGAGCAGCCGCGTGGCCGTCCGCAGCGCTGGGCGGTGTGGATGCTGTTCGCCGCGCCGGTGGTTGCGTTCATCATCCTGTACGGTATTGGTGGGCCGCTGCCTTTCACCGATACGCAGCGCTGGGGTGGTCTGCTGCTGACGATCTTCCTGTCGATTTCGGGCATTGTCCTGTCGTTCCCGCTGGGGCTGCTGCTGGCGCTGGGGCGGCGCAGTTCGCTGCCGGTCATCAGCCAGTTTTCGACGCTGTACATCGAATTTGTGCGCGGTGTGCCGCTGATTACGGTGCTGTTCATGTCGCAGCTTCTCGTCCCGCTGGTCAGTCCAGCGCTGGCGGAAGTGCCCAACATCATCCGCGCGATGATCGGCATCATCCTGTTCAGCGCGGCCTATCTGGCAGAGAACGTCCGCGGGGGCTTGCAGTCCGTACCCAGAGGTCAGATCGAAGCGGCCAAAGCGCTCAGCCTCTCACAGGCGCAGATTTCGCTGTTTATCACACTGCCGCAGGCGCTGCGAGCCGTGATCCCGGCGCTGGTGGGGCAGTTTATCTCGCTGTTTAAAGATACATCTCTGGTCGCCATCGTCGGCCTGAGTGATCTGCTGGGTATTGCACAAATTATCTATGCCCAGGTTGAGTTTATTGGGTTAAGGCGCGAAGTGCTGCTGTTCGTCGCGCTGATCTATTTCGTGTTCTGCTATTCGATGGGCGCGGTCAGCCGCCAGATTGAACGCACCGGATCAGGTGTAATGCGCCGCCAGCAGATTTAAGCTTTTTCAGCCCTCACCCGAAATCCTCATGAACTGGAGGACGTCGTTTCTTTGTTCTAAAGAGAATGGATGTTTGTAGGGACATGGTGCGCCATGTCCCCTACGAAACCCGGATGTCGAGGGGAAGGGCTTAAGACACAATAAGGAACGACAGAGGTTATGGTACAGAATGGAACAACATCCGGCGACGCGATGATCGTCTGCCGGAATGTCAACAAATGGTTCGGAGATTTTCACGTCCTGCGCGATGTCTCGCTGACGGTGATGCCGCGCGAAGTAGTCGTCATCATCGGACCATCGGGGTCAGGCAAATCGACCTTTATCCGCTGCATCAATCGATTGGAAGTCCATCAGGAAGGCGACATTATTGTCGATGGAATCCGGCTGGATAAGGACTCTGAGCATGTGACCGCCATCCGCCGCGAGGTGGGCATGGTGTTCCAGCAGTTCAACCTGTTCCCGCATTTGACCGTGCTGGACAATATCACGCTGGGCCCGCGCGAGGTTCGGCGCTGGCCGAAGGAACGGGCGGCGGCGAAGGCGATGGAACTGCTGGAGCGAGTCGGAATCCCAGAACAGGCCAACAAGTTTCCGGGTCAGCTTTCCGGCGGGCAGCAGCAGCGTGTGGCGATTGCGCGGGCGCTGGCGATGGAACCCAAGATCATGCTGTTCGATGAACCGACTTCGGCGCTCGACCC
Organism: bacterium; assembly: GCA_033762735.1. Classification (GTDB taxonomy): domain Bacteria; phylum Chloroflexota; class Anaerolineae; order Aggregatilineales; family Phototrophicaceae; genus JANRLJ01. The sequence goes on along the minus strand of JANRLJ010000159.1, from coordinate 16,115 downwards.
CGAAATGGTGCGCGAAGTGCTGGACGTGATGCAGGAACTCGCACACACGGGTATGACGATGCTGGTGGTGACGCACGAAATGGGCTTCGCGCGGGAGGTGGCCGACCGGGTGATTTTCATGGATCACGGACGCATTGTGGAAGAAGGCCCGCCCGAACACTTCTTCCATCCCGAAGCGGAACACCATCCCCGCACAGAATTGTTCCTGTCGCAGATTTTGTAGCATTGCTGCTACTTATAGAGGGTGGCGAATCCGTCGCGGATAACAGACGCAATCAGCTTTCGGCGTTCAGCCAAGAACGTCTCGTAATCCATTTCATGCCAATTCTCCGGTAGGGCGTGCCAGTAGTGCATGTCCGCAAGTTCCAATGTGCCATAGCGCATTGCGTATTGTGGGTAATAATGCGCTGGTGATTTGTCAGAAATTCCAATATTGTCTGACCACTCGACCAACGCAAAGTTTGCAATCTGATTGACATCACGTTTCTCTGTAATGTTATGCTTTGCCAGATAACTTTTGGGAAACAAATGATGTCGCTCAACTGCCGACTTTTTAGCACGAATGGCGGGATCAAGTAACGTATGAACCTTAAGTTGTGAAAAGAGCGCCTTTGCATCTAACAGGGTTAAAGCAGCGTAATACGCGAACATTGAAGGGCTCCGGGGTGAGGAAACTGCAAGTTCCTGGTTTGGAAGTGTGATGCTCCAATAACTTTCGGTCAATGTGTCTTGAATCACCTGGTCAAGAGCGTTCACAAATTCGTCAGCAGATTTTAAATTGCGTAGCTGAGCCATGTCCTGTTCCATAACGGACTCAAAGGAACCCACATAGCGCGATGTAAGCGCCGACATAAAGAACCATCGTGCAATGACATTGCGAAGTTGATAGCCTTCAACATGAAAGTCTCGTTTCCCGATAAGGAACAAAACCTGAGTGTAAAGCAGCGTTAGTTGAGAGGGAATCATCTCTGCCCCTAGATACCCGGCTCTCAAAATGCACTTAAGAAATTCATGCCAATTCTGCAAATCAAGCACATAGTCTTGTGCTTTTTGAAGAATGGAAAACTGCTTTTCGCGTTTATCGTCCGAGAAGTGTTCTGTTTCTAAATCTTTGCCTCGTAGAATGTTGTACACGTTTTGAAGGCGTGCGCGTCGAAAACCTAAACCAATACTGACACGGAGAATTTGATCGGGATCGGGTTGAATCACGTAATTAAAGGGCGATGTTCCATTAGTCTGTGGGAGTCTCGCGTCTCGACAGAAAGCTTCCAGTTGGGTACGGCCAATATCCCAGAATACTGACATGAGAGTCAGAATAAAATCCGCCTGTTTAAGAGGTGTACCTGTACTGTTGATACGCACAAAGACATCGGCAACCTCTTGTTCCGATACAGTTGCTGATAATTCAAGAACCGTAAACGGATAGGTTTGAAGATCATAAAGACGATCAATAGCTTCCGAGATATGATCTTCTTCATAGTCTTCGACATGACGAGCATTACGTAAGCGCTCAAAGAAGCTATTTTCAAAACGATTACGGGAAGTTTGCCACAAGGCGCTGATGTCGGGAATGTACTCAGGGTCTTTCCAAATAGCTGCATCTGTAACGGCAAATGTCTGATCTTTGGGGCGAAACGCGATCAGAATAGGTTCGGTTGAATAATTTTCTCTTACAACAGGAATACCTTTGAGAACAGCGTAAAGGGATGTTAATCGCTGTTGCCCATCTACAATGAGAAGACGAGGAACCTTTTGTTTGTTGTTTATGCCAATTTGTCGGGTATCATGTGGGGTAATATTCGCCCAGAACAATAAATAGCCCACCGGAAAGCCACGATACATCGAGTCGAAAAGATCGCGCACTTTGGTGTTTTTCCATACAAAAGGGCGCTGGATATCAGGAAGGCCGATTTCGCCCATTTCAATATCTTGAATCAATTTGGAAAGTGAATATCCTACTTCCTTAAAAAGTGTGGCGCGCATGAACCTGTCCTTGGAATTGACGATGTAATCTAAAGAATCATAATCCATAAGTTCTGTTTCATCTACAAAGATTTTGCCACTTAATCAGTTTGTTAAAGTTTCGTAACGTGCTGGATGTGATGCGATGAGTCGAATTGACTTTTTCAAGGATACGGTGCAGTTGGCTGATGCGCTTACGCTGCTCAAAACACTGCCTGACGAGAGTGTGAATTCGATTGTCACGTCTCCGCCTTACTATGGACAGCGCGATTATGGAGAAGCTGCACAAATTGGATTAGAAGCACATCCTGACAATTATATTGAAGCACTGGTGAAGGTGTTCCGTGAAGCGCGGCGAGTTTTACGAAACGATGGTACGCTTTGGCTGAACATTGGCGATAACTATGTCGGTGCGACCAGCCAGCATCGGCAGGGTGGTTCACAGGGGAAAAATTCGCGCTACAGTCGTAAACACATGGGCGGCATTCCAACGGCGGGACGTGGGGAGCGCAACCGGACGTTTTATGAGATGGGCTTGCCGATGAAAAGTCTGGTTGGGATGCCCTGGCGTGTTGCTTTCGCTTTGCAGAGCGACGGCTGGATTCTGCGATGCGATATTATCTGGCATCGCCCCTCCAAAAGTGAGAGTGTGAAAGACCGCCCGACCCACGCCCACGAATACATCTTTATGTTCTCCAAGAAACAGAAATACTACTATGATCGGTCTGCGATGCTCTCTCCCACAGGCGCCAATATTCAGTCGGTATGGCGTATAGGGGGCAGTCCTTTTACCGGGGCGCATTTCGCGGTGTTCCCGGCGGAATTGATCGAACCGTTTATCCTCGCTTCCTGCCCCGAAGATGGAATCGTGCTTGACCCGTTTGGAGGCTCCGGGACGGTGGGTGTCGTCTGCCGTCAGCATCACCGCCATTATATTCTTGGGGATATCAGCGCGGAGAATGTGGAACTGGCCTGTAAGCGCGTGATGGAAGGTATTACCCGCGATGACAAGCGTCGCCTTGCACAGGCGCACCAAAAACCCCTTCTGATGCAACAAAAAACGGGTTGAAGGCTCGCTCCAACCCGCCTTTATCCCTCGCTAAGACTTAGCGCTTATTCCTTGAGCAGTTCGTCGCCATGAACGCTCAGGTTCACGCGCCCGCCAGAGACACTGCTGATCTGGTCGGCGGCGGCGTAACGGTTGCTCTTGAGCATCCCCGTGTTGATGATGATATAGCCGTACTGCTGCAAGCGCCCACGCAGCGAATCCGGCATGGTGTCTTCCACCTCGGCGTTTGTCCGCACCACTGCTGCACGAGGCTGCGAGTCGTTGAAGGCGGTGTTATTGACGATGACCACGCCTTCCGCGCCGAAATCGTCATTATAGCCCTCGCCCATCATCACCGAAGCGACGGTGCCAACCTTGTCGCCCGCGCTGTCATGCACATCCATGCCTTCCGTGATGTCCGTCAGGCTGACATGCTTGTTTACATCCTGGGGGGTCGTTCCGTGAGTCATGCGTTTTCTCCCTTGTACACCTATAGCCTGAGTTTAAGGGAGTGGAACGGCAAGCGAATGAGGCAGATGTGTCACTTCAATGTAGGACAGGTGGGCGGTTCAGGGATGCTCGTCACTGTTTGTAGGTGCGTCGAATCCTACGTTGTCGTACACATCTCCTAAGTGCAATGTGCAGTTGATCGAGGGGAAATGACTGTCTGCCTCCAATCCCATCACATCTGCCAGAACCCATTCACCCAGTTCGTTCCGTTTGTAATGTTCAAAATGAGGAGCATCCTGCGCCACAAAGACAATTTCCTGCAACGTGGGCATTTCCCGATATTTCTTAAATTTAGTACCACGATCATAGGCCTCGGTTGAGGGCGATAATACTTCGATAATCACAGTTGGGTTAAGCAGGGTGTCAACCTCAGCATCTTCAAATTCCGGTGTTCCACACACAACAACCACATCAGGATAGGCGTAGCGCTTTCCTTCAATCCGTACTCGCATGTCGTTGACGTAACCCTGGCATGGTTTTCCCCTGAGTTGCGTTCTTAAAGCACCCGCAATATTGAATGTGATCGCGTTATGCTCACGACTTGCCCCCGTCATCATGAACACTTCACCGTTGACGTATTCGTGCTTGAACTCGCTGGCGCGGTCGAGTGCCAGATATTCCTGTGGGGAGTAGCGCTGTTTGGGTAAAGCGGCCATGATCTCGCTGCCTTTCCTCTGGGTCGATAGCCCTATTATAAACAAAAAGGGCGCACTGCTGTGTGCGCCCCGGTGAATGTTCAGATCGCTCCGAGCTTCGCCACTTCCTGCGTGGTCAGCTTGACCGCATTTTCGATGTAGTCCAGCGATTGATGCCGGAAGTAGGTGTTATACAGTTCCGCGTAATGGCCGCCCTGCGCCAGCAGTTGATCGTGCGTGCCCTGCTCGATGATCTCGCCCTTCCGCAGCACAATAATGCGGTCAGCGTTTTTGATCGTGGAAAGGCGGTGGGCGATGACGATGGACGTGCGGTTTTCCAGCACCACATCCAGCCCTTCCTGAATCAGCGTTTCTGTCAGCGGGTCGATGCTGGCCGTCGCTTCGTCCAGGATGAAGATCGACGGGTTTTGCAGCAGCACCCGCGCCAGCGCCACCAACTGGCGCTGACCCATGCTCAGGTTGCCGCCGCGCTCGCCCACCTCTGTACTCAGCCCTTGCGGCAGCGCCCGAATCCAGTCCCCCGCGCCGACCATGTGCGCCACCTGCTCAACTTCGGCATCGGTTGCGTCTGCCTTGCCGTAGCGGATGTTTTCCATCACCGTGCCGTCGAACAGGAAGGGCGACTGCGTGACCACGCCCAATCGGCTGCGATAGTCCGCCAGATCGAGCGTGCGGATGTCGTGTCCATCAATTTTAATCATCCCACCCTGGTACTCATAAAAGCGCGCTACCAGCTTACCGATGCTCGATTTGCCTGAACCGGTATGCCCGACCAGCGCCAGTGTTTCCCCGGCGTGAATGGTCAGCGAGAAGTCCTGTAAGACCTGTTCCTTATCGGTGTAGGCAAAGTCCACATTCTCGAAACGGATTTCGCCTTTGACCTCATGAAGCTGCACATCGTCGATCTGCACGACCTTCGGCTCGGCGTCGATCAGTGCGAAGACGCGCTCCCCGGCGGCCAGGCCAAGCTGGAACTGGCTCCAGAACGAGGCAATGCTCGTCAGCGGATACCAGAACAGCCATAAGCCCTGAATAAACAGGAACCAATCGCCAGCAGAAAGATCGCCTGCGCGGACGGTCTGCCCGCCGAAATAGACCAGCGCCGCCGTCCCGAACCCGGCAATCGTGTTCAGAATCGGGAAGATGCTGCTGAAGGTATAGCCGGTGCGCAGGTTGATGCGATAGGAGCGCTTGTTCACGTCCAGAAATTCATCATAAATAGCGTGTTCCTGGCGGAAGGTCTTGGCGATGCCGATACCCGCGACCGTCTCCTGAATGTGGGCGCTCACTTCGGCGTTGATACGGCGCGATTGTGTCGTCGTGCGGCGGGCGATGCGGCGGAAGGCCAGCGCCGTGGCGATGATGAATGGGGCTAATCCCAGCGTAAGGAAGGTCAGTTCTGTATCGACGCTGAACAGATAACCGATCAGCAGCACGACCAGTAAGACCTGGCTCATCAACTCGGTCGTCAGCGAGACCACCTGCGAGAGCGCCTGTGTATCGGAAGTCACGCGGCTGACGATCTTGCCGGAAGGGTAGGCATCATAAAAAGAAAGGTCACGCTTCAGCACGGCGTCGAAAGCGTCCTCGCGCAGCTTGAGCGTGACGTTGCCGATGGCCTCGGCAGAAAGCCACTGGCGTACCGCGTTGAACAGCCATGACGTGAGGCCGAGCAGGGTGATGATGACCGTGATTTCCACCAGGGTGCGGGTAGAGGGATTTTGTTGAAGACGATCCAGCCCAATCGAGGTGTAGATCGGCAGTGCGGTATTCACCAGCGAGGTGAGCAGAATGGCGACTGCCACGACCGCCATGCGGCGTGCCTGTGGACGGAAGTAACCGATAATGCGGCGCACCAGCACGCCGTCGCTGTACTCGCGGTCGTATGCCTCGGCGTCGAGGCCGTCCATGATAAAGCCCATAGGGGTTTTGCTCCTGGGTGCTGAAAGAGGATAGCGGGTGTGGGCGAAGTGTGCTTCACCCTGGGTGGAGAAAAGACCAGCGCTTAGATCGCATGTTCGTTATTGTAAATGATTTTAACGATTTAGGGAAGTGAGAAATTGGGTCACAATGTTCGTGAACGGTTCAGGTTGTTCCAGATGTACCGTGTGTCCCGCTTCTGGGATGATACTCAACTGTGCATTGGCAATGTGCGGCTGCATCTGCTGGTTGATCGTCACGAACTTTATATCGCGTTCCCCCGCGATCAGCAGCACCGGGATTTGTAACTCGCCAAGCCGCTCCCACAGCGACGGCTGCATCCCTGTCCCCATCGCACGCAGGCTGTTGGCGAGGCCCTGCGTATTGTTTGCCAGACGCTTTTCGCGCAGTCTGTTCTGAATCTCTGCGGGCAGACTTTTCTGACTGGCGAAGAGGGGAATATTCGCCCAGTAGTCAGCGAACCATTCGATTCCGTTCTGCTCGATCTGTGCAGCGAGGGTTTCATCGCTTACGATGCGTGCCTGTCGTTCGGCCTCGGTCTGTAACCCCGGCGACGCGCTTTCCAGAATCAGGCTGAGGAAGCGTTCGGGATAGGTCAGCGCCAGAAAGAGCGCCAGCCGTCCGCCCATCGAATAGCCGAGCAGGTGCGTTTTTTCGATATGGAGCGAATCGAGCAGGGCGATCAGATCACGCGCTGTGTTTTCCATGCGATAGGCCGTGAGATCGTGGGGCGAGTCCGCCTTGCCATGCCCCGGCAGATCGACCGTCAGCACGTGGAAATGCGAGGCGAAGGCGGGCAGAAACGGCTCCCAATCCGCCCCGCTCCCGCTGAAACCGTGCAGCAGCAGTAAGGGTTGACCTGCTCCGAATTGCTCAGTGTGATAATTCATAAAAGAGCGTTTAACCGCCAAGTTCGCCACAACTCTGAACTTATCTCTCTGCTCTCTGTGTCTCTGTGGTTCAATCTTTTTTTCATTGCTCCACCTCAAACAGGCTGACCAGTTCGCGGCGCTGAACCTTTCCGGATGCGGTCTGCGGCAGCGCTTCTACAAATTCAATTCGGCGCGGCTGTTTATAGCCCGCGAGATGCTGGCGGCTGTAGGCGATCAGGTCGTCGGGTGTAAGCGTTTGGCCTTCTTTCAGCACGACCGCCGCCGCTACGATCTGCCCCCATTCTGCATTGGGAAGCCCGACCACCGCTGCGTCGGCCACCCCCGGATATGCCTTCAAAACGCGCTCAATCTCCGCCGGATAGACATTTTCACCGCCGGAGACGATCAGGTCGCTGCGGCGCTGCACCAGCCACAAATCGCCATCCTCGTCCAGATAGCCGATGTCGCCCGTATACAGGTCGCCATCTCGCAGGGTTCGGGCGTTCGCGTCGGGGTTATCAAAGTACCTGCTGAACACCGTCGGCCCACGCACGACCACCTCGCCATAACCGCCTGTCGGTACATCCACGCCGCTTTCGTCCACGACTCGCACGGACGTAAACGACAGTGGTCTGCCCACGCTGCCCGGTTTCCGTGCTGCATCCTGTGGAGAGAGCGTCGCCACCTGCGAACAGGCTTCGCTCAGACCATAAGTTGGCGCGATGGGGATTCCCAGCCGTTGACAGCGTTCGATCAAATCTGCACCCGCCGCCGCGCCCCCCAGCAGAACCAGCCGCAGCGAGGGCGGAAAATCTATTCCGGCTTCCAGCATTCGATAGAGCATGGTCGGCACAAGCGAAATCAAGGTGATCTGATTGTCGTGCAGCGACCGCGCGATTTCGTCCAGATCGAAGCCGTTATGCAGCACGACCGCCGTTCCATACAGCGCAGACCGCAGAATAATCGCCAGTCCGCCCACATGATAAAGTGGCAGCACACATAACCAGCGATCCCCCGGCAGCACGCCGAGGCGAAAGGCGGAAGCGGTCGCACTCCAGAAGTGATTGCCCCACGTGAGCATCGCGGCTTTGGGATGCCCGCTTGTCCCCGACGTAAAGACGATGGATTGAAGCTGATCGGATTGAATGTGCGTTTGCGTGGTAAGGTCTGAAGTGGGCACTGCTGGCAAGGACTCAATAGAAACGGTGGTGGAGAGGTCGCTTAGTGCGGCGGCTCTGGCCTGCGTCTGAGCGTTGTAAATCAGGAAGCGACAGTGCGTGTGCTGCATCTGCCAGCGCAGTTCTTCGGTCGTCAGGCGCGTGTTCAGTGGAATAATCACCGCACCGAGCCGCGCCAGCGCATGGATGACAAACACGTATTCGGCATTATTGGGCATCAGCACCGCTGCAAAGTCACCCGCTTTCAGCCCGTGATGATGCAGCCATCTCGCGACCTGCTCGGCCTTCTGATGCAGGTGAGCATAGGTGTATTGCTGTCCGCCCGTAATCAGCGCGAGACCGTTCGGTCTTGCCCGCGCCGTCACTCTAAGCCAATCGTGTTCTGTCAGGTTGGTCATCTTATACCACCGATAGACGCTTTAGTGGTGCATTCGGCAAAAAACATCCACTTAATTTGTGATGTTGCCGTAGGGGCGACGCGCGCGTCGCCTGTACCAAAGGCCACAGAGAAAGTCAGCAAGGTAGGACACGGCATGGTGTGTCCCTACGCATGGGAACGGTCACTGTGAAAGAATCAAGAATACCGTATTGCGCATCGCTCATTGCTTCTAGTTGACCATCTTTTCCCCCATGTGCTAAGCACTGCTCATGAGAAGTTAATCAACCCTCAGTACAATTCCCTGCGTGTCGAACTTCTGGCGCTCCCATGTGTCGGGGCGGCTTCATGATGCCAAAACAAGAGGAATGAGATCATGCGCGTTGTAATCACAGGTGGAACAGGCCTCATCGGGAAAGCACTCACCAAGAGCCTTGCTACGGATGGACATCACGTGGTCGTCGTCAGCCGCAACCCACGCCAGACCGAACCCCTCCCGGCAACCGTCAGCTTCCAGGCCTGGGACGGGCGCACCGCCGAAGGCTGGGGGAAGGCGGTCGATGGAGCGGATGCAGTCGTCAATCTGGCCGGGGAAAGCATCGCAGGGGAAGGTTTCCTGCCCGCCCGCTGGACGGTCGAACGCAAGCACAACATCCTCAACAGCCGTGTGAACGCTGGCAAAGCCGTCTCCGATGCCGTGACCGCTGCCAACAGCAAACCCGGTGTCCTGATTCAGGCCTCGGCGGTCGGCTATTATGGCAGTCAGCCGAATTCAAAGGTAATTACCGAGGCATCCCCGGCAGGCAATGATTTCCTGGCCGATGTGTGTAAACAGTGGGAGGCCTCCACCACCTATGTGGAGAGCGTTGGAGTGCGCCGCGCCATTATCCGCACTGGTGTGGTGCTTAGCCTTGATGGCGGTGCGCTGCCCCGGCAGGCGTTCCCGTTCAAGCTGTTCGCTGGTGGACCGCTCGGCAGCGGCAAGCAGCCCTATCCCTGGATTCACCTGGCGGACGAGGTTCGCGCCATCCGCTTCCTCATCGAGCATCCCCAGGCCACTGGGCCGTTCAACCTGACATCACCTAACCCGGTCACGAACGCCGAATTCAGCCATGCCATTGGGCGTGTGATGGGACGGCCTTCCTTTGTGCCCGCGCCCGGTTTCGCCTTTAAAGCCGCTTTTGGGGATGTTAGTATGGTCGTGCTGGAAGGGCAGCGCGCTATCCCGCAGCGCTTGCAGGAACTTGGGTTTACCTTCCTGTTCCCCGATGCAGAAGGGGCGCTGCGTGATCTGTATAAGCCGGAGCGGGCGCTGGCGACCAGCTAAAGCAACCAATAGCGAATGTGAATTGACCTGATGAAACATCTTCAAACAAAAGCGGCCTTGCTCGTCCTGATTCTGCTGGTGATGAGCGCAGCAGGCCTGATATGGCAGATCACCGCGCAGGATGACCCCGAAGCAGGCGGCGACCTGATACCGGAAAACGTCGAGGTGGTCGCCTCGCAGGATATTTATGGTCAGCCCGTGCTCGCAGCGGAAGGGCGACTGCTGAATCAGGGCGAAAGCGCCTACAGCAGCATCACCCTGATCGCTGAGGTGTACGACGCAGGCGGTGAACTGATCGGCGAAGGCATCGGCTATCCGATCAATCAGTGCGGCGTTGGCCTCCTGCCGGATTTCGCCCTGCAACCCGACTCTGCGCAGCCGTTCAGCATCGCGCTGGAACTGTATGAGGATGGGGCAGAGGTTGAGCGTGTTGAGGTGCTGCCGCAGGGCGAGGCCGTCGAACCGACGATGCGGCTCCTGCCCGAAGACCTGATCGGCATCACATCTGTGACCAATGAGGAAGTGGTGCAGGTGGAATGGGTGGATGCAGTCACCCTGCGCTATGGCGTGGGCTGCGATCAGGATGTGTTTACGCGGCTGACGTGGTATCAGTACAACCTCGAAAGCGGCGAATCGACCCCGATTGAGCATCCAGCGGCAGCCCAGGTCACGGATGCGCTGCTGACTCAGCTTGGTCTCACCGACCCATTCTGGCTCAATCATTCGTTTCTGACCTTCCCCGTGACTTCGCGCCGTATCGTGTACCAGACCGACATCAACACCGTGCTTTCTGCCGAACCTGACGGTTCATTCAAGCGCCTGATCTGGGATAATCTGGCAAGGCTCAGCCTGCATGGGTTCATCTGGCTGCCGGAAGGCCGCTTCCTCGCCTATTACTATGGGGCGTATGGGGAAGAAGTGCGCTACTTTACGGCCAGCGTGGAAGGCCAGCGCATCAGCGCCTCGGTCTATGACGTGCTGCCTTCGCTGACCATCCCTGGTCCGACACCCGACGGCGCACGAGTGGTCATCACCACAACGGTGGACGGCATCACCGGATATTACCTGAAGGACGCGCTCTATGCGGGCAATGAACTGCTGTTCGAGGCCGAACCGCCCGGCAACAACTGGCCCGCGCCAATTTACACCCTTGATGCCAGCAATCAGGCGCGGATTTATATCGCCCGTCCGGTAAGCGAAACACCGACCCTGCAATGCTTCGATATGCAGACCCGCGAACTGGGAACGCTGACGGCTGTCCCGCTTGATCTGTCGTTCGATGACCGTGCGTGGACGTGGCTCTCACCCGACAGTACACAGATCGCGCTGGCGGCCAACGGCGCGAACGGCGGCCTGTGGCTGATCGACCTGTCGCAGCTTGGCGAGTGCGCTGCGCCGCTGGCCGGGTGAGGGTGAACCCTGCACAATTCAAAATGAGCGAGCAAGCGCTACTGACCGACGCGGAGATCATGCAGCGTATCGCAGCACGCGATCAAGTGGCGCTGGCGCTGTTGTATGACCGCTACGGGACGCCCGTCTACAGCCTCGCGCTGCGCATCCTGCGCCAGCCTGTGCTGGCCGAGGAAGTGGCGCAGGACACGTTCATGAAGCTGTGGGCACAGCCGCACCAGTGGCAGGCGGAAAAGGGCACGCTCAAAAACTGGCTGCTGACCATCGCCCGTTACACGGCCATCGACCGCCTGCGCATCGAAATCCGCCACACCAATCATCACGCCCCCCTCGAAGATGAACTGCATATGGCCGAAGATGACGCCGAGCGCGAGGTCGGGGTGCACGAGCGTCACCTGCTTAAGTCGCTGCTGGCGGAACTGCCGCCTGAACAATCGCGTCTGATTCAGATGGGGTTCTATCAGGGCATGACGCATCGACAGCTTGCGGAAAAACTCAATCTGCCGCTGGGGACGGTGAAGTCACGGGTACGGTTGGGCTTAATCAAACTCAAGGCGCTCTGGCGGGATGCAACGCGGGAAAATGAGTCGCGTTAGAGAAAATTCATCCAGGCAGAAGAAAATCACGTTTAGCATAATAGAGAAGGCCGTTGTTCGGCTGTACGAGAAGTTGAACGGTTGTAAGTCTTATCATGAGTAGTGAACCGAATTCCGGTGTGAAGACAAATCACAGCCCGTGCGAGGAACTGCGCGATCTGATCCCTGCCTATTGCATGGAACTGACTGACCCCGAAGAGACGCGCCAGATTGAGCGGCGGCTGCCCAACTGCCCTGAACTGGCAGCCGAAGTCGAAGAATATCGCCAGTTGGCACGCGATCTGAAAGTATCGATGCTGGAAGATGTGGAGCAGGTACAGCCACCGCGCCATATCGCCTACCGCCTGATGCAGGAAGCCAGCACTGTCCCGGTCAATACATCCGGCCAGCCATCAAGGCGACCAATCCGCCGGGGAGCATGGCTGAGTGCGGCGGCTGCATTCGTGCTGATCATGTTCGGGGCGGGCCTGGCCTGGGGGCTGTCGCGGGTCGATCAATTGTCACGGGAAGTCGCGCGGCGTGATGAAGTGCTGGCGTTCGTGACAGCAAATGAACTGGTGGCTTTCGTGCTGGAACCCCCTTCCGCCGGCGTGGGCACACCGTCAGCGCCAGCCGCGCCCAACGCGACCGGGCGTTTTCTGTGTCATCCAGACAGCCGGGTCGGGATGGTGCAGGTAGAAAATTTCCCACCCGCGCCGGAGGGCATGGCCTATCAACTATGGCTGACGCGGGATGAAGAGCGGTACAGCGGCGGTCTTTTCCAGACCAACGACGATGGCAGCGGAATGCTGGTGTTTGAAGCGCCGTTGCAGATGCGCGAGTTCCGCTATGCCGGAATCACGCTGGAACCCGCCAGGGGCAGCGCCGCCCCCACATCGCCAGCAGTGGTGCGGGGCGCGTTGTATCCATAGGGGCACGGAACGCCGTGTCCTGCTTTCCTCTTGGCAACATCCTCGATCAATCAAAAAAGGCCGCCAGGCTCTTGCCTTTGTTGTGCATCCTGCATAATAATGAAAAACGCTTTTGCACAAAATAATATCTGAGGAGTGAATTTATCATGAACCAGAAATGCTGGTCGGTCTGGGAAGATCGGGGCTATCTCGTCTGTCCTGACCCGCTCGTCCATCTGCCCCCTGAAACACCACTTTCATCCGAAGCGATTGAAACGCTGGAGTCGCTGGCGGCTTCTGTCCCCGCCCTGATGGAAAGCAGGCAGATTGGGCAGACGATTGATTCTCTCCCACGCTTTGATTTCAACGCCGAAGCTTTCACCCATGCCGACTTCCGCATCGTCGAACGGCTGATGATGCTCTATTCGTATTTTGCCAGCGCCTACATCTACGGCGAACCGGAAAACCCCGCGCATCGCCTTCCCGAAGGCGTAGCGGTGCCGCTGGTGCGCTTGGCGGGTATGGTCGAGCGCCCACCGATCCTGTCCTATTCCGGCTATGTGCTGAACAACTGGCGGCGGCTTGATCCAGCCGGGGAGATCGCGCTCGGCAATATGACGCTGCTGCAAAATTTCCTCGGTGGGCGCGATGAAGACTGGTTCATTCTGGTGCACGTGGATATCGAAGCGCAGGCGGCGGGCGCACTGCAAGGCGTAAAGCGGGCGGTAGACGCGGCAAAGTCGAGCGATGCAGAGACTTTAGCCAGTGCGCTGCAACAGGTCGCCGCCTGCGTGACGAACATGATCCACACGTTCCACCGGATGCCGGAAGGGTGCGACTCCGACGTATATTACTACAAGGTGCGTCCGTATATCTTCGGCTTCAACGATGTCGTGTATGAAGGCGTGGCGGAATTCGGCGGGAAGCCGCAGACTTTCCGGGGGCAGACTGGCGCACAGAGTTCGATTGTGCCAACGCTGGTTTCCGCGCTCGGCTTACAGCATGAGCAGTCGGGACTGACGCAGCATCTCGACGTAATGCGCGATTATATGCCTAAACCCCACCGTGAGTTTATCCAGAAGGTGAAGACCAGCGACGTGCGCGAGGCGGTCGTCGCTCATGCTGGGAACGGCGCACTGAAGGATGCCTATAACGACTGCCTGCTGCGTGTGCTGGAGTTCCGCCGCCTGCACTATCACTATGCTACGACCTACATCTTCGAGAAGGTGAAGAACCCTATCGGCACGGGTGGCACGGTGTTTATGGACTGGCTCAAGCAGCTTGGCGATGAAACCGAGGCGCAGTTGGTCTAGGCCGGGCGCTTGGATCAAAACTCGGCGACACGCTAAAGAGCTTTTTTGAACCACAAAGGCACGAAGCACACGAAGATGAGAAAAAATCTTTGTGTGCTTTGCACCTTCGTGGTTTGTATTGAACTGTCTCGGCCTGTTTGTAGAATCTGATGTGTTTGTCCTGTAGTCTGGGCGGCCATGCTTGACACACGTCATCAGGCTTGCTATGATGACACGCAACAATTTCATCTCATCAAGAGCGACTGAGGGAACGGCCCTGTGAAGTCGCGGCAACCCCTGAAGCGTCGGGAAGGTGCCAAGTCCGCCGGGAACCTTCTCGGAAGATGAGTGCGACACACCAGCCTGATGAAGCTGAAACGCGCTCCTTCCACCCGAAGGTGCGTTTTTTGTTTTTCGCACAGGTGTACGAGGACAAACCATGACCTCATTCCCCATCCTCGAATTTGATGACAGTCCGACGGCGGTGCTGGAACCGAGCCGCATTCATCCACCCTTCGCTGGGATGCCCGAACGGTGCGTGATCTGCTTCTTTAATGATGTGCTGACGGAGGTGTGCAAGGACCTGCCCGTGATCGTTAACCTGAGCAGCGAAATCGGGAAGAACCCGGTCTATGCGCTGGAAGTGGAAGGGCAGCGCATCGCGGTAGTACATCCCGGCGTGGGCGCATCGCTGTCTGCGACGTTCCTGGAAGAACTGATCGCCTACGGAGTACGGACGTTTATCGCCTGTGGCGGTGCGGGGGTTCTGAACCGCGAGATCACGCTGGGGCATCTTGTCGTGCCGACCAGCGCCATCCGCGACGAAGGCACCTCCTATCACTATCTGCCGCCCGCTCGTGAGGTGAGCGCATCGCCAGAGGCCGTGCAGGCGATTGAAGTCACGCTGAACCGGCACGGCTTCCCGTACATCCTCGGCAAGACCTGGACGACCGACGCGCCCTACCGTGAGACAGCCGCGAAGGTGCTGCGCCGTAAGGACGAGGGCTGCGTGACGGTGGAGATGGAAGCGGCGGCCTTTTTCGCGGTTGCACAGTTCCGGGGTGTGATCTTTGGGCAGATTCTCTACGGCGGCGACGATGTGAGCGGCGAGGACTGGGATCACCGCGACTGGCACAAGCAGGCTTCCACGCGGGAAAAGCTGTTCTGGCTGGCGGCGGAAGCGGTCGTTAGCGTGAATGCGCCGACGATGATTCAACCGCAAGGTGGAATGTAGGGACACGGCTGCCGTGTCCCTGCGGATTTCCATTTTACGAGACTTGCGAACCACTATGAACGACCTTCAACAACTCCGCACCGCTGCCCAGAGCCGCGAATGGACGACCGCACAGGACACGCTCAAGCGTCTGCTGGTAGAGCTTGACCCGCTGATCGCCGTGAGTGTGGCCGCGCCGCTGCTGATGGACTTCCTGCCGACGTTCGAGGGGCATTATCCCGATGCAACATGGGTACGGGAACTGCTGCTGACGGTGGTCAATTATGCCTCCGCGCCGAATGAACTGCCGGAGCAGTCGGTCAATCAGTTTCCGAGTCCGGGCTGCGGCAATTTCGTGAAGGCGGTGCTTGATCTGGCGCGGGCGATCCAGCCGAAATACACCGTGTTCGAGCGCTACAGCCATATCACCAACGCGATAGCCAGCGCGATTCTGGCCGAACTCATGCACCAGTATTACCGTCAGCACCCGGCAGACTTCGCGCTGCTGACCAGCGAGGACGCATCGCAGGACGAAAAGACACAGGTCACATTCCGCTTCTGGCTGGATGAAGCGGTCGCAGAACGCGACAGGCAGTTATGGTTGGGTGTGGCGGATACTTTGGAGCAGAAAGTACAGGGACGCTGAATGACCCAGACGATTATCATCGACACCGACCCCGGCGTGGACGACGCAATGGCGATCTTCTTCGCGCTCAAATCGCACGAACTGGACGTGATCGGCCTGACCACGATTTTCGGCAACTGCCACACCGCGTTGGCGACCACGAATGCACTGCGGCTGCTGGAAATCGCAGGGCGGACGGATATTCCGGTCGCGCAGGGG
>JANRLJ010000158.1:0-16925 GCA_033762735.1 bacterium | reverse complement strand
GGCGGCTATGGGGAGCATGTGGAAAATCCCGACGATCTGCCCGGTGCGCTGGAACGCGCCTTCGCCAGCGGCAAGCCCGGCTGCATCAACGTCACGCTCGACCCGCGCGGCATGGCGAAAACCGGCGCAAGTACGCCCTATATCGTCTGATTTTAAAGGGTTGACCTATGACCGAAGAAACCAGTACACCACCCAGTGACGAAACGCAGATTGATGACCTTGAGCCGGAATCCCCGAAGATTGAATATACCGACCCAGTGGCAAAGCTGCTGACGCTGGGCGAACCCAGAGTTGGGCTGGAGCATTGGGGCATCTATTTTGACCTGGGGATCCGGCGCGAACACATCCCCGCGCTGATTCAGATGGTCGGGGATGACGCGCTGTATGAAGCTGAGAGCGACTCCCCTTCCGTTTGGGCACCCGTTCACGCCTGGCGCGCGCTTGGCAACCTCAAGGCAAAGGAAGCCGTCGAGCCTCTGTTGAGAGAGTTATGGCGTGGTGAAGATGGGGATGACTGGATGCAGGCCGAATTCGGTTTTGTCATGATGATGATTGGCGCACCGGCCATTCCTGCCCTGAACATCTATTTGAACCCGGAACCCCTTCATGGCACACTGCCGCGTATAGCCGTCATCTGGTCATTGATAAACATCGCAACACAGGACGACCGACTACGGATTGCGGTTGGCGAGATTTTCCGTCAGCAGCTTGAGAAGTATGAACGACATTATCCGATTGTGAATGCCTATCTCGCCTTTGGACTGGTTCTGACAACAGACCCTGAAGATTCTGCTGAGCTTGTGTCGCAGGCAGCGTTAGCCAAGCGGATCGATGTTGAAACCTTTGATAACCTGATGTCGCGGATGGCGGAGATAATCGGCGAGGATGACGATCTTGGCGAGGACGAGGAATGGGAACCCGGCGGCTTTCCTTTTTTATCCCCGGCTGCTTCGCCCACCCCGTCCAGCAGTCGCAAGGCGAACAAGACCGTCAAAGCCAAGCGTAAACAGGCGGCCAAATCGCGCAAGCAGAACCGCAAGAAGCGGAAATAACGGAAAGACCTGGGAGGTTTGGGCTTAGATGTCCATATTCTCAGCCGCACATTCACGCTAAGATGGAGCCATCACAGGCAGCTACTACACCTGAGCCTGCAACGGCAAGGAGCAACCAAGCTATGCGCGTCAACATCGGCCTGGCACAGATTTACCCCAAAATCGGGGATGTGAAGGCCAACCTTGAAAAACATCTCGACTACATCGACCGCGCCGCCGCGCAGCATGTCGATCTGGTCATTTTCCCTGAACTCTCGCTGACCGGGTATCAGGTGCAGGATTTGGTGCCCGAAGTGGCGATTTCGGCACTGCCAGAAGATGCGGTCTATGGCACGCTGCTCAAGGCCAGCCGCAGCATGGACATTATGTTCGGCTTCGTCCGGCGAGACACGCGCAACCGCTTCTACATCGCGGCGGCCTATCTTTCCGGCGGCGAAACGCTGCACATTCACCACAAAATTTACCTGCCCACCTACGCAATGTTTGATGAAAGCCGCTACTTCGACCAGGGCGAACGTGCCCGCGCCTTTGATACGCGCTTTGGCCGGGTGGGGATGCTGATCTGCGAGGACTTCTGGCATATGTCCCCGCCCTATCTGCTGTGGCTGGACGGCGCGGATATGCTGCTGATGCAAAGCGCCAGCCCCAGCCGGGGTCTCGACTCCGAAGATCGGCTGTCGGGGTCGCGCTGGGTGGAACTGGTGAATCAGGCTTATGGCAGCATGTTCACCAACTACATCGTCCACTGCAACCGCGTCGGCTATGAGGATGGCAAGAATTTCTGGGGCGGGTCGAGCATTGTTGACCCCGACGGTGAATTCCTGGTGCATGGCTGCTACTTCGATGAAACCCTCATCACCCACAGCATCGACCTGAACCAGCTTCACCGCACCCGCAGCCGCCTGCCGCTGCTGCGCGATGAACGCCCTGATCTTGTCCACCGCGAACTGGGGCGCATTCTGTCCCGCGAGGAGGCCTAACCATTATGCGAGAGACAAGCCGCACCCTCAAAGTCACGCCCGCCGGGCGGCGCTACATGGGCTTCCTGGCGATCTTCAACACAGGCGACGCGGAGCGCATCCGGGAATACATCAGCGAGTATTACGCCGACGAAGCGCTGGGGGAGAACACTGTCGATGAAATGCTGGCGTGGCATCTGCATCTGTATGAGCAGACTGGGGGCCTCAAGATTCACAACGTTTATCTTTCCGAGGAGCATTACGTCATCATTGTGGTGATGGATCGGCTGCATGAGGGGATGCACATGGATAAGATGAAAGTGTCGGAAGACTTCCCCCATAAGATCACCGAATACCTGCACGTCCCGGCGGAATTGTAAATATTCCGCCAGCCTGATAGCGAAATGGAAGCGACCATGACCTATACGAATGGCGTAAAGCCCAATATTCTGCCCCGGCTGAACATCAATACCGATATCGCCCGCAAAATGCTGACGGGCTTTATCACGGACGAGATCGAAAAAGTCGGGGTGAAGGGCGCAGTATTGGGGCTTTCTGGCGGCATTGACTCTGCGCTGTCAGCCTATCTGAGCGCGGAGGCATTAGGTGCAGAAAATGTACTGGCGGTGCGGATGCCCTATCGCACCTCGTCGCAGGCCAGTCTGACCGACGCCGAAGCGGTGATCGAAGACCTCGGCCTGCCGAGCATCACCGTACCGATCTCGGATATGGCCGACGCGCTGATTAACCAGTTCCCCGACATGAGCAACGTCCGCAAGGGCAACATCATGGCGCGGGCGCGGATGATCGTACTGTATGACCAGTCGGCTGCGCGTGGGCTGCTGCCGATGGGCACCAGCAACAAGACCGAATTCCTGCTGGGCTACTCGACCATCTACGGTGACAGCGGCGTAGCCCTGCATCCGATTGCCGACCTGTACAAATATCAGGTGCGGCAGCTTGCGGCGGCGGTAGGGGTGCCGCAGGCCATCATCGACAAAGCGCCCTCCGCCGATCTATGGGAGGGTCAGACCGACGAAGGCGAACTCGGCTTTACCTATAACGATGTCGATCAGGTGTTGTATCTGCTGGTGGATGAGCGCTACACGGTGGATGAAGTGGCCGCCGAGGGGTTTGACGCGGCCTTTGTCGAAAAGGTCTGGACGCGCGTAAAGGCCAATCATTACAAGCGCACCATGCCCAATGTCGCCAAGCTGAGCAAGCGCACCATCGGCCATGACTTCCTCTACCTGCGCGATTTCACCGGACGCTGAGGGGCAGATTTACTTTTTGGGGAATTTAACGAGAAACGTATTTCACACATCGACGCCTTCCGCGCTGATGAGCGCCAGAATCGTAAATACAACTTCTGGCGCTCCCAACGGTAAATCTTCCATGTAAGTTTTGTTTACCGAAAAAACGGCGTGAAGCCCTTGCCTTCAGGCATGGGGATATAAGGCATACTTGTGTTTCTCGCTGAATTAAGCTAAAGTAAAAGTGTTAGACGGGATACGCAATGATCCACCAACGCTCCAAACGATGAAGATTCAGAGCATGTCTAGAATCATCGAAGTCAATCGTGGGTACAACTACCGCCTCTACCTCAATGCTGAGGCAAATCGCTGTTTGCACGATACGATCAGTGTTTCAGGCATGATCTGGAATCACATCACCGCCTTGCGAAAACGCTACTACCGCCGCTTTGGGAAGCACTTGGACTCAAACCGCCTTCAAAAGCATCTTGCTAAACTGCGGATGAAAACGCAGCGGTTTGGCTACTGGCAGAAGGTGGGGTCGCAGGCCGTACAGGATATTTGTCAGCGCCATGATAAAGCCTACCAGCGCTTCTTCAAAAAAGAAGGCGGACTGCCTCGGTTTAAGAAAGTGAAGAACTATGCGTCCTTCACTCTCAAACAGGCAGGTTGGAAACTGGGCGAGGATAGCCACCAGCGGGGCAGCAAAAAGCACCCAAAATGGACAGGCCACATTGAGATTTTGGGACACCAGTACAAATTTGTGAAACACCGCCCCATGCAGGGTGAGGTAAAAACCGTCACGATCAAACGGGACACCGCAGGGCGTTTATGGATTTGCTTCTCGGTAGTGGAGAAGATCGAGCTTCCCGAACAGGTCAGCACGAGTAAGATCGGCGGCTTTGACTTCGGACTCACGACTTTTCTAACCACCCAAAAAGGCGACTGCATTGACGCGCCAGAATTCTTCAAATCGGATTTGCCACGTCTGCGGCAGATACAGCGTCAGGTATCCAAGAAAGTGCAGGACAGCACCAATCAACGCGAAGGCAAGAGGCACCTCGCCCGCCGCCACAGCCGCGTTGCGGACAAACGCCGCGATTTCCATTTCAAACTCGCCCATCGGTTGTGTCAGGACTATGATGTGCTGGTGTTTGAAGACCTCAACATCGACGGGATGAAACGGCTGTGGGGGCGCAAAGTGTCGGATTTAGGCTTTGCGCAGTTTCTCGACATCATCGAGTGGATGGCGATGAAACACGGCAAACGGGTCGTTCTCCTTGACCGCTGGGAACGCACGACGGGTCAATGTTCACAGTGTGGGCATTGCCAAAAGCTCGACCTGAAAGACCGCACCTTTTGCTGTGAGCAGTGTAACTTTTCATTAGGCCGTGACCACAACGCGGCGATCAACATTTGTGAGGCGGGGCATCGCCTCATACTGTCTCAGTCGGAAAAAGACCTTGTCAAAAGCAAGGGATCCGGCGTTCACGGCAGAAGCCCCAGCCTTTAGGCGTGGGGAGTATGTCACTCCTCTTCATAATATTCCGCAATCGAGAGCAGCATCGCATTCATGAACGTGTTCACCTGCCGCAGCAGCGTCGCCCATTCTGGTGCACTGCGCGGCGGTGTGACCTCTGACCAAGTGAGAATCGAGTTCACCACGAAGTCGCTGAAGTAGAAGAAGCCGCGCATGGCCTGTGGCAGAGTCAGGCCTTCTTCCGCGAGAATTTCCGCATACTGCTGGCCGAGCGTGATCGCCTTCGCCAGCCCTTCATCCTTTGCGCCCTCCGCCAGATACGCCCGCAGCGCATCGAGCACCTGTCGCCCATAGGCACGCATCGCCGCCCGCACGGACTCGCTCATCGCCGCGTACCAGGGAACATCGGTCAGCGTACCCTCGCCCACCTGCATTCGCGTCTGGCCGAGCGCGTTCTGGATGATGACGCGCACCTCAAGCGGCTGCCATTCGCCCTGTGAGCGCGCATACTGCATCAAATCTGCTTTGCGGAAGCGACGATGCCCACCGGGTGTCCGGCGCGAGGCAATATCGCCCTTATCCGCCCAATTGC
The DNA here is from genome assembly GCA_033762735.1 of bacterium. Lineage (GTDB taxonomy): Bacteria > Chloroflexota > Anaerolineae > Aggregatilineales > Phototrophicaceae > JANRLJ01. The sequence goes on along the minus strand of JANRLJ010000158.1, from coordinate 11,589 downwards.
GTACCGTCGCGGGATGAACGCCCAGTATCTCCGCCGCGCGGTGCAAACTCACCCATTCGGAATTGTCGCTCATAAATTTTCTGAAATCGGAGTCCCTGTGTGCATGGAGAACATTATAACATGAGTCACAGAAGCGTCTTTACGAATTTCATAAGTAAGAGACCGCTTTATAGGTGAAGAAAATTCACGCAATTTTGGGAATCTTGGAAAAAGATTTGTGTTATGCTCTTCATCGTAATCAGGGAACACGAATTTATCTGAACCCGGAGAGAACCGCATGACCGCCATTATCACCCACACCGAGCAGACCATGATGAGCAATCGCGAAGTTGCCTCTGCCCTCACCACCCGCCAGCGCATCGCCAAACGCGCCTTCGACATTATCGTGGCTTCCGCCATCCTGATCGCGGTGCTCCCGGTGATGATCGTCGTCGCCATCGCCATCAAGCTGGACAGCGAAGGCCCGGTCTTCTTTAAGCAGACTCGCGTGGGCGAAGGCGGCAGGCTGTTCAGGATGTACAAGTTCCGCTCGATGGTGGTCAATGCCGAAAAACTCCAGCAGCAGTTGAACGTGACCGACATCGACGGCAAGACGCTGCACAAGTTCCGCAATGACCCGCGCATCACCCGCGTTGGCCGCATCATCCGCAAGACCAGCCTGGACGAACTGCCTCAGTTCATCAATGTGCTGCTGGGCAACATGAGCCTGGTGGGGCCACGCCCGGAACTGCCCTGGATTGTGGAACAGTATGAACCCTGGCAGCGTCAGCGCTTCGCCGTGCCGCAGGGTATCACGGGCTGGTGGCAGGTGACGGGTCGGGCGGATGGCGAAAAGCTGTGCCACCTGAACACCGACCAGGACCTGTACTACATCGAGAACTACAGCCTGCTGCTGGATGTGAAAATCCTGCTGAAGACCCCCTTCGCCATCATCGGCGGCAAGGGCGCGTTCTAAGCAGCAGACGCGCAATTCCCAAAAATGTAAATTCCCGGAACGTTCTCTCCCTCCGTTTACGCAAAGGCGACCGTCAACTCAGGCGGTCGCTTTTGCGTTTTTTGAATAATTGAACCGGAAAGACGAAGAGCATTTCTCCATACCGTCTCCGTGTACTCTGTGATCTCTGTGGTTCAATTGTTTACCGCACGAAGCGCCACTCGCGCAGGACGATGGGCGCGGCGTCGAGGACTGCCCCGAACTCCGCTTCGTTTTCAAACTTCAACTGCTTGAGCTGGCGCGTCTCCACCGAAACCGTCATCTCGTCTTCTTCCAGCACCCAGGGGTCAAGCGAGATTGTTTCATCGTCGCGCTGAGTGACACGGATCATCTCACCATCTGGCCCCGGCGCGATATCGAGGTAGCGCCCGCGTCCCGGCAGTTCGCGGCGGCACAGAATTAGCGAGAGGCGATCTCCCCACCCCAGAAAGCTGTAGGCACGTTCCAAATCCGTTTTGGAGCAGCCGAGCAGCTTGCGCCACACTTCCTGCTTGTCGCGCTGTTCATCCAGAAATTCGTCCATCTGCTTGTCCTGCCCGCGCATGGGTTCATAGAGGAAGCTGTTGTGGCGGGAGATCAGCAGCGCAATCCAGACACCCTGACGATAGGCGTTGTCGATCACGAAACGGGCATTCAGTCGGTTCGTGTCCAGAGTCGCTTCCATAAAATCGACCGGTGCGCCGAGTTCGGTGAGATGCTGCGCCTGATCCCACAGCATTTCCTGATCGTCGTGCTGCGCGGTGGCGATCAGCAGTTCCGTCCAGCGCGGGATATGATCGCGCTTACGCCACCCCGCCACCAGCATCGCCGCCAGGTTGGCATGTGAGCGTTGATACAGCACTTCCCAGCCTTCGTTCAAAGAATTGACAATCATCCGCTTTCCTCAACTGGTATACATGTAAGCCGACTCGACTGTAGGAAAAATCGTGGGGTCTGGGATGGCCTGAACGAAGGGAAATGCTTTAGCCAGATGGGGGGTTTTGTCTGTTTGAAGGCTTCTCACGCAGTTCATTGAGCAGGCTCTCCACCTGTTCATCCCGCTCGTGGTAGGTGTAGCCGCCGAAGTAATTGGCGCGTTCCTGATAGAACAGCATCAACCGCAGTTCCAGCACGTCCAGATTCCAGCGCCCGGTCTGCCGCCAGCGGGCTTCCTGTTCGCTGCCCCAGGGAATCAGCTCAAAGCCGAGTTCCTGGGCGATCTTATAGCCGTCAATCAGCCCGGCCAGTCCACCCCAACCGTCGAGGCTGTCAGGGATGGTGAAGACCTGTGCAATCGCTTCTGCGACCGTCTCGGCGCGTTTTGCCATCGGCCATTGCTACCACGTTATCCCGACGGGCATGGCTTTCATGCCGTGCAGCAGCAGCGAGTCGTTCCATTGCAGGCTTTCCAGCGGCACAGCCAGCTCAATATCCTGGATGGCGTGCATCAGCGCGTCTATCGCAATCGCCCCTTCCAGCCGGGCCAGCGGCGCACCCAGGCAGTAATGGATGCCGCTGCCGAAGGCGATGTGGCGGTTGGGTGTGCGGGCAATATCAAAGGTGTGGGGCTGGGGGAAAACGCTGGGGTCGCGGTTGGCCGCCAACAGCACGGGCATAACCAGATCGCCCTGGGGCACGGTCACACCGCCGATTTCGACATCTTCGAACGCCCAGCGCATCGTCGGGATTTCCACCGGGCCGTTGTAGCGCAGCATCTCCTCAATCGCCGTATCGATCAGGCCGGGATTGGTGCGCAGTTTGTCCATCTGGTCGCGGTTCTGCATGAGCAGCAGCGTCCCGTTGCCGATCAGGTTGACGGTCGTCTCATGCCCGGCCACCAGCAGCAGGAAGATCATGCTGAGCAGTTCTTCGCGGGTGAGGGTGTCGCCTGCTTCTTCCGCAAACACCAGCCCGCTAATCACGTCTTCACGCGGGTTTTCCCTGCGCTGGTCGATCAGGTCGTGCATGTACATCATGAATTCCATCACGGCCTGGGGCGCGGTCACTTCGTCGCCGTCGAACAGCAGAATGCGCGTCCATTCACGAAATTTTTCCTGGTCAGCCAGCGGCACGCCGAGCATCTCCGCGATGACCGTAATCGGAATCGGCAGCGCGAAGGCGGAAATGAAATCGACCTCCTGCTGATCTCCATCCCGCATCTTCTCCAGAAGATCGTTGGCGATCTGCCGGATGCGTGGGCGCAGGTTTTCCACGATGCGGGGGGTAAAGGCTTTGTGCACAAGGGCGCGCAGGCGGGTGTGGTCGGGCGGGTCGAGGAACAGCATGTTGCGGTTGATTACATCGAAGCGGGAATCACTTTTCGGCTGATTTTCCAGCAGGTGCGGCGGCAGATGTTTGTCGATTTCTTTGCCGAAGCGCTGGTCTTTCAGCACCGCGACCGAGTCCTCATAGCCCAGGAAAAACCAGAAACCGCGACCGCTGACCGGGCCGCGCTGATAATAAACGGGGGTTTCCCGGCGCATTTCCTCCCACATGCCCTGTGGATTGGCGCGGGTTTCGACTTCCCAGATCGGATAAGCAGTGTCGTAGCGTGGCATTCTTAAGCCTTTTGCAGTTAGCGGTTAGCAATTAGCCTTTAGCGATTAGCTTTTAGCTGCTTTGTTACAACTGTTGTGTGTTTTCGCAGGGGTGGTGTGTGCCGCACCCTACAAAAGATCAACGCTGCAACAAAGCAATTTGTCTTTTATACGCATAAACCCGCCAGAAGTCTCATTCGTCGATCCGCTTCGCGTCGAACTCGGTGACGTACTGGTGATCTTCCACCTTATAGCGGATTTCGATGGGGTTGCAGCAGATTTCGCAGTCCTCGACGTACTGGGCGCGGCGCTCGGTCAGGTCAAGCAGCATCGAGATTTCCTGCCAGCAGTACGGGCAGAGGAAAAAGTATTCTTCTTCCATATCAGACTTTTCAGCTTCGGCGGATGAGGATGCCGCGCTGTTCGCCGTGATTGGCAAACTCATGCGCCAGCGTCATCTCATCGGCGGTGCAGGCATACAGCACTTTGATCTCGGCATCGCGCTTGAGCAGATCCACCGTGACGATCACCCCCGTCACGCCCGGTTCGGCGCTGCCCTGCCACAGGTCGATGCCACCGCCGTCTGCCGTCATCGTCCCGGCCAGGTAGCCGTAATCCATCGGGTACAGGCGGTCGGTATAAATCGGATGCGGTGTCCCGCGCGGACGGTCGATCTCGATTTTGGTGGATTGGACGAAGCGGTCGATGTAGTCCCAGAATTCGTTGGTCATAGTTTGTTCGTGTTAGCTCTCAGCAATTAGCGATCAGCTTTTAGCTTTTGGATCAGGGATGCCAACATCCGCTTTACTTCAACCACCTGCTGATCGAGCAGCATATAATCCGCAGTCTCTATAAAGCGAAGATCACGCGCAAGGATGAGATGATACTGTAACTCACTTGCAGATCCCATTGCAATCTGCAAGAAACGACGAAAGTCGTTATCACTGTCCCGGCCACATCCCTCTGCGATATTGGCCGGAACAGAGGAAGCTGCTCGCCGTATTTGGCTCGTTAAGCCATACAGTTCTTCTTTCGGAAAATCTCTCGTCCTCTGATACACATCCAGAGTGAGCTGATGCGACTTTTCCCAGACAGTTAAGTTACGGAAATCCTTCACACAACAGCCTCTTTCAGCCAAGACGACGGTGCTATTTCAAAAAGCTGAACGCTGATTGCTGATCGCTGTTAGCTCACAATCCCCTTCGTCACCCGCATGAACATCGATTCCAGGTCTTTGACTTCCTCGTTGAAGCCGAGGATGGCAATCCCGGCGCTGGCGATCTTCTGGTTGAGGGCGGCCACACCGTCATCGTCGCCCGTGTAGTCGATCTGCACACGCGAGCGTCCCCCACGCGGCTCGATAATCTTGATGTCGAGAATACCGTCCGTCCCCGCCACAGTAGACTGCACCAGTTCGGCGGTGTCATTGTCCTTGACGGTGACGATAATTTCGCGATGCGGCGTGAGCAGGGTGCGCATCTCATCCATGCTGCCCTGCATCACGATCTTGCCCGCCTCCACAATGCCGATGTGGGTGCAGATATTTTCCACGTCGGAAAGAATGTGTGTGGAGAAAAAGATCGTCTTGCCCATCTTCGCCAGCTCGACCATCAGCTCACGGATTTCGATACGTGCACGGGGATCGAGGCCGGAGGCGGGTTCGTCCAGAATCAGAATTTGCGGGTCGTGCGCCAGCGTCCGTGCCAGCGACAGGCGCTGCTTCATCCCTCGACTGAGCTTATCCACCATATCGTCGCGGCGGTGGTTCAGGTCAACCAGTTCCAGCAGGTCATCGATCAGCTTTTTGCGTTCCACTTCAGGGATGTCGTAGCAGGCGGCAAAGAAATCCAGATATTCCCACACACGCAGGTCGTCATACACGCCGAATTCGTCCGGCATATAACCGATGGCGCGGCGCACTGCCCGGCGATCCCCTGTGACGGAATGCCCGGCAACAGAGGCCGTGCCGGAAGTCGGGCGCGTGAGAGTCGTCAGCACGCGCATCGTGGTCGTCTTGCCCGCGCCGTTGGGGCCGACGAACCCATAAATTGAGCCAGCGGGCACCTGCAGCGACAGACCGTTCACGGCGGTGAATTTGCCGAAGGTCTTTACCAGATCATGCGTTTCAATAATATTGTCCGTCATCGTATGTTATTCCTCATCATCCTCAAAATCATCATCCGGGCGACCAACATAATCCCCGGGAAACTCGGAATTGCGAAGCGCACCCATCAAGGCATCTTCCCATTCGCGTTCTGAAATCGTTATCCCACGTTCCAGCCGATACACCAGATAACCAATATAGTCTTTTAACGACGTATTTTTCAGGCGATCACGAAACTTGATGAGTTCTTCCAAAACATAATCGAGGTCACGGTTACTCATTGTCCTTTGTCCTTTCCAATGCCTGATCGATTGCCATGTCAATTTCTTTGGTGAGGACTCGCGCTCGAATCAAGTTCCCTTCCTCACTGTTGAGCCAATGCTCGTTTTCCATCATGAAGCGCTGTACATCAGGGTCAGCCATATAAGCAGCGCTGTCAATTAAGTCGGGGTCTTGCGCCAGCCATTCTGAACGGGTTTTCCGGTTCTGTGCATACGTCCACAGAAGAACAATACAGAATAACAGGAAGGTAACGACCGGGTAACGCTTGAATTGCACTGCCATTGCTTACTTCCATTCTCCTGCCAACACCACATCAATCGCATCATCAAGACGTTTTTCAGCAATACGTCTGCGGCTGGACTGCCCTTCCGATGAACACAGCCAGGCATCCCGTTCCTGATTTAGAGATTGAATTACGGGGTCATTGAAGTATAAGTCAGCCAACCCTGCTTCAAACTCTGATTCGCTCTTGCGATCTTTGGCATAGACCCACAGCAGGAAAATGCAGAACAGCAAAAAACTTACCAGGGGATATCGCTGTTTAATCATCTCGCAATAGTTATCCTATGACCATCCAACGTTTGCCTAACAGTATAATGTCCGCCATAGCCTCGTTGCAATCACTCCCCGTCTCGGTCGCGGGTGCGGCGCAGGGCTTCTTCCAGCGCAATATCGAAATCCGCTTCGATCACCAGCCGGGCGCGGGCGGCGTCCGCTCTGGCGTCGGGGAAGGACTGATGACGCTGGGCAACGTCTGCTGCGGGAGGGGCAGCAGGGCGGCCTTTCCTCAGGAACAACAGCGCAGCGAGGGCGAACAGCGTGAACCCGACGAGACGCTGCCGGGAACGATCTTTCGACGATATTTTTTCGGGACTCATCATTTTCCTGTCTGATCCGCATCACCGCGCGGTGTTCAAATTCATCACCAAAGAGAAAATCGGGTGAACACCCCAATTCCAAAGGGGATATAACCACCCTTGTCTATTATACGAAGGTGGAAGGCATTCGGGCGCAGGAAGCAGCACCCGATTTTAAATCAAAAGGACACGGCGGCGCGTGTCCCCTTCAATCAACCTTGTACATCTCACGATGGGCAGTGCACCCCGTTCCTAACCGACCTCACTGGCGTCATACACATAAACGCTTTTGTCGTGCATGGGTGGATGACCGCGCCGGATCATCTTCACCAGCGTGTCCAGCGCTTCCGGCGGGTAAAACTGCTCTCCGCAGCGTTCACACACCATTGCCGGGAGGTTCTCGATAATCGTCATCTGCCCGCCCGTATCGTGCAGATAGCGCACCCGCTTCACCGCCAGACTTCCCCCACACGCCGGGCACGATTTCATGCGCCCTCCTCCTGCACAGGTTGTGTAGAGGGCTGCTTCCAGCCGTTGTAGTGGACATAATCGGTTTCGGCCTTGCGTCCACGCTGGAGCGAGGGTGAAGGCACATCCGGCGCACGATATCCAATCGGGACGACACCCACCGGAGTCACTTCCGCCGGGATGTTGAGCAGCCGACGCAGCGCGTCTAAATCCCACACGCCCGCGAACCCTGCTGCCAGCCCTTCATCAACCACTGCCAGCAGCAGAATCATCACGGCACAGCCGATGTCCATAAACCAGTACGGCACCGGCCAGTTGATTTCTCTCCCGTCGGAGTTGAGTTTATCAGGCTGCTGGTAGCGGCGGTGATACTCGGCCTCGCTGGTGCAAGGGATGACCAGCACCGGAGCACGAGAAATCCAGGGGTCAAAGCCGCGCTCGACATAGCCTTTCTCACCGCACAGGTCGGCGATCTGCTGGCGCAGCGCGGGATTCGTAACTACAATAAAGGCTTGTCCCTGCGTGAATCCGGCACTGGGAGAATGGCGTGTCAGATCGATGATGCGGTCGATCACTTCTGCCGCGACCGGCTCATCGGTAAAGTTGCGCACCATCCGGCGCTTTAAAACCACGTCTGCAAAATTCATGCGAACGGCCTCGTATCATTTTTTGGCCGATTGTAACGCTTGCTTACGCCGCCTGCGAATGGCAAATCAGTCTGGTGCTGCTGGGCGCAGCGGCAATCGGACGGTGAAGGTCGTCCCCGCATTGACTTCACTGGCAATTTCGACCGTGCCGTTGTGCAGCTTGACGGCCTCGCGCACAATTGTCAGCCCCAGCCCTGTACCCGGCAGCGCACCGACATTCTCCGCCCGGTAGAAGACATCAAACACGTGCTCCTGCTCGGCCTCCGGGATGCCAATGCCGCGATCTTCCACTTGCAGCACAACCTGATCGGCTTCACACGAAACCCGAAACAACACCTCCGTGCTGTCAGGCGAGTATTTCACGGCATTCCCCAGCAGATTCATCAGCATCTGCCGCAGCAGCCATTCATCCGCCACAATCGGATCGAGGCAGGGAGACTCGCTGAACACGATACGGTGTCCGCTGCCGTTCAACGTCGCGTTCAGGTCTTCCGCTACAGACCGACACAGCGACGTGATAGACACTGTGCGCGGCTGGAATTCCAACTCACCCCGTGCGCTTCGAGTCAGAATCAGCATGTCGTCAATCAGACGCAGGATATTGTCGATCTGGGCACGGATTTTGTTGAGGTGGCCGTCCCGCTGTTCCAGCGTCATCCTGTCGCTGTAGCGCTGGAGCAAATCGCGCGATGTGCCAATAATGGCAAGAGGTGTGCGGATTTCGTGCGAAATGGTCGTGAGAATCTTCGAGCGTAATTCGGCCAGTTGACGTTCTTTTTCCAGCATTCGCAAAATTTCGGCCTGGGCACGGCGGCGTTCGGTGATGTCCATCCCGACGCCGATCACCCCGACGATTTCTCCCTCGGCGTTATAGATTGGCCCCTGACGCATTTCAAAAGTGACCCCGTTGATCTCACCTTCGGCAGTTTGCTCTGTTCCGCTGAGGGCTGTCTGCACATCCGCTGTCAGCACATCCTCGACCGAAAGCACTGCCTTCAACGGCTTTCCAAGCGCATCCGTCTGTGACACCCCTACCCGCGCCAGCGCATTGCCTTCCAGCATGGACAGCGCTCCGTCCTGATCGACCGTCCACAGGATCATCGGCACACTTTTAAGCACCGCTTTCAGTCGGCCTTCGCTGGTGCGCAGTTCATCCTCAACTCGTTTGCGCTCGGCAATTTCGGCCTGAAGCTCGCGGTTGGCGTTGACAAGCTGGCGGCGGCGGTCTTCGGACTTTCGCGCCATATCGACGATTCCCAGCACACGCGGGATCAGCGGCGGCATGACGATGGCGGTCGCGGTCGAGGCAACCGCGGTGATGAACTTGGCATAGCCGGACACCCAGTAGGTCGGGTTCCACAGCGTCCACACATCCATAAAGTGGGTGATGCCGCAGCTAATGATGAACGCGCCGAACATCAGGAAAATGCCGGGAAAGGGAATATCCGCCCGCGCCCGGTAGACCAGCAGCGCCAGCAGACCCGCAATCGCCACGTAGGACGTACCGATCAGCGAGTCCGAGATGACATACAGGCGGAGAATCCCCGGCTGCCACAGGAAACAGTGACCATGCGGGTCAAAACCAGTGGTGGAAAAAAGGTTGTTGATATTGCGAAAGCCGGGCGCAAGGAGCACGAAGATGAAAGCAAGAAACAACCCATAGCTCAAAAGCGGGAAGGGCAATTTTCTGGACATATGGCGGCTATTCTATTCGAGTACGGTACTTATAGCTAACCACAAATAAACCGTTTTTTAAATAGAGAAGTTGCAAATTCAAACAAAACTGCGCGCAGCAGGTCGCCACGCGCAGGGAACGAACGATTTCGGTTATATGCGGTTGTGTGGATCAGAACTTGCTCTTACCCGCACCGAAGATGCTGCCCGGCAGGTTAAAGCCGAACTGCTTGAACTTATCCACGAACTTCGGACGGAAGCCCGTCGGTTCCAGCACACCGCCGCCCTCGTGGCTGTAGCCCTGTTCCTTCTGGTTGGCCGTGCGGTACACGAAGATGTCTTGGAGGGTGACGTTCTCGCCTTCCATACCCTGGATTTCGGTGACCTGCACGATCTTGCGGCTGCCGTCTTTCAGGCGCGCCTGCTGCACGAACAGATTGATGGCTGCTGAAATCTGTGTACGGATGACGAACACGGGCAAATCCATCCCCGCCATCAGGCACAGCGTTTCCAGACGGGCGACTGCATCGCGTGGGGTGTTGGCGTGTACCGTCGTCAGCGATCCATCGTGCCCGGTATTCATCGCCTGGAGCATATCAAGCGCCGCGCCGTCACGAACCTCACCGATCACCAGTCGATCCGGGCGCATACGCAGCGTCCCCTTGACCAGATCACGGATGGTCAGCACACCGTCGCGATCTGTGCCGGGGATGGGCGGCGCGGTTTCCAGCCGGACGACATGGCGCTGCGCCAGTTGCAGTTCCGCCGAGTCTTCCACCGTGATGATCCGTTCGTCTTCGGGGATGTAGCTGCTGAGCACGTTGAGCAGCGTCGTTTTACCGGAACCCGTACCGCCGGAGACGACGATGTTCAGACGGCTGACCACGCTGGCTTCAAGGAACTGCGCGACTTCGTTGGTAAAGGAGCCGAACTTGACCAAGTCCTGCACGGTCAGGCGCTTGTCGGGGAATTTACGAATGGTAAGCGTCGTACCGTTGAGGGCGGACGGCTGGCTGACGATATGCACACGGGAGCCATCGGGCAGGCGGGCGTCCACCATCGGATACTTGCGGCTCAGTTCACGCCCCAGCGGGCGGACGATGCGCTGTGCCGTCCACTGCACATGCTCCTCGTCGTCGAAGACGATTTCCGTCTCGCGCAGCTTGCCCTTCTGTTCCGCGAAGACGACCTCGCCGCCGTTGACCATGACTTCGGAATACGTCCGATCCTGGATCAGCGGTTCAATCGCGCCGAAGCCGAGCAGGTCGTTGAGCAGGCATTGTTCCAGTTCAAACCGTTCGCTGTTGCTGAGCTTGACGCCCATTTTTTCCAGCACGGTCTTGAGGCGCTCCAGGATGAGCTGTTCCTTTTCAGCGTCGTTGCGCTTCCAGCCATCGGCCTCGTCGGGATAGGCCAGCAGCTTGGTGCGGAGCTGTTTGCGCAGCTTCTTCACCTGTGGGGTGGTGCGGCGCTTGGGCGGCACCTGATAGCCTGTATCCAGCGTCGCGCCCTGATCCAGCACCCCGGTCGGCTCAGTCGGTAAACGGCTGGCGGACGGCGCAGCGGCAGCAGGCTTCGCCGGGGCAGGGGCGGGCTTGGCAGGCGCGGGCGCAGCAGCGGGGTTCAGGCGAGCGTCGAGATCATCCTCGGCAGCGTCCCCCCCACTGAAATCAATATCCGGTACGCCAGAGGTGCGCGCGGCGGAGTCCTGGGCTTTCTTTTGATCCTGTAATCGTCGGTTTAGCATTAAACCCCCTCTTGCCTTAACTTGGGCGGATTCGCCGCCGGTGAATGATGGGTTTTTGGGATAAGCCTAGTGTAAGCCGACTTGCCCCGCGCGGCAACCTGTTCGCGTCTTAAGGAATCGCCCCGGCGTAGGGCAAGCGGCGGATACGCGGCGGAGAAGCGTAGGGGAGTCTTAGCACAATCTTAAACACATGAAGCAGGCTTAACGTGTATAGTCGTGTAGTAGTATTCAACGAGGAGACGATCCATGCCAAACCACACAGCGCGGGCGACGTATGCGGGGGGGTAATACTCTGCGCGG
>JANRLJ010000157.1:0-1728 GCA_033762735.1 bacterium | reverse complement strand
AGATGGCTAAGGGAAAGTTGAGCAGCAGCAGGACGGGCAGTGGGCGAAAGAAATTCCACGTTGCTGGTGCGAATTCATAACTGTTGAGGATCGTCCAGAAGGGTCTTCCGCCCGGACGACCTACCGGAGCCAGATGCCAGTACGGAAACTCCCGCAGTTCGTAACGTCCTTCAAAAAACCCCGGCCAGTCCCGTTGAATCACTGGCGTGTCAAAAGCGGAAGTCATCGCAGCCGCCTGAGCGCGAGGGTTCTGATCGTTCCACAGCGCCATCCCACACAGCGCCCGCTGATACTGTGCATTCGCCTGCAAACTTTCGTAGTGCCGACGGTATTCCATCAGCAGGGTTGTTCGCTGGCTATCGCTCGCCTTCTGTGCTGCGGTCATCACGGAGTCGATCTTTTCATCCAGTGTGGTGGGCATCTGCCAGCAGACAAAACGCGACGGACCGTTCAGCGTCCTCAGCCAGGTAGCGAAACGCGACTGGAGCGTTTGCACGCCTTCTTCCGTCGCGTGCATGGTCATGTCGAACGGTTCGATCAGGAAGGTATGGACTGAACTGCTCACCGCTGCACCTCCAGCGGCTGAACCTCTAGAGGTGTATCGAGAAAAATCAGACCATCATCGCGGTCCGCTTCCTCCGCATGGGCGAATGTCACCCATTCCCGCACGTCAATCTCCAGCGCGCCCAGCGGTGGCGCGAACACCTCAAACGCATCCAACCGCACAACATCGACGGGGAGTTCCAGGGCGCGTGCAGTTCGAGCGACCAAGCTCGCTTCATCGTGGGCGGCCAACAGCAGCACCATTCCGCGCAGCCGGTACATCCAACGCTGCCACAGCGGTAGCCCGCCGCGTGTGCCGGTGAAGATCAGCAGCGCCAATCCAAAGATTGCGCCAGCAGGAACGGCAATATCCGGCGCTGCGAAGCGAGAAATGGCATAGACCATACCGCCGCTGGTTCCAGCCAATAGCAGCCGCTTAAACGGAATGCCCATGAAGCCTTTCTCATCACGGAGCAGGACATGGGATTTGAAATCCGCTGACATCAAACCTCCTTTCGGTGGAAGATACAACGCGATGAAAGCGCGACCCGCAGCCCTCTTTCATCGCCGCAAATAGTGGAAACGGACTAGGGGAAGGTGATGAGGGTGGTGACGCTGCTCGCGAAGATCACGAACAGCAAGCCGATGACGACCTGGTTGGCTGCCTTTGGGTTGTCGCGCTTCCAGTCGGCAATGAAGGGCCACGAGCTGCCCATGTACATAATGCCAAGACCGAGAAAGCCGATCACCGCTGCCAGCGGCGCGATCACCTGGGCAACCGCCTGAATGTCGCCGAAAAGTTGTTCAATCGCCTGGGCTAGATCCACTCGACTGCTCCTGTAAACACTGAACTGAACGAATTGGCAGCCGGGCGAAGGGGTGTGCGATGACACGGGTCGCGCTCAAGGGTTAGCGATGCTCCACATCGCCGTCATTCAGCACCGAACAACCTCACCCGGCTAGATACCAGCGTATCAAACTGAGCAGGTGCAATATGCCGAGCTTTACAGTGAGGGGTTGGTAGTTCTACAGGATTCAAGAAGCGAAATTACAGTTTGACAGCTTCCCCAATCAAGTGTTATATTCAATAAATCAATTGAATACTTGAGAATAGAAATGGATCATCGCGCCTTTAAAACTGAAATCAATGAGCAGTTTGCCCGGATCGCCAAAGCGATTGCCAAC
>JANRLJ010000156.1:0-7352 GCA_033762735.1 bacterium | reverse complement strand
GAACCGTAGTTAAGCGTCTTCATCCTCTCTAACCTCTCGCGGGACGAATGTCCGTACAGAATTTGCGTAGTCGTCCCGCTACAAGCATACAGATTTTTGTCCCGCCGTTCGTCTCAAAACCTTAAGGCTTCGTTCCGTCTTACTCCCCGGCTTGCCCTTGCCTCCGCTTGCGCCGATCAAGAGCAGCGGCGCGGCGCGTCGGTCTGCGGGGCTGCGCCCGTGCCGCCGGGTGGCCGCGTATCGTAGAACTCCCGTTCTAAAAGGTTCGAGTGTTGTAACACTTGAGGGAAGACACCCGCCGGGTTGCGCGGAAGGTCTTGCGAACATATACTTAACAATGAGTGTATGTTCTCTCAACTTACCCGTTTGGAGGGATGAGATGAAGGTGAAAGCAAGGTTCTTATTGCTACTCGCAGTCTTATCGCTGTTTGGTGTTTTCGCCGTTGCCAGCCCGGTTCTGGCAGGGGGAAATGCCCAGCAAACGCGCTTTGTCAGCCCATATCTGGTGGCAAACACAAGCTTCCTGAATATTCGCAGCGGTCCTGGCATTCAGTACACAGTGGTGCTGACGGTTGTCGGTGGTACAGAACTTCCTGTTCTGGGTGTCGCCAATGACCGCACCTGGTATCAGGTTTCTACTGTAATTGGCCCCGGTTGGGTCAATGTTCAGTACACACTGCCACGCGGTGACTTTACCAACGTGCCGCTGGTGTCGGTGGACTCCTTCGCGCAGCCCGCAGTTGGGTTGCCGCAGGGCGGACAGCCGAACGTCGGGACGGTCGGTTTCGGCACAGGCACGGTAACGGGCGCTGTGGCGGATGACGCGATTGCAGTCGGCGGATTTACCAACCAGCGTGAATTCGGTGTGTCGGTGACGGTTGCTCATCCGCTTCGAGGCGCACCAAGCAGCACTTCATCGTCACCTCAGAACATCAATCCTGACCTATCCGTCATTTATACCATTCTGGAAGCGGCCAATGCGGAAGGGTTCACCTGGTTCCGCGTCAGCATCCCTGGTATCGGCAATTACTGGGTGGAAGGTCCCAAGACACAACTGCGCCCCTATGCCTGCCAGTTGAGCGCTGTGCGCCTCAGCAGTGATACTACACCGGGCATCGGGCCAGATGGCAGCGGTACGCTGAATGGGAATGTTGTGGTTCGTGCGGGTACTGAAGCCTATCTACTCGATGCACGCAACGGCCAGTACAAACTCGAATTCTTTGATGGCAGTGTGGGCTGGGTTCCGGAAACGGCGGCAGCGGTGCGTGACCGGAGCCAGGTGCGGGTTGAATACTGCACAACAGGTCGTCCGAGCACCATTCCCGGCGGTGTAGCGGTCGGCGGGCAAACACCCGGCGCAGTGACTGGTGGTACAGGTGGCGTACCGCGCCCGCGCCTGACGACACCTCATGTTGTCGTCAATACAGGGTTCCTCAATATCCGCAGCGGCCCAGGTGCACAGTACACCATTCTGGCAACGGTGGCAGGTGGGACTGAACTGCCCGTGATCGGGGTGTATTCTGATGAAGTGTGGTATCTGGTGGAAGGGCGCTTCGGGCGCGGTTGGGTGAATATCGACTTCGTTCTGTTCCGGGGTGATGGCAGCACACTTCCGATCATTCGCGATGCAACCGGGTTTATCTCCGCTCCAGTAGCGGTGGTAAGCACATCTCTGGTGCTCTATGCTGCTCCGAACGTCAGCCTGGGGACGGTGGGTTCAGTGACCGGGCCGCTTGATCTGCCGATTGTCGCACGCTCCGCCGATGGTCTGTGGGTGCAGGTGCGCACCAGCATCGGCTTTGGGTGGCTGCTGGTCGATCAGGTTTTGCTCCAGGGTGATCTGAGCCTGGTGCCTATCGTGAACGGGTAGCATCCATCGCCCTTAAATAGTACTTGCCGGAAAGGTGACGCCCCATCATGATAGATGGGGCGTTTGCTTTTTGAAAAAAGAGGTTTCACATGTACGAGCTTGCACAAAAATTGATGAACCTGTCGAGCCAGGGGGAGCGTTCGTCACTTCCGTCCGTTATTTTCGGAACGGCGTCCTCGCTCTCCCGCAGCCTTGCTGACCGTCCACCGATTCGCATCGGTCTGTGGCCGTGCAAAAGCGACACGGAGCCACAGGTTGCCATGGGGTTGATGGCGGCGCTGGCACTGCTTCTGGAGCGCTGGCAGTCCATTCGCGTCTATCGGCTCTTTGCACAGTTGGAAGGGGAAGCTAACGATTACACCTGGGACATCTCCCGATCACAATTTGATGTAGACGACTGGCAGCTAGAAGGCCTCGACGAAAATGTTGCGGTGTGGGGCAGGCTGGAAAAAGGGGAGTCTGGCTGGAAACTCGCTTTGGAAATTGAAAACGATCTGCTGGATGACGAAGAGACGACAACAACGCTGGTGTATGAGGCCGAGTCGCTGCCGGTGCTGGTAAACTCGCTGCAAAATGTCGCCAATGACATCGCTGCCGAGTTGAATCTCTTTGGTAAGGTCGAAGGTGTGCTGGATGAAGATTCAAGCGCCCTGGATGAAGCAGGACTTCGCCTTCTGCTCCCAGCATTGTTCGAGTGGAACCTCTGGCTGGTTCTGGCATTGTGGGGAACACCAGAATCAGCACCGAAAGCCGAGGAAGCACTTACAACCCTGATCGAAGTCGCAAAGGGGATGCAATCGAATATCGCAGGGTGGACAGCAGCGGGCGCTGTCGGCCATACACTCCAGATCGGTTATGGTCAACTGGCCGAATCACTGCTGGCGACTGCCGCCGATGTGCCGGATCAGTTTCCGCAAAGTCAGCTCGCACCTTCAATGGTTGCCGTCGGCCTGTTCCGAATGGGCGAAACACAGGCAGCATATGATCTGCTTGAATCGGATGTAGAGACAAAGCCTGCGAATGTTCATTCCTGGCTCTCTCTGGCAGAACTGTATCTGCGTGGCGGCAAACTCACCGAATCCTTAGATACGTTTCAACGGGCGATTGAACAGGATGCGATCAATGCGACCCTGTTTGTGCGTTATGCCAATCTGCTGCTGGCGCTTGATACGCAGCAGTGGAATGTGACCGATTTCATCCTGATTGACCCGGATGAATACGATGAAAACCGCACCCTCTGGGAAGCCATTGAAGCCTTCGAGGAAGCCCTGGCGCTTGAGCCGGAGCGGAAGGATATTCTTCAGCAGCAGCTTTTACGCCTGAATGATGTGGGGGATGAAGCACGGTTGTGGCAGGGCTTTGCCCGATTGGTCGAACTCGATAAGGAAGGCGATTTAGTACGTGCGGTTGCTGACAATGTGTTTGATGCGGAAGACATCACACCAGCAGTGGAAGCGCTCAAAACACAGATTGCCCTGGAGCCACAGCGCGTCGATTTGCGGGTAAATCTTGCGGTGATGTATCTGACGGCTGAAGAAGGGGAGCTAGCCGCGGAAAGTCTTGAGGCAGCGCGTGAACTCACGGATGAGGCGGATGTGCTGGCCGATATTGATCGCCTGACGCTGGCAGCGGATGACCCCGACTTTGAAGCGCACTTAGCCGAACTGACGACCATTATTGAAGCGGGCAATACGCTGAGTGTTGAGGACGTTGAATACCTGGAAGACATTCTCGAGGCCGTTCCCACCTTTACCGAGGGGTACGTGCTGGTCGCACAGGCCTACATGGCATGGGGTGAGGACGACACCGCGCTGGAAGTCCTGCTTGATGGCAATAAATTTATCCCCAATGCGCCGGAAATTACCTTACTGCTGGCACAGCTTTTGTGGGACGCGCAACAACCCGCGCTTGCCTTCGACTATCTGGAAAAAGCTCTGAAGGCGCATCCCAACAACGTCCCGCTGCTTGCCAGAACAGGACAACTGCTTTTTGAGAACAATCAGGAAGAGGACGCTCGCGCCTATCTGATGAAGGCTGAGAATCTGCTGCCGTCACATCCTGCACTGGCAGAAGCCCGGGCTGAGATCGCCCGCATTATCCGGTCACGCGACAGCTAAATTAATCCAGTTGTACAGGATCGACTCGTCCAGCCGAAAGATCACGAACAGCGGCAGAAAACGAGCCGATCTGGAATGCCGGAAAAAACACTAAAAGCGTTACGCTGCCTTCAAAAATTTCATCCTGAATCTCACCCTCGTGTTCAAGCGCGAGAGTGCGAATGGGTTGATACAGGGTGTAGGGCACCTCTAAACCAAGCAGATGTTTCTCGATTTTGGCTTCGGTCGGCAGGGTATTGATGGCGATATGGGCGGCTTCGGTGTAGGCACGAACCAGGCCGCCCGTGCCAAGTTTGGTGCCGCCGAAGTAGCGCGTAACGACCACGATGATATCACCGAGGTCTATCCCCCTGAGAACAGCGAGGATGGGTGGCCCAGCCGTGCCTGTTGGTTCACCGTCATCACTCATACCTTCCGTCACACTTGCACCATAGCCGACTCGAAAGGCGTAGACATGATGCGATGCGTCTGGCATCTCGGCGCGAATTTGACCGAGAAACGCCCGTGCCGCCTCTACATCGCTAACCCGCGCAGCGGAGGCGATAAAGCGTGACCGCGCCACTTCTGTTTCAATCTGGTGTGGCGCGGCGGGTAGGGGAGTAGGAACACGATACGATGCGTCTGGCATCAATCAGGGAAGTTCGTTCTCAGGATTGGTCGAGATAAATGCACGGAAAACCGGCGGTTCGATATGCAGGGATTGCTGGAGTTTATCCACCCGCAGCAGTCTCTTTTGCACCAGCATCGCAACCGCCTGATCGGTTTCAGGATTGGCGTTATATTCCACCAGCCGCGCAACCGCTTTCAGCACATACTGTTCTGCGGGAGTCAGGCTTCCCCAGATAGTGCGGCATTCTGCGCGTACTGGACGCCGCACCGCTAGCTGCCGCGCCAGTTCATCATTCATCATCGCGCCGGAGTGGATGGGGCCAAGCGCGTCCAGCAAACGAAACCCTGCTCGTAGCAGCCCGGCATAGTTCCCCGTCGCCCACATCAGAAATTGAACAGCCTGATCGTTGACCATTTTCCCGTTGCGACCGATCAGATTGTCCACCATTCGACGGGCGTCAATGTCATTATAGGGGCCAACATAATAGTTGCTATCATTAAAAAGTTCGGTAAAGGGTTCCATTTCCAGTTCAGGCTTGTCCAACTGCTCGACCAGCGACCCTAAAGGCGCACGGGTGAAGGTGAGATAACTAAGTTGGCGCTTGTTGGTGTCCCGCAGACCGCGAAGTGTCTGAAAAAACTTCACCGGAAGCTGCCGAAGCATTTCCTCAAACTCATCGAACATAAACACAATACGGATGCCGCGTCGCATAAAAAAGTCCAGTCCGCGCTCGAAGTAACGCAGCCCCATGTAGGCATACAGAGGATTGCTCCCGTTCTGGAGCATCCCATACGTCTGGTAAAACTCTTCGGCATCACCGCCATCCAGTACATCGAAAGGATAAAAAGCCATAAACAAGCGGTGCATCATCAGTTCGTAACCCGCCCAGCACTTCACCTGATCGCTGTCGTCGGGGCTGATTGGACCCAGAAGGTTCGGGTCGATGATAATAGCCTTGAACTCGTTCGAGCCTGTAATATTCATGTAGGCTTTTTGCACTTCAAGATTTGCCAAGTGTTGCAGCAGATTCGACTTACCGACACTGCCAACACCGATCAGAGCGCATGACTCGGCGGCACGCCAGCGCTGCATGACATAGGCAACTTCTTCTTTCCGAAAATCGAGGGGTTGCTTGCGCCCGCGTTCCATAACCGTTCCTTTAGGTTCTGCCCCGAAAACGACAACTGTTATTGTAGCATACGCACAGTATAATCGGCTTTTGTTTTGATCTGGGGGCGTTCACATGGAAAAACAATATCGCTACTATGATTTTGTGATGGCAGGTTTCGTCACCGTGCTTTTGCTCAGCAATCTTCTAAGCAGTGCCAAAATTATCGACCTCGGTGTTAGCATCGGCCCCCTCGCGCTGATCTTTGATGCAGGGACACTTGTCTTTCCGATTTCGTACATCTTCGGCGATATTCTGACGGAGGTTTATGGATATAAACGCTCACGCCGTGTGATCTGGACAGGCTTTGCAGCAACAGCACTCATGGGCTTTTTCATCTGGCTGGCTGGACAGCTTCCCGGTGAAGCAGCGTGGCAGTCCTACGCAGGACAATCCGCCTATGATGTGATCCTAGGGGGTATCAGCGGGCTGATTGTCGCAAGTCTGGCAGCGTACTGGTTGGGAGAATTCACGAACAGTTATGTGCTGGCACGGATGAAGGTTGCAACCAGCGGGCGCTGGCTATGGGCGAGGACGATCACCAGTACTTTGTTTGGTCAGGGTGTGGACACAGTTGTGTTTTTTGCAATTGCCACGCTGCTGGGCGTTTTCCCACCAGAACTACTCGTTTCTCTGGTCGTGACGAACTACATCTTCAAAGTTGCGATTGAAGTGTTTTTTACACCGCTCACGTTGCAGATCGTTACGGCACTGAAACGCGCTGAAAATGAGGACTACTACGACTACAACACAGCCTTCAATCCCTTCAGCCTCGATTTCTGAAAATGCGCTGTGCTGGGTGAGTCGCACTCTTTCATCCCACACAGCTTTTCACTCCGTTGAAATTAATCGTGATAATGTGTCTATGACCTCTGCAAATAGCTTGGCTAGTCGCTCTCTAGCTCTGAGCTATTCCTCAGCCACTCAGGAAGATCAGCAGCTTTAGCCTGAGCATACTGAGGGCATTGTGCCAAGTGACCGCGCCGCGCCGCGCTCGCTGCCTTTTCGGACGTGTATTGACCAGTCCAGCCACAGTACGGACACTGGACATCCAAACGCCCTACAGCCTCAATCTGTGGTTTCTGATCGATCAGGCTAATGGTCACTTCGATTTTGATCTTGCCATTTTCGAGTAGAGCCGATAACAAGCTGAGAAGTTCATTCATGATAAGTCTCGAATTTCGTAACGCTGGCGAGCACGATAGGCTTTCTGGCGCTGTGCGTTGTTGTCATAGACGCGCCGCCGCCCGACTCGCTCTGGTCTGGTGTGATCCTGCCAGCGGGCTACTCCGTTACGGAGTGTCCGTTGCTGTAGGTGTGGCCGATGCTGTAGGCTGGCGCTGGTCTCTCGGTTGCCAGCGCTGGCGTAGGGTTTTCAATCGGCTTGACCTCAACCGGGCGCGGCTGTTTCTTGGCGAGCTTCTCATTGACCAGTGCCAGCGCCGCCAGAGCGCCCGCCGCCTCAACATCCTCAGCAAATGGTTGTGTGTTTTCGGTCTGGCGCTGTGCCATCTGCCCTAAGATTTCAACCACTCGGATTGCAATGTATCGGCTCAATCCCTGTGCACTCAGCACCGCGGCGGCGGC
>JANRLJ010000155.1:0-113686 GCA_033762735.1 bacterium | reverse complement strand
GTCCGGTACTCTAAAAGGAGTTATGAAAGTTCACAACGGCTCATTTGCCCTCACCCTAAATCCCTCTCCCAAAGGAGAGGGACTTAACACGCTTCCCTGGTCTTCTCCCCCTCTCCTAGCGTCAGCGGTTGGGAGAGGGGGGCGGGGGGTGAGGGCGGAAAAGCGCCAACTCAATACCGGACAAGCCTTTAAATCCCTATGCAAGAGGCGCTCTCCCTCAGGGAGAGGGACTTAACTGCTAAGGTGTCCTTCTCCCCCTCTCCTAAAGCGCAGCGACCGAAGCGGTCGGGAGAGGGGGCGCGAACAAGTTCGCGTAGGGGGTGAGGGCAACTGCGTAAGTTCTATGTAATTTGCCTTTTGAGTCTGCTTATAGGAATGTGATGGAAAAAATCGAAACGCGGCACGATCTGCGCTCCGGCGGCATTGCCATTGTGGATTATGGGTCGCAGTACACCCAGTTAATCGCCCGGCGCGTGCGCGAACTGGGCGTGTATGCCGAAGTCTTCCCGTTTGATGTCACCGCCGAAGCACTGCATCAGCATCAGCCGCGCGGGGTGATTCTTTCCGGTGGCCCCAACAGCGTCTATGAAGATGGGGCACCGACGCTTTCGCCTCATCTGCTGGAAGACGGGCGACCTGTGCTGGGGGTGTGCTATGGGATGCATCTGCTGGCGCACAACCTCGGTGGACTGGTCTCGCCGGGAAAAACGCGCGAGTATGGCGACGCGGATGTGAGTCATACGCCCGACGAAAATCCGCTCTTTGCCGGGCTGCCCGCAACCATGCCCGTATGGATGTCGCACGGCGATTATGTGGAAGCGCTGCCGCCGGGATTTGTGCCGCTGGCCGAGTCCGATAATCGTGTGCTGGCGGCGATGGGCGATGCAGCGCGGCGCATTTACGCGGTGCAGTTCCATCCCGAAGTGGCGCATACCCGGCAGGGCGGTCAACTGCTGCACAACTTCGTCTTCTCGATCTGCGGCTGCGAGGCTAACTGGTCGCCCGCTGCCTTTATTGAGGATGCCATCGCGCGGATTCAAGCACAGGTCGGTGACGAGCGTGTCCTGCTCGGCCTGAGCGGGGGCGTGGATTCGGCAGTAGCGGGGACACTGCTTCATCAGGCGTTGGGTGAGCGGCTGACGTGTGTCTTCGTGAATACCGGGCTGCTGCGCAAGGGTGAGCCGGAAGAAGTGGTGCGCGTCTTCGGCCAGGAACGCGGGATGAACCTCGTCGCGGTCGATGCAACCGAGTTGTTTCTCGATCAGCTCACGGGCGTGACCGAGCCGGAAGCCAAGCGCAAATTGATCGGCAAACTCTTTATCGATATTTTCGCGGAGCAGGCACGTCAGCTGAGTGTGCAGGGCGTTCGTTTTCTGGCGCAGGGGACGATTTACCCGGATGTGATCGAAAGCGCGGCGGGACACAAAACCGCCAAGACCATCAAGAGCCATCACAATGTCGGTGGTCTTCCGCCTGATTTGCAGTTCGAGTTGATCGAGCCGCTGCGCGATCTGTTCAAGGACGAGGTGCGGCGCGTCGGGACGGCGCTGGGTCTCCCAGATTCCATTGTCTGGCGGCAGCCGTTCCCTGGCCCCGGCCTGGGCATTCGCTGTCTGGGCGATCTGTCGTGGGCACGGTTGGAGACGCTGCGCGAGGCCGACGCCATTTTCCGCGAGGAACTGGACAACGCAGGTCTGCTGCGCAATGGCACGGCGCAGTGCTTCGCGGTGCTGCTTCCGGTAAAGAGTGTGGGGGTGATGGGCGACAACCGCACCTATGAGGAAGTTATCGCTCTGCGCGCGGTGCAGACCGACGACTTCATGACGGCGGATTGGGCGCGTTTGCCGTTCGATCTGCTGGCGCGGATCAGCAGCCGAATCGTCAACGAGGTGAATGGTGTCAATCGTGTGGTATATGATGTCACCAGCAAGCCGCCCGCCACAATTGAGTGGGAATAAAGCACAGTACCGAGTCGTGAGTACCGAGTTTAAAGTATCGACAAATCGTGCAAAGGAATTCGGAATGAAAAGTCGTTTTTTAACGATGTTGTGGATTACTTTGTCGCTCACCCTCGTCCTTGCCGGCTGCAATACGGGCACAACAGCATCGACGGCCACCACCGCGCCGACTCTTTCGCCTGTCCCCACTTCCAGCGCGACGCCCTCGCGCACGCCAACCGCAGAGGCCACCGTTGATCTCACAGCGGAAGTAACGCCCGAAGGGACGTTCGATCTGTCTGCGCTGCCGACTCAGATTATTGTGACTGTCGAACCAATCACGGGGCAGCGCGTTCCGCCGCCGCTGGACATCACACTGCCAGAGGGGTGGGCGCGGGGCTATGAAACGGTGCTGCTTCAGGATTTGGACGGTATCCGAACGTATCCCGTCGCGGTTTACACCGGGCCAGTGACGGGCGGCACGGGGACGATTTATCTCGTCTGGGGCTTCGCCAATCTGACCGCAGCCGGGCCGACCGCCAGCGCAGGTCTGATTAACCTGTGGTCGGATGGGCTGCGGCTGTGGCGATTGCTCATCACGGAAACGGGCTGCAACGTGGGCACTGATCTCCAGCGTGAATATACGGTCGGTGGCCGCACGGCGGTGGGAACGCAGGTGTCGGCGGTCGATTGCCCCGAACTGCCCAATGTGGCGGGATGGTTCGCTGGGTTGCAGGTCGATGGGCTGAATTTCGTCTTCTATGCCACCAGCGATCCACAGGCGATGCTCGGCCCGGCAGCGGCGGAAATGCAGGGCATTCTCGATAGTGTAGCGTTCCGTGTGACCGATTACCTGACCGCAACCCCGCCTTCAGGCTGAGTGAAATCCCACGCTTGCCCTACGCTGTCACCTGAGTGCCGTACCTCCTCTGGCGAAAGACGCAAGGGCGGGGAATAATTGACCACGTTAGCCTTTGCGCTAGCCATAATCGCCCGATTAGTCATACGGTGGGCAGGAGCGTCTCTCTGCTGCGTACCATCTTCTGCCCAGCCAGACCTACGAGATTTTGATGACTGCGATTTTTCCCCTCTCACACACAAAGCGCTTTCTGTTTGTTCTGCTGCTGCTTTTGAGCATTGCCCTGCTCACTGCGCCTGTCATCGCTCAGGAGCCAACGCCGCCAGCCGCTCCGCTCGGATCGCCCTCGAATGCGCAGCCCGTTCCTACGACCACGCCAATCCCACGTCCTGCGCCTCTCGTCACGCTGTCGGACGGGGGCTTTACGCTGGAAACCTATTTCGCGCAGATTCCCCAGGGACAGGCTGGCCTGATCCGTGTTTTTGGAGAAGGCATCTCCGGGGCGCGTGGGCGCTTTCTCGACCGCATTATCGACTTTGCTCCGGCAGAAGATGGCTATTATGCGCTGCTGGCGGTGGGCATGGAGCAGCAGGCAAGAGTCTATGAACTCTCGGTGGTCGCATTCGGTTCAGGCGAAACCCGTGTCACGCTGACGACTCCGGTTGAAGTGACGGTCGGCGGCTTCATCCGGCAGGATTTCACCGTGGCCGCAGACCGCACCTATCTGCTGGATACGGAGATCGAGCGCAACGAATTCGCCCGGCTGGACAGTGTGTTCGAGCCATTCACGCCTCAAAAGCTGTGGACGGCGGATGGCTTCCGGCTGCCGATGAACTCCGAACTGACCTCGCCGTTTGGCGCATTCCGCACCCTGAACCAGACCTTTCCCACCCGGCATACCGGATGGGACTTGCGCGCGGCGGTCGGAACACCCGTAGCCGCATCCGCAGCAGGGCAGGTGGCGTTCGCGGGCTTTCTGGATATTCGCGGCAACTATGTGGTGATCGATCACGGCTGGGGCATTTACTCCGCCTATGCACATTTTTCGCAGATTCACGTCACGCGCGGTCAGTCGATTACGGCGGGTCAGATTATCGGTGTGAGCGGGAACACCGGGCGCAGCAATGGGCCCCATCTGCACTGGGAACTGGTGGTGGATGGGCAGTGGATCGACGCGGAAGCCTTTCTGAGGATGTGGCTGCCATGATCGAGGACAAGGCCGTAAAAGCAGGGATGGATGAAAATGCGCCGTTTACGGTGGTGTTCTCGCGGCGGGTAAAGCCAGGGTATGAGCGTCAGTTTGAAGCCTGGGCGAAGGACGTGACGCGGGAAGCGCATCAATTCCCCGGTCATCTCGGCGCCAGCTTTATCCGCCCGGCTGACCACGCGCACCCGGAATATGTCATCATCTTTCAGTTCGACAGCTACAACCATCTTAAGGAGTGGTTTGAGTCCGAAGTGCGGCAGCGCTGGCTGGAGCAGGTCAAACCGTTGATTGAGGGTGAGGTGCATGTCGAGGAATTCAGCGGGCTGGAATACTGGTTTACGCCGCCTGCAAACATGAACACGGCTGCGATGCAGATGCCGCCGCGCTATAAGCAGGTCATGATCTCCTGGCTGGCGGTCGTGCCGCTGACAGTGCTCGTCTCGATGGTGCTGCGCCCGCTGGTGATGCCCGATGTGCTGCTGCTGCTGATTCAGCCCGCCATCGTCCTCACACTGATGACCTATGTAGTCATGCCGCGCCTCTCCCGCCTGTTCGCCTTCTGGCTGTTCAGGAAGCCAAACTCATCAAAGAGGCTATAGCCCCAAAGGACTTTCATGCAGGACAAACATTTGCTGCTGGTCAGCTACACGCTTTATCCACCGCAGCAGGACGAAGCGCTGCTCGAACTGCTGGAAAAGGCCGACAGCTATGAACTGGACGATACGGCCTGGCTGATCTGCACGGCGGACAGCGCGGGCTACTGGTACAGCCGCCTGGAACGGACGCTGTTCCCCGAAGACGAGTTGATTGTGCTGAAGGTGGACATTCAGGACATCGGCGGCGACGAGGGCGTGAAGGCCGATTTGCAGGCGTGGCTTAAAAGCCGCTTCCCGCAGACACAATAGGAAAAGCTTGAATGAACCACTTGACTATTGATTTAGCGGCCGTTGTACAAAGGGAAGTCGAAGTTTATGCCGGGCCTGCAATACAGGCAGAGACATATCCCATTGTCGATCATCAACGGCGCACTTATGCAGTGGTTGTCGTGCCGGATTTACCCCGTCCTTTTAAAGCGCGCGTGGTGGTGATGGCACGAATTGTGGGCGATTCTGTGGTGATTGACGAAGACACGACAGATCGCCCACTGTGGCAAGCGCTGGAAGCAGCAGGTATTCCACGCGAAAAAATCGTGCGTTTGTAGATGGGAGAGACGTTATCCGAAAGCCAATAAAAACCGCCAGCAAAGTAAAGCAACTGGCGGTTGATGGGTTACGGATACTTGCGGTTCAGCATCCGCGCGTAGGGAATCGTCTCGCGCACGTGCGGCAGGCCGCAAATCCAGGCGACGGTGCGCTCCAGCCCTAAACCGAAGCCCGCGTGCGGCACCGTGCCGAACTGCCGCAGTTCCAGATACCAGGTATAGGCCTCGCGTGGCAGGCCGATTGTACTGACGCGCTCCTCGATCAGTTCGGGGTCATAGATGCGCTCGCTGCCGCCCGTGATTTCGCCATAGCCTTCAGGCGCGAGCAGATCGACGCTGCGGCAGACTTCCGGACGGCCTTCCACAGGCTGCATGTAAAAGGCTTTAATGGCTGTCGGGTAGTGGTAGACGAACACGGGCTTATCGAACATTTCGGCCAGCGCAGTTTCGTGCGGGCTGCCGAAGTCCTCCCCCCACTCGATTTTGAGCAATTGCTTCTGTTCCTCGTCGGTCGTTTCCGCCACCAGCTTTTGCAGCCGCTCCACCGCCTCATCATAGCTGATGCGAGCGAAGGGGGCGGTAATCGCTTCTAACCGCGCGATGTCGCGTTCCAGGATTTCCAGTTCGGGGCGGTGCTTTGCCAGCACTCGCTCCACGACATGGCTAATCAACTGTTCTTCCATGTCCATCAGTTCTTCCAGCGACATGAACGCCACTTCCGGCTCCAGCATCCAGAATTCCATCAGATGGCGGCGCGTCTTGGATTTTTCCGCACGGAAGGTTGGGCCGAAGCAGTACACCCTCCCGAATGATCCCATGTTGGCTTCGTTGTAAAGCTGCCCGGTCTGCGCCAGAAAGGCGGGTTCGCCGAAGTAGTCGATCTCGAACAGCGAAGTCGTGTCTTCGCCTGCGTTGGGGGTGATGATGGGTGTATCGACCAGCAGATAGCCGTGATCGTCCAGCCAGTTGCGCAGCGCGTTGACGATGGTGGCGCGGATGCGCAGAATCGCCCACTGACGGCTGGAACGCACCCACAGGTGACGATGATCCATCAGGAATTCGACGCCGTGTTCTTTGGGTGTGATGGGGTAGTCGGCAGCGTTTTGCAGCACTTCCAGATGTTTAATCCCCACCTCGTAACCGCCGGGGATGCCGGGAGCGCGCTGGTCAGCACGGACGCTGCCCGTAATCACGACCGACGATTCCTGCCCCAGCTTGCCCGCCATCTCGAACTGCTCGGCGTCCATGTCGTTCTTAAAGCCCACGCACTGCACAATCCCTGTGCCGTCGCGCAGCTTGATAAATTGCAGCTTGCCCTTGCCGGTTTTGTCATAGACCCAACCGCGCAGCGTGACTTCCTGCCCGTCGTACTGGGCAATATCGCGGATTTGAATGATGGGTGCCACAGGAAAACCTCGTCTTTTCCATGTAAAAATGTTCAGTTAAGCCTGGCATTATAGCAGAGATCGTAGGTGCAGGACGGAGGTTTGTGCATTTAGGCATTGTATGCAATATGCACGTGCAACCTGCACAGCGTTCAGTACGTATTCTTTCTATAAAAATACTTATTCAAAAATATACTGAAAAAGGTCTTTTCACCGAATTTTGTGAAAAAAAACACAATAAGCATCTGATGAGCCTGCTTTGCGGCAATTTGCGTAACAAAATTTAAACAACGGTTAACCTGGTGCTTGTTGAAACTATCCAAGTGCGTTGTATAATTACATAAAAATCGTAAACCCCTGGAAAATTTGAGGTCACAAGCGCGACTATGGACAATTCAACCGTCAATTTTCACGTACAGTACATGGACATCGTGAAACATTGGTCTCCAGCATCAGAAGAGTACAGCGGGGGCGATGGGCTGCTGACGGCCCTGCGCAACGGGTGGGAAATGGACCCGGTTGTTCAGTATGAAGATAAATGGTTCGCGGGGATGCGGCAGATCACGGTCTATCACATCAAGCTGCACCGCAGTGGCGAAGAACGGACGATGCGCGTGTTGAACAATCCCTACGTCACGCGCATGATTGTTTACAATAATATCCAGGCGGTCCGGGTCAATGGCGAGGAAGCAACCGCCAAGCACCAGTAACCCTTCCAGGTCAACGCGCTCAACAACCTCTCTTGCAAATAGAACGTCAAAGCGGGGGCAGCAATCTACCCCCGCTTTTGATTCAGGCAGGCGCGGCCTCCTGCTGAGCGAACCGTGCCTGCAAATGCGTGCGCAGCCTGCCGGGCAGAATCGGCAGCAGCATCCTGATTTCCTGCGCAGAAAGCGGCCGGAGCATCACCAGCAGCGCGAGATAAATCATGCTCCCGGCTGAAAGGGCGATGATGGGCTGCACCGCCCACAAGCCCGCCACCACTGCCAGCATCCCCAAGCCTGCGATCACCGGACGCGGCAGAATGCTCGTCCATGCAAGGCCGCCCATCTCCCGCCGCAGCAGCAGCCCGAACGCGACGAACAGCACCAGTTCCGACGCAATCGTGGTCAGCGCTGCCGCGACATAACCATAGTGCGGAATTAGAATGATATTGGTGACGATATTGAACGTCACGGCGACCGCAAACGCCCCGGTGATGCGCCGCTGTACGTCGAGCGCGATCAGCACATACTGCGTCAGGCTGTTCATCCAGCCGATCAGGATGCTCCAGATCATGATTTGCAGCGCAATCGCGCCTTCGGGCAGATACTCGGCCCCGCCCAGAATCAGTGTGAGCGTTTGCG
Organism: bacterium; assembly: GCA_033762735.1. Classification (GTDB taxonomy): domain Bacteria; phylum Chloroflexota; class Anaerolineae; order Aggregatilineales; family Phototrophicaceae; genus JANRLJ01. Next base: position 105,751 of record JANRLJ010000155.1, on the reverse strand, counting down.
CCGAAAAAGTAAAGACCACCGCCAGCGGCACCGCAATCGCCAGCAGTAGTTTCAATCCCAGAGTCACGGTGCGGCGCAGTGCATTCACATCCTGCTCTGCCTGCCGTGCCATCACGGGCAGAAGCGCCTGCGTGAAAAAAGCCGGGATGACGTTGATCGCCATCAGCCATTTGTAGGCTACACCATATTTCCCGACGATGGCCGTGCCTTGCGACGCTTCCAGGATAATGATGTCGATCTGGAAAAAGATGGTCGCCAGGAAATGGTTGAGCATCAGCGGCCAGCTCTGGTTGAGCATCCCGCGCATCAGGCCAGAACGCGGCTGTGATCGTTCACGCCCGCCGCCGAGCATCTCCCGCGCCCCGTAGAGCAGTATCGCCAGCGTGATGAAGTTCAGGATGATGCTCACCCCGGCCAGCCCGACGATGCCCCAGCCCATTAGCAGCGCGGCCAGGCCGAACACCGCTTTATTGAGCGTGGTCAGCGTGGCGACGGCGGCGGGGACTTCGGCTTTCTCGAAGGCATAATAGAGCGCGGTCAGCCCGGTGCTCAGGCTGCTGGGCAGCAGACCCGCATAGAGCAGCACCAGCACGATGATCGCCTCGCTGCTGAGCGGTGAGGCGACAAGGTTCTGCCGTGCGGCGATAAACCCGACCAGCAGCGGAATGCCGACCACGACCAGACCCAGGCGCAGCAGGCTTGTATTGAGCAGATAGTACCCGGCTTTCGAGCGGTCACGGGCGACTTCACGGGTGAGATAGGTGTTCAGGCCGAAATTTGTGAAAATGTCGAACCAGACGAAAATCGTCACAGCGTACTGATACAGCCCGGCATTTTCCGGTCCCAGCACCCGCAGCATCACGAAGGCAAACGCAAAGTCGATGCCCCGGTTGAACAGATTCAGGATGATGGGTGCGAGACTGTTGCGGGCGACGCGGGCGGCAGTTCCGGCGGTGGCTTCCTGTGGGCGAAAGAGGAAGCCCCACGCCCACATGCCTGCCAGCAGCAATAGCAGTCCGCCGCTGATGATGGACGCAAACAGGCCGATCTGGAAGCTGGCCGGGCTGTAGACCAAGCGCACCGTGTATTCGGCGTTGTCGCTTGGCAGCCGAATACCGATGAAGTTTTCCAGCACTCGCGCCACGTCAAGCGGCTGTTCCTCGGCATCTGTCCCACCACGCGGGCGGATGAAAGCGCGCCACCCTGGCATGTACGTCTCGCTGACGACCAGCCATGCGGTATCTTCCGTCGCCGGAAGGCTGATGTCGATCAGCTTTTCGCGCCCGGTGTCGTTATAGATCGCCGTGTAGTAGCCCGTAAAGTACAGGTTATCCAGCACAAAATCGGGAGTCGGCTGGTTGGACTGGACAGTGAAGGCGCGGTCGAATGCCTGTAGCTGCCAGATGCGCACGGCTTCGTCTTCGTAAACGGGTTCGCGCGGAATCGCCGTGCCAAAGCGCGGGTCGCGTTCCGGCGGGAGATAATCGTCGAGATGCACTGAACGATGCGTGATGAGATACCGCACGTTCAGCAGCGACAGCCGCGTCCAGTTGATCTCGTCCACGCGGTCGGCATAAAGCGGCGCGATACGGTTGTAATCCAACTGCGGCTGCGGTGAGGTCGAGCGCATGTACTCGACGTACTGCGCCGGGATGATGCTGTCATAGCCGCGCACGTCATCCAACCCATAGCGCAGGGTCATGTTGGCCTGAAACAGCGGCGGGTGCTTCGTCACATCCTCGAAGGTGATATAGCGGAATGGGCCTTCCTGGGCCTGTCGTTCCTGCAACCACTGAATGCTCGGCGGGGTGAAATCCAGCAGCAGCGGATCAGAGGCGGCGTTAAAGCCCCAGGACGCGATCATCAGATCGACCGCGACCAGCGCTCCGGCTGCGATCTGCCATGCGGAAATGCGCTCCCTGCGTTGTGTGCGGTCGCGCCCTGCCCATGTAAAAATCAGGCCGCTGCCGAGGGACATCAGCCCGAAGATCAGGGCATTGGTGAACTGGTAGCTGTAAAACATCCTTGCATCGGCAAAGCGGCTGGCGGCGGGTTCGCCTGTGGCCGTGACCATGTTGTCGATCATCCACTGCATCAGCGGCTCGACCTGTGGATAGAAAAGGCGGCTCAGCAGCAGCGCCGCAAGCACCAGCCCGCCCATCGCGAGTAGACCCGCTCCGAACATCCCCGCCAGGCGGCGGATTTTGTCGCTCGTCATCTGCACCAGTTCGGACGTACCAAATCCGGCCAGCACCGCCACCACAAACGTGACGGCGTAAATCCAGCGGAAAGCCGAATTGAGTTGATTAATGCCCGGCAGGAAATAGACCAGCGCATACGTCGGCAGGCCGAACATGAACGTCAGGCCGAGCAAGCCAAGCAGCGCGAACAAGGGGCGCAGCGGCGGCTGGTCGCTCCGCACGTGTCGATCTACCCAGGCGGTGACGAGCGCGAAGGCCGCCAGCACCAGCGGCAGGATGCCAACGTAAAGGGCACTTTCGACATAGTTCTTGATGCCCCATTCGGTGTGCGTGATCGGCTGGCCGAAGGCGTTGACCGTGACCGGGACGGACTCCAGGCGGAACCAGTCGAAGACACTGTGATGGGACGGATTGCCGTAGAAGTTGGGCATGGCAAACTGAATCAGATCGCGCAGGGGATGGGTATAGCTGAGCACCTGCGCAAAGTTGCTCCGTTCGGCACGCCAGTTGGTGTTGGCGAATTCATACAGCGGTAGCAGTTGCAGCGCACCCAGACACAGGCCGAGCACCACCATTGCCACCAACCACAGCGCCGGACGAAAGGGCAGGGCGCGGCTGCGCCATGCGTCCCACAGCAGCCGTCCGGCAGCGTAATACCCGGCAATGAGCAGGGTGTAGATGGTCATCTCGATATGCCCGGCGAAGATGTTGCAGGCCAGCGCCACCGCACCAATCGCCACCCACAAGGGTGCTGCATCGCGCCCAATGATCGGCTGGCGGCGGATGATGAACTCGATCATCAGCAGAATGAGCGGGAGCCAGGCCGCCGCGCCCGTTATCATCGGGAACACGGCGCTCGCAATGAAGAATCCGCATAGTTGATAGGTGAGGGCGGCGATCAATCCGCCAACCGGCAGCACACCGAGTCCGCGCACGAACAGGTACATGAACGCGCCCGCCAGCCACAGGTTCAGGACGGTGAACCAGCCATAAGCAGCGGTCAGCGGCAGCACATAATAGAGGATGCTGAGGGGATAGAGCGCGGACTGCTGCCCGGCGGCCATGAAAGGAATACCGGAAAACTGATGCGAATTCCACAGCGGAATTTCACCCTGTGCGAGATTGTCCCGCAGCAGCGCCTTCCACTGCATATTCTGCAGCGCCAGGTCAGAGAGCAGGTGGTTGTGGGGAACTTCCGGTGCGCGAACCACCTCGCGGTAGGTGGCGTAGGGTTCGTACTGGTAAAGATTTTCCGTTGGGAGCAGGGTTCTTCCACCGACCGTCTGCGGCCAGAACATCACCAGCGGTGCGAGAAACAGCAGGGCAAGCAGGGCAAAATCAACGAGGCGTTGGCGCATAATGCGGCGCATGAAAATATCCTTTGGCACACAGCCAAAAAACTATACATGCGCGGTGGCAAATTTTCGAGGTTGGTTAGAACACCCAGTTCAGCGCGGCGTATCCCAGATAGAAAATTCCCGCCCACATCATCAGCCCGACCATAATGGTAATGCCGAGAACGAGGGGATTAATGCCGCTCAGGCCAGGTTTCTCAATATATTCCGCACTATATTCCAGCGCTTCAGCGACAGGCGACTCTGCGATGGCTTCAGCATTGGGCACAGCCTCTTGGGCGCGTGCGGCCTTCCGCGCACGGATACGCGGGTTGCGCTTGGTAATGACGGTCATGATACATCTTTCTATCTAAGTGTTGGATGATGAAGAACCACCACTATATTACTACTAAATCCATTCTTTTTTAACGAAAGGTTTTCGACTTACACTTTCTTTACAATTATGAATTATGTAAATAAATCCTAAAAAATGCAAGTTATGTTTGTATTATTTAAATAGAAAGGAAAAGTGAAGGGTTGCCTAGATGGGGAGGGAAAATATAAATTTCGTAAAGAGTCTGCCGTCGTAATTCTATAGAAGGTAAAGGAGCTTAACGCGAAATCATGGATGCGACAATTAAGGCGGCCAGCATGACCGAGACAAACATCAATAAAGCCTGATAGCGCCTGTGCAGTGGGTTGATGTCCTCGGCGATATATTCACCAGGATGCTGCGGATGATGGCCGAAAATGTAGAGCGGCCCAATGAACCAGGTCAGCACCGCGCCGCCCGCCAGCCCGCCGATATGGGCCCAGTTGTCGATGACGACACCGCCGGTATTGAGTCCGCTGGCAAAGCCAAGCGCAAGGTTCATCGCGGCGATGATGACCAGCTGGCGAAGCTGCGCCTGCCCGCCTTGACCGAGTAATTTGCGATGACGATAGATGAACACAATCTGTGCGCCGAGGATGGCGAACACCGCACCTGAGGCACCCACCGAATAGCTGTTCAGGTTGTTCAGGATTGCGCTGGAAATCGACCCTGCCAGACCGCCGAAGAAATAGATCAGGCCAAAGCGAAAATGGCCGAAGAAGCGCTCAATCGCAGAACCGATGTAATAGAGCGAGAGCATGTTGAACACGACATGCGCGATATTGCCGTGCAGGAACATGGAGGTCGTCAGACGGTAGAATTCGCCAAAATGCAGCACGAAGCGACCATTGTTCGCGCCCCAGTCATACAACAGGTCGCGGTCATTCACATTCAGGATAAAAAACGCGACGAAGAAGATCGCCAGGTTGAGCGCGATGAGCGAGTAGGTCAGCAGTGGGCGCACGACCGGGATATGAAGCTGAATCCGCTGACGGGGTGGCTGGGCATCGCTGCTCGGTTCGGCGGGCTGGGCTTCCAGCGGGTGCGGTCGCGACGGGCGGCGATTTTTTTCAGGCGGCGGATCGCTCAGCATTCGGTTGCTCTCTCATCATTCTAATACAAATACGCTATCATAGATCACACATGAACTAACGATAACACATTTCCCAGAGTTGCCCATGCCAAGTTACGACTACCGCTGTAAACAATGCGGCACGCGCTTTTCCCTGTTCTATAAGACCTATGCCGATTATGACGCGGCGGAACGTCACTGCCCGGCCTGTAACAGCGCGGAACTCTCGCGGCTGATCGACCGGATCGCCTTGCAGACCCCCACCCGCGACTATACCAGGATGTCCTCACAGGAGATGCTGTCGGTCTTTGAGTCCGGCGATTCGCGCCAGGTCGGGGAGATGTTCCAGCAGGTGGGCGGGGCGTCGCCCGAACTCGGCCTTCAGTATCATGACGCGACCAAAAAGCTGCTGGCCGGGGAAAAGATGGACAAGGTGGAGCGTGATCTGCGGGCGAACGATTCCACCAGTAAACCCTCCTTACCTGGGGATGAATAAAAAGCGATTGAACCGCCAGGACGCAAAGAGCGCCAAGAAACCACTTGCTATGAACGGTTGAGGGCGTGAACGGCTTCCATCAGAAAGCGCTTGCAGCAGGTGTCAATGTTGTATTGCAGTTCAAGCTGTTCGCTCTCGGTCGAATACGCGCCGGAGACGATCACACGCGGCGGCTGATCGTGTTCGGCGCAGCGCAGTTCCCCTAGCGAGGCCTGCACCTGTTTCGTGATCTGGGCTTTGGTCTGTTCCAGCATTATCGCCAGTTCGTAGTCATCCATCAGGCGGTCGGGCAACGACTCGGCATCATCTACCCGGATGTTAAACTCCACCTCAATCATGCCAGTTTCCTCTCTTAGCGCTCGATCTGTGGCAGGCGCATCTCCAGCGCGGCCAGAATAGCGTCCTGCACCTGTTCGATGCTGTTGCGGGCGTCAATGCGAACAAAGCGCTTTGGCTCCTTTTTCAACAGCGCCTTATAGCCGTTGTAGACGCGCTGATGAAACGCCATCTCCATCTCGTCCAGACGGTTCCATTCCTCGCCGAACAGGGAAGCCGCCGCCCGCCGCCTGAGGCTTTCTTCCGGCGGCATGTCGAGATAGAGGGTCACATCAGGCAGCAGGCCGCCCGTTGCGAAGGTCAGGATATGTTTGAGCGCTTTCAGGTCGAGGCCGTGCCCATAGCCCTGGTAGGCAACGGTGGAGTCGATGTAGCGGTCACAGATCACCAGGCCGCCGCGCTCCAGATGTGGACGGATGATCTCGGCCACAAGCTGCGCACGTGACGCACAGAACAGCAGCAGTTCGGTGTGGGGGTGCATGGGGGCACGGGGCAGCTCATCACCCTCGGCATCCTGATTTTTGAGCAGCAGCGCCCGCACCTGATCGCCGATCAGCGTCCCACCCGGTTCGCGGGTCAGCAGCACGTTCCAGCCACGCTCGCGCAGCACCGCCGCTGTTTCCCGGATTTGGGTGGTTTTGCCGCTGCCGTCCATGCCTTCAAAGGTGATGAACATGCGCCCTTCCTGTCCTTGTCGTGCATTAAATAGGGGCGTCCTGTCAAGCCACCCCGTGCCCCATTATAGCCTCTGTCTGGTCAGCCTGTAGTGCCAGCAGGGAAATCAGGCTGGGGAAATCTGGCCTTCTTCCACACGCCACAACGCCGCCCGCTGCAAAAATTCGGGCGTGAAGATATCGAGTTCGGTCGTGGTCAGCAGTGTTTGTGCCGCGCCATCGACACACTCCAGCAGATACGCGCGGCGTTTCGCGTCCAGTTCCGCCACCACCTCATCCAGCAGCAGAATCGGCCACTGCCCGATTTTGTCCTTCATCCATTGTAATTCTGAGAGTTTAAGCGCCATCACGGCGGTGCGGGCCTGCCCCCGGCTGCCATAAAGTCCACAGTCGCGGTTGTTGATGTTCAGGCGCAGTTCGTCCCGGTGCGGGCCGCTGAGCGTCGCGCCGCGCTGGATCGACTCGGCGCGTTCCAGTTTAAGCTGGTCGGCGAACTGTGGCATGATCTGGTCGGGGTCGAGGTCGCGGTGCAGGTCAAGGCCAAGCACCTCGAACGACAGTTGATGCGCACCGTTGTGGTTGCCGTTGGCGGAAGGGGTAAAGCTGGGCAGATAGCGCAGGGTGAGCGTTTCCTTTTTGCCTGTGAGGTCATGATGCGCCCGCTGCGCCGCCAGTTCCAGTTCACGCAGGAAGCGCTGCCGCCCGGCGATAATCGTGCTGCCGGTGTCGATCAACTGCTCGTCCCAGAAAGCGAGTTCATCCACACTGCCGCGCCGTTCGCTGATGCGGCGGAGCAGGGCGTTACGCTGGGGCAGAATCTTCTCGTATTTGTCGAGCGCAGCGAAATAGCGTTTATCCACCTGCGAGAGCGTGGCGTTCATAAAACGGCGGCGGTCGGTGGGTGCGCCTTCGATCAGCGATAAGTCCTGTGGCAGAAACAGCACGACGTTGACCAGACCAATCACGTCCATCACGCGCTTGTCCACGCCGTTCTGCTTCACCACCTTCTTGAAGCGCTGGCGGTTGTCGGCAGTGGTTTCCAGCATGAGCGTGACTTCGAGGCGGTCGAATGCACCGTTTTTGCCAGCGACTTCGGCCACCAGCCGTGCGAAAGGAAGCGGCTCGCCTTCGGTGCGCCAGTGGATGAGCTGGCGGTCGCTGGCCGTGTAGGGCGATTTGGAGGTCGCCAGGTAATATATCGCTTCCAGCAGGCTGGTCTTGCCCTGGGCGTTGGCGCCATGCAGCAGAATCGGCGCGTTCGGCAGGCCGATTTCCAGCCGGGCATAGTTGCGAAAATTGGTCAGTGAGAGATGTTCAATGAACATGGTCTGCGCTCATTTAGTAGAACATAATTTTAACGCAAAGACGCAAAAACACCGAGAATCAGAATGGGTTTTCTGCTCCCGGTGTCGTTTGACTTTGGTTATGCTATCGATTGTGATTGGTTTATACGTTCGCCTGATTGGTGTATTTGAAGGGGCGATTGTAACCTTCCGAAAATAATTAGGAATTTCCGTAGGGGCGACCTGCCGGGTCGCCCCTACAAAAACATTCGAGACCTTACAGCTCCGCACGACGGAAAGATTTTTGATAGGTACGGGCGAGGCATGCCTCGCCCCTACGGAAACACATCTGTTTCTATTTTGAGTATGGGGATAAAAGCCTCATCAGCGCTGCGGGATTTTACACACGCCATCTTCGCAGGCGGCTTCTTCGCGTTCGATCTGTTCCAGGTTCACGCCGAGCAGTCGATTGATCGCGTAGCGATTGCGGGCGATAAAGCGATACACCAGCGGGCCGAGCCAATCGCCAATGATCGGCAGGCGCAGCACCGCCCACAGCGGCACACCCAGCGGCAGTTCGCGCAGCATCCGGCGCGTCCCGCGAAAACCCGCAAACACATTGCCCTGTGAATCGACCACATGGATTTCGCCCATCAGCCGCGACTGGTCGAGCGCCGGGTAGCGCTGTTCCACCTCCATGCGCTGATGCAGATCGAGAAATTCCACCCGCTTGAACCAATCCAGCACCCGCACGGTGCGCCGGGTTGTGTTGCAGATCACGCAGTTTCCGTCATAAATGGCTGTCAGAGTCATAAACTTCTCGCTTCAACTACACCATTATTATAGCCGCAAACGTGTCAATTCTATGTTAGACCTCGCTAATGAGAATGACGCTTGCCTTTGCATGGTGTTAAACTCATAAACAACACAAATCGGCATAGAATCAGGGGAGTAAATCGAGTGGCTTCCGACGAAAACAATGTACGGAGGGACATTATCGTGAGTGAAGGCGCACGGACTGATCTTCTGCAAAATCAAGCAGTAATGGTCGAGCAGACCCGCACGGGGCCGCTGACCAGCCCCAGCGAGGACAATCTTCAAGTGCGGCGGGGGCCATCCGGTTGCTTCTATGCGCTGATGGGGGGATTAGGCTGCCTGATGATTCCGCTGGTGCTGCTGGCCGCCGCCGCGCTGATCGGTGTGACCAGCATCAACAGCATTCGCGCTGGCTTCCAATCGATGTTCCAGCCGACGCAGACCATCAACATCTCGGCGCTGGTGCTGGAACGGGTGCAGGGACTCAGCCAGTTGACGACCGCCCGCTACAACATTGTGGGCGTGGCAGATATTTCCCGCGATTTTCCCTCCATCCTGAATGCCATTTATGGCGAACAGGTGCAGCTTCGCGTGGTCGGTCATGCTGTCGCCGGGATTGACCTGAGCGGGCTGACCGCCGAGGATGTCACGCTGAGCGAGGGAACGCTGACCATTCGGCTGCCACCGCCGCAGTTGCAGGACTGCTTCCTGGATGAGCAGGAAACGCAGGTACTCGACCGGGACAGCGGGCCGCTTTCGAGTACGACGGGTGGGCCTGATCTGGTCGCAGAAGCGCGGCGCTACGCCATCGAGCGCATCCGCGACACATCACTGGAGGACGGGATTCTGTCCAATGCTAATGCCGAGGCACAGAGCGCCCTGATCGCGTTTTTCCAGGCGCTGCCGCTGGAAAATGTGACGAATGTGGTGATCGCCGTCACCGAGCCTGACCCGAATGCGCCTCTGCCTTCCACCTGTCAGGTAGCGGAGTAGACGGATTGATCTGTAGGGGCGACTCGCCGAGTCGCCCTTACCATATCGCGACCATCTATGGGGTTTTAGTCCAGCGGCAGCGGGCCGTAGAGCGGGTACATCGGCATGTAAAAGTGCGGATTCTGGTCGGTGGTGAAGCTCAGTTCCACGTAAAGTGCGCTGTCTTCGCGCACATCCATGCTGACATGCACATCCACCAGTCCATTGGTGGAGTCCAGGTCAGGCAGGTCGTCCAGCGTAATGCTGATCAGTTCTTCAAAATCGGCTTCATCAAAGCTCAGCCCTGGCATCTGACCGAGTGTAAAGGCGAAGACCTGCTGGCGCGTCATATCCACCGGGAAGGTAATGGCAGTGTTCGCTGGCACACGTTCACCCGGCGCAAAGAGGACGAGATAGGTATGGTCAGCGTAAAAGACGACGGCTTTTTTCAGGGAAGTCATGGCAGCGTGTCCTCCTCTTGCTGCACAAAATGCCGCGCCATGTACAGCGCGGCGATGACGCTTGAGTCATGTAAACGCCCGGTGGCGATCACCCGTTCAAAATCATTGAGCGGGACAAGTTCGGTAATGATATTATGGATTTCGTCGCCGTGCAGCTTGCTGGGGGTCAGTTCCCGCGCCAGATGAACGTAAACGCTGTGCCGCAGATGCTTCACCCAGGGGCGCAGTTCACCGAGGAAGTCCAGCCGTCTGGCTTTGTAGCCAATTTCTTCCTGTAATTCCCGGTTGGCCGCTTCTAAGGGCGATTCGTCGGGTTCAATTCCGCCGCCGGGCAGATAGAGAACCCCTTCATCCCCATAGGCGGGGGAAGGCTCGACGATCAGAATCACCATGCCGGTATCCGTCAGAGGCACACACTGCGCTTTATCCCGATATTCGATATAACGCGGGTTGTTTGCCTCGCCGACGAGGGTGAGCCAATCGCTGTATGTCGTCTTTTCGTCCTCGCTCATCGCCCCGGTCATCGACTTAATACGCTCCCTGTCGCAGCAGCACACGCGGTACAGTCATCATCAGAATTTGTGCGTCGAGTTGAATCGACCAATTCTCTATGTAATATATATCAAGTAAGCACATTTCATCAAAGGGGACATCGCTGCGCCCACTGATCTGCCACAGCCCGGTCATCCCCGGCATGGTCTGGAGCCGCTGCATGTGCCACGACTCGTACAACGCGACCTCATCCGGCGTAGGCGGGCGCGGCCCGACCAGGCTCATCTGCCCACGAATTACGTTAATCAGGTTCGGCAGTTCATCCAGGCTGGTGCGGCGGATAAAGCGACCGACGCGCGTAATGCGGGGATCATCTGGAATTTTGGGATGACGCGGGTCAAGCTGTAAGCTCTTCACCAGATGATCGCGATATTTATCCGCGTCGGGGATCATACTGCGGAATTTATAGATGTAGAACTCCCGGCCATGTTCGCCGACGCGCTTCTGACGGTAAAAAATGGGGCCGGGGGTTTCCAGCCGAATCGCCAGCGCGACCGTGAGGAACACCAGCAGCAGCACAGGTGAAGCCACAATGACAAGACCGAGATCAATCGCCCGTTTCATCAGGCGGCTTGTGCCTTGCAGCCGGACATGACCGTGCACACCCAGCAGCGGGATCCCATCCAGGTTTTCGACCTGCACCTGTTTCATGTTCAACTGGAACACGTCGGGGACGACCCGTACATCGGCGCCTGCATCACGGGCGATTTCGACCAGTTCCAGAATGCGGTCATAATTCGACCAGCGCAGGGTGATAATGACCATATCAACGGCGTACTGGCGGATGACGCTTTCCAGATTATCCAGCCCGCCTAACCCGCGCACCCGTCCTAAATCGACACTGCCCCGGTCGGGGTCGTCATCGAGATAGCCGACCGCCGTATAGCCCAGTTCCCGCCGCGCGATCACCGTCCGCAGCACAGCGCGCCCAACCTCATCCGCGCCGACCAGCAGCACCCGCTGCAAGCCGATGCCCTTCGCCCGCTGCTGCGCTTCGATACCGCGCTGCACAACCCGCGCCGTCACATGCAGGGCGATGGCAAAGGCCGCGACGTACAGAATCATCAGACGGCTGAAGACAAGCGGCTGGAAGATGAAGCTGAGCGCCATCACAACGACGGTCGCGTTCGCCACGCCGTTGATGATGCTGTAGATTTCTTCCATCAGCGCCCGACCGCGCACCCGCTGATACAGGCCGCTGCCGCGATAGTTGAAAAAGAGCCAGGCCGCGAACACCGCATAATAGGGGAGATAGGGCGCGAATGGCGCACGGTTGATTTCCAGCAGGGGGCGGAGGATTTCCAGTTCGTAGCGCACATAATAGGCCAGCGCGAAGGCCAGGAATGCCAGCGCCGCGTCTGCCAGGGGCATCACCCAGGGGCGTTCCGGTGGGCGGGGGGCGGGACGGCGAAATTCGTCGGTCGAGGTTAGCGGTGATGGAAGACGGGGTTGGGTAGGGTCTGCCTCGTCAATGACTGGGGTGGTCGTGGGATCAATTTTCAAATGAATGCTCATGCTCAAAAAAACCAAGTGCCCGTTGATAACTTGTCACGGTCGCTTCTGCCGCTGCCTGCCAGGTAAAGCGTTTTGCAGCCTCGACACCGCGCTGGCTGGCCTGCTCTCGCCAATCCGTGTCCAGCATAACGCGGCGCAGTCCTTCTGTCCACGCCGCAGCATCGTGGGGTGGCAGGCACATCCCGGCGTCGCCTGCGACTTCTGGCAGTGAGGACGCATCCGAGACAAGCACCGGCGTCCCACAGGCCATCGCTTCTAAAACCGGCAGGCCGAATCCCTCAAACACCGACGGGAAGATAAACGCTTCCGCGCTATTGTACCAGAGAGGCAGTTCATCGGCAGGCAGAAATCCGGGAAAGGTTACGGTGTCTTGCAGTTGGTAGCGGCTGACGCGCTCGAAGATGTCCTCATACAGCCAGCCCTTGCCGCCGCCGATTACCAGCGGCAGCCGTTCACTGGCGGGCAGCGCGGCATAGGCATCCAGCAGCGTGACCAGATTTTTGCGTGGTTCCAGCGTCCCCACGAACAGCCAGAAGCGCTCCGGCAGTCCCTTGCGCTGGCGGAAATCGGCGACGGTTTCGGCAGGCAGCGGAACGTAACGCGCCTGGTCATAGCCACAGGCCGCCACGTCGATTCTGTCCATTGGGATGCCGAGCGACTCATGCACGTCAAGGGCGGTGCTGTGCGAGATGCCGATCACACGGCGGGCGCGGCGGCAGCTCATGGCGGTGAACCAGCGCAGATACAAGCGGCGGGCAGGGGTAAGCACCTTCGGGTAATGGATGAAGCTTAGATCATAGACCGTCACCACGCTCGGACGGCTCAGCAGCAGCGGGGAGACGAACGTCAGCGCGTGGTACAGATCGAAGCCGCTCAACTGCCAGGGCTGCAAGGCCTGTTCCCAGATAATGCGGCGAACAGGCGACTCGGTATCGAAACGGGCATGGCGCAGGCGAATGCCCGGAAACTGATAGGGGACACGTGCCCCCACCATCCCTGTAAGGTTCCAGTCCGGCGGCGCGGCGGCAGCCAGATGCGAGAGCAGGTTGTAGATGTAGCCGTGAATCCCGGCAGTGCGGTAGCCTGCGGTCGGCGAAAGAAGGTGAGCGTTCAGTCCAATGTGCATGGGGCGGCATTATAGCACTGGAAGATTAGCGTGATTAGCATTTAATTGTTGGTTTTGAGGATGCGTGAGGCGACACATCGGGCACAAACCAAGATTAACGTGCGCCAAGCCGAAAGCAGTTGTAAGATAGGTGAAATTCGTAAAAACGCCATGTAGAAAGGCTACGCATCATGCGTGTACCGGTCACGAGCGAAAACGTGAACACCCTAACCCAGATCGCCCAGGTGCAGTGTGGATGGATCACACAGGTTGCATGGTCGCCCGACGGTGCGACGCTGGCAGTGGCCGGGGCAGAAGGGATTCGGCTTTACGTTGGGTCGTTCGGCGGTGCGCCCACGCATGTGCTGGAAGGCCATACCGGGCATGTCAAAGGCGCTGTGTTCAGCCCGGCCAACCGTATTGGTCTGCTGCTGGCGTCGTGGGCGTCAGATATGACGGTCAAACTCTGGGATGCCGGTGATCTGAAAGCGGGTGTCCGCGAGATCGTAACCCTGCATGGGCATACCGACTCGGTCGATGACGCGGCGTTCAGCCCCGACGCCGACCGTTTAATGCTGGCTTCGGCCAGTGCGGACGGCACGATTCGCATTTGGGATCTGGATCGCATGGAAGAAAAAGCCGTGCTGCGCGGGCACGATCAGGAAGTGACCAGCGTGACCTATGCGCTCGGTGGGCATGTGCTGGTTTCCGGCGGGCGCGATCATACCGTGCGGCTGTGGGATGTGGAGAGCGAAACCGAGGGGACGATCTTCGGGCATCATGACGATTGGGTGCGCGAGATACGGGTGAATCCACCGGGGACGATGATCGCCTCCGCCAGCAAGGACACTTCGCTGCGGTTGTGGGACGCCCACTCCGGTGAACTGTATGCCCGTATCTATGCCCATGCGGAGGGCGCGGATTGTATCGCGTTCAGCCCGGACGGTGCGCTGATGGTAACGGGTGGACGGGACAACACTGTGCGGCTGTGGGATGTGGAGCGCATTTTGCAGCAGGGGCACGGGACGGTGGAGGACGCAATTCTGGAAATCCGCGCCCATGATAAGCCCGTGTTGAGCGTTGCCTTTCATCCCGGCGGCACAATGCTGGCCTCTGCCAGCGGTGATAACACCGTCAAGCTGTGGGCGGTGGGTTGAATCCAGATCATTTCGTAGGGGCGACTCGCCGAGTCGCCCCTACAAGAACGCCCCTTATTCAGGCCGCTTCAAAAACATTACGGTGCGCGTCACTTCGATGCACACTGCGCCATGTTGATTTCGCCCCGTGTGCCTGAGTACCACGATGCCACGATCAGGCTTGCTCTGGCTTTCCCGCTTGCTGACGACTTCCGTCTCCACGTAGAGCGTATCCCCGTGAAAGAGCGGATGCGGGTGCAAGACGTTTTCATAGCTGAGGTTCGCCACAATCGTCCCGGCGGTTAAATCCCCCACCGTCATCCCGACCACCAGCCCCATCGTGAAAATGCCGTTCACAATGCGCTGACCGAACTCGGTCTTGCTGGCGAAGTCCTCGTTCAGATGCAGCGGCTGGGTGTTCATCGTCAGGCTGTTGAACAGCACATTGTCGGTTTCGGTCAGAGTACGCCCGATGTCGTGCCTGATGACCATGCCGACTTCCAGCTCGTCAAAATATTTACCAGTCATAAGCAGTACCAAGTCATGAGTACCGAGTAAGTAGCAATGAGCAGCGAGCGATAAGCAATGGGTAGAAATCGTCTGGGAGTGGTCGTAGTGGCGCAGTGTGCTGCATTTTAAGTACGAGTGATCTGCTAGGCTGCTTCAAAGGAAACCAGATCACCTTTTCTCTCCGCGTGTAACTCATCGCTCATTGCGCGTTGCTCTACTCTAATGGAAAAACCAACATAAGTACGAATGATTCGGTGTACGGGCGAGGCGCGCCTCGCCCCTACCATTGTTCGCATTTGTTTTGATTTCTCCATAAACTGTCTTTACCGCGCCAGCACCTCCGCCAGTTCCATCAGCGCGGGATCGACCGGGCGATGTTTTCCGGCGATTTCTTCGTGCGGTGTGGTAATCAGTTTCCCGGTGGAGCCGCCCTGTACGCCCACGAGTATGCCTGAATTCCCCCGCGCCAGTTCCTCAACAGCGCCCGCGCCCAGCCGGGTGCCCAGAATGCGGTCAGAGACAGTCGGCGTACCGCCGCGCTGGACGTGGCCGAGCTTGGTCACGCGCACCTCAAAGCCGACATCTTCGGCATGATCGATGAAGTACTTTTCCAGCACATC
The DNA here is from genome assembly GCA_033762735.1 of bacterium. Lineage (GTDB taxonomy): Bacteria > Chloroflexota > Anaerolineae > Aggregatilineales > Phototrophicaceae > JANRLJ01. The sequence goes on along the minus strand of JANRLJ010000155.1, from coordinate 90,295 downwards.
CGCGTCATTCTTCGCGCCTTCGGCCACCACCACCAGCCCATGCGTCTTGCCCCGGTGATAGGCCGCTTCCAGAATTTCCGCCACGCGCTCCGGTGTGGTGTCATATTCGGGGATCACAATAGCCTCCGCACCGCCCGCGATGCCCGATATCAGCGCCAGATAGCCACAGTCACGCCCCATGACCTCGACCATGAAAGCGCGCAGATGCGACGAGGCAGTGACTTTTAGACGGTCGATGGCTTCCAGCGCAATATTCAAGGCGGTATCGACGCCGATGGTGATGTCGCTGCCATACAGGTCATTGTCGATGGTCGAAGCCACCCCCACCACCGGGAAGCCGAGTTTGTGCAGGGTATAGGCACCCGTCTGGCTGCCGTTGCCGCCGATCACCACCAGCCCGTCGATGTTGTTCAGGTTCAGGTTGCGCAGGGCTTTGCGCTGGCCGCTCTCGCTTTTCATCTCCGGCGCACGAGCGCTGCCCAGAAAGGTGCCCCCTTGCTGGATGATGCCGCCTACGTCCCGCGCCCCCAGCACCTTGATCTCGTTGTCGATCAAGCCCTGATAGCCGTGCCGCACCCCGCACACTTCCCAGCCCTTGCTGATGCCGCTGCGCACCACCGCACGGATGGCCGCGTTCATGCCGGGCGCATCGCCGCCGCTGGTTAATACGCCGATTCGTTTTATCGCCATAACGGATTACCTTTCCGCTTGTTTTCCAAAAACGCCCCTGCATTGTGCCAGAGGGTGTTTAAGCCGACATTAACCAGCGCGATCAGTGACCGTCGAAGGCGCTGCTGAAAAACTGTGCCAGATGAGGCAGGAGCGTTTTCTGGTTTTTCGGCTTGCTGATGCCGTGCCCCTCGTCCTCGAACGCCAGCAGTTCATACTCCACGCCAATGATGTTCAAGGCCTGCGTGACGGTTCGGACATTTTCCGGTGTGACGTTGGGATCCTGCATCCCCTGAACGATCAGCAGGCGGCCTTTGATGTTCTGCACGAAGTTAATCGGGGATGCCTGATGATAGCGCTCCGGCACCTGATCGGGACGGCCACCGAGCATTTCCTCGCTGTAGGGGCGCAGATCGGGGCGGGTCGTTTCATAATCCACCACCAGATCGGTCATCCCGCAGATGGGAGCAGAGGCGGCCAGCACGTCCGGCGTGAAGTGGGTGATGGCGTACCACGAGGAATAGCCGCCGTAGGACGTGCCTGTGATGCCGATTCTGCCGGGCTGGGCAATGCCCGCCGCGATCAGCGCTTCTATCCCGGTGCGGATGTCTTCCTGTTCGCGCCCGCCCCAGCCATCCTGCTTGATCGACTCACGGAAGGCCAGGCTGTAACCCGTGCTGCCGCGATAGTTGGGATCGAGGACGTTGAAGCCCTGCTGCACAAAGAACTGAATCTGGAGGTTGATCGCGTCCTGGCTGTGGGCGGTGGGGCCGCCGTGCACATACACAACTGTGCCTTTCGCTTCTCCCGGCGCACGATAGAGCCAGCCATGTACATCCAGTCCATCGACCGACTTCCAGTGGAAATCCTCGGCGGGGGTAAGCTGGGCGGGTCTCAGTGTCGTCCGTTCCCAGACACGCGAGAGGCTGGTGAAGTCGTCGGGGCTGGTGGCGTTCAGGTGGAAACGCACGACATCCTGCGGCTGGCGCGAGCTGTAATACACCCCTACCCATTCCTGTTCACTGACAGGGGCAACCGGGTAAAGGTTGCCGGGAACGTCGGGCAGCCGGGTTTCCGTGCCATGATCGGGGTCAAGCAGGGAACAGCGCAGCCGTGCCTGGTTGATCTCCAGCAGCACAATCTGCCTGCCGTTGGCCGGGACGAAGGCGCTTTCGATGTTGCGAGTCGGGTCGTCCAGCAGCCAGCGCACCTCATTCGGTGCACTCCCTACCTGCCAAATACCGATGCGTTTATGGGTGGTCGTCTCTGCCACGACCAGCACACGGTGACTGTCGGGAAACCACGAGCCGAACGTCTTCTGGGAATCGCCAAAGTTGAGGATCTCGCGGTCGTCCTGCCCATCGAGATCAACCAGCCACATCTGCCAGCCGCCTGGGTGACGGTCGAGCCGGTTATAGAGGACATAGCGCCCGTCAGCACTCAACTGTGGGACGACGTAGCCGCCTTTTTCTGGCCTGGCAATCGGTGTGCGTTCGCCTGTTTCAAGGTCATGCCGGTAAACCCAGGTCGGTTCGATTTCCTCACCCGTCGCCACATCGACATTCGCGGCATAGACGAGGGTGCGTCCATCGGGGTGGAGTTCACCGCCACGAATGAAGTAATTCGGATTTTCTTCCGTGAGCGGCTTCATCGTCAGCGGCGCGTCCAGATCAACCCGGAACAACTGTGCCCGTTCGTTGCCGTCCCTGTCCTGCTCCACGATGACTGCACGGCTGTCCGGCGTCCAGGACACGAAGTAGGTTTCTTCAGGGGTATCGGTCAGCCGGATGGGGGACTGTGATCCATCGGTCGGCACGGCATAGACTTCGGCGGTCGGCGCGGTACGCATCCACGTCCACGCCACCCACGCCCCGTCAGGCGAGATCGTCGCACTGTACAGCCCTGGCAGCGCAAGCAGAGCATCAAGATAGGCTTCTGGTGTCATGCGATTTCCTTTTCACCCTACAGATGAACAGGATACCAATCATAGCCTATGTTGATGATTTTGCCTGAGTGCAGCGATCAGCGGGCGGTAAACGTAATCTGCACGGTTGTGCCTCTGCCCGGTACACTCTCGATATTGAATGTTCCCGTGTAGAGTTCCACCAGCCGCCACGCGATAATCAACCCGAAGCCTAACCCCTGCTGTTCGTGCAGCGCACGGTCGAACTGGGTATAGGCTTCGACACTGCGAATCTGTTCGGGGGTCATACCCCGTCCCTGATCGCTGATCGTGATGACATACTCGTTTCTGCTGCTGCGCCGCCCCTGAATGCTGACGCGGCTTCCAGGCATGGAGAACTTGAGCGCGTTGTCGATCATCTCATGGATGATTTTATGGAGGTGCTGCTCCGCGATGTTCAGAGGGGTGTCCTGCGCGTAAATCTCCACGTCATCCAGCCGTCCGCTGCGGGTGGCAAGCGCCAGACCGATTTCCTCGATCAGTGAACCGGGGTAGTAGAGTTCCTCGGCGTGGAGGGTTTGAACCTGTTTGGCGTCTGCCGCAGTCGTAGTAATCTGGGTGTAGAGCAGATAATTCTCGATGATGCGCTGCAGGCGGCTGGCCTCATTCTGCACGATGCCACCCAGTTCGAGGATGCGATCCGGCTCAAGTTCCTCATGCTCGGTGATAAGAAAATCCGCACAGCCCAGAATACTCGTCAGCGGTGTGCGCAGTTCGTGCGGCAGGGCGTAAATCAGGTTGTCACGCAAGCCCTGGATTTTGCGCTCCATCTGCGATTCTAGTGCTTGCCGCTTTTGCAGCCGAGTTTGAATCGCGCCGACCAGTTCCAGCGGCGAGAAGGGCTTGGTCAAATAGTCGTCCGCGCCCAGTTCCATTCCCTGGCGATAAGCGGCATGATCGACCGCCGCTGTGAGGATAATCACGGGGATGGAGGCGGTCTGTGGGTTGCGGCGCAGTTCGCGCAGCACCTGATACCCATCGATTTCGGGCATCATCAGGTCGCACAGAATCAGGTCTGGGTGGTGCTGAAAGGCGGTTTGCAGACCCTCATAACCGCTGTCCGCACCGAGAGGGACGAACCCCTCCAGTTCGAGGGTTTCGAGGATGTTTTCGAGAATAGTCGGTTGGTCTTCGATGACGAGAACGCGCTGCATGGTTCCAATTCCTTGATGGTTGTTTATAAAATAATTTTACCGCCATTAATCTGCGTCATCTTTATTTTTAGACAATAAAAGGGCGATTTTGGCCGCCCTTCAGCAAAATTTCATAAATTTTTATGAAAGTGCTGTTACCAGCCCCAGGTGCCTGCCCCACCCTTGAACGGGCCCACGATGTCGGACGTAATCCATCCGCCGTAGAAATCACCTTCCTGTGCGGTGACTAGCTCGTCATCGACATAGGAGGCATCCATGCGGCTGGGATAGAAGGCGAGGTAATCGCGAATGGCTTCATAGCCCCGGCTGGGTTCGGCATAGCTCCACGCCGTGTTTGGCGCTTCCTTATCGCCCACCTTTATCGTCCAATAGCTGGCCGCGCCTTTGAATTCGCAGAAGGTGCGGCGGCTGGTGGCTGTAAAAAACGCCATGCGAATGTCTTCCTGCGGGATGTAATAGGCGGGTGGGTGACTCGTTTCCAGCACACGCATGGCGCGGGTCGTATCGACAATGGTTTCGCCATTGAAGACGATGCGGACGCGCTTGCTGGTCGGTTCGACGCGGGGCGGGCGGGGATAATCCCACACCGATTCCTGTCCGGGACCGGGGATGATGCGTTTGGTCGGGGCCATCTCGTTTTTCGTCCTGTTTACGATAAAGCGTTGCGATGGACCCACTATAACACGCTTTGAAGAGACGCTTTGCGAACGTTTAACTTCCCCTCAGCCGTTCGAGTTCGGCCTGCCACTCACCAACCATCTTGAGCGCTTCTTCACGCTGTGAATCGGTCAGCGTGGATGGAAACGGCAGAGCATCTAAGGTGTAATCTCCGTTCAGATCGATCTGGCCGGCGGTCGAGACCTTGCGATAGGCGGTTTGATAGCTGACGTTCAGGTCAAGCGGTACAACCGCCCCGCGAAGAGGAATAGCAATGCGTTTGGGAGCGGCTTCCAGTTCAATGCCAATCACAACCGGCCAGCGCTCCGGCAGATGCACAGCGATATGATAGGGGAACTGAGCCGTTAGTGGGTGGCTGAACAAGCGTTTGACCGAGCGCGTCAGATCAATTTCGACGATGTTGATTCCCTGTGTGGTGATCGCCCGCTGCCGCCGATCCTGGTACTGTGCAATCTCCGCCCGCTTTGTCTTATTGTTCGGCGATATCACTTCGATTACAGTGACAAGGCGATTGGTGGCATCATCCCTGATATGCAGGGCATAAAGGTCTTGCGTCACGGCGCTGATACCCGGTTCTGCCAGTATTTCCACCGCCGCTTTAGCATAATCCCACGTTTCATGCAGGTCGCGCAGCTCACGGGCAAGATCACCGCGCTGGATAAAGACATCAGGAAATTGATTGCCCATGATTTGCAGGCTCGGTTCGCGCCCGACCAGATACCCCATCGCTTCAACCGGGTCCTGAATTTGCGTGAGAATATCGTCCAGCATACCACCGTGAATCTGATGGAAGTAATGGCCGATTTCTGCCCAGGGGTCAATGCGACCGGGAAACGGCCCCCGGCGGCGGTGTTCGAGGTAATCAGAATGGCGATGCGGCGCGATCATTCTTTCCCTGCCTTTCCTAATTGTATGAGTTCGGCCTGCCATTGTGTGACGGTTTCCAGCAGTTGTTGGCGCTGCCCATCGCTAAAGACGGATGGAAAAGGGAGTTCGTCGTCTGTGTAGCGCTCCTCATCGTTGATCTGTCCGGCAATCGTCAACAACTGATAGGCGCGGCTGTAGGCGGTCTGAAGATCAACGGGAATGACTTCTGCCCTGAGAGGAAGCGCGATGCGTGGCAGGGGTTTGCCCCACTCGATGCCGATCAACCGAGGTGCTTGAGCAGGAACGTACACCATGACGTGATAGGGGAAATCATTGATCAGGGGGTCGTGTACGGCGCGTTTGATCGAACGTGTGAGATCAATTTCGACAATGTTGACGCCTTTCTCCACCAACAGGCGCTCCCGTCTCATACGATACTGCTGAATTTCAGAAGGCTTCTCTTTGTTGGCGGGGGAGATGAGTTCAACGACGGTCACAAGGCTGCCCTGCCTGATGTGAATTGCCTGCAAAGGAATATCGCTTTCCAGCGCAATTCCGGGTTCTGCCAATACCTCTACCGCAGCCAGTTCGTAACTCCAGCGGTCTTCCGGTTCAATGCCGCTCATACTGCGCTGCACGAAAATATCCGGCTCACGTCCTTCGGCGATTTGCAGGCTGGCTTCTCGTCCTACGCGATAGCCTCTGTAGGTCAACTGTGGCTGCATCTGACTGATCAGTTGGTCGATCATACTGCTGTGAGTCTGGTGGAAGTAGCGTCCCGCTTCTGCCCAGGGATCTGTTGTGCCCGCGAAGGGGCCGTTCATCAAATGCTGCACATAGGCCTGGGAGAAGGGCGGTCGATCACTCATCCTGATTTGCCTCGTTGAAGACATCCTGCGCCAGTTCGAGCAGTTGGACGCGGCGTTCTTCCGGCACGCTCTGGCTGATAAGGTAGCGCTCGACCAGTTCGAGCTGCGTCAGGCCTTCGGGACTCGCGCCGAGACGCATCCGCGCTGGCTGATCGACTTCCTTGCGCACAGCGGCCACAAAAAAGGCTGCCGAACGGCGCAGCGCATCACGCACCGCATTTTCGTTAAAGCGCGACTCGCTCTCCGGCGAAAAATTCAGCAGCATCCGCACGACCGCGTTGCGCAGATTGTGGCGCTCGATCAGTTGAATGGTTGTCAGCGTGGGATTTGAATCGGCGCGAAGATCGGCTTTAAGGGTAACAAAGGGGCGTGCGTCCAACGGGATAAATTTCCAGGTCGTCGCACTGCGGGCAAGCTCCACCCAGCAGAAGCCTTTGGGGTCGCCCTCCTCGCCGAAGTCGATGCGTTCGATGCTGCCGCTGTAGACGACAGGCGGCACATCATCGCGGCCATGCGTGAGGTTCTGGTGCTTGTGGATGTGGCCGAGCGCGACATAATCCCAGCGGGGATCGGCCAGCGAGGTGCGCGGCACGGTAATATCGCGACCGAGCATGATGGCACGTTCACTGCCGACGACCGCGCCGCTGGTGGTGAAATGCCCGACGAGCAGCCGGGGAATATCGGGCGAAATAGCATCGACTTCCTCGGCCAGATCGGACAGGATTTCGACCAGCTTATCCTGTACGAGATTGTCGATCTGCGCGATGGTTAGCCCGGCGGTCTGCACCGTTTCGAGGATGCGGGCGCGAATGGGATAGGGGGCGGTGCCAATCGCCACCGGGCCGCGTTTCGTCTCGATGACAAAGTGTTCATAGGAATCAGCCACACGCACATTCGGCACAGCCAGCGTGTCGTAAATCTCGATGCTGGACGCCTTAAGCGCGGTCGGCGGCACATCGTGATTCCCGACCAGCATCACCACCGGAGCCAGCGCAGATAAATCGCGGATGCGGTGGGCAAATTCGCGCTGGAAGGTGGGGCTTGGGGTGCGCGTCTTGAAGGCATCGCCCGCGAAGATGATTAGATCAACGTCATGATCACGGGCATAAGTCACAATATCATCGAGGCGGCGTAAAAAATCGACCACGCGGGAACTTAACCCGGTAGCGGGATCGGTCTTGCCGTAGCTTTCAATGCCGATGTGGGTGTCGGCAAAATGCAGTGTGCGAATCGGTTCTGGCATGAAATTTTTACCTGACATTATGCAATCCAGTGTAACATAAAGTGGGAAAGGTGTTCTAGTGGAGCGTGTTCGTGCTGAAAGTGGTGGAAGTAACGCCTTCGCGGCTGGTGCTGAAGGATCAGCGGCGGGGAAACGCGGTGCTGACCGGACTCTTCACCGTGTTCAGCCTGTTCTCGCTGACGGTGATTTTCACGCAGGGGATCGAAACCATCCTCGCGCCGACCGAGAGCGAATCCTACATCGCGCGTGGACTGTCCTATCTAAGCTTTTTAGTAGCAGTGAGTGTGTTCGCGGGCGTGGGCGCAATCTCCACGCTGCACGCCCTGCGCGGGACGACGTGCATCTTCGATAAGGGCGATGGCACCTTCACCATTGAGCGGATGCGGCTGTTCCGTCTGGAACGCCAGCACCGCCCGATTTATGGTGTCTCGCATCTCGACGTGGAACAGAACGACCTCGCCCGCGCCTATGGCCTGTTCATTGTGCTGCGGTCGGGAGAACGGATTCCGCTGGCAGCCGTGCCGCTGATGGACGGGGAACATATCGAAGCCCTGCGCAGGCAAATCCGTTCATTTTTGCGGGGATGAAGGCAGCAATGAGCGATGAGTGATGAGTAAATTCACCAACCTCAACCGTATAAACTTATGGAGAAATCAAAACGAATACGAACAATAGTAGGGGCGAAGCGCGCTTCGCCCGTACACAGAGTCATTCGTGTCTATTTTGGTTTTTCCATGAGCCGCGTGTTTATTCTTCACAACGGGACTTTAGCACAAACGAAGCGTAGATTATTGCAAATTGTAAGCAGCAACTCATCGCTTCTTTTACTGTACTTAAATCTGCGGCACCTGTGTCTGCCGGATGTAGCTGCGCACACCGATAAACAGCGCCGCTGTGGGCAGCCAGGCGAGGCCATAGAGCGCAAACCCCACCACGATCACCGTAAGCTGATTCAGTTCCAGCGTCCCAAGCATGGGCAGGCTGTAGGTGAAAATCCCCATCCAATATAGCACGGCCACCGTCAGCAGCAGCCACACCGGGGAAAGCGGCCTCGGCGGCAGATGGTCATCCAGCGTAATCGCTTTCTTCGTGTTGCGACGGAACCAAAGAATCGCGTAGCAGATCAGCAGCAGAATCGCGCCGAACGCGATGCCGGGAAAATCCACCACGCCCTGCGCGACCCGGATGAACAGCAGCACGGCCAGCACAGGCAGGACGACCGCATATTCCCGAACCGAGAGCAGCAGGTCAGGCGGCGTGACGGCCTTCGCGTAACGGCTGACCAGCGCGAACAGGCCGACCACAATCAGAACACCGCCCGTCCCCCACACCAGCATCGTGCCCAGCGAGACGGGGGCGAAGGTGATTTCGGTCTGTTCCGGGGCAAAACGCACCCACGTTCCCCAGGCCATGCCCACGATCACCGCGCCGACAATCAACGACCAGCGCAGCACACGCAGTTGATTGCCCGTCAGCCCCAGAAAGAAGATCAGCATTTCCAGCGCCAGCAGCGTGTATGCCCCGGTGATGCGCGTTACCAGGGTGCGCGGCAGATCGGCTAACCCGGTGGCGGGGTTGAGAATCACGCCAATCAGCAGGCCGCAGATTCCGGCGGTGGTCATGATGCCCCAGAAATCACGGACGCGATGGCGCACCATCAGATCAAGCGCAATCGTGGCGATGCACAGGTAGCCGGGGATGAGCAGCAGCCATTCCCATACTGGGCGGCCAACCGGGTCTGTCCACAGCAGAATTTCCGCGCCGAGCAGCAGCAGGGCGGCCAGCAGCGCCCGGATCAGCCAGACTGCCAGAGGGGATGCCGGCGTTGTCGCGGCAGGCAGCATGTGTTTGTTCGTCCTTCCGTGATTGGTTACACTCATGTCGCTTGAAATGATGCAGGCGTTAAAACTGCCCCGCAGAAAACAAGTACAAGCAAATTAAAAAGGTGGGATAGTAGGGACACGGTATGCCGTGTCCCTACTCATCATCTTCAAAAAACAAACTTTTTACTATGGGAGCAAAATGATGTCCGACCACGTTACCCGCTTCGATCTGCCGCAGTCCGAACTCCCGACTCACTGGTACAACGTCCAGCCCGATCTGCCGCGCCCGCTGCCGCCCGTGCTGCATCCCGGCACGCACCAGCCTGTCGGGCCAGACGACCTCGCGCCGCTGTTCCCGATGGCGCTGATTATGCAGGAAGTCAGCCAGGAGCGCGAAATCGAAATCCCCGAAGAAGTGCGCGAAATTTTCAAACTGTGGCGGCCAACCCCGCTGCTGCGTGCCTATCGGCTGGAAAAGATGCTGGATACCCCGGCGCACATTTACTACAAGTACGAAGGCGTTTCGCCCAGCGGCAGCCATAAGCTCAACACGGCCACACCACAAGCCTATTATAACAAGCTGGAAGGGGCGCAAGGCTTAACGACGGAAACCGGGGCAGGGCAGTGGGGAACGGCGCTCTCGCAGGCCTGCCGCTTCTTCGATATGGAATGCTTCGTCTACATGGTGAAGGTGAGCTATCAGCAGAAGCCCTACCGCCGCGCCATCATGCAGTCGTTTGGTGCCAGCGTCACCGCCAGCCCCAGCGATACCACCAATGCTGGACGGGCGATTCTGGCGCAGGACCCAAATAGCAGTGGTTCGCTGGGTATCGCCATCAGTGAGGCAGTGGAAGCGGCGGTCGCCAGCGGTGGCAAATATAAATACGCGCTCGGCTCGGTGCTGAACCACGTCCTGACGCATCAGACTGTAATCGGGCAGGAAGCGCTCAAGCAGATGGAAATGGCGGGGGAATACCCTGATGTGGTCGTCGCGCCCATCGGCGGCGGCAGTAATTTTGCCGGGATTGCGCTGCCGTTCCTGCGGGAAAATCTGACGGCGGGCAGAACCACGCGGTTGGTCGGCGTGGAGCCTTCCGCCTGCCCCAGCCTGACGCGCGGCAAATACGTCTATGACTTTGGGGATACCGCCGGGATGACACCGCTGGTCAAGATGTACACGCTCGGCCATACCTTTGTCCCTGCGCCCTTCCACGCGGGCGGCCTGCGCTATCACGGTATGGCGTCGATTGTGTGCGAGCTGTACGACCAGGGCTTAATGGAAGCAGTGGCGATTCCGCAGTTGGAGACGTTTAAGGCAGCGCTCGATTTCGCCAGCGCTGAAGGCATCATCCCTGCGCCGGAAGCTGCGCATGGGGTGGCGGTGGCTATCCGCGAAGCGCTGGCCGCCAAAGAAGCGGGCGAAAAGCGCGTGGTTCTGTTCAATCTGTGTGGGCACGGCCACTTTGATATGTCAGCTTATGAGGCCTATCTGAACGGCCAATTGACCGATTACGAATACCCGCAGGAACAGATTGAACAAGCAATGGAAGCGCTGCCACAGCTTTAAGTGCCCCGTCTGCTTAAAATGCCTGCTTCATTTCTGCCGTTCCCGTAGGGGCGACTCGCCGTGTCGCCCCTGCCGCGCCCCTGTCTATTTCAGAAATTGCTCCTACTCCCCCAACATACCTATTTCTAACCCCCCGTAACAGGGGGTTTTGTTCGATTTCTCAACACTTTGTTCGCTTTTTTAACAACTTTTTATACAATTCCGACAGACTTCATGGTACACTATTTATAGAACAGAAGTACAGGAATTGAGCGAGAAAATCCACCAATGATCCCGAAGAATATCAAATCACTTCAGGCGCAGAGTCGCCAGTTGCAGGCCCGGCTGGTGGATAAAAATACCCTTGTGGTCGAGAGCGTTTCCAATCCACAGGCCAGCCATATTGTCACCGTCCAGTTTGCGCCGGACGGTGAAATCCACGCCCGCTGTACGTGCCCCTGGGCTATCCATAACGGCATCGCCTGTTCGCATGTGATGGCCGCGCTGGATCATCTGGCCGCATTGAAGGCACGCAAGCTGAGTTTCTGGAGCAGCCACGACGAGGCGCGTCGCCAGAAGCACCGCACCTTCTCATTGAAGGGCAGCAGGAACGAAGCAGTCTGGATCACCAGCCGACCGGGCTGAAAACCAGCAATGAGCGATGAGCAATGAGTCAGGGAACAATATTGCTTGTCGGAAGTATCGATGAACCGCAAGACGCAAAGCGCACGAAGCGATGAATCAAAAGCTCCGTGTTCTCTGTGCCTCTGTGGTTCAATCTTTTTCCCCGCCGGGCCGCACTGCGACAAGCTGCGTGGTATGGCCTTCTTCTTCATGCCGCAGGATTTTCCAGTCCTCGAACAGCCCCGCCAGTTCACCATCCAGCAGCAGAAAGTCCGGGTTGAACTCCGGCACGACCTCCAGATAGCGAAGGTTCAGTGTTTCATAGAGGATGCGCCCGCCGGGGATGATGGACCCCTTGAGGCGGGGCAGGGTGCTGCGCTTGAGGTAGCGGAAGACGCACACCACATCGTAGCGCTCTTCCTCAAAATCCACCTCATCCAGATCCACTTGCAGCAGGTTCACGTTCCGCAGATTACGCATCGCCATTTCAGCGCGGGCGCGGGTCAGCCCTATGCGGCTGATATCCATAATATCCACCGTGTAGCCCTGCGACGCCAGCCACAGGCCGTTCTGTCCCTGCCCACCTGCCAGATCAAGCGCGAGACGGGTTTGACCAGGGGGGACGGGCGGGGTGTATTCAAACAGAAGTGGATCGGGGGCGGGGTAGCGCTGCTGGCTGAGCTTGCGGTAGATGCCATCCCATCGCACACGGTCTTTGGCTACCATACCTGTTTCCCCACGTAAATGGGTGTATAGCGCAGCGCATCCGGCACGGCGGCCATCGCTTCAGCATCGCCGGGATAGAGCATGGCGTTGGGGTTGCGCTGGCGGCGGACGTGCAGTTGATAGGCATCACGCAGGGGGACGAAATCCGGCTGATTCCAGCGCGTCAGCGGCAGGCAGGCCATGACCGCCCGAACGCGAGTCCCGTCGGCGCTGTTCCAATCTGGTGCATCCCCGGCCAGCAGCGCCCGTGCGGCCTGTTCATCCCCCTTCGTCTGCCGATTGATCTGCTTCATCAGCCTGCCGAACAGCTTATTGACCTGTCTTGTATTGACCGACCCTGCCCGCTGCCGCACGGAGTTGGGCAGTAGTTCGGGCGGTGCTTCGACAGCGTCGGCACTTGCCCTGATACTTGACCCGGCGGCGGTTGTGCTGCTCAGGGCGCGGCGCAGATCGTCGGCGGTCTTGTCTGCCCGTAAATGCGGGGTGAGCGCTTCAAGGAAATCGGCTTCAATGCCATTGGCGAAGGCGCGGAACTGGGCGTGTTCATTTTCTAGGTGCACCGAGAAGCAGACGCCGTTCTGGGAGAGCGCCTCTAACAGCGGCTCCAGCGCGGTTTCATCAATGCTGCCCAGCAGGCGCGTCCAGCCTTCGTCCGGCGGCGCGACAAACAGCCGCACAGATCGGCTGTAGCCCTTGCCAGGGAGGAGGCCGAAGGGGTCGTAGGGTTCATAGCCGAGGTTGACCAGCACCGCACGGGTATACTCAGCAATGCTGCCGCTTTCAGTAGAGGGCAAATACAGGCTGTGCCAGCTCACGCGCATCCTCACGGGACGTTTCACCGGATTCAGCATAACACAGGATACTGCCGAAATCGACAAATCCTACCTCGCGCAGCAGCTTGCGCTCGGTATCATCATCCCCGGTTGTGAAGACCAGCCTACAGCCGCGCTCCTGCGCCGCCCGCAGCGCACCATGCACCAGCAGGCGATAGGTGGCGGGTTCGCGGAATTCGCGCATCACGGCCAGGGCGGAAAGATGCGCGGATTCGCCGTGCACCGTCAGCCGTGTGACGCCCACCGGGTAGCCGCTGTGATAGAGCAGCAGATCGACCTGCTGACCGAGCGTGACCGCACGCATGTCGTGGCCGATGTAGATCGGTTCGACGCCGCGCGTCAGCACCTCATAATAGGCGTTGCGCCACACATACCACCACATGCCCAGCCCATCCTGATCGTTCACTGGGCAGACCGAAAAGCCATCGGGCGTCGGCGATGGCTTGACCGAGTCAAGGTGGGCATCGGCGGTCAGCCGAAATGCCATGATGGGCGTTTCCTGCTCCACCTGTAAATGCAGTTCGCGCAGGGTTTTGGCGAACAGCGGCAGGAACAGCCCTTCGATATAGATCACGCGGGGGTTGCGGGCTTTTTCACGCAGTTTCGCCAGCCCGTTTTCCACTTCCGGCCCCGGAATCCAGGCCGTGTTGCGGCGGGGCATGACGTAATTCAGGTAGGGTAATCTGCTCGTCGGGTGATAAATGACATCCACAAGGCCGCTGTGTTCCTGCTGTGCGCCGAGGTTGAGGTGCGCCTGGGCGAGATGTTCATGCACAAGACGCAGTACCCGGCGCGATTCTTTGACAGCCGCGTCGTCCGCGTTCATCGAGACTCCAGGAAAATTTGACATAACGTTAACCTTACTTTAGCGTAGCAGAGATTGCGCAGGGTATCGGTTGTAAATGGGTTTAGACGCGGGTAGAGTTCGGTTATAAAGTATGCCAAAGCCAATCTGGGAAATGATGTTATGACGAGTACCCCCACCCCTTCACCCCGGCTGGATATGCAGCGGGCGCTGCCGATCTTCGTACTGACGTTCGTCGATGTGCTGGGACTGACGATTATTCTGCCGCTGCTGCACCTCTATGCGGCGGCGTTTGGCGCGAGTCCGCTGGAAATCGGCATCGTGGCCGCGGCCTTCCCGCTGGCGCAGTTGATCGGTGTTCCGGTGATGGGGGCGCTCTCCGACCGCTACGGACGTAAGCCGCTGCTGCTCATCAGCCAGATCACCACCTGCATCAGCTTCGTGATGCTGGCGCTGGCCGGGTCGCTGTGGATGATCGTGCTGTCGCGGGTGATCGATGGGCTGTTCGGGGCAAATCTGGCGACGGCACAGGCCGCCCTGAGCGATATCACGGACGATGACACACGTGCGCAGGGCTTAGGGCTGACGGGAGCAGCGTTCGGACTCGGCTTTATCATCGGCCCGGTGATCGCCATCGCCGCGCTGGAGGTGAGCGACCGCCTTTCCACCGCTGCCTGGATTGCCGCCGCTTATTCCTTCCTTTCAATTCTACTGACGTGGATTGTGTTCAAGGAGACGCTCACGCCGGATCGTCAGGGGAGCGCCGCCAGCAACCGCCTGAGTCCGTTTGTCCTGCTGGAGATCATCGGGAGGCCAGGGCTGACGCTGCTGCTGGTGCTGATGTTCGCGCAGCAGGTGGTGTTCTACGGTTTTGAAAGCCTGCTTGGCCTGTTCACGCTCAGCCGCCTGGGGATGCTCGGCCAGGGGAATGGGATTCTGTTCGTGTTCGTCGGACTGATTCTGGTGATGGTGCAGGTGCGCTTTATCGGCAAGTGGAGTCGTAAGTGGGGCGAACGCCGCCTCGTCAGCCTGGCGCTGGCGCTGCTGGCGGCGGGCTTGCTGCTGCTGGCGCTGACGCCGGAACAGCCGCACCCATTTTATGTGCGCCAGATTGTCGAGAACGAACTGCGCGACCAGCGACCGTCGAGCGCCGAGGCGATTCTGGGCGATATTGACGTGCCGCTGCCAGACGACACGGGGCGTGGGTTGAGCGGGGTACTGTGGATGCTGGTTGCGCTTGTGCCAGTTGCCATTGGGTCTGGCCTCATCCGCCCCAGCCTCAACAGCCTGATGACACGGCGGGTGCCCCCGGCGGATTACGGGCGGGTGCTGGGCGCAAGCGCGGCTTTCGTGAGTGCGGCGAACGCGGTCGCACCCCTGATCGGCGCGGCGCTGTTTGCGGCGGGCGGGGCGGCGTTGCCATTCTGGGTCGGCGGGACGGTGATGGTCGTGCTGCTGGCAGTAAGCCTTGTAGCGCTGCGAGGTGATGCGATGACCTTGTAATCGTGCATTCAAAACAGGAGGGTGTACAGGCACAGGATAGGTGGTGTAGGAGCGCATCCGGGTATGCGCCCGATTTGATCCATACTGAAACGGGCGGACACGTGGGTCCGCCCCTACAATTCCCTTTACATAATCAAATTAACTCAGACCCAAACAGGACACGGCACGCCGTGTCCCTACAATCCAGCCGATTCAATTTGATTGTGCGAAAACCCGCCGTGTTCTGAGCGGGTTCATCCTACTGGTACGGTGATATTGCACGAAATCGTATACGTCAGGCGGTCGCCCACGATGCGATAGGTGCCGGTTGTGGCTGACCATGTCACGCTGAAGTAGCGGAAGTATTTGCCGTTGACCTGGAACGGGCTGCCCGCGTGGACATACCCGGCTGAAACGCCGTTGATGGTAATGCTGCCGGGGTCGATGTTGGGCGCTTCAAACGCTTCCTCCCGCGTTTCCCAGCCGCCGTCGATAAAGCGGATTTCCACGCGCTGACCGTCACGGATTGGGCCGTTGTCGGTAAAGCAGCCTTCCAGTGCCAGCCCATTGGAGCGCGGCGGATTGACGACCGTCAGCACCGGGACAGGCTGGCAGGCCCCTTCTTCCTGCACCCGATCCGCCGGAATCCAGTTGCCGTTGCGAAGCTGCCACCATACGCGCCCTTCAGCATCAGTTGTCTGATACACAGGCGTAACACGGCTTCCTTCCGGCAGGTTGTTGACCACTTCATAGAAGCTGCCCGGCCCGGCGGTGAGATCGACCAGGCGCTCGGTGGTGCGGCGGCAGGTGGTATCGGTGCGGGTGGTGGAAGGCGGCGGCGCATCGGCAGAGGGGGCAGAGTCGCGCACGAGAAAATCGGCAATCGCATCAGGTGTGAGCGGGGCAGGGACGACCAGCCGTGCGGGGAGGTTGTTCACCGGGAGCGCCTGCAATTCCCCTTCGACATATGGCTCGGCCAGGCTCGGCGTGCCGTCCACATTCAGGTCTTCATCCAGCGGCACCCGCGCTCGCGCACCCGCCGGGATGACCTGTGCCACTTCACGGGCGACCACCTCGGCGCGTCCGTCGATGACGTTGACCGTCATCACGCCGGGCAGCCGTTCATCGGTCGCGCGTGACTGAATAAAGGCTGTCCCATTCAGCCGCAGCGTCACGCAGTTGATGAACAACTCGACATTTTCTTCCGCATCCCCCGGCGTCTGGATAATCGCGCCGCTGTTGGGGGCGGTGGCGCACAGGGCGTCGCTTGTGCCTGTGCGCAGGGTGAAACTCTGGAACGGTGTCAGTACCGGCGAGTCGACCGCCACCACATCCAGCGCGTTCACATCGCCATCTGCGGTCATCGAATCGGCTTCGACCCAGCCAATCCGTCCATCAGAGAGCGCCACCCGCAGCCACCCGCCTTCCTCGGCGCGGCCATTCGCGGTGATCGTCTCTCGCAGAGTCAACTGTGCCCGAATATCACCATCGCTGTCCGGCACCTCGCGCACGTTCACGCTGCCCGTCGCGGTGAGCAGTGCGGTCGGCAGTACCGGAACCAGACTCTCAATTTCCGCATCTCCGAACAGCAGCACGACTACGCTGCGTCCGGCTTCGCTTCCTAATAAATTCGCCTGCAAGAAAAGTGTGCCGACGCTGATCTGTGCCGCATCACTGGAATCCAGTTGAAGGCCTTGCAGATCGGCGAGGTTGAGCGTATCGCCAGCGGTGGAAAACGTGTCTTCCGCTGCGCCGGGTTGATACGTTGGTGTGATACGCCCGTTGCCGAGGCAGACCAGGCCGCGCTCGTCGCCGAGGCGCGAACAGGCGGCGTTGGCGCGGGGCAGCGAGAGCGTCACCGACGAGGGGCAGGTGTTTTCCTGCGCTCCAACCAATGACAGGGACACCGCACTCAACAAAAGAAACGTAATACTAAAGAGGAAAACCAGAGCAAAGCGGTTTTTCATGAGAGCTGACCTTCTTCTTTGACCTTTGACCTGTATTCCCACTATAGCACCGGACGCAGCAGCGGCGGACGTGCGGTGAGGATGCGCATGGGAAGCGTCCGATTTGCGTAGGGAACCAGCAAGACTAGATACGGTCATCCTCTGCTATAGTGGCTTTATTAATCCTTTTTACAACGTTCCCCGGAGGCTGCACCCAATGAAGCATTCCAGGTATTTGCTGCTGGGCTTGCTGCTGCTCGTCACCGCCGGGATCGCACTGGCTCAGGTCAGTACGCCCCCGCCGGAATTCACGCTGGTGCAGCGCATCGGCCAGCCGCGCCCACGCGGAATTGTTTATGACCCCAATTTTGATCGGTTCGCCTGGGTCGATTCTCAGGCGCGTTTGCTGCTGGTGGATGCCGCTACCCTGCAAACGCAGCATGTCCTTTACGAAAGCGGCAATTACAGCAGCTATCTGTTCAGTCATGACGGGCGTACTCTCGCGCTGGCGATTGATGTGCGCGTGGAACTGTGGGACACACAGCGTGGTACGCTGCTGGCGACCTTCGCGCCGGACGGTGCGCTGAGCGTTCCGGGGCCGCTGATCTTCTCTGAAGATGATCGGCTGCTGCTGGTGAACGCGCTCAACCGTGCCCCGCGTGAGATTCGCATCAGCGAGAACGACACACTTAACCTGTCCTGGGTGTGGGACATCAACGCCGAACTCGACATTGACGACTCCATCCTGCCGGGCAACAACATCGCGGTCAACTTCTTCGACTATCGTTATGGGATGATCCTGGGGCCGAATCGAACCCTGATCGCCGCGATTCCCGAACGCTATCAGGTGCTCGAACTAGGGACGGAGGAAACCACGCTGGTGGGCGAAATCCCCGACCCTAACCGCTTCGAGCGCGACCCGATTGATGTCTGGCGCAGTAAGGGCAGCGATCAGCTTTACGTCCGTCCGCTGAGCAATACCAACAGGCTGGTACAGGTCTTCACCGAAGAACGCGGTCAGCTTGAAATTCCCCTCGGTGGAGTCGACTCTGAGACGTTCAGCCGCTTACAGCCGATGTTCGCCTCACAGCTTTCACACCTCATCGGACAGTCCAATTCGCGGGATGATGTCGCGCTGCTGCGGCTGCTGCTCGGTGAGAATTACCGCGCCAGCTATGACCATCACCCGCTGACGGTGGCGCTGATCGACATCATCGAACCTGTGTCCGTCGTGGGAGAACGTGACCTGAGCCTGCTGGTCTACATCTATGACGAACAGACCGGGCGCGGTAGCATCGAACGCATCATCCCCGGTGACGTGAGCGATCTGGCGCTGCACCCGGCGGGAACATATCTGGCCGTGCGCCGTGCCAGTGGTACGCGGGCGCTGGAAATCTACAACCTCACGACGGGTGGGCTGGAACAGACGATCATGCCCGCTGTGCCCTACTACGGCCTGCTGACCTACGACCGCACCGGGGAAATCCTCATCAGCGATTTCCAGCGCTTCGATGTGGAAACCGGGGCAGTGCTGTTTGAAGACCTGACCTACAACGACGGCTTCACGCAGTTCACGTGGGACTCCGGCGGCGAGACGCTCACGACCGTGAACCCGGACAACGAGTTCTGGACATGGGAACTCACCGGTGCGACGGACTATGGGCGCGTCATCAACCGCCGCGCGGTCGAGGTGCGCGGTTCGGTCATCCGCAGTTCGCCGGATAACGTGCTCTATCTGAGCCAGGTCAACGACAGCAACCGTGAAGGTGTCGAAATCTATAACTCGGTCACGGGTGAGCGCCGCAACCTGTACTTTGAAAATCTGCCGGGGCAGTCTATTCAGAACATCGTCCCCAGTCCGGACTGGCAGCACTACCTCGTCGCCTACTCCACCGACTCCAACAGCCCGCATTATCCCGGCCTCGAAGTGATGATTTACGGCATGGACGAGGGCAGGATGTGGTATGTGGCCGGGGACGATCTGCCAGAGCCGCCTGTCTTCGACTTTGGTTGGGTGGACAACCGCACGGTGTATTTCGCGGGCGAAGGCTTTACTGGCGATCAGGTGGTTGACCGTGTGTATGGGGTGGAATGGGATGTGACCGGGCTGCCCGCCTGCCTGGTGCAGAATTTCCCTGACCAGTACGAGCGCTGGCTGGAAGTGTGGGAGCGGCTGAACGCCCGGCTGCGCGGCGATATTCTGGCACGGTTTACGCTGCGGCTGTGCGGGGAACTGCCGGACACGGTGGAAGAAGTGGACGCGCTGATTACCCGCCCGGCGACCGCCACCCGCGTGATTCTGACACCCGCCCCCGTGATTATCGCAGGCGTCCCTAACTGCCTGACGCAGGCCTTCCCGTCGCAGGCGCTGGAGTTCGCCCAGGACTGGCGCGACCTCACGGACGGCCTGCCGGAAGATGAAGCGGTACGGCTGGAAGAACTGCTCTGTGAAGGGATTAACCGGGGTGCCTACAGCTTCAGCGCATCGGGCGGTGGCGGCGACGGCGGTGGCATCCTCCAGCGCGTGATGACGCTCGACATCGAAACCGGGATGCGCGCCGAAGGGGGCTATGTGCCGCCGCGCCTGGGAAGCCCGTTCAACGAACTGAATCGCCCGGTCAGCTTTGAAGTGCTGGAACAGTTTCGCCTCTCGACTGGCATCGCGCTTGGGAATGCGGTGCTCAGCCCCGACGGGCGCATGATGGCCTTCCTCACGGCCAACAATCACATCGAGGTCTACCGCCTGCCCGAACCACACGACGCACTGCTGGCGACCATCACCGCCACTTATGCTGGCCTGCCGACCGAGGCCGCGCTGTTCCTGCGCCTGCGTCCGACGGCCACTCTGGGCTTTGCGACACTCGGTGCCCCGCGCCCCACGCTGACCGCCACCATCACGCCCACCTCACCCCCGGCGGCGACGGCGACCGTGAGCCTGCCACAGATCGGCCAGGTGGAGGAATTCTGCCCGGCGGAGTCGCTCTACACGCTGGAATCGCCCGCGCCGGATTATGCCCCACCGGGAAGGTTGTTCACCTATAACCGCGATTACAACGTGCCCTGGGTGCTGAATCCGCGCACGGGGGAGTATCTGCCCGACTACACACTGCCGCCCTGCGAGATCGGCGCGAACTGCACCTTCTCCTTTGACGAGAACTGGATTTATCAGTACGCCAGCGAAATCATCCTTTCACGGCCAGACGGCAGTGATCGACAGGTGTTGTTCACGGCAGAGGAACAACCTGTGTGGCCGACCGACCTCCGCTGGTTAGGGCTGAACACGCTGGAATACACCTATCAGGGCTATCTGCCGCAGGAGTTCAACGGCCCGGTCACGCTGGTGCAGCGCCTCGTCCCGAACCAGACACCACCCGCGCCGCGTCTGCCGTTTGACAACAACGTTGAGATCAACCGCTTGGCGACCGAAGTGCTCTCGCGCCAGCCGGGGGATGGGCCGCTGTCGGTGGTGCGCACCAGCTTCCCGGCGGGGGATAATCCGCCCGGTTACAAGTACTACATCTACGACCGCGACACCGGGGAAGCCGCCTACTTTGCCCGCCTCACCGGCCCCAGCGCCGGGGATTTCCACTTCGAGTGGCATCCGCTGGGAGACACGCTGTACTACCGCTATCCCGGCTCACCATTGTGGAACATCTTCGACGCCGAAACCCGTGAGCATCGCGTCCTGGGAGACTACCCGCAGGGGCAGTGGTCGCGTGATGGACGCTACCGGGTGACATGGTTTGAACTTCCGCTGGATGAGCAGATCGCCCGCCTGGTGGATGACCCGCGCACACCGACCCCCACGCCGCGCCCTGATCTGGTGCCCGCTGAACTGTTCCCGGTGATTTCGATCTGGGATCGGGAGACAGGCGGGACGCGCCGCTACTGCCTGCCGGACAGCAACAACACGCCGCGTCAAAGCGAATTCTTCTGGTCGCCGGACAATCGCTATCTGGCCTTCATCACGCCCATCACGTCCGATCAGATCATTGATGTGGAAGGGGTCGCGCAGCCGCATCTGCTGGTGCTGGATACGCAAACCGGGGCGATTACCGACCTGGGCTTCGACGTGGCGCAGATCGAAACCTGGATGCAGGACTTCTATGTCGAAGGAGGCCAGTAATGGGAAAGCACGCTTTCAAACTATTTCCTGTCCTGCTGATGGCTGCGCTGTTCGGGTTTGCGCTGATCTTCGTGCTGAAAACACCCGTGACCGCGCAGGAGAACGTTCCGATGCAGGCTACTCCGGCGGCAGCCACAACAGCGCCCGCTGCGGGGACTGGTGCCGCGCCGACCGCCGAAGGTACACAGCAGCCGCTCCCGCCCGCGAGTTTGCCGATTGAGCCGACCGCCACACCGCTGATTCGCGTCACACCGGGGCCGACGCTGCGCCCCGACGAAATCCCGGATACGGGCGTGTGGGTGACGACGCAGGATCGCAGTTCGCTTCGTGCCGGGCCAGGGCTGTTGTTCGAGCGCACGGGCGTTGTGCCGCCAGAGACGACCATCCCCGCCGTTGGGCGCACTGCTGACAGCCAGTGGGTGCAGGTGATTTACGAAAACCGCACGGGCTGGATCGCGGCGTGGCTGCTGGTGTGGAGCGGGGATTTCGCCAACCTTCAGATTGACGGCATCAATCCTGAACCGTATGCGCGGCGCTACAACACGCTCGGCGTCACCACCCGCGAGACGCCCATTTATGACGGGCAGGTCACGCCGTCGCGCCTGGTCGGGTCGATCCCCGCCGGGACGCTGGTGGAACTGACCGGGCGGCTCGGCACGGTCGGGTTCATCCAGTTGCAGATTGAATACAACGATCAGTTGTACTGGGTCGGTTCATGGAATATTCGGTTGCGAGCGGGTAATTATGACCGCCTGTTCGATATGTCCTACGTGTACGCCTATGGCCGCCTGGTTACGCTGCTGCGGCGCGACATTGGCGACAGCACCGCGCGGCTTGACCGGATCGAAGGCGTATGGCGGGCGCTTTCCAGCGGGCAAAGCGTAAGCTGCGCGGGCATCCCCGAACTGATCGACCGCCGCCGTGTGGCCGACACCGATGTGCGCCGCGAACCGATTTTTGAGCCGCTGGTCGTCGCGCTGGATGAAGCCATCAGCCGCACCAACACTGCCATCACGACCTTTTCCGATGCGTGTGGCCGTGCCGCTGCCGGGGGTGAGTTCTTCCTGACGGAAGATGATGTGCAGGCGGCGCTGGACGATGTGGACGCGGCGCGGCGGGCGTTCGTGCTGGCGAGTTCGCTGCTGTCTTCGCTGGCCTTGCGCGACCCGTTCATCAATCCACAGGCGCAGCAGGAGTAAATGCCTTGAGCATTCAGCCGACAGCGTTCAGCTTAAACACAGCCAGCGCGTTTCTGAAAGTGAAGCCAGGAAATATCGTAGGGGTTGGCTTAGGACAGGGCATACCCTGTCCCGATTATCGCGCATTTTCAATCCGGTTGTGCGGAATACAGCGACAAGCTGACCGCTAACTGCTAACCGCTAAAAGCTATCAACGATTTTCACTCAGGAGAGCCATCATGCAGCACAAAACCTTGTTCCGTGTTCTGATCGTCAGCCTTTTCAGCCTCGTCCTGCTGGCCGCGCTGCCCGCCGCCGCGCAGGAATCCACGCCGGAAGCGCCATCCCCCGAAGCCACGCCCGAACCGGAGCGCGAGCCGATCTGCCTGGAATTCACCGACAGCCCGGTGGATGTGCGCACCAGCTACTACATGGGCGAGGGCGCGGCCTATTTCTCCACCGGAGACTACTCCCGCGCAATTTTCGCCTTCACCTGTGTGATCGAAGAAATCGACGAGGACTATACCCCGGCCTACATCAACCGGGCGATTACCCAGGTGCGTGTTCGCAACCTCGAAGCGGCGCTGGCCGATTATGACCGGGTGCTGGAACTGGAACCGCAGAACATTGCCGCCGTCAACAATCGCGGCATCGTGCGCATGGCGCGGGGGGAATATGACGAAGCCCTGGCCGATTTCAACCGCACACTCGAACTGGAAGACAATTATATCCTCGGCCTGAACAACCGCGCCGTGCTCTACGCTGTGCGCGGGGAATATGAAAACGCCATCGCAGACGCGGAACGGCTGATCGAGGCGACCGGAATTGATGAGGTGTATGACGCGCTGCTCGACCCGGAAGTGGAAGACATCACCGAATATGATCGCCGCGCTGCGCGGGGTTATGCGCTGCTGGGCATTATTTACTCGTACTACTCGCTGGACAACTACCGCCGCTATCTGACGCTGGCGGGGGGAAGCACTGACGGGCGAATCCAGGCGGCGGCGGGTGCGCTGGAAAGCCGCTTCACTTTTGAAATCCGGCTGGACGATGGAAGCTGGCTGCTGGAAGCCTCGTTCGAGGATTGATCGGCAACGCGGCGGAAACCCGCATTGGAGGCGAATCGCCAGGTTCGCCCCAACATTCATCCACAAGCCAGGCACTTACGTCAGGAGCGCATCATGAAATCGTCATTTGTGTATATGCTGGGACTGCTGTGCGCGTTCGTGCTTGGCGCGATGCTGAGCCGCGCACCGCAGAACCTTTATGCCCAGGGGACCACGCCAACCGTTTCCCCCATTCTTGGAAATGCGACACCGTCAGCGGAGGCCACTGCTTTAGCCGAGACCACTGCCGAAGTCACACCGGAGTCGACCGGTGAAGCAGCGGTGTGCAATGAAGCGGCGGAAAACTTCCGGGTGCAGGATGTGAACAGAGCGGCCTATTTCGTCGGGCTGGGAGATGCCTTCTTCGCCCAGAGCGACTATACCCGCGCCATTTTCAACTATTCCTGCGCCTTGTTATCATTTCCCGATTATGTCCCGGCCTATATCAACCGGGGCTATGCTCATGCCACCCAGCGCAATGACCCAGCGGCCTTCGACGATTACACCCGTGCCCTCGAACTCGCGCCGGAGTCGGTCGAGGCGTACAACAATCGTGGGCTGCTCTATACCGCGCGGGGCAGCTTCGCGGCGGCGCTGGCCGATTTTGACCTGGCGCTGGCGCTTGATCCGAACTTTGCGGTTGGCTACCTGAATCGGGCCATCGTCCACGCGGCGGAGGCCAATTACGCTCTGGCGATTGCCGATATCGAGTTTGCGCTTCAGCTTGCGCCCGATCTGCCCGCCGCTCATGCTGCGCTGGGTGCGGTGCGGCTGGCACAGTCGCTGGAAAGCTACCGGGAGTATGTGCGGCTGGCGGAGGCAGCGGGGTTCCGCTCGACCTTCCCGCCCGGTGGTGATGCCGAGTCGCTGCTGCCCGCGCTGCGCAGTGCCTACGACGCGGGCACGTTCACGCCCTGGCTGCCGCTGCAACTGCCCGCCCGATGAAGGCTGCGCAGGCTGAAAGGAAAAGGGCGGACTTATGAAAAATCTGTTGAAGTGGAACCATGCGCGGCTCAGCTTTCTGCTGATGCTGGTGTGGCTCGTTGTGGGTGGCTCGGCGCTGGCTCAGGACAACCTAGCGCCAGAAGGGCGCGGCGCAGAAGGAAGCGGCGTGATTACGCTGGCGAATGAAAGCTCCGCGCTGGGGCTGCTGCCGCTGGATGTTCTCGGCTGTGTCACGGTCGCCTGTGGGCAGCTTGGCGAGTTCCTCTATCCCACACTGCTGGCGGTTGATGCGGCGACCGGGGAATTCGTCCCCGCTTATGGGAGTCATGGTCTGGCGGAAAGCTGGACGTTTTCAGAGGATGGGCGTGTCGGCATTTTCCGCCTGCGCGAAGATCGCTACTGGAGCGATGGTACGCCCATCACCGCCTACGATGTGTTCTTACGGGTGCTGCTCGACCTGGAAAATCGGCGGGATCAAACCCGGCAGGTGATCGGTGCGGCGCCGCTCGACACCTATACGATTGCGCTGCTTTATGATGCGTTGGGATGCAGCGCACTGGACTACAGCAATCGCCTTATCGTGCCCGCGCATCGCTACAATGCCTCCTTTGCAGAGACCGCCGTGCGGTTTTTCCAGACGGATGCGACGGATGCCGATTCGCTGATGGCAGAATCGAACCGCTGGCGGGAGGCCTTCCGCGAGGAAGCCGAGGACGACTACGGCTATCGACCGGAAAACTTTCCCATTGACCTTCTGAACACCACCGCCGGACGATTTGAACTCGACTCCTTCCGACCGGGTGAGTCGGTTCGGCTGGTTACGACCAGGGCAGAAGACCCGACGGAAACGCTCAGCCTGGTGCTGCTGGACGTAAATCCGGTGGATACAGTGCAGCAGTTCCTGACCGGACGGCTGACCTATCTGCAAAACCCGCCCTATAACCGCTATGACGATATTCGCGCCGTGAGGAATGTGCAGACGGCGGTGCTGCCCGGTAACGCCTGGGACTATATCGGCTTTAACCTGGCTGATCCGCGCCGCCCTCGCGGTCTGTTCGATGAAAACGGCGCACCACTTGACCAGGGGCAGCATCCCATCTTCGGGGACGTGCGGGTGCGGCGTGCGATGCGGCTGGGGGTTGACCTCTCCATGCTGATCGATACGGTCGTGCAGGGTGAGGGGTTTCCGCTGAGCGATATGGCGCATCCCGACAGTTGGGCGTATGACCCCCAGGCACCAATGCCGGAATACGACCCGGTTCAGGCGCGTCGCATTCTGGAAGATGCGGGCTGGCGCGATTCCAACAACGACGGTGTGCGCGAGTGCCGGGGTTGTCTTTACGCGGATGAAGGCGACGATCTGCGCTTTACGATGCTGTATGACGCGGGGAATGTCCGCCATGAAATTGCGGCTTCGCTTTTGCAGCGCATGTTCTTCAGCGTCGGCGCGGGCGTAACGTTCTCCGCAGGCAGCCTGCAAGAGCGTTACAACCAGACGTTCGACGCCTACATGACGACTCGCGTCGAGCGCTTTCCGGTTAATCCTGATCTGACACCGCTCTTTTCCACCGAGGAAGACCAGCCGACGACGGGCTACAACGCGGGTTCCTATTCCAATCCGGAAGTTGATGCACTGCTGGAACAGGCGCGGAACGTTCCGGGGTGTGATCGGGAAGCGCGCCGGGAAATCTACCAGCAGATTCACGCCATCCTGCGGGAAGATGTACCCGCCTTTCCGCTGTATGTGCTGCCGGTGATGGTCGCCGCGCAGGGCGAGGTCATCGGCTTTAACCCCTTGCCGGGTGCGCCGCTGTGGAATATCGAAACGTGGTCGATCCAGCGCCGCGAGTGAACCGTACATCAATTGTCTAAAGTTATCTGTTTGTACGGGTGAGGTGCGCCTCGCCCGTACTGCAACAGTCCGACATTCTTATCGTGCTGGCGGAAGCCTTGAACGGACTACTGTATACTGTACACTTCCATGTCCCTTTTAAGGTCTTTCAAGTTTGAGGTAGAACCTGATTTTGAGCCAGGGGTAGCGCAACGTCAGCGCTGAGGCTTGCGATACACCATAACGCTGCCAGCTTCAAACACACGCGGCCAGCCCTCGACGATTTGCAGGATACGCGCCGCGCCGGGGATATGCACCGCGCCCCAGTTGCGCCAGAGATCATCCACCACCGCAAACCGGGCATTTTCCACACGCGGATCGAAGGCGTAGCGGCTCACAGGCAGGTCGCCGGGGAGATGCACACTGTCCTCGCCTGTATAGGACACGCTCATCTGAAAATCGGTCGCCAGCGCATTCAGCCGCCATGCGATGCCGGGGGAGGCAATCACCACATCACCCGGCGCGGCTTCCGTGTTGAGAAAGTCCGTCACCGCCCGCACGTCTGTTGGCGCAAGTAGAAAGGGATCAATCGCGGTCGGGTACTGCCCGTTTACATTGCCCAGCGTCACGGCTACAGAGGTGACCAGCGGCACCCCTATCACAAACCCAAGCGCGGCAGCAGCACCGAGGCGGCGAATCAAGGGCGACTCCACCATCTCCCACGCCATGATGTTGCGCCACAGGAACACGCTTCCATCGCGCAGCAGGGCGGCGATGCCCAGCGCGACCAGCGGCAGCAGCGGAATCACGTAATAGGCGCTCAGGTGATAGAGCGCGACCGTCCGACCGAGGATGATGATGGGCAGCAGCAGCACCAGCAGCGCCGCCGCCCGCACCACCGGCTGCCGCAGGAGAAACAGGCCGATCACGCCCAGCAGAAAGCCCATCTCCTGCGAGAGCAGCACGGTATAGTTCAGCGCGACGTTAGCGATCTGATCGGGCAGCGACAGGCGGTTTAGCCGGAACAGCGTGTAGTTCAGGTCGAAGCGGAAGGCATCGGGGACGCTCATCAGCATCAGCAGAGCGTAGATGCCGAAGGGCACGAACACCAGCGGCACACTCCACAGGGCATCGCGCCAGCGCTTGAGAACGACGACCACGAACAACGGCGCGACCAGCGTCCCCATCATCAGATCGGAGAGCAGCCCAATCCCGACTGCGACCGCCGCCAGCAGCAGCCATGCCCGCCCGCTGTGTGCATCAGCCCGCCAGTATTCGGCCAATCCCCACAAGGCCAGCAGCACGAACGGCGCAAGCAGGTTGTAGCTGAACCCAAAGCGGCTGTACAGCACTGCCTGTGGATAGATCGCCAGCGCGAAGGCGGCCAGCAGCGGCAGCCATCTCTCGTCCCGACTCAGGCGGCGCGTGATCCCAAACACCAGCGCGACCGAAATCACACCAAGCAGCCCGGTCAGCCCGCGCAGCGTGGACATCTCCAGCCCGAACAACCGAATGCTCCCCGCCAGCAGCAGTTCAAACAGCGGCAGGCGGGCGAACAGCAGCGTCGATTGATTCACGGCAAGGTACTGCCAGCGCCCTTCCGCCAGGGCACTGCCGATGGCGAGATGTGTACCTTCATCGGTATACCAGCCGGGGGTCGCTTCTACGCGATGCAGCCGCAGCCAGGCCGCCAGCAGCAGGATTGCGACCAGGGCGACGACTTCAACAAGCGGCCACAGATCGCGCTTGTGATGGGTTGCAGGCGCTTTCGCCAGCACCGCATCGCTCATTGCTCGTTGCTCGTCGCTTCATCCAGCAGCCGTGTGATGATCTCCTGCGGCGTGGCATCGTCGCCTTTTGCCCGCGCCGCCGCAAGTTCATCTGCGCTCAATCTGCGTTCGGCTTCGCGCAGCTTTTCGTCGCTCCATTTGGTCGGCAGGCCGCGCCCGATATTCCAGGCACGAATGCTGCTGATGATCGTCACCGCCCGCGCCCAATCGCCCGTTTCCATGAAATACAGCGCGGTTGATTTGAGCGTCCCGGCGGTCTGGCTGCTGATCTCGCGCCCATCGGCCAGCGTAAGCGCCTGCCGCAGATAATCCCACGCGGCCTGCGGATTTCCCGCCTGGAGTTCCAGTTCCGCCAACAGCGAAAGAGAATTCATCGTGCCTTCGTGTGTCTTGATCTGCTGCCGAATTGCCAGCGCTTCCTGGTAATGCTCCCGCGCCTCATCCAGTTGACCGAGTTCGAGCAGAATCTCGCCGAGCATCATCGACGCGGTGCTCAGCGCCAGCTTTTCCCCGATCTGCCGCAGCAGAAACAGCGACTCTTCCACATGACGGCGGGCTTCGATCAGTTCGCCCTGATCCTTGCGCAGCGCCCCCAGGTTCACGAGGCTGTAGGCGATGCCGCCCCGGTCGTTGATGTGGCGGCGGATTGCGAGGCTTTCCCCGTAGATTTCCCCGGCGCGATCCCATTCGCCGTTGGTGTCATACAGAATGCCGAGGTTGTTGAGCGCCCGCGCCAGCGCGATGGGTTCGCCAAGCTCGCGCATGATTTCGACACATTCATGCGTTAATTCCAGAGCGCGTTCCCGATGCCCCTGACGATTAGCGATGACGCCCAGGTTCATCAGCGCGTAAGCCGCTTTCTGATGCTCACCAAACTGCTGATAGATTTCCAGGCTTTGCTCGGTCAGGGGCAGTGCCTGCTCGAAACGCCCCTGCCGGAACTCGACTTCTCCCAGGGAGCCAATCGCATCGGCAATCCCAAGCTGATCGTTCAAGTCCTGATACAGTGTCAGCGCCTTCTGCTGCCACTCCCGCGCCTCGTCATAATCGCTCAGGCTGTAGCAGGCACGTCCCATCCCAAAATAGAGATCGGCCAGCGCCTTTTGCGGATTGGCCTCGCGCTCATGAATCTTCAAATCAAAAGCACGTTGATAGAGGGCTTTGGCCTGCGGATACTCGTTGATCTCGTAAGCCTGCCACGCCGCCCGCATGAGATACTGGCTTTCCTTTGCCTCATCCCCGGCAGCGTTCCAGTGGTAGGCCAGCATCCCGACGTACTCATCCAGCTTCGATTCATACACGGCCTCGATGGCCTCCGCCACCTGACGATGCAGGCGCGGCCTTGTGTCTGCCGGGATGGACGTCAGCGCTCCTTCGCGCACCTTGTCATGGGCAAAGCGCCAGCGCCCATCGCTGTAATCCAGCACAGCTGCGTTGACGCACACCGTCAGCCATTCATCAATCGCCAGCGCGGGATCAATCGCTTCCAGCAGTGCCAGATCAAGCTGCCGTCCCGCGACCGCCATCACATTGACCACATGCCGCGCCCAGTCCGGCAGGCGTTCCAGGCGGCGCTGCACCACGCGCTGCACACCGCCCGCCATCACACTGGAGGGCAGCGTCTTCTGTCCGACAAAGCTCAGGCTGCCGGCGTCCTCGGCCAGCGCCCGCACGACTTCGATCAGGAAAAAGACGTTGCCCTCGGTTTCCTTTTGCAAAAGGCTGACGACCTGGGGGCGTTCCCCGGCCTCGCCCAGCATCGACGCACTCAGGCGGGCGATTTCGCTGTCCTTAAGGCGTTCCAGCAGCAGCACGCGCATTTCAGGCAGTTGATCGGGCAGCGATGGGCGCTCGTCGTGGCGGTAATTGCCCACAATCATCAGGGGGAGATCGGCGGCAAGCTGAACGAGGCCGGACAGAATTTTCAGCCCGGCGCCCGACCACTGTAAATCTTCCAGAATCAGCAGGATTGAAAAGCGCTGCGCGGCCCGCTGAAAGGCATCCTCGATTATCAGGCTGAGGCGCTTTTGCAGCGTGTCCGGCTCTAAAGACGGCGCGGGCGGAAGCTGCCTCTCCAGCAGGATTTCCAGATCGGGCACGACCATTTGCAGCAGGGCGGCAGAGTCGTCATCAAAACCAACCACCAGCGCCAGCCGCCGCAGCGCTTCCCGCCACAGTTGATAGGGCAGGGGCGACTCGCTCACGGCCTGTCCGTGCAGCACCAGCACCCCTTCTACCAGCGCCCGTGTGCGCAGTTCATTGATGAGACGGCTTTTGCCCACACCGCTTTCCCCACCGATCAGCCATGCGCTGCCTTTCGGTTCTGATGGCGAAAGTGTCTCCTTGAGCGAATCCGTCAGCAGCCCCAGTTCCGCCTCGCGCCCGATAAACTGCGCGGCCTGCAAAAAGCTCTCGCGCACTTCGGTGGACTCCGGCAGCGCCAGGCCAACCACACGGCGCAGATCGCGTATCACCGCTTCCGCATTCGGGTAGCGGGCGGCGGGGTCTTTCAGCAGCAGCCGCCCGATCATGGCGACCAGCATCTCCGGCAGATCGAGCGCCCGCAAATCCGGCTCGGTGTAGAGGATGGCGTTGAGGATGGTCATCACATCGTCGGACGGATAGGGATGCTGCCCGTGCAGCAGTTCATAGGCCATCACGCCAAAGCTGTACAGGTCAGAAGCCTCGTTCATCGGGGCACCCATCAGCGCTTCAGGCGACATATACGTCAGTGTCCCGACGGCCTCTCCCGCCTGTGCGCCGCGCCGTTCGATGGCAAGGCCGAAATCCAGCACATAAACGTGATTATGCCTGACGAGTACGTTGCTTGGCTTGAGATCACGATGGAGGATGCCCCGGCGGTGAATATACGTCAGCGCCTGCAGCACTTGCAGCAGGAGGCCAACTTTATATTCCAGCGATTGCCCCTGCGTGGCTTCCAGCAGTGTTTTTGGCTGGTCGAGCAGCGTCATGGTGAAATAGGGCTGACCGCCCTCGAAGCCGTAATCCAGCACATTGATGACGTTGGGATGGCGCAGCGAGGAAAGCGTCTGGAATTCATTCGCCAGCGCGATACGGGGATTTTGCGTCGTGTCATGGCGGGAGTGAAACGTCAGTTGATCGGGCGCGACCTGCACCCGCTTGAGCGCCACTTCCTGCCCCGTAAGGCGGTCAAGTGCGCGATGCACCGTGCCCATTGCCCCCGAACCCAGCGCTGAACGAACCAGATAGCGCTGGGAAACAAGGCGCGTGGTGGCGGAAAAATCAAGCATGGGCTTGCCTCGGTAAGAGATGACTCGTCTTGCAGGTTATAGTAGTTATTCTACTTCATCACAGAATTGTCATGTATTGAGGTCATCGGGGATAGGCAGGGATAGGGAAAAACATTTGGGGAAAGGAGGGCGCGGGCAAGGTTGCGTCGTGGGATCGTTTGAGATAACCCAGCGACTTCGGCCCGCGCCATACTACGATGGCAAAAGCAGGGTGTGCAGACAAGTGTGTTGGATGGGAAATTTGCGTTCGACCACTCCGCCACATGCCCATTTTAAAAGAGGGCATTGTGGGATTCGAACCCACGAACTTTCTTGACAGGAAAATCAGATAACCCAAGTCCAGTCGGCCCGCACCCCACTACCATAGCATACCTGAGAACTGGTGTCAAGGAGGTTCAGGAAAGGCCACAGGAAACGCATCAAATTCCACGAATAGTCCAAAAGAGATCAATAACAACACCAACCACGAAGGCGCAAAGGTCACAAAGATTCTTTACCTTGTCTTCGTGTCCTTCGTGACTTTGTGGTTCAAAAAATTTTTTTAGAGTGTTGTCGAGTTCTGATACAAACGCTCTGGGAAAGGGTATTGTCTTCAATACCTTTAGAACAACCCCACCACATTCCCATACTCGTCAAGATCGACCTGTTCGGCGGCGGGATGCTCCGACAGGCCGGGCATCGTCCGCATGTCACCGCACAGCGGATAGATGAAGCCCGCGCCGACGCTGGCACGCACTTCACGGATGGGCAGCGTAAAGCCTTTTGGCGCGCCTTTCAGCGTCGGGTCATGGCTCAGGCTGAGGTGGGTTTTCGCCATGCAGATCGGCAGGCTGCCGAAGCCGTTGGCCTCATAATCTCGAATCTGGCGTTCGGCGGTGGGTTCGTAAGCCACACCCGCCGCGCCGTAAATCCGTGTGGCAATGGCCTCGATCTTGGCCTTAATCGGCTGATTCACATCGTACAGATAGCGGAACTCGCTCGGGGTTTCCGCGGCCTGCACGACCATCTCCGCAAGTTCCATCGCCCCCTTGCCGCCCTCGGCATGATGGCGCGACACCGCCGCACCCAGCGCACCTGCTTCAATCGAGATGCGCTTGATGGCCTCGATTTCTTCTGGATGGTCGGTGCTGAAGACGTTGATCGCCACCACAGGAGTAACGCCGTGCAGCGCCACATTTTCGATCTGCTTGATGAGGTTGGCCGCGCCGACTTCCACCGCTTCCACGTCGCGTTCCAGCATTTCCGGCGGCAGCGCCTTCCCCGCAACCACCTTAAAGCGCCCGCTGTGGCTTTTGAGGGCGCGTACTGTCACGACCAGTACGGCAGCGTCGGGCTTGAGTCCGCTGGCGCGGCACTTGATGTTGAAAAACTTTTCCGCACCAATATCTGCCCCGAAGCCCGATTCCGTTACCAGATAATCGCCACATTTAATGCCGATCAGATCACCCAGAACGCTGCTTTGCCCCGGCGCGATGTTGGCGAATGGGCCGGCGTGGACAATCGCGGGCGTGTTCTCCAGCGTTTGCAGCAGGTTCGGGCGGATGGCCTCTTTCATCAGCACGGTCATCGCGCCCGCCGCGCCGATCTGCTCCGCCGTCACAGGTTTTTTGTCGTGGGTCAGTCCGATCACGATTCGCCCGAAGCGCTCCCGCATGTCCTGAATGGAAGTCGTCAGCGCCAGAATCGCCATCACCTCGCTGGCGACGGCAATATCGAACCCAGTCTGGCGCACCACGCCGCCTTCGGTCTTCCCGCCCAGGCCGATGATGATGTCGCGCAGTGCCCGGTCGTTCACATCAAGCACCCGTTTCCATGTGATGCTGTCGGCATCGATATTGAGCGGATTGCCGCGCATCAGGCGGTTATCGATCATCGCGGCCAGCAGATTATTGGCCGCCGTGACGGCGTGAATATCGCCTGTGAGATGCAGATTGAACGTCTCCATCGGCACGACCTGCGAATAGCCACCGCCCGCCGCGCCACCTTTGATGCCGAAGGTCGGCCCCTGCGAAGGCTGGCGCAGGGTGATGGTGGCGCGTTTGCCGATCACGTTTAAGGCTTGACCGAGGCCGACGGTGGTGGTGGATTTCCCTTCACCGAGTGGGGTCGGCGTAATGGCGGTCACGTCGATATAGCGGGCGTTCGGGCGGTCTTTGAGCTTGTCCAGCACATCCAGTCGGAACTTGGCGACGTGGGGGCTGCCGTAGAGGTCGATGTCGTCCGGGGAAAGCCCCATCATGTCGGCGATTTCATGGATATGTTTCAGACTGGCCTGCTGGGCAATGGCAAGATCGGAGAGCATTGGGGGAACCTTTCAGTTGCGAGTAGTTGACAGTAATCAGTTTTTAGTTATCCGTATTTCGTCGTTTATTGAACGGCAACTTGCTAATTCCGATTTATTTACGTGGCAGATTCGGCAGGCGCTCGTTCAGCGGCGCAATCGGTACACGTGGGTCGATCATGCGCTGGTCGTAGACAAAATCATCGTTCGGCACAATCCTCCAGCGGTCGCCGTGATGTTCGTTTAGCGCGACAGCGATTTCATCGAACGTCCAGCGGGTGTTGGAGTTCACCAGGTACAAACCGGCGGGCATGGCCGCAAGCTGAATCAGCGCCGAGGCGGTATCCACCACAAACGAGCAGGCCGGATACCAGCGGCGGCTGGCGGTTATCTGCCCATTTTCCTGCATCTGCCGCTCGAAGAAATCAATCATATTGTTGGAGCCTGCCCCTTCGCCGATCTGCCAGCCCAGCCGCGCGACGACGGTTTCCGGGTTCTGGTAGAAAGCGCGGTCTTCCGCCTGCCGCTTTTCATAGCCATAGCCTTCGGCGGCGTCCGGTGGTGTGTCGGGCGTAAAGGGGCCGACCGCATCATCCGTATACACCATCACTGTGCTGATGAAGACGAAGCGAATGCCCAACTGGCGGCAGATCCAAGCCAGTTCACCCGTCCAGTGGATGTTGACCAGCCGCCCCTCGTCTGCGCGGCCCGTCGATTGTGACGGCACGGCCAGATGAAACAGCGCGTCCGGCTGATGCTGGCGCACAAACGCTTCCATCGCGGCGTAGTCATCAATCGGGGTCTGGTCGCGCTGCCAGGGGATGGCAGTGCCGCCCTGCGCTTCGATTTCCTGACGGAGTGCACGCCCGACAGTACCGCTTGCGCCCGTAATGATCGCTTTCAAGGGGTGATTGTCCTTCGTAGACGACAAAAGATTGTTCAAACGATTGGACCGCCAAGACGCAAAGAGCGCCAGAATTTTGAATCTGAAGCTCTATGCTTCAGCCATTTGTGCTAATAATAACCCCTTGCCGCCCGCGCTGCACATGCCGCAAAAGCACACAAACGTTTGCTGCCCCCTGCGTTGGAAAATTCTTACGGCTTTTACAGCTATTCCAAGCATAAAATTTTCTATACAAACGCATTGCTAACGATACGCCTACTGTTAGCCCACTTGCACTGTATATCGCACCGTGATAAATTGTGAGCATTCGGTTAAGCGTTTGTCGCGTCCTGGTTGTACGGAGCAACGTCCCACATGGCAGAAAAAATACTCGTTATCGACGATGAAGAACCAACTGTGCAGCTCATTGGGATGCTGCTTGAACGACGCGGTTTTGAGATTATCAAAGCCTATCGGGCAGAAGAAGGCCTGCGCAAAGCCTACCGCTACCAGCCCGATCTCGTCCTGCTGGACATCATGATGCCCGATATGGACGGCTGGGAAGTGTGCAAGCGACTGCGCGAAATGTCCGACGTGCCGATCATTTTCCTGACGGCGCGCGGTGACGTAAAGGACGTGGTGAAGGGGCTGGAGATGGGCGCGGATGATTATGTCGTCAAGCCCTATGACAACGATGAACTGGTCGCCCGCGTGAAAGCCCATCTGCGCCGTTCGCCCCGCCCCAACATGAGCGAGGAACTGGTCTTCGACGGTGGGGACTTCCGCATCAACTTCATGAACCGCGAGGTCTACGTCCGCAACGAGATCAAGCACCTGACGCCGAAGGAATTTAACCTGCTGGGTGTGCTCGTGCGCAATGCTGGGCGCGTCGTCACCCGCACCGAACTGGTGACGCAGGCCTGGGGCGAGGAATATTCCGACGCGATTGACAGCCTCAAGCTGTACATCCATTACCTGCGCCAGAAGATCGAAACCAACCCCGACCAGCCCGATTATATCCTCACCTCCCGCGGCGTCGGCTACCGCTTCGCCAACCGTTAAGACGGATTGGTCGGATAACCTGTTATGATACAAGGGCGGCTCACCGAGTCGCCCTTATTGATTCCCTCACAAAAACAGGAGATCGGCTTGAGCGAGCCAAAGTGGTTGGGATGGGTGCGCCTGCTGGAAAGCCTTGCCCAGACCGGGCTGTCCTACACACAGAACCCCTACGATCAGCAGCGTTATCAGCAGCTTTTAGACCTTGCGGCAGAAATGGCCGCTTCCCTGAGCGAAGCCGATGATGAACTGGTGCGCGGTCTGTTCGCCGGAAATGTCGGGCCGGGGACACCCAAAGTCGATGTGCGCGGGGTGGTGTTTAAAGATGATGCCGTCCTGATGGTGCGCGAAACGTCCGACTCGCATCGCTGGACGCTCCCCGGCGGCTGGGCAGATGTGAACGAGACACCCTCGGAAGCGACTGTGCGCGAAATCTTCGAGGAGTCCGGCTACCGCACACGTCCGGTTAAGCTGCTGGCGCTTTATGACAAAACCCGTCAGGATCAGCCCCCGGACTTTTACTATATCTACAAAGTATTTTTCCTGTGCGAACTGACCGGGGGTACGGCGCAGGGCAGCCTGGAAACGTCCGAAGTCGCATTCTTCAAGGAAGACGAAATCCCACAGGAGTTATCGCTGGGGCGGGTGACTCATCGGCAGCTCAAACGCTTCTTCGAGCATCACCGCCAGCCCGATCTGCCAACCGACTTTGACTGAGGGTCAACTGGCTATGGTTTTGGGGTAACTCGTGCAAACAACCTTACACTCTATTAAAATGAGCGTGTTCCCGCACGACGAACGGATTGAAACGTGTTCCCAGACAGTACGCTGGCACATTTTTTCTTGACTCAGGATGGGGTTCTTGCCCGTACTGAAACGCTTTCCCCAGAGCAGATAGACTTCTGGCAGGCGCAAAACCCGGTTGAGCCGATGCCCTCCGGCGCACAGGCCGTTGGTCTCTTTGGCCCGCTGGACGACCAGTTCGGGCTGGTGCGGGCGTGGGGCGAAGAAAAACGCCTCTATCACTTCGTCGTCCTGCCGTCCGATATCTACCGGGGTCTGGTGGACAATGTGCGCTCACTGCTGGAAATCACCACCCAGGCTGTGCCACAGGATGCACAGGCCGCGCCGCTGCCGCCCCTGGACGTGCCGCCTATGCCGACCTGGACGGGCGAACGCCGCACGGTCGTGCTGGAAAGTGTGCTTGGCCGCCTGACCAGCGGGGAGATGCAGCCCTTGTTTGATCTGCTCAGCGCCGCGCTGGACGAACGCGGGCTGGCACTGCGCGACTTTTCCCCCGATCTGAACGCACGACTGGAACTGGTTCAGGCGCTTATGCTGCTGCTGCCCGCCAGTACCCGCGTGGATTTCACCTTCTCCACCAACAGCACCCGTCCCGTCCAGGTCGGTGTTCTGTTTACCGAAACTGACCTGAGCGTAGAAAAAAATCAGGTCGAAGCGAGTCAGCTTGCCACAGGCCTGACCCTGCCGGAGGCGCTGCCTGTCCATCCTTATGTGCAACTGCTGACGACGCTGTGGCAGGGCGAGTTGAAAGCCTTCGCGGCGGAACTACGAGCGCTGGATGTGCTGGCGTCACAGTTGATTCCCGGTCGAGATACGAGCCTTAGCGAGAGGCTGCGACTGGTGACAGAGCGCTATCAGTTCGATCAGCGTGTGATCGGGGAGGGGGATGTGTCTGCTGCGGAGGTCAGGGCAATTCTGCGCGGTGCAGCGCCGCCGGAGGGTGCGACCCGCGTTCGCTATCTGGAACGGCTGCTGGCGTATGCGCTGGAGGAACGCGACGCGGAAGCCGCCGAAATCGTGACCCGTGCGATGGACGAGGACGCAGAACTGGATGCACGGTTCAATCAGCAGTTGACCCAAGCGCTGAATAACGAGCCGGATGCTGTGTATTCGTTCATCCGCGCACGGCTGAGCCAGGGGCTTGATGAGCGCTGGCTGCCCCGGCTGAAAGCGGCGGCGGCGGTGTCACTCAATGTCGCCATCAACGATGCGGACAATGACACCTTCATCAGTTGGCTGCAACTGATCGCCCGCGAACCGGCCACCTATCAACTCAGCCAAGTGCTCCAGCAGGGGTTACAGGCGGCGCAGAAGCGGGCGCATGATGATGGAGCGCTCGGCCATCAACTGCTGATTCTGGCGGCGCGGCGCGTCCCTGGCTGGGTTGATCGCCTGCTGGATGACAATGCCCTGCTGGAAAAGCTGACCTATCCGCTGGGACCAGCGCTGCGCGAGGGGAATCCCGAAGCCTTTACAACCGCGCTGGCACTGGGGCGAGAGATCGGGCTGGTGCTGGTCGCCCGCGCCATCCACCAGCGCACGGGGCAGGTGATAACCCCGGCCAACCTCGATTTCGTGTGGGGGCTATACAACGACAACAGCGCCAGCCATGTCCCGGAACCATATCAACCAGCACAGCTTTTAACGCGCCTTGCAGAAAATGGCGCTGCCTGGCTGCCACCGGAAACGCAGGAACGGCTGCTTTCCCATTCGATTATGGCAGGGCGGGTCGAGTTTTACAGGCCGCTGGTCGCGCAGATGGCGCAGCGAGATAATCAATTAGCGTTGCTGGCCGCTGCCCTGAATAACAGCGGCTTCACCCCAGAGTCGATCCTGAATGTGGTCGGGCTGATGATGGGCGATGAGACGATCACGCCGCAGCAGGCGGTCAACGTGTACCTGCGGCTGATTGCCAATCGCGCCTGGAACCGTTCGATGCAGCCGCTGATCGAACAGGCTGCACGGTTGATTCAGCAGAATGCGGCGATTACGGTATCGCCCGATATTCTGTGGCGTATGCTGCAAGCGGCGAATGAGTTCAGGGCGGAAGGCGTGGCGCGTGCCTCTGCCCGGCGGCTGCTGCTGTGGATCGAAACTCTGACGGAGGATGCTGCGCTGGCGGAGAACCTGAATCGGCTGCATGACGCGACCACATGGAGCGCCAGCACACGCATTCAACTGCTGGGCAAGTGGCGCGAATGGGTGCAGACCCAGCCGACCTCACGCCTGCAAGGGCTGGCGAAGCGCCTCACTCAGGAAGAACAGGACATCGTCAGCACCACACTTGCCGTCCGCCGGATTGTGGGCAAACGCACGGCGGACGAATTCGCCAGCGCTGTCTCGACCACCTACAACCTCATTCAGGGGATGCTGGTGTCCTTCGACAGTGAGAATCGGCAGGGAAGCGGTTTCGATCAGGCCGCTGCCCGCGCGGAGTTAGAGGCGTATCAGGCGCAGCTTTCGCCCGATGCCCGCAAGGTGGTGGCGAAGAATTTACGCGAACTGGCGCAGATGGTCGTGACGCTGGCAGAAAATCGCGGGAGGGCACCGCGCCGCAGCGGAGAAGATGCCGAGCGCTCTCTGCTGACGGGCGAACAATCCCCACAGAATGCGCTTGATGCGCTGCGCTGGATGTCGGGCTATTTCGATGGCTTGCAGCAGAGCGAGGACGGCGGGGAGTAGGGGCGACTCGCCGAGTCGCCCCTACGAAAAACATCTGTGGTCGTGCTTATGACCCACCCAGCGGATTGACCGTCGGCGCGGGGTTGGCGCTGGTCGGCGGCAGCGGCTCGAACGGCAGCGGATTGGTCGGCACGATCAGCGGCGGCTGTGTCGGGAAGGGCGTGGGCGGTGCTGGAGTCGGCGTGGGCGGGATGTTGGCGATGCGCACCGTCTCCTGCCGGGTGATACGCCGCCCGGTCTGGGAGATCATTGTCAGTTGCAGTGTGTAGTCGCCGTTGGTTACAGCAGTGGTGTCCCAGCGAGCCAGCACCGAATTGGGCGCGGTCTGCGGCTGGTTGCTGTTGGTAATCAACCGGAACGAATTGGTGTTCACGGGCGCGAATTCCACCGAATAGCTGGCGAAATCCGGCGCAGTGGCGATGCCTGTGATCTCGACGGTGTTTTGCAGCGTGATGCCGCCCGTCGGGTAGCTGACGACGGCAGACGGAATATTGGTGCCGTCGCAGGTTCCGGTTGGTGCGCGCTGCACCGGGAGCGTCAGCCCGACTTGCCGCGCCCACTGCTGCCCGGCGTTGGTGGTGTTGATCCAGTTGATGGCGGCTTCGTCGGTCGTGTTAAGCACCGTCACCGGAATCGCGTCGGTGGGGCAGACGGTCGGGTTCACCAGCAGCCCCGTCCACGCATCGACCTGAATGGTGCTGACAAGACCCTGGGCGGTGGTTGGCGGTGGCTGGCTGACGAGCCACCATTCGTTGCGGCGGGCAGCGCAGTTGTTATCGGCCAGCGTCCCGGTCAGGTCGCAGACCGCCCCCTGCGTCACGAGGTTGGTGGGCGGGTTGAACTGCCCGACGTTCTCCTCCTGCAAGGCGGCGCGCATCACCTGATTCCAGACGGGGGCGGCGGCCAGCAGATTGCGATCATTGGTGGTGGGCGAACCGTTGTTGTTGCCCATCCACACGCCGACCACGCGGTTATTGGTAAAGCCAATCGTCCACAGGTCGCGAGCGCCTTCGCTGATTCCGGCCTGCGCGGCGATACGCCCGTTCAGTTCGGGGATGTTCAGCGCGGAGTTCAGCCCGTGGGTCGGCTGGCGGGCGGCATCATCGCGCAGGATGTCCTGCAGCAGGAAGGCCACCCCCGGCGAAACGGCCTGAACTGGCTCTGGCCGGGCGGGCAGCGGCACTTCGGCTTCCTGCGCGTCCACAATGCGGCTGATGAAGAACGGTCGCAGCCGCGTACCGTTGTTGGCGATGGTGGCGTAGGCAATCGTCATGTCATAGAGGCTGGCTTCGGTCGCGCCTTGCGCCGTCGTCAGGCCGAAGACAGCATCATCGCGGAAGCGAATGCCCATCGCGGTCGCCAGCGCCCGGAAGTTATCCAGTCCGACAAATTCCAGCGCCTTGATGGCCGCGACGTTGTAGTTGTTCTGGAGCGCAGCGCGCAGCGCGGTCGCCCCATGATAGATGCGGTCGAAATTCACCGGGGTAAAGGTCTGCCCGCCGATGTCATAGGTGGTCGGCACATCCCAGATGATGGTGGCCGGGGTCATGTATTCGCCGAACTCGCGGGTGCCGTTGCCGTTGGTGTCGATGCCCTGCAGGGTGGTGGCATACACAATCGGCTGAATGACCGGACCGGGCTGGCGGTAGGTGAGGGAGTAATTATTCTGGCCGCCGATGTCGGGATTGTTGAAGTCCGGGCTGCCGACCATCGCCAGCACCGCGCCGTTCTGTGGGTTAATTACGACAATCGAGCCGGTGTTCACGCCGGTCGCGCCCAACCGCTGCATCGCGTCTTCCAGGGCGCTTTGGGCCGCGTCCTGCGTGTCGGGGTCGAGCGTGGTCACGACGGTGTAGCCGCCGCGATAGAGCTGATCTGCGCCGAAGTATTCCTGAAGCTGCGCCTCGACCAGTTGGACGAAGTGCGGATACTCATAGTTGAAGTCGCGCGGCAGATACTCGCGGGTTTCCACGCGGGCTTTTTCGATGGCGACCGAGCCGCTGTTCACCTGTGCCTGGGTGACACAGAAGGGTGTGTCGGCGGCCACCCCCGGTGCATCGTGCAGGAAGCGAAGGCACTGCACCTCCGCCATCCGCTGCAAGGTCACGTCCATCAGCTCGAACGAGGCATCGCGGGTCGTGACCGGGTTGGTGGCGGCGGGCGCTCGAATCAGGCTGGCGAGCAGCGCTGCTTCCGGCAGATTCAGGTCACGGGCGGGCTTGTCAAAATAGAAGCGGGCAGCGGCTTCGACACCGAAAATCTGATTGCCGAAAGCGACTTCGTTCACGAACAATTCAAGAATATCATTCTTGCTGTAGCGGCGGGTGAGTTCGCCCGCGACCACAATTTCGTTGATTTCCTGCTGGTTGGTCAGGTCGGCGTTCTGGATGACGAAGTTGCGAGCGACCTGCTGGGTGATGGTGTCGGATCCCTGCTGTCCGCCACCGCCCGTCAGATTGCCCGTAAAGGCGTTGATGGTCGCCAGCAGGTTCCAGCCGGGGTCATCGTAAAAGTTCGGGTCTTCCAGCGAGATCACCGCGTGGAGGAAATAGGGCGAAATTTCCGTGAGGGCGATTTCGCGGCGATCAGCCCCATCCCGCCCCAGCGTCGCGATCTCACCGCCTGCGCTGTCCAGAATGGTCACGGTCTGGAAGGGAGGCTGGTAGTTGGCAAGGGCGACGATCTGCGGTTCCCACTGATCGACGATGCCCTGATACCACAGCAGCGAGGCGGCGATGCCCCCCACGCCGATTAGCAGCACGAGGATGATAATCCCCGCCACGATCAGGAAAACGGTTCGCGCGGCGGACTGGCGCTGGCGCTCCGCTGCCTCCTCATAAATGGGCGCGGCTTTTTCCGCTTCCAGTTCATAATCGGGCGGCTCGGTCACATCGTAGGGCGACTCAACCGTGCCGTAGCTGACGGGCGTGGCCGCAACGGTTGGCCCAGCAGCGGGTGAAGGAACGGTCGCATCATAGAAGGACGCGCCGGGGATGGTCGCGGCCTCGTTGGAGCGAACCGTGTTCACGCCGATCACTGCCGGGTTGGGGACGGTGAAATCCGGGTCGTTGACGGGGACTTCTCTCGGCAGGGGCATGAAATTCTCGTCCAGCCGAATCTCACCGCCGGGGGAGGTGAATTCCCCCGTCACTGCGGCCTGTGGCTGGGAGTCCGGCAAATAGTCGAGCGGCTGCTGGACGAAGCGATTCAGGTCGCCTGCCTGCTGCTGCTGGATGCGCTCTTCTTTTTCCAGCACGGAAGGAGAATCCTGCACCCACTGATCGCCCTCGGCGCGATACCAGGAGTCGCTCTCCACGCCCATCATCCACCACTGCTGCTCGTCGTCCAGCACCATCAGGTCGCGCAGTTGGTTGAGGAAATCGTCCTGGCTGAGCTGACCGGCCTGCACCTGCGCACGAAGCTGGCGGACGCGATCCTGCGTTTCATGGTAGCGCCGCGCCAGATCCTGCTCACGCGGGTTGAGCACTTCGGCTGGGGCGGCTGGCTCGACCTCGGTTTCCACACCAAGCTGCTGCAACTGTTCGCGGGCGTAGGCAGCAGCATCGACCGCCGCTGTACCGCTGCCGATCCCGGTTGCTTCTGGCCCGGTGGGCGTGGCGACGGTGCCCCCTGCGACGCCCACCGTTCCCGCTGGGGCGGCTTCTTCGTCCGCGCCAAGCTGTTCCAACTGTTTGCGGGCATACTCCGCCGCGTCATCAACACCGGGCGTGAGCACAGCACGTTCCGCCGGGGACAGCAGGTTCGCGGCGGGGGACGCTGCCTGATTGGCCGCAGCCGTCAACCCGGCGACGATGGGCGATTCTGCGCCGGGGATGGCCTGAACGGGCTGGCTGTCTGCCAGGTTCGCCAGCGCCATCAGTTCGCTCATCTGAAGCGTGTTAAAGTCGTCTTCTTCCTCGTCGATGTGCTCCAGCATCAGCAGCAGGTCTTCGGGCGCGACGGGCGTGCTCGGCTGTGCGGGCGCATCCCCCGGCGCAGCGGCCTGTGCAGCGCTGAAGAGGGCATCTTCCGGCGCGATGGCATTTGGATCGTTCGGGGGTGGTGTGACCATCACCGACGGGGTTGGATTAAATTCAAGCAGCGCGTCTTCCGGGGGCTTGATCTCGATCACCGCCTCCGGCGTAAAGGTGGTGTCTTCCGCTTTGGGAAGATGCCACGCTCCGGTTTCGGCGGGCTGTTCATCGAGGTTTTGCGGCAGAGCAGGCACA
Organism: bacterium; assembly: GCA_033762735.1. Lineage (GTDB taxonomy): Bacteria > Chloroflexota > Anaerolineae > Aggregatilineales > Phototrophicaceae > JANRLJ01. The sequence continues at coordinate 46,881 of JANRLJ010000155.1, read as the reverse complement.
CGCCACCCCTGCGGCTCGTTCGATCTTTCCGGTGCTCGCCAGGCGTTCGTGGTAGAAGGACGCTGCCAGCCCCCACTCGGCTGCTCGTCCTGGCTCACATCTGCTGGAGGTGGTGGAGTATCCGACATGGCTTTGCCTTTACGGTACGAATTCAAGTGGCATTGCGCGAAAATGATTTTGTCAAACAGGGTTCAAACTTATGGTTGTGATTATACACGACTTACGTCATAACGCACGTCGCTGGCGCAAGCTGGAATCCAAACACTGCCTGCGTTTTCATAAAACGTGGCAATAACAGAGGATAAGCGTAGGGCAGCCGGTGGGGTGCGTTTTTTTATCGCAGGTGGGTGTCTCGCCCTTCCTGCAAGGGGACATAGGCTCGCCCTGAGTCCTCATCGCATCCTGAAGCGGTGGGCGACTCGTTCGGGCAGCTGCGTACTACTGGTACAGTCACGGTAGGGCGTTCGGTGGTTGATCGTGCAGCGGTAGCGGCTGATCTGACCGACGACGATACTTTGCCATCGCGCTCTCTGGGAGCGGGGGAGTTATGTGATTCGGACGAGCCGAAGGGCAGCTTGCTCCCCTCCTTTTTGCGGATAATCAGGGTATCGTCGTCGAAGCCATTATAGGCACTGGCTTTTGACCTGCTGCTTTCTTCAAGTTCGCTCAGGACTTCGTCGCGCTCGACCTTAATCACAATCACGCTGACGTTGTCGCGTCCGCCGCGTGCATTGGCAAGCTCGATCAATTTCTGGCTGGCTTCTTCAGGATTATCCGCCGCCAGCACCACCTGCGCGATTTCCTCTGGCCGTACATGCAGCGTCAGACCATCCGAACACAGCACAAGACGGTCGTTGGGTTGCAGCCGCTCATAGTAAATATCCACCTCGACATCCCGCGCCTGTCCAAGCGCACGGTAGAGGACGTTTTTCATAGGATGATCTTCGGCTTCTTCCTCGCTGATGTGCCCGGCGGAAACAAGCGCCTGCACGAAGCTGTGATCGGACGTGACCTGGATGATATGCCCGTCCTGGCCGTCGATGAGATAGGCGCGGCTGTCCCCGACGTGCCCGATCACTGCATGGGTGTTCCGTACCAGCGCCATCGTGACGGTGGTGCCCATGCCTTTGAATTCAGGATGACGGTCGGCTTTCTGGACAATGGACATATTGGCGGAGCGAATGGCGAGTTTCATGCGGTCGGTGAGGGTGTCATCATCTTCTTCCACCAGCAGCTCGACAGTTCCCCCGGTGTTTGCGTCGATCAGCCCTTCCTGAATCATCTCAACGGCGATTCGGCTGGCTTCTTCCCCCGCGGCGGCACCGCCCATGCCGTCTGCCACAATTGCAAGCGCGGTCTGGTCACTCGTCCAGAGGTGGATATTATCCTCGTTGTTGTCTCGCACCTTACCCGTATTCGTGCGTGCGCTGCTGCGAAGACGGATACCACGCGCCGGATCCATCATGCCCGGACTCCTCACAACCCAGTTTTGGTTATTCTACAGACTTACCCCGCTGGCGCAAATTCATTGCCTGTTTACGCCACCAGAAGCGTTTTACGTTGACAGCCATGCACGGCGACAGTGGAATTGCAATGTGCCTTTAAACTGAACTTATCATAACCGAGTCCCTGCGAAGCGTCAAAGCCCTCAATCGTAAGGTTTCAAATTTGGATAGACCGCCCGCCTGCGCTGTGCTATAGTTGCGCCATATCAGTTCAGCCGGTGACGGCCTCAGATAAATGCCCACGACCGGCGATTTCCTCGATGATGACGACACTCGCAGACCTGTACCGTATTGACGATTTTATCGACACCTTCGCGCTCGGCCATTATGCCCGTGTGCTGGATGCGGTTGATTTACGCACCAGCCAGCGCGTCGCCTTTAAGGTGCTGCGTACTGAGCATCTTTCTCCGAATGGCGATATTCGCTGGGAATATCGCGCTTTCGCCAGCGAGGCCGATCTGCTCACCCGGCTGGCCGATGAGACCAGCGTAGTGCGGTTGCGCGACTGTGGCTATCTTTCGGCCATGGGCGAAGCGCCTGCCGGGGGAGATGTCGTTTCGTTTGGGCTGGACGTCAACGCCTTCCGCGAGGCAACGCACGACTATGCCGAACGCGACTGGCGGCCTTACCTGGCGCTGGAAAATCTGCCGCGCACCAACAATCTGCTCTATCTGATGAAGCCCAATCAGCCGGGGGTGCGCTGGCGCTTGCCGACCGAGGAAGGGCTGGCGCTGGCGCTGCAATTCGCCCAGCTTCTACAGGCCGCGCATCGCCAGAACATCGTCTATCTCGATCATAAGCTGGAACACGTTTACTGGGACGGTCAGCGTTTGCAGATTATCGACCTCAACAGTTCGCGCCTGCTGGATGGTAAAAGCAACGATGCCCAGTTTTATCGCATGGACGTGCATAACCTCTGTGTCGGCATCCTGTACCCGATTTTCACCGGACTCAGCCCACAGAAGACCACGCTCCGTCCACAACCGAGCAGTCAGATCGAAGTCGAACAGCGTTATCAGGACGTGACTCAGTTGGATTTCGGCGTGGAGCCGACCCTCAGCCCGGCGATTCAGGACTTGCTCCAGGCGGGCGCGGCCATGCAGATCAGTACAGTGGATGAATTTCTGCGCGAACTGCGGCGCGTGGCAGCACAGCATGGCTGGGATTTCCCTGATGCCTACACCAGCCCGGTCAGCCAGGATGCGCGTGACCAGATGCGCGACGGGCTGCGCAAAATCCGGGAAGGGCAGGAGGCGATTCGCACCGCCCGCGATCTGTTTCGCGATGCGATTATCATGGATGGCATCTCGCAGGAGATGGAAGAAGAACTGCGGCGGCTGGTGATGGCGGCTAACGAGATGCTCAACAGCCGCGTCATTCCCTGAGAAGTACCGAGTCGTGAGTATCGAGTTGAAAGGGCGTGGAAATACGCCTTTTTTGATTCAACTCCCGCTCTTTGCGAGCCTTTGCACCTTCGCGCCTTTGCGTCGAATTTTTAGCAGTACCGAGTTGTGAGTACCGAGTAGCAAGTTAAAGCGTGGGAACACGCCTTTTTTGATTCAACTCCCGCTCTTTGCGAACCTTTGCGCCTTCGTGCCTTTGCGTCGAATTTTCTTTAATTCCTTGTGGCGGGAATTTACGATTTCGATGTATAGTGTGCCTAAATCGGTATGTGCATTTTGTATAGAGTTCGCCCAATCCTTCGGACGCCAAAATCGGCTATGCTACGAAGGAAACTTCATTCAAGAAGGTCTTTATGCTTACCACAACGCCACTACAGGAACGTACCACACAGGACTTTATCGACCTTGAAAAGCACTATGGTGCCCGCAACTATAAACCGCTGGATGTGGTGCTGGAGCGCGGCGAGGGCGTGTGGGTCTGGGATGTCGAAGGCAAACGCTATCTCGATTTCCTCAGCGCCTACTCCGCCGTCAACCAGGGGCATGCCCATCCTCGCATCCTCAACGCGATGATCCAGCAGGCCAGCCGAATTCCCCTCACCTCGCGCGCCTTCCGCAACGATCAACTGCCGCTGTTTGCCAAAACGCTGTGCGAGCTGCTCGGCTATGACAAGATGCTCCCGATGAACAGCGGGGCGGAAGCGGTTGAAACCGCCATTAAGATGGTGCGCAAGTGGGGTTACAAGGTGAAGGGCGTGCCGGAAAACCGCGCCCAGATCATTGTATGCAAGGGTAATTTTCAGGGACGCACCACGACCATTATCAGCTTTTCCGATGAAGCGCAGTATCAGGATGGCTTCGGCCCGTTCACGCCGGGATTTGTCCCTGTGACCTACGGCGACCCGGCAGCGCTGGAAGCGGCGATCACGCCCGATACCGTCGCCTTCATGCTCGAACCGATTCAGGGTGAGGCCGGCATCGTCCTGCCGCCGGAAGGTTATCTGCGGCAGGTGCGCGACATCTGCGACCGTTACGAGATTCTGCTCGTCGCTGATGAAATCCAGACCGGGCTGGGGCGTACCGGGCGCTTGCTGGCGACGCACTGGGAAAATGTACGCGCCGATGTGCTGACGCTGGGCAAGGCACTTTCCGGCGGGTTCTATCCGATTTCGGCAGTGGTAGCCGATGACGCCGTCATGGGCGTGTTTCATCCCGGCGATCACGGCTCGACCTTCGGCGGCAATCCGCTGGCGGCGGCGGTAGCGCGGGAAGCGCTGGCCGTGCTGATGGAAGAAGGGTTGATCGAAAACGCCGAGGTACAGGGCGAGTATCTGCGCGGCAAGCTGGCACGCATCGAGAGCGAACACATCAAAGAGGTGCGGGGCAAGGGACTGCTGATCGGCGTGGAACTGTATCCTGAAGCAGGCGGCGCACGGCGTTTCTGTGAGGCTTTGCTCAAGGAAGGGCTGCTGAGCAAGGAGACACACGATCATGTTGTCCGGTTCGCGCCGCCGCTGGTCATCACCCGCGACGAGATCGACTGGGCGATGGAACGAATCGAGCGCGTCTTCGCCAATGCCTGAAACGTACGACAGGGCAAACGCATCAATTTCCACAAATTAGGCTAAGAAAGTTCAAAAACCACGAAGGCGCAAAGAACACAAAGATTTTTTCCTCGTCTTCGTGTCCTTCGTGTCTTTGTGGTTCAAAAAAGTTCTTTAGTGGGGTCTGGAGTTTTGATGCAATCGCCCTGAAACGCACGAGGCAACTGCTTGACAGCCGAACCATTGTGACCCTATACTATCCATGTCCCGACGAACGTGTGATTTAACCACACCTTCCTCAGACTTCTGGATAGACGAGTAAAGGAAGCGCTATGTCTCCGCGCGTACACTAACAAATCTCAATTCCCATCTCACGTGGGTTTTGTGTTTTGCGGCGTATGCGGCTGGCATGGCGTTTTTGTTTCGCGTCCCAACCTGATAAATGATTTTCGCCTGTTGAACATCAACAGGTGACTCACCCTTAGCAGGTATGCCTCGCCATTGTACGCCGCATGGGAATCGTCCCGGCGGCGTTTTTTGTTGCCCCGCCGCTTTTCGATCCGACGACCTTCAGGAACGTTGCCATGCGCTATAAGAAATACGACCGCAAAGCCGATCATGCCTATACCTTCGGGGTGTTCCCCACGCTGGAACTGCTGACGCACCAGCCAGGGCAAGCGCTGCATGTGCTGCTGCATTCCAGCGGCGACCGCAGCGAGGGCGCGAAGACGATCAGGACGCGCTGCCAGCAGTTGGGTATTCCGGTTGAGGTCAATGATACGCAGATCGAGCGTATCGCAGCGAAGGAGAACACCTATGCGATTGGTATTTTCCAGAAGTACCGTCCTGCGCTGGACGCTGCCGCCAATCATGTGGTGCTGGTCAATCCGTCGGATATGGGCAATCTGGGGACAACGCTGCGCACCCTGCTGGGCTTCGGCTTTCATGACCTGGCGCTGATCGAACCCGCCGCCGACATCTTCGATCCCCGCACGACACGGGCATCGATGGGCGCACTGTTCCAGATGCGCTTCGCCTATTACAGAACGTTCGAGGACTACGCCGCCGCTTATCCACGCATGTTCTATCCGTTTATGACTGATGGCGATGTCGCGCTGCCGGAAGCGCAGTTTCAGCCGCCGTTCGGGTTGATCTTCGGCAGCGAGAGCGCCGGGCTGCCCGACAGCTATCGAACTGTCGGAAAGACTGTGACCATCCCGCAGCGCGACACCATCGACTCGCTGAACCTGGCGATTGCTATCGGCATCGCGGCCTACGAAGTCACACGGGAAAGAAGTACCGAGTAACGAGTGGAAAGTGCCGAGTAGAAAGCAATGAGCGATGAGTAGGGACACGGCATACTGTGTCCGGCACCAGTCCACAACGCTTCTCAATCACTCGGTACTCACTACTCAGTACTTTTCACTGAAAAAAGGAGCAGCATTATGCTGACCGTATCCAATATCACGAAAACCTTTCCGGGGATGGACTCCCCGATCCTGAAAAACATCAGCTTCACCGTCAACGCCGGGGAGCGGGTCGGCCTCATCGGTTCCAATGGCAGCGGTAAATCCACCCTGCTGAGCGTCATTCTGGGGCAGAATCAGGCGGACAGCGGCGGGGTCGTCTTCACACCGCCCGATGTACGCATCGGCTATCTGGCGCAGGGACTTGAGGCCGATGAAACCACGCTCGTGCGCGACGTGCTGTTTCCCAATGCTGACGCCATTGAAGCCGCACAGATGGAAGTGGATCGGCTGGCTGCGCTGCTGGATTTCGATACCTCCGAAGCGACGCTCACGGCCTATACTGACGCGCTCGATCATCTCGCCGCGCTGGGCTATGCGGTGGATGAGGCGGAAGGGCTGCGGGTGCTGGCGCGGCTGGGGCTGGAAGGAGTCGGGCTGGAAACACCGCTTACCTCCCTTTCCGGCGGACAGAAAACGCGGCTGAACCTGGCCTCGATTCTGCTCGGTGCGCCGCAGCTTCTTATCATGGACGAGCCGACCAATCACCTCGACATCGACGCGCTGGAATGGCTGGAAGCGTGGCTGACGGATTTCCCCGGTGCGGCGCTGATCGTGAGCCATGACCGCGAATTTCTGGATCGTGCCGTCAACCGCATTGTCGCGCTCGACCCCAGAACCGCCACCGCCCGCGTGTTCGTTGGCAATTACAGCGAATATCTGATGACGCTGGCAAGCGAACGGCAGAAGCAGTGGTCGGCCTGGAAGGATCAGGAAGTCGAAATTTCGCGGATAAAGACCGACATCCAGCAGACGATGGCGAAGGCCACTCGTAAGGAAAATGCGACCAAAGACAGCACCCAGCGCCGCTATGCCAAGAAGGTGGCGAAACGCGCGAAGGCCAAAGAAAAGCGGCTGGAGCGCTATCTGGAATCGGAAGATCGCGTCGAGAAGCCAGTAGCAGGCTGGAACGTCAAAATGGAATTCGGCGATCTGGCGCACGTCAAAGGCGAGGTGGTGCGGCTGGACAATCTGTGCATCGGCTATGATCGTGCCGCGCCGCTGCTGGCGAACCTCAGCCTCTCGGTCACGGCAGGTGAACGCATCGCCATTATGGGGCCGAACGGACACGGCAAAAGTACGCTGCTGAGGACGCTGATCGGGGAGCATCCGCCGCTGGCCGGGCAGGTACGGCTTTCGGCCAGCGCCCGCATTGGTTATCTGGCGCAGCAGCAGGAAATCCTCGACCCGCGCGCCAACGCCATGACGACCATTCAGCGTGACGCCGCCCACTACGGCAGGGCGCTCAACGAGACGGAAGCACGTTCCTTCCTGCATTTCTTCCTGTTCGCGGGCGATGACAGCGTGCGCCCGATTGCCCAGCTTAGCTATGGGGAGCGATCCCGGCTGATGCTGGCACGGCTGGTAGCGCGGGGGGCGAATGTGCTGGTGCTGGATGAACCCACCAACCATCTTGACCTGCCCTCGCGGGAGAAGTTCGAGCAGGCATTGGCGAATTATCCCGGCACGATCATCGCTGCCTCGCACGACCGCTACTTTGTGGAGCAGATCGCCCGCAAGGTGTGGTATGTGGAAGACGGCGAACTGATGGTCGAACTGCTGGACGGCACGTTTGTATGATTTCGCCCTCATCCCCATGTGATGACTCTCTCAGGTGGAAAGAGGCTTCATCGCAAGTCGCTTTTCTCCCCCTTCTACCTGAGGGAGAAGGGGGTAGGGGGATGAGGGCTTATAAGATAAGGACAACTACCGATGAGCTATTCCAGTCTGAATAACCGCGTCGCCCTCGTGACGGGCGCGAACAATCCGCGTGGTATTGGTGCCGCTGTTGCGCGGGGACTCATTGAACAGGGCGTAAGGGTATTTCTCACCTACTGGCGCACGCCCTTCGAGGGCGAGGTCAGTGACACACCTGGCGAGGCCTTTTATCGCAGCAGCAACGCCCGCGATGCCAGTGCAGTCGTGATGGAACTGCGGGCGATGGGCGGACAGGCCGAGGCACTGGAAGTCGATCTCAGTGACCCGGCGCAAATTTCGCCGCTGTTCGATGCAGTGGAGCGCACCTTTGGCCCGGTCGAGATTCTGGTGAACAACGCCGCGCACTCCACCGCCGACACGTTTGTGCCCGCCGCCGGGGAACTGGCGAACAGCGACTCCGTGCAGTGGTTGAGCAGCGATGTTCCCACGCTGACCGCCGCCAGCCATGATGCCCATTTCGCCGTGAATGCGCGGGCGGTTGCGCTGATGATGACCGAGTTCGCGCGGCGGCATCTTGTGCGCGGGGCAACCTGGGGGCGCATCATCAACTTCAGCACGGGCGGCGCGGACTGCTTCCCCAGCGAAATCGCCTATGGGGCGAGCAAAGCCGCGCTGGAAAGCTACAGCCGTTCGGCAGCCGTCGAGCTTGGGAAATATGGCATTACGGTCAATATCGTCTCGCCCGGCCCAACGCAAACCGGATGGATGACGCCGGAGATGGAAGCTATGATGGTGCGTGGCAATCCAATTCCGCGTGTTGGGCTGCCGGAAGATGTGGCCGATGTGGTCGTGTTCCTGGCCTCGGAGCAGGCGCGCTGGCTGACCGGGCAGACGCTTCAGGTCGGCGGCGGCCACAGGATGTAGCGATCTTATACACCTTGACTCCATGTCTACTGCTTCACTCAATGCGAAGCGTATTCATTTAAGCCCCTCTACCTGAGGGAGAGTGCCTCTTGCAGAGGGGTTTGGGGCGAGGGCGACAAACACAGGAGAAAACCGATGACCCTTTCAAGACGCTTCTATACCGGAACGCACGATCTGCCCGCCATGCGTGCGCTGCTGGTCGAGTGCAAGCAGATCAATCCGTACACGGGTTTCCACACGGGCGACCTGGCTTGGTGGGCGTATTACGACCCGTCCGGCATTCCGCTGGAAGACAAGGTGCAGCTCTGGGAGCGCGACGGCAGGCTGATGGCGTGGGGCTGGGGCAACCCCAAATCATGCGACTTTGAGCTTGCGCTCCATCCTGACCTGCGTGGCACGGACGAGGAAGAAACCATCCTCCTGACCATGATCGATTGGATCACGCAGGTCACCCGCAGCCAGCCGCCCAGCCGCGACGAGAAGGGCAGCGAGCAGCCGCGCAAAATCGGCGCGTTCGCCTTCGATGACGAGATCAGCCGGATTGCCCTTCTGGAACGTGAGGGCTTCACCGCCGCGCCCTGGATGGTGCATTTCGCCCAGGATTTGAGCGGGGAACTACCCGCGCCTGTTGTCCCACAAGGCTTTCGACTGCTGGAGCGCATGTCGCCGGAGTACATTGACGAACGTGCCGCCGCCCATTTCGATGCCTTCCGCCCGACCTCGAAGATGAACAGCGCTTACTTCCGCCACTTCATGACCGCGCCGGATTATGACCCGGAACTGGATATTGTGGTGCTTGCACCGGATGGCCGCGTGGCGGGCTATGCGCAGGGCTGGTACGATGCGGAGAACCAGTTGAGTGAATATGAACCTGTGGGGACGCGGCACGAGTTCCATCGGCGCGGCGTGGGCCGGGCGGCGCTGCTGGCGGGGCTGCATCGCTTCAAGGCGCGGGGCGCGAAAATCGCCACCGTCAGCACCGGGGCGCAGCAGGAAGGCAATATCGCCTTTTACGAATCGGCAGGCTTCAGAATTGTCAACCGCACCTGCATCTATGAGAAAGACGTGTAAGCAAGAGCGGCAATGAGCAGTGAGTAACGAGTGAGGAGTCTTCCTTGCATTCGCACCGCTTCGGTAGGGGCGCACCCACGTGTGCACCCACAATCACCACAAAATTGAACCACGAAGGCACGAAGGACACAAAGAGATAAGTCTAAACTCTTGGCGTACTTGGCGACTTGGCGGTTAAACAGTCAAAACCTTTTCGTTCATCGAGTAAGGAGGAAATTGTATGTCGATCCTCACGTTAAACAACCTGTCGCAGTCTTTCGGCGCGTTTGATGCCTTCGTGGGTGCGAGCGCCAGCCTGGAACATGGCGGCAAAGTCGGCCTGGTGGGGCCAAACGGTATCGGGAAAACATCGCTGCTGCTGATCCTGGCTGGACTGGCGCAGCCCTCGCAGGGCAGTGTGCATGTCGCGAATGGAACGCGCATCGGCTATCTGCGGCAGGAGGCGATGACGGCTTTCAGCCAGCAGGACAACACTGTCTTCGAGGAAATGCTCGGCGTCTTCGCTGAGGTGCAGCAGATCGAGGCTCGCCTGCGCGAACTGGAACACGACATGGCGGCGGGGGATTCGTCCGAGGCGATTCTGGACGAATACGGCACGCTGCAAGAGCAGTTTGAAAGGTTGGACGGTTACACCTACGAGGTCGATATTAAGCGCACCCTGGAAGGCCTGGGCTTTAAGCCGCAGCACTGGGAACTGCCGCTGAATCATCTGAGCGGCGGGCAGAAGACGCGGGCACTGCTGGCCCGGCTGCTGCTGGAAAAGCCCGATCTGCTGATCCTGGACGAGCCGACCAACCATCTCGACGTGGACGCGGTGGAATGGCTGGAGACACGGCTGCGACTGTGGGAGGGTGCGCTGCTGATCGTCAGCCATGACCGCTATTTCCTTGACCGGACTGTCGATACCATCTGGGAGATGAGCCGCACCGGGATTGAAACCTATCGCGGCAACTACAGCGCCTATCTGCGCCAGCGGCAGGAACGCTGGGAGCGCAACGAGGCCATCTACGAACAGGAGAAGGAACGGCTGTTTCAGGAGTTGGATTACGTCAAGCGCAACATCGCCCGCGCTTCAACCAACGCGATGGCCGTAGGTCGTCTGCGCCGCCTGAGCCGCGATATTGTCGCCATCCGGTCGGTTGGCTTTACCGCCTTTAAGAACGCCAAGAACTGGACGGAACTTGCCGATCAGTTGGATGTGTCAGGCGTGCGCCCGTTCACGGTCATGGAAGCCGAGCGCGAGATCAAAGCCCTGCAAGCGCCCAACATCCGACCGCCCCGGCTGCATCTGCGCTTTAAGACCGACACCCGCAGTGGTGATCTCGTCCTGCGGGCGCGTGATCTGGTCATCGGCTATCCCGACGCGCCGCTGTTCTCGTGCGACAATATCCGCCTCGAACGTGGGGAACGCGCCGCTTTGATTGGCCCCAACGGCACGGGCAAGACGACGTTCCTGAAAACGGTCATGAACCAGCTTGCGCCGCTGGCCGGGGAAGTGAACCTCGGCGCGAGCCTCAAGATCGGCTATTTTGCGCAGGCGCATGACGGCCTGAACACCGAAAACACGGTCATTGATGAACTCATCCGGCACAAGCACATGCCGCTGAGCCAGGCACGGAACTGGCTGGCGCATTATCTGTTCCGCAGCGACGATGTCTACAAGAAGGTGGGCGATCTCAGCGGCGGCGAACGCGGCAAGCTGGCGATGGCGATCCTGGCACTGGAAGGCGCGAACTTCCTGCTGCTGGATGAGCCGACCAACCACCTCGATATTCAGGCGCAGGAAGTTTTGCAGGAGGTGCTGGAGCGCTTCGAGGGGACGGTGCTGCTGGTGACGCACGACCGCTATCTGGTCGATGCGCTGGCGACGCAAATCTGGACGCTGGAAGCCGGGCATCTGCACGTTTTTGAGGGGTCATATCAGGAATTCCTGGCCGCCAAGCAGAAGCCATCCAACGAGGCGAAAGCACCTGCTCCGCTCAAGGTCGAAAAGCAGCCTACCCAGCCGACCAAACAGGCGAAGAAAAAACAGAAACCGAATCCGGCGGTGGCGTCCCTGGAAGACCAGATACATCAGCTAGAGACGGCCATGAACGACCTGACGATGCAGCTTCAGGTGGCACAGCAGCCGGACGACATCTGGCGCTTGAGCGAACGCTATGCACAGCATCAGCAGCAGCTCGAGGCGTTGATGCTGGAATGGACTCTGCTGGCCGAGCCATCTTAAGCAAAGGGTTCAAAAACAAAAGAAACCACGAAGGCGCGAAGATCACGAAGAAACACAAAGGTGTTTCCCTTTCTTTGTGTCCTTTGTGCCTTTGTGGTTCAAAAAAGTCCTTTAGTGTTCAAATTGTGGGGATGGCACTTGCCTCGTGGCATACTTCCATGCTATATCTATTCCCATCTGAGGAATCGGGAAAACGCGATGCCGCCCCCACGCTAAGCTGAACGTGTCTCTAACCGAACAGGCATAAATCCCAGGCAAGCCGCTAACCGCGCGGGTTGCCTTTTTCGATTCCTCAGCCAATCCCCATTTCATTCCACAACCCAAAGGAAGGTACAATCCATGCAGTCTCTTGTCGCTCGCCGTCCTGCGAAGGTCGGCATTTTTGTGTTGGCGCTGCTGGTCATCGAGTTTCTGGATGAACTCGTCTTCGGTGCGCGGGAAGCCGCGTGGCCGCTGATCCAGCAGGATTTAGGGCTGACGTATATCCAGATCGGCCTGCTGTTCACCATCCCCAATATCATCGCCGCTGTGATCGAACCCGTCATGGCGATCATGGCCGATATGGGCAGGCTCCGTGCACTCATCCTCGGCGGCGGGGTGATGTTCACACTGCAACTGTTCGTCCTGGCTGCGTCACAGTCGTTCCCGGTGTTTTTGCTGGCGACGATTGTGCTGTTTCCGTCGTCGGGCGCGTTCGTGAGTCTGTCACAGGCGGCGCTGATGAAGCTCGACCACACCCGCCACGAGCAGAATATGGCACGGTGGACATTCGCCGGATCAGCGGGTGTCGTGGCCGGGCCGCTGCTGCTGTCGCTGTCGCTTGCGTTTGGATTTGGCTGGCGCGGCGCGATGGTGGCGCTGGGCATCATCAGTGCTGTGCTGGTCGTGATCGTCTGGCGAGTTCCGTTCACCTTTAAGAACGGAAGTGTGGACGAGGATGAAGACGATGATGCACCGCAGACCTTTCGGGAAGGCGTTCAGGCGGTCTTCGAGGCGGTGCGCCGTCCCGATGTGATTCGCTGGGTCGTGCTGCTGGAATGCGCCGATCTGCTGATGGATGTGCTGCTGGCCTATCTGGCACTGTATCTGGTGAATGTGGTCAACATCGCCCCCGAACAGGCCGCCCTCGCCGTGACCGTGTGGACGGGTGTGGGGCTGGTCGGCGATCTGCTGCTGATTCCGCTGCTGGAACGGGTGCGTGGTCTGGATTATCTGCGCATCAGCGCGGTGCTGGAGTTCGTGCTGTACATCGCGTTTCTGCTGGTGGAGCCGTTCGGCCTAAAGCTGGTGGTTCTGGGCTTGCTGGGCTTTTTCAATGCCGGCTGGTATTCCGTCCTCCAGGCGCAGCTTTACTCCACCATGCCAGGCAGACCCGGAACGGTGCAGGCAGCCGATACCGCCGTCAGTCTCATCACCAGCTTTATCCCGCTCGGTCTGGGGTTCATCGCGCAGCGGGCGGGGCTGGATGTGGCGATGTGGCTGCTGCTGATCGGGCCGATTGCGCTGATGATTGGCCTGCCACGCCGGGTCAGCGTGACGGAAAGCGCGTAAGCTTTCTCCAGTTAATGGCATCCTGAATCATACGGGGACAGCATCCACGATGGAGGGATGCTGCCCCATGTCGGACCGTCGCACCCCAAAACCACTACTGCTATTCTTATGGCCTGTGGCGTAAGATGAAGTGGCAACGTTCGCAAAAATCGCTGGATAGACTGATGAGGGAAATGCCATGGCTGAATTGATGACTCTGGACGACTCCGCGCTGGAGTCGGTGTTAAATGGCAGCAAGCCTGTGCTGCTGCTGCTGACGACGGGGGAAGGGGTGCGCGGGGATTTCAACACCGCGTTTAAAAAGGCCGCCGCCGAAAACGGCAAAATCGTGTTCGCGCAGCTTAACCCGCGACATAACCCGACCGCCGCAGCCCGCTTCGATGCTGGTGATAAACCGGTGCTGGTCGGCCTGTTCGATGGCGAAGAACTGTTCCGCCGCAGCCGTCCCTGGGGCAGCGATGTGCCGCTGGCGCTGGAAATGATGGAAAAAGAACTGGCGAATGCCCACCCCGTCCCGGCACAAACCCCTGCCCAGCCCGAGGAATCATTACCCGTTCCCGCGGCTGTCAGCGGTGTGATCGTAGACGAAAAACCTGTGCATGTGACTGATGCGACCTTCGAGCAGGAAGTCCTCGCCCATGACCTGCCTGTCGTGGTCGATTTCTGGGCGTCCTGGTGCGGCCCGTGTCGTCAGGTCGGGCCGATTCTGGACAAGCTGGCGAAGGAGTTCAGCGGCAAGGTGCGCGTGGCGAAGGTCAACGTGGACGAGAACCCCGGCCTGTCGCAGGCCTTCCAGGTGTCCAGCATCCCGCTCATTATGATGATTAAGCAGCGCAGCATTGTCTTCAGCCAGCCGGGGGCGCTGCCGGAAGGCGTGCTGCGTGATCTGTTTAATCAGCTTGTCGCGCTGCAAATTCCCGCCCGCGAGCCGGAAGGCCAGCCCGCCAATTAAACGGATTGTAAGGCAAACGACAAAACCTGAACCGCAGAGGCACGGAGAGCGCAGAGCGATTTTCGTTGCAGCTCTCTGTGTTCTCTGCAATTGGTTCAACATCGTCTTAAAGAAGTCTTTCCCAAACCTATCCCAAAATTTAAACGGATTTGCGCATGAAACCGGACTGGCTGCTGCTCTTTGACATTGATGGAACGCTGCTGCGCACTCAGAGCGTAGGGCGGGAATCAACCCGCGCCGCCATGCTCGATGTGTTCGGGACGGCTTCCACCATTGACACGCACGTCTTCGGCGGCAAGACCGACTGGCAAACGCTGGTGGAACTGCTGGAACCGCACGGCTATAGTGCAGAGATTATCGGGCAGCACATGCCGTACTACGAAGACGTGATTGCCGGGCATATCGCGCAGATCATCCATCCCGGTAACGCGGCGGCCTGTCCCTACGCGCTGGAAACGATTGAGAGCCTGCGGCACGATCCGCGCTATCTGCTGGGCATCGTGACGGGGAACGTCTCGACCACATCGCCCTATAAGCTGCGGGCGGCGGGGTTTGATCCGGCATGGTTTGCGGTGGGGGCCTATGGCAGCGAGGCGGTAGACCGCGATCATCTCCCGGCGCTGGCGCTGGAACGTGCCTGTATTCATTGTGGCGAGGCGATTTCGGCGGATCGCGTGATGGTCATTGGTGATACGCTGGCGGATATTCGCTGTGCGCGGGCGGCGGGGGCGGTGGCCGTCGCGGTCTGCACGGGCTTTGCATCACGCGAGGAACTGGCCGCCGCGAACCCGGATTATCTGCTGGACGACCTGCGTGATCTCCCGCTTATCCTTGAGCGTCTTTCCTGACCGCGCCCAGAAGCACCTGCTCGTAAGCGTCTGTCACGCGCAGCGGGTCGAAATGCGCTTCAGCATAGGCGCGACCAGCACGTGAACAACTTTGCCGTAAATCGTCGTCATCCAGCAGTCGTTCAATCGCCGCCGTAAAGCCGTCCACATCGCCCCAGGTTGTGGTCAGTCCGCTCCCGCTCTGTGCGATAATGTCTGGTGCGGTGCCTTCCGCCGCCGCTACCATCGGCACCCCGCAGGCGAAGGCCTCGAACAGCTTGGCCGGGACGGTTCCCTGGTAGAGTGCCTGTGAACGCAGTGCATACATCGTGAGATGCGAGGCGCACCACGCCGCTGGAATCTCAGTATGATCGAGCCAGTCGATCAGCCGGACGTTGGGATATTCCCCGTTTTGCAACCTCTGCCGCAGCGTACCCCCCTGTGACCCTGCGCCGATAAAGGCGACGACCACGTCATCCCGGCGGCGCAAGCGGTCAGCCGCCGCCAGCATCGTTTCCAGATCGTACTGGGTGGCAAAGGTGCCGATGAAGGTGACAAGCTTTTTGTCGGGCAGATTGTACTTCGTGCGAAATGCACGGGTTTCAACATCCGGGCGGAAGCGTGTGAGATCGACCCCGTTGAAGATGGTGTGGATTTTGGCCGCGT
Organism: bacterium; assembly: GCA_033762735.1. GTDB lineage: Bacteria > Chloroflexota > Anaerolineae > Aggregatilineales > Phototrophicaceae > JANRLJ01. The sequence continues at coordinate 31,026 of JANRLJ010000155.1, read as the reverse complement.
TCTCTTCGCCGATATAGCTTTCGATCACACGCGACCAGACCGGGCTGAGCGTCGTAATGGCGGCTGCGCTGCGATAACTTTGATCGACCAGCGCCCGTGCCACCCGGTAAACGGGATGGGTTTCGGTCAACGCACCGACGGTTAGCAGATGATCCGGCCACAAATCTGACACATTGAGCACATACGGGACATGCTGATACATACTGAGGAAAACGCCCGCCGCACTGGTAAAGACCGGCTGTGCTTCGACCAGCATCACGTCGGGGCGGTCGAGTGCTGTCCCTCGTAAAGCACTGGTCAGCATAAAGCTGATCTGGCTGACGAATTTGCGGCTCATGCGCGGGCTGGGCGTCGCAAGCAGCCATGTCCTGACAATGCGAACACCGTCGCGGGTCTCCTGTGTTGTCCATGTGCCGCGATAGGCCGGGCTGATCTTCCCTCCGGGATAATGTGGCATGGCCGTCAGCACGGTAACGTCATGGCCGCGTTCAGACAGCATCCGTGCCAGCCGTGACAGGCGCACCGCTGCCGCGCCGGAGTCTGGCTCAAAGTAGGTCGTAACAAGCAGCAGGCGCATCAGGGACGGGGACGGGGGGTATTCGTATACTGATCGACGAAGGGGACGCGCTGCTGAATCGCCGTGTAGCGTTCCTCAAAGCGGCTGCGTATGGCCGAGTCGCGCAGGTCGAGGCGCATATCGTAGGCGTCTTCGTTGTTGTCGCGGTAGTATTTGCGCTTGGTATCGTAGACCTCGAACTCGTATTTGTGATAGAGGTTCTGCGCGACGGTGTTGCTCACGCGCACTTCCAGCACGATATAAGCCGCGCCGAGGATGTACGATTTGCGAATCATCGCGGCAAGCACCACTTCCCCATAGCCCTTGCCGCGCACATCATGACGGCTGGCGATGGTGCTGATATGCGCCTCGTCCATGATGTTCCACAAACCCCCATAGCTGACGACGGTGCCGCGTGGTGGTGTGCTGCCATTGAAGCTGCGGATGAAGCGCTTCCATCCGGTCAGGACAGGGGGAGCGTTGTCTTCCAGCACGACCATATAGCTGTAGGAGGATTCGCCAACTTCATAGCTGTAGGAGTGTGCTGACCAGGGCGTTAGAAAAGCCTCTCTGTCAATCGTCACCACCTGGGTGATGTCGGCCAGTGTCATATAACGCAATCTTAGGCTCATAACTTACGGCGTGTCATCGGTCTTTACGTAAACGGGCAATAACTTCGATGGCGCAAAAATGCGTTTGTCAGGAGTTTCGTTCAACTGCTGCCATGCAAGATCGGCCAGTACCCCGGCGCGGCGCAGTCGCACGGCAGCGGATGCGGCAGTAACGGGGGTGCCTTTCGCCTGGGCGGCGGCCATCGCCTCAAAGCCATCTTCGCTGATTTCGCCGATCAGCGTTGCGGGGCCGTCAATGCTGCTGAACAGCGTTTCCCAGCCCATCAACTGCGGCTCGGCGTGGCTGTTCCAGCGGCCTTTGCGCCAGCGATAGGTCTTCACGATGATGCGCCCGCGACCAGCCTGCACAATCGCGATCAATCCGCCGCTGATCTGCGGATGCGCGGCGGCCAGCGTGTCATGCGTGGACACGCCCACCAGCGGCAGGTGACGTGCTGCTGCCAGTCCCTTCGCCAGCGCCACGCCAATGCGCAGCCCGGTGAAGGAGCCAGGGCCAATCGAAACAGCCAGCGCGGTCAGGTCATCCATCGTGACCTCACAGCTTGCCAGCGTTGTGCGGATGGTCGGGGCGAGTTGTTCGGTGTGTTGGTTGCCGATCCGCAGGGTCAGATCAGCCAAGAGTTCTTTTCCGTCATGCAGCGCGAGGCTCATGAAACGGGTAGCGGTGTCAATGGCGAGCAGCATCAGGTGAAATCAAATGAGCCGGGTTAAGCACCCAGAACCAGAACACGAAATTTTTCAATTATATCGAGATAGCGTTTGCCGTAGCCCTCGAAGACAAAATTGCGCCGGGTCGGTTCGAGCACCTTGATTTCGATCCACAGGCGCTGCGGCGGCAGTGCCTTCTCGATAATTTCCGGCCATTCCAGCACAACCGCGTTCTTGCCCTCCAGAATGTCATCCAGGCCGATCCCGTTCACGTCGGCCACGCCGCTCAGGCGGTAGCAATCGAGATGATACAGGCGCATTTTGTCCTTGTCGCGGCGGTGCTCATGCACAAGGTTGAAGGTCGGGCTGGTCACGGGCGTGGTCGCGCCCCAGCCGAGACCGATGCCGCTGGTGAACATCGTTTTGCCCGCGCCCATGTCACCGGAAAGACACACCACATCACCCGCTTGCAGCAGCGACCCCAGACGAACGCCGAGGCGCTGCGTCTGCTCCGCACTGTAGCTGATAATATCAAGCTGGCCTTCTTTCAGGATTGCCACGAAACGCTCCCACAAACTTCCGGCGCATTATAACTGATGTTGTCAAAGGGATGTACAGGTTCATCTTACCAGAAAAATGGTTGCCCTGCCGCCTGTTCACGTAGACGCGACGGAATGCGGTTCCTATAATGGCGCTGTTTGTCGTCTGGGATGATTGATAACGGGCATGGTAAAACGCTTTCCCCTGCTTTCCTGGTGGCCTGCGCTGGCGGCGTTGGTCGTTCTGCTGCTGATAGTCGGGCGGTCGCTGGCGTGGTCGCTGCAACTGAACGACGGTCAACTGGTTTACGCGCTGGATGATGCCTACATTCACATGAGCATAGCGAAGAACATGGCGCAGCACGGTGTGTGGGGCGTGACGCAGTACGCTTACACCTCGGCTTCCTCCTCACCGCTGTGGACAGGGCTGCTGGCGCTGATCTATTTCCTGATCGAGCCGCTGGAGGAAATTCCCCTCCTGCTGAATCTGCTGTTTGCGGTCGGTGTAATCTTCGCCGGGGAGCGCTTCCTGCGCCGCCGGCAGGTGCCCGCGCTTTACCGCTTCATTCTGCTGATCGCAGTCGTCGCGCTGACACCGCTGGAAACCCTGATCCTGGCAGGGATGGAACACATCCTGCAAATTCTGCTGGTGATTCTGTTCGTGGATGAAGCGGCAGACTTCTTCGCTCGTCCGGTACAGCCCCGCCTCACGTCGTCGGCCTCGCTTCGCCTGCTGGTGCTGGGTGCGCTGCTGGTCGCCACCCGCTATGAAGGGCTGTTTCTGGTGGCACTGTTCTGCCTGTTATTCGCGCTGCGTCTGCGGCTGATTGATGCGCTGCTGCTGGGCATTGTGAGCGCCGCGCCGATGGTGATTTATGGGCTGATCGCGCTGGCAAATGGCTGGGAATTCCTGCCGACTTCGCTCCTGCTGAAGACGAGCGTCTCGCAGCAGCTTGCGGGCGCGTCTCTCGGTGAACTGCGCGTCTATTTCATCGATCAGCCGCTTGGTGTGCTGGCCGATCATGTCATGACGCTGCCGCTGGTGGCTTCGTTTTTCCTGTTTCTGTTCGTGTATGAGAAGCGCCGCTCGCCCTGGGATGGTGGATTGGCGCTGCTGGTGGCTTTTATGGGGGCAGTCTATCTGAATGTGCGCTTTGTGTCCTGGCCGTTCGCCGGGCCGCTGGGACGTTACGAAGCCTATCTGATCGCGCTTGGCCTGCTGGCGCTGCCCGCTTCGGTCGGGGCATTTCTGCCGCGTCGGGTCACGCTGTTCTCGCTGCCTGCCTATCTGATCACCTTCATTATGCTGCTGTTCGTGCTGCGGGATGTGTATGTGCGCTACCGAACGCTGATATTCGTTACGCCCGCTGTAACTGCGACCGAGAACATTTACTGGCAGCAAATGCAGATGGCGCGTTTCCTGGATGCGTATTATCCCGGCGCAGTGGTCGCAGCCAACGACATTGGCGCGATCAACTATTTTGCTGATCTGCGATTGGTCGATCTGTATGGGTTGGGAACGATTGAAATTGCACGGGCGAAACAATCGAACACCTACAGCACCGAAACGCTGCGACAGGTGACGACCGAACAGGGCGCACAGATTGCGGTGATTTACGAACCCTGGTACGAGCCTTATGGCGGGGTGCCGCCGGAGTGGATGCTGGTTGGGCGGTGGGCGCTGCCACCGGAGAAGAACGTCGTCCTCGGTTATCACGAAGTATCGTTCTACGCCATCGACCCGTTGTATGCCGACCCGCTCCGGGAACATCTGCGGGAATTTGCCGATCAACTCCCTGAATCTGTACAGATCGCGCTCAGGGAATAGGCTATGTTGAAGTTTTGTGTGTGGATGCTTGGCTTCCCCTCGCTAACAAGTGGGACATGAGGTAAAGGTGATGATGAACCGGATACGCTTGAGTTGGCGCATATTGGACATGGCACGCTATGTCCCTACGAAAATCATCGTGTTTAGGTGGACGAAAGCACAACAAGATCGGTTAGGGTGGATGTGGGGGCGTGCATAAATTTTGTTGACCGTTTTCACTCATTACTTTCTACTCACAACTTACTACTTTTTACATCGCGTTTACGTTCGGGCATCACATCGGCAACAATGGGTTGATAGAGTGTGTGTTAGGAATTGAACCATTTGTGTCGTAAGAGGCCGCCATGATGACTGCTGTCCGCCAACCGCCCAGTGTCGAACCGATTTCCCTCGCCAGCCTGCTGCTCATGCGCCGCCGAACTGACCGAAGCGGTCTGCTGGCGCGGCTGGAAGAAGCGGCACGATTGGGCGACATCGTGCAGATTCCGCTGGCCGGACGCACGATCACCTTCATCAATCACCCTGACTACATCAAGCACGTGCTGGTGGATAATCACGCCAACTATCGCAAGGGAAGGGCACTACAAGCGGCGCGGGCGGTGGTGGGCAATGGACTCCTGACGAGCGAGGGCGACTTTCACCAACGGCAGCGCCGTATGATTCAGCCCGCGTTTCATAAAAAGCGCATCGCCACCTACGCCGATGTGATGCTGAACCGAACACAGAATCAAATGGCGCACTGGAAAGACGGTTCATCTGTTGATCTGCATCACGAGATGATGACTCTGACGATGCGCATTGTGGCCGAATGCCTGTTTGACGTGGACGTAAGCAGCGATGCAAAGGTGCTGGGCGCGGCGCTGGAAACCTTCCTCGCCCATTTTTCCCTGCTGGATGCCTCTCCGCTGGGGCAGCGGCTTGCAAGGTTGCCGCTGCCGCGCTCGATCCAGCGCAGGCGAGCGATGAAGACGCTGGACGACGCGATTTACCACTTCATCACGCAGCGGCGGTTGCTTTCACAGGATGAATTAAATGAACGCGATGATCTGCTGTCGATGCTGCTGGCAGCGGTGGACGAGGAAGCCGACGGAGACAGGATGACCAACCAGCAGGTGCGCGACGAGGTGATGACGCTGTTTCTGGCGGGGCACGAGACGACGGCCAACGCGCTCTCGTGGACGTTTTACCTGCTGATGCAGCACCCGCAGATCGCGTCTCAGCACATCGCTGAACTTGACGCGGTATTGGGGGATCGTGCGGCGACCGTCGAGGATTTGCCCCGCCTGAAATACAACCGCATGGTGTTTTCGGAGGCAATGCGGCTGTATCCGCCTGCCTGGTCGATAGGACGGCGGGCGGTACAGGCAGACGAAATCGGCGGCTATCCGATTGCGCCAGGATCAACCGTGCTGATGAGCCAGTGGGTAATGCACCACGACGAGCGCTACTGGAACGAGCCGCAGTTGTTCCGCCCGGAGCGGTTTGACCCCGATACGCTGCACAACCGCCCGCGCTATGCCTACTTCCCCTTTGGCGGCGGGCCACGCCTGTGCATCGGAGAACCGTTTGCCTGGATGGAAGGCGAACTGCTGCTGGCGACCATCGCGCAGAAATGGCGCTTCACGCTCAAGCCCGGTGTAACCGTCCAGCCAGAGCCGATTATCACGCTGCGACTGAAGGGCGGGTTTCCGGTCACGACCAGAGCGCGTTAAGGCCCGAACAGCGTAGCCGCTTGCAGCAGAAGCGGCAGGGCGAAGTGTGCTGCCCATCCGCTGTTGTCGTCCGCCAGCCGACCGAAAAAGTACAGCCGCAGATTGTTCATCATGGCGTGCTGTGCCATCGCCGCCATCGGGCTTTCATCCGGCACCAGCCAGGTCGTCGCGGATTGTCCCACTTCGGCGGCTAACCCGGCGTAAAATTCCGGCGCGGGATAAGGTGGCCTGTTGCGCAGCGCTGCGTCGGGGAAGCCGCTCGTGCTGGCCTTGAGCGGCTGCCCGCCCATATAGATGACCGTGACGGGGTAAGAAATGCCGCCGATTTCCGTCACATGAATAGCATCCACGTACCCGCCCATCTTCACCGTGCCATCCCAGTCCAGCGAGTCCGGCTTCCAGGGCAGCCTTGCCAGCGCCGGGCCGTCGGGGCTGCCCCAGCGTAACGTCAGCAACGCCGCAGGGTAATTTAACGTAAACAGACCAACCTCACTTTCCAGCGGCACGGTTCCGGTGTCGGTTTCGATCCACAGCGCTGCGCGTGCGTAGGTTGGAATGCGCCAGTTGAGCGTGAGTTGGGCAGAAAGTTCATCATTCATCGAAGATTCAACCTGCTGTTGAACAGCTTTACTGTAGGGGCGAGGCACGCCTGCCCGTACTCTTAGCCAAATTCGTCGCTGAAATCAGCGGAGAAGTCTTTAAATATTCTTAAAAGAAGTGTGCTATAGTCACACTGTCAGACAAGCATAGCTGAGTAACCTTATGCGTTTGAGTGTACCTCAATACGAATTTTCGTGGGCGCGTCTTGTTTCTGATCTGCTGAGTCCCCCAGTGGTCTGGGCAGTGATGGCGTTTCTGATCGCAGCCAAAGGCGCGGCGACCTGGGGGCAGGCTGTCATGTGGGCGGCTGTTTATGTTGTCCTGGTCTGCGTGCTGCCCGTCGTCTACATCGCCCTCATGGTCAAGCTTGGTCGAATCACGGATATTCACATGAAGGTGCGCCGCCAGCGCTTTTTGCCGCTGGTTGTGTCGATCTGCTGCGCGGGGATGGCGTGGGTGTCGATGCGTCTGCTCGGTGCGCCGCCAGTGCTGCCCATGTTCGCGCTGTTCAGCCTGGTGCAGCTTGCCGTCATTTCACTGATTACGCTGGTCTGGCAGATCAGCATCCACGCTATCAGCATCAGTGGGGCGACGGTGGCGGCGGGTGCGCTGTTCGGCCTCCAGCCCATGCTGCTGACCGTGCCGCTGGTGGTGCTGGTTGGCGCGGCACGGCTTAAGCTGCGGCGGCACACGCCCGCGCAGGTGGTGGTCGGGACGATGGTGGGCGTGGCAATCTCTGCTGCGATGTTCCTGCTGGTGACGGTTCCGCTTTAAAACAACTTGACGCGCCAGGTACAAAATAGAACGATACGGACACGGTATGCCGTGTCCCTACGAAAAATATCGCACGGTTTCGTTTTGCCTGTACTTACATAGTGCGTCTGTCACGAACCAGACCGCCATTCCAGCCGATAGCGCCCGCGTGTTTCCTGCGATGTTGCCGTGTACAGATAGCTCACGCCATCGATCAGCACAAAGTCAGCGTGGCCGACGCCCCAGTTAAACGTCATGTCCATCAGAAGCGGGTTGCCGGGAAACTTCTCCCATGCGCCGTCGATCTGGTCGGTCAGCGACCGCGCCAGCCCCAGCCCGAACTGCGTATCCATCCCGCGCTCCAGCACATCAGGCCCGCGAATCCCCTCGTAGAACATATAGTAACGGTCGCCCACACGCACCACTTCGGCTGAACTCACATAGCGAAAATCAAAATAAGCGTTGGCTTCCGCGCCCAGCAGATCGACCGCGCCATATTCCCGCGCCCCCTCGAACAGTGGATCGGTGCTGCACGGTTGCAGTTGAGACAGATCACCGTGACGGTCGCCTTTATAACAGCGCATATGCCCCGGCGCGGAGCCTGCTGCCACGAAGACATACAGCGTATCACCTTCGACATAAATCCCCGGCGGTGCACCGACCAGGCAGTCATGCACCTCGCCGCGAATATTGGGGTGCGGGCCGATGCGCTCCACCGCGCTGCACGGAAAAACCGAACTGGGCCACGTTCCCGATGGTACTCGCAGATAGTCCCAGTCTGACCAGTTCAGTCCATCGGACGAACGACGCAGAATCGTCTGCGCACGCCATTCATAGGTCAGGTAAAAATCGTCACCAGCGCGTGTTACACGTGGATACTGCTGCGCGGTGATGTGGTCGCGCTGATCGTCGCACGGGCAGCGCTCGCACGGCATCAGGCACACAGGGGCGGGCAATGAGAAGGACTCCCCACCATCGACGCTTTCCCAGCGCGTCAGGCAGCCGGGAAATTCGACAGGCATCCCGCACTGGTCAATCACCCCGGCGGATTGATGGCTGGCGTGGAGATAAGACCAGAACACGCCATCGCCCATCGCCAGCGTATCGCTTTCGCCGATGGGCAGCCCCACATCCTCGATCTCCTGCACCCATTCCGCCCGGCCTTCCCAGAAGTCCAGCAGAGTCGGCGCGGCAGCCTGCCGGGTCGTGGTCGGGCTGACTTGCGCATTGAGCAGACTTAAAGGATAAATAAGCAGAATCAGTACGACACACAAACGTCGCTGGTACATATTGACAATCCTTCGCGCAAGATTTAGACATACAATAGATAAGGTGGTCTAATTGTGTCAGATCGGGGGCAGGTTTCCGAGCGATGTGTTATAATTTTGTTGCGACACACTCATGCGCCGGAAAGCAGCAGCCATCCTAGAGAATCGTCAGGTTAATTGATGAGCGCTATTAGTCTGAATCAATATCTGGCAAGACTGGATACGCTGTTGGCGGATAATGCCTTCGACGAAGCAGCCTATCATGCCAGGCATATTCTGCAACACTATCCCAAAAATGGCGCGGCCTACCAGAAACTCGGCCAGGCGCTGCTGCAGGAAAGCCGCTGGGAAGAAGCCAGCGAGGTTTTGCAGCGCTATTTAAGCGTTGCCCCCGACCATTATGAAACCCATGTGGGGCTGGGCGAGGTCTACAGCCACATTCAGCGCCCCGATGATTCGATCTGGCACTACGAACGTGCCTTCGAGCAGGACCCCAATAACCCTCAGTTGATCGAACTGCTGCGCGAACTCTATCGCCAGCATCGCGGGGTGGAGCAGGCCAAAATCCCGCTAACGACCGGCGCGGTGGCGCGGCAGTATGCCCGCAACGGCCTTTACGACCAGTCCATCAATGTGCTTCAGCGCACCCTCTCACAGTCGCCCGACCGGGTGGATCTGCGGCTGCTGCTGGTGCGCGTGCTGAACGAAGCACAGCGCCCGGTGGAAGCGGCGGAAGTCGCGCTGGATGTACTGACCGCACTGCCGGACTGCCTGGAAGCCAATGTTGTGCTGGCCGAACTGTGGCTGAACGAACAGCGTCCGTCGGATGCACAGCGCTACCTCAGCCGCATTGAGGCGGTTGACCCTTATCTCGCGCTGGAAATGGCGCAGGGTGTGCCACCCGATGACGACGCCTTTGAACTCCCTGAACTGGATTATCAGACGGTCGCGCATCGCGATCTCACCGCCGATAACCCTGACTGGCTGCTGCAACTGGACGATTCGCCCGAAGGCGGGCTGGCAGGGGCGGCGGGCTTTGGTGCTGTCGCGGCTGGCTCCGACGATGATGATTTTTCTGCGCTGTTCGATACGAGTGATGACTGGCTCGGCGCGGACGAACTTTCCTTGAACGAAACCAACGAGTCCGAGAAGGACGATACCCTCAACTTCCCCGGCAACTGGATGGAAGAGCCTGCGGATGCGTCCCTGCTGGAAGTGGACGACCTCGAAGAGGACGACCTCGAAGAGGGCGACGACTGGCTTACGTCCATGAGCGAAGAACCCGTGCCTGCGTCTGCACCATCGCGTCCTTCGACCGGGATAACGGGGATGCTTAACCGCTTGCAAGGGCAGACGCAGGCAGAGGATGAACCGGAAGCCGAGGAATTCCGCGCCTCGGACGAAATGCCCAATTTTGACGATCTGTTCGGGGGTGATCTGGGCTTTGACGATGACGACGAGCAGCAGGTCGATTCCGCCGTCGCGCTGTTCGATGATGATGACACGTTCCTCGAAGCCGCGAACGACGATCCGCTGGCGTGGATGCGCGAGAGCGGCGTGGAAATCGCGGCGGATGAAGCGACAGCGGCGGCTGCACGTCCGGCCACGACTCCCGATTTAGAAGACCCGCTGGCGTGGATGCGCGAGAGCGGCGTGGAACTCCAGGATGAGGAAGACGGCGGTGTCTTCGATCCATTCGCTGAGGAAGACGACATCGCGCTGCAAGCGGCGGACGAAGCCGATCCGCTGGCGTGGATGCGTGACAGCGGTGTGGAAGTCGTAGATGATGCGCCCCGCCGCACTGGATCCCTGTTTGAAGAAGATGATGACGATGGCGATGACCCGCTGGCGTGGATGCGCGACAGCGGCGTACAAATCGCTGAAGACCAAGCCGTCTCGCGCCCGCTGGACTCGTCCGCAGAGGTGAAGCCCGCCACCAGTGAGTGGCTGGAAGACCCCGATCTGCTGGATGAAATGATGCGGCTGGAGTCGCTGGCAGGTGGGGACAGTGACGATTTTGACTGGCAGGAGTCGGCAGCTCCGACGGCGGAAACCGGGGCATCTACAGGGCGAAATGAGCAGGTGTCTATGAACGATAACGAAGATTTCGCAAGCTGGTTTGATGACCCTTCGGAGCCGGAGGACGAGTCCGAAGCAGATGGCCTCGAATGGCTGCAAGGGGCACCCGAAACACAGGCGGCACAGACGACACAGCCACCCCGTGCGGAAGCCGGAACCGAGCCGCCGCTGAACCTGTTCGGCGACGATGAGGACGACGCACTCGACTGGATGCGCGAACCGGAAACGACCGCCGCAGCGGACGAGGAGGCCGTCTTCAGCCTGTTTGATGATGACGAAGAAGTGGATTGGGCGACCGACGAAGAAGCCGATCCGGTCGAAGCGCCCGTCGAATCCACCACGCCTTCCTGGGTGAGCCGCGCCAGTGCGTCTTTTGAAAACGCACAGGATGACGGTGGTTCGCTGTGGGGGGATGAAGACGAGGCGGAAGAAGCGGTTTCCGGTGTACCGGATTGGCTGTCGTCGGTCGGCGGTGTGGAGGACGAATTCACACTGGAGGACGACGAAGACAGCGCACCCGCGCAGCCGGATGTGCAGCCTGCATGGATGGTGAGCGACTCCGCGGTGGATGAGGCCACCATCGATAACGGTAGTCAGCAGTTCGCCTGGGCAAGTGGACTGGATGACGAGGACGATCAGCCTGCCATTGCCGCTGAAGTCCCGGACTGGCTGTCGTCGCTGGAGATGGATGATGCGGACGCCGCAGAGGCCGAACCCGCCGCTGCGCAGACCGATTACGGTTCTTTCGCCGATAACATCGCCGATGCTGCTTATGTGGAAGCCGAACCGGACGAAGCAGGCGGTTTTGACTGGGGCAGTTTTGGCGAAACAGGGACTTCTCAGCCGCAGGTTGAGGAAACGCCTTCGTGGCTGTCTGAGATGAACTTCGGCGAAGATGACGCCGAGGAAGCAACACCGACCCCTGTGATGGGTGCTGCGGATGAGGAGTCCGGCGAACTCGACTGGAGCCTGTTCGAGGACGAGGACGCCGAGGAAGAGGCCTTTGAGCCGCTGGCGCTCGGTTCAGTGAGTGACTCCGCTGCTGATGCAGACGCTCTCGAATGGAGCGCGTTCGAAGAAGACGCTGCGCAGGATGAGCCTGTCGCGGCGGAAGAAACCCCGTCATGGCTGTCGGGCATCAGCTTCGGCGATGACGACGTTGAGGACGAACAAGCAGCCCAACCCGCCGCTGAGCCGATGCTGTTCGGGGAAAGCGACGAGGAGGACGAACTCGATTGGGGCGCCTTTGATGAAAGCGGCGCATTCGATGAAAGCGCGACCGAAGACGAACCTGTGACGGCGGAAGAAACCCCGTCATGGCTGTCAGGCATCAGCTTCGGCGATGACGATATTGAGGACGAAGAAGCAGTCCAGCCTGCCGCCGACCCTGTGCTGTTCGGGCAGGGCGACAGCGACGAGGACGAACTCGATTGGGGCGCATTCGATGAAAGCGGCGCATTCGATGAAAGCGCGACCGAGGACGAGCCAGTGACGGCGGAAGAAACCCCGTCATGGCTGTCGGGCATCAGCTTCGGTGATGACGACATTGAGGATGAAGCAGCAGCGCAACCCGCCGCTGAGCCGATGCTGTTCGGGCAGGGGGAAAGCGACGAGGACGAACTCAATTGGGGCGCATTCGATGAAAGCGGCGCATTCGATGAAAGCGCGACCGAGGACGAGCCAGTGACGGCGGAAGAAACCCCGTCATGGCTGTCGGGCATCAGCTTCGGCGATGACGATGTTGAGGATGAGCAAGCAGTCCAGCCTGGCGCCGACCCTGTACTGTTCGGTCAGGGCGACAGTGAAGAAGAAGAAATTGATTGGAACGCCTTTGAGGAAGACTCCATCGAAGACGAACCCGTGACAGCGGAAGAAACCCCGTCATGGCTGTCTGACCTGAACATTGAAGAAGATGCACAGGCCGCGCCCGCGCTGTATGGCGATGATGAAGACTCGCAGGAAGCCGTGATCGAAGACATGCCCGCCTGGTTGGCGGACAGCGCACCTGTCGCCGCCGGAGCGCTCGGCGCAGCGATACTGGACAGCCAGGACGATCAGCCTGAGGCGGCGGACGACTTCGGGTGGCTGGGAGAGATGGATGAAGAACCTGCCTTCGCAGAGATACCTGCTCCGGCAGAAGAACTTCCGCTGGTTGCCGCACCGTCCCAGGAATATGCGCCGATTGCGGCGGATAATGCCCCTGACTGGCTGAATGCGATGGTGCCGGGTCTGGATGTGGATTACGAGGCGGAGGAAGATGCCCCGCTCGAAAGTGCCTTTGTCGCCCGTCGTGAAGAACCTACACCGCAGGCTATCCGGCGCGAGGTACAGAGTTTCGCGTGGCTGGAGCAGATCGTCCGCGAGGAAATGAGTCAGCCGCCCACGCTGCCTGAATCCGGCGGTGTTCCCACCCGGCGGCGCTTTGTCTTCTCGCGCCCGCCCGCCTGGCTGCGCCGCCTGACCAATCGCAATGGTGACGGCGCACCACAGGGAACGACTACGGCTGCGCTGACCACCTCAGCCGAACCGCTGGATGTGGATGAGCTAGGGGACGAACTGCCGCCCTGGTTGAGTTACGACGATTTGGATGATAAAAAATAAACGGCCTTCGCGTGTCGTTTTGCGTCGGTTTTGCCTATAGTTGAGGGATAAGTGATGCCACCGGCAGATAACACACCAGATTTTGACAAAATGTCGCCCGAAGAACTGATGGCGTGGATGGAAACGCTGGCGAAGCGCCAGGGTGCCGACGAAGGCTTCACCACCTCAGCCAATATGCAGATCGCCGAGATCGACCCCGCGACGGTCAGCGATACCGGGCCAGGCTATATCCCTTACGGCATGACCCAGGAACAGTGGGAAAAGAAACAGGCCGACGAAGCCGCGAAGAAAGCCGCCCGCCAGAGTGCGGCACCTGCCAGCACACCACCAGCGGCAGCGCCTGTTGCTGCACCTGCTGCCTCTGCACCATCAGCGCCGGCACCCGCTGCTTCCGCCGGGGACATGCCCGATTTCGATAAGATGTCGCCCGACGAACTGATGGCATGGATGGAAACGCTGGCAAAGCGCCAGGGTGCCGACGAAGGCTTTACCACCTCTGCTGACATGCAGATTGCCGAAGTTGATCCGGCGACGGTCGCCGATACTGGGCCGGGCTATATTCCCTACGGCATGACCCAGGAACAGTGGGAGAAGAAACAGGCCGACGAAGCCGCGAAGAAAGCCGCGCGTCAGTCCAGTGCACCGCCGCCCGCTGCTGCGCCGCCGCCCGCGCCTGAACTGGTTCCGGCAGCACCCGCAACACCGTCCTTTGATCTGCCGCGCTTTGAAACGACCGATATGGAAGCGACGACCGAACTGGTGTCGCCCGAAGCGAATGAAGGGCTGGCATGGCTGGAAAGCCTGGCCTCAAACCCCGGTGTTGATCTGCCAACCTTTGATCTTTCTGGCATTGGCAATGAACTCCCGCCGCTTGATCTGGATTCGCTCGGCGGTCAGCTTGATCTGAGTGCGCTCGATGCACTGGCCGAACCGCAGGCCGAGGCAGAGAATCCGCTCGACTGGCTGCAAGGGCTGTCCGGTGCTCAGGACAACCCGTTTGATCTGCCGCCGCTCACCCCTCAACCGTCCGTCGCACCGCCGGAACCTGTGAACCGCGCGGTGAGTGACCCGACCGACTCCAATGTTGATCCGCTGGAATGGCTGGAAAGCCTCGCGCTGCGTCAGGGGGCGGATGCGGAAGAACTCACGACCGCCGCTGACTTTAACGTGCCGCTCCCGGCAGCAGAAGCGCCGTCGGACGTGCCCGGTTACACGGGCTATCGCTTCGAGGAAGACTCCTTCGATTTCAACGCCACACCGGAATTGGATGTGGATGCGCTGGATGAAGTCACCGCCGATGACCCGGTTGCATGGCTGGATCAACTGGCCTCAGCACAGAACGCCGAAGCCGGACAGACTGGGCGCGATAATCCTCAGTCGATTATCGAAGAAGCCAAGAGTGACCGCGTAATGCAGGCACTTTCCAGCGGTCAGCAGGTCGCCCCTGAGGAAATCAAGGGCTTCCTTGATACGCTGATGGACGCGGGCGCAGCGCTGAGCGATGACACCGGTTTTGTGGTCGATGAGGAAGAAGCCGAGCCGACGCTCCAGGCGCAGATTCCCGACTGGCTGCTCGATCAGGTTGGGCCGCCCCCGGTTGATCTGAACGCGCCGCGCAAGACCGAACAGCCACCGCTGATCGACCAGATCGTCGAGCCGCAGGCGGTCGATCTGCCCGATTGGCTCAGCAGCAGTATGGACGAACAGGTCGACCCGCTTGGCAGCCTGTTCGCGGATGAAGAGGAAGCTACACCCACCCCGGCGGCTGCCGCGCCTGCTGCGTCATTGCTGGCGGAAGAATTGCAAGTCGATACCAACGATCCCTGGGTGGAAGCCTTCGAGCTTGAGCGGCAGATGGGCGAACTGAATGTCGATCAGGTGCCGGACTGGTACGCTGAACGCCTGAGCCAACTCCAGACAGGGGAATTTTCTCCGGTGGAAGGCGCGCAGCAGGCGACCTTGCAGCAGGCCAATCTCCCGGTGGAACGCGATGTGCCCGCTGGTGAACCTGAAGCGCTGCCCGACTGGTTAGGCGCAACCGCTGGCGCGACACCCATCACCGAAATTGGTGTGGAAGCATCAGGCGCACTGCCATTTGCGCTCGAAGATATGGACGAAGAACCCGCCGCTGTCAGCGAACTGCCGGACTGGTTGCAGGAACAGTTCCCGCAGGAATTGTCGCCTGTCTCCGCCATTTCCCCGGTTGAAGATGATGACCTGCCCGATTGGCTGCGCGAGGCTGGTGTCGAAAAGACGGATACCGTCCCCGACTGGCTGATTGATACGATCACGGTTGAGGTCGAACAGCCCGAAACCGTCGCCCAGACCATTCCACAGCCGCCCGCTCCCGTGCCTGCCGTGACGGTGCCGACGGTTGCCGCAGCCTCGCCCGCGCCTGTGCCCGTCGCTGCCGCGCAGATCGACCTGGCCGGGACGCTGCAAAGCGCCCGCAGCCGCATCAGCAGCGGTGATTTCACAGGCGGTTTGCAGGATTATGAAACCATCGTGCGGGCCAACCTCGCGCTGGATGCTGTGGTCGGTGATCTGAGCGGATTGCTCAAGCAGGAAGGCTATAAGTCCAACGCATCGCTGTATCGCGTACTGGGCGATGGCCTGATGCGGCAGGGACGGTTGCAGGAAGCGCTGGACACTTACCGCCGTGCGCTGAACTTGCTATAATCGCGGCGTATATGCACTGTTGTAAAGCATGAGTCCGTAGGGGCGAGGCATGTTTCGCCCCACCTCAGATAACCAGACCCATGTAGAAGCAGGCATTCCTTTGCAACATCAGTGTTACCGGGACGAGGTAAAGCAGCCTCGTCCTTATCATGTCTGGTCTGAATACAGCAGAAAAGGGGAAACAACGTGGAACGCACACTCATCATTGTCAAGCCGGACGGCGTGCAGCGCGGGCTGGTGGGCGAGATCATCAAGCGCTTCGAGGCGCGCGGCCTGCGTATCGTCGGCATGAAGTTCATGCAGGTGTCGCGCGAACTGGCCGAAAAGCACTATGAAATTCACCGGGAAAGACCATTTTTCGCGGGGCTGGTGGACTACATCACGTCTTCACCTGTGGTGGTGATAGCGCTGGAAGGCACGAACGCCATCCAGAACGCCCGCAATACCATCGGCGCGACCCGTCCTCATGAAGCGGGCGGCGGCACAATTCGCGGGGATTTCGCGCTGGAAGTAGGACGTAATCTGGTCCATGGCTCCGACAGCCCGGAAAACGGTCTTGCCGAAATCGCCAATTTCTTCGCGCCGGAGGAACTGCTGAGCTGGTCGCGCGAAACCGACCGCTGGATTTTCGAGAAGCCGTGACAACCCTCAACCCCCGTAACCCCCTTCTCCCTCAGGGCGCAGGGGGAGTCGTCTCGCCTTTAGAGAGGATATTGGGTTTAGGCAAGAGCATGATGTAAGTTCTGAGGCCAAAGGCAGGGGCGATGACTCGTCCCCGCCCGGCCTACTGAATACTGAGCAGAATGTTGGCTTCCGCGCTCCACAACCCTTCCAGATCGTAGTATTCGCGCTTTTCTTCCATGAACAGATGGACAACCACCGAGCTGTAGTCCATCAACACCCAACCGCTCTCGGCCACGCCTTCGGTGGCATAGGGCAGCATTCCATAACGTTCCTTGACGGCTTCGCGCACGTAGTCAATCAACGCCTTTAACTGGCGGTCGCTGGTGCCGGTTGCGATGATAAAAAAATCCGCGACGATTGCGTCCGGGCGGAGGTCAAGCAGGAGAATATCGGTCGCCTTTTTGTCTTCAATGACTTCGACGATATGACGAGCAAGTT
Source organism: bacterium (assembly GCA_033762735.1). Classification (GTDB taxonomy): domain Bacteria; phylum Chloroflexota; class Anaerolineae; order Aggregatilineales; family Phototrophicaceae; genus JANRLJ01. Next base: position 14,009 of record JANRLJ010000155.1, on the reverse strand, counting down.
CTAGTGAGTCCAGAAAGCGCCTCCTTCAGAGGGCAGAGTAAATTCCTATCTTTGAGATCATAACACATTTTTGTTAAAAGAATATCGGAGTCCTTAACGGGTCAGGAAGTTTTGCAGCGTCGCGAAAAACGCCTCTGGCCGTTCGTCCGGCAGGCGGTGGGCGCAGGTGGGGAATTCCACCAGCCGCGCCTTCGGGATGGCAAAGGCAGCGGCGCGGCCTTCATCCGGCGGTACGGTGCGGTCGCGCCCGCCGACGATCACCAGTGTCGGGATGCGAATCTGGCGGGCAGCCTCCAGCACATTTTCCCGCGCCATGCTGTGCAGGTCATGGACACCGCTTCGCCAGTCGGCACGCTGGAAATCGCGCACGATCTGCATCAGCAGCGGGCGGTTGGGATGAAACAAGAGGTGGGTGGCGGCCTGCACGACAAGCTCATGCTTCGCAATCCGCCACAGCAGTTGTGAACGCGCTGTCAGCGGCGTTGTCCAGCGTGTGCGGAAAAAGCGGCTCATCCCTGGGAAGCCGTAGCGCCCGGTGATGCACGGGCAGACCAGCACCAACCCCTGCATCAGATCAGGGTACATCGCAGCCAGCTTGAGTGCGACCATCCCGCCCATTGAATGCCCCACGACGGCCAGCGGCTTGATCTGATGCCGCTCACAAAATGCGGCCAGCGCTTCGACATGCCGATTAATGCCGGAGACACCCTCGTATGGCTGCGACGCGCCTGATCCTGCCAGGTCAACCGCCCACAAGCGGAACTGTCCCGCGAGCGCCTGCATGGTCGGCCCCCACATCACGCCAGAACTGCCCCAGCCGTGAATCAACAGCACATCCGGCCCGCTGCCGGTGCAGGTGTAATGGAGAGGGGAGGGGGTGTTTGTCATATGTCGAGCGTACCTGTCGAATGCTGAGAACACCAGAAATCGCTCAATTCAGCGAATTCCATTTCGGACGCGGTATACCGTGTCCCTACAATGCACGCTTCAAAGGAAAGCACACTCACCACTCGGCACTCACAACTCAATACTCGGTACTTGCAGATACGTCTGCGGGCTGCGCTGGAATTCCCCCTGGCACACTGGGCAGCAGAAATAATAGCGCTGGCCGTCATAGACCACGCTGCCATAGGCCTGCTGCGGTCTGATAAGGGCGCTGCACACCGGGTCGCGCACCACATCATCGGGCTGTGGAGTCGGTATCGTCGGAAGTTCGACCTGTATCCGTGTGCCATGTCCGGGGGCGCTGTCGATGCTGACCGTGCCGTTGAGGTCGCGCACGCGCTCCTGAATACCAAGAAGCCCGTAATGGCCTTCCGCCGCGAAGCAGTCGGGCGAGTCCGGCAGCACAAAGCCATGTCCATTATCATGAATAATCAGTTGGATGTGGTGCGGCGCATAATCCACATGCAGCGTCACCTGCGAGGCGCGACCATGCCGCCACGCATTGCGCACGGCTTCCTGTGCCACGCGGAACAGCGTGAGTTCCTGCTCCTCGTCCAGCCGACGCTCCACGCCATCTACATCTACCCGCAGATCGATATTCGCCAGCCGCATCATCCGCAACGCGGGAACAAGGCCGAGTTCTTCCAGAGCAGGGGGGCGTAAGTCCGCGATCAGACGGCGCAGATTGTCCACTGCTTCGACTGCCTGCGCCCGTGCCGACTTCAGCACCTCAGCCGCTTTCGGCGCAACATCCCCTAGCTGTATCGCAAGGTCGATGCTCTGGCCGATGGCGATAAAAGCCTGCACCGTGTCGTCGTGCAGCTCATGCGCCAGCCGGGTGCGTTCGGCCTCCTGCCCATTGGTGAGCGCGTCGCGGTAGACCAACCCTTCGTCCTGCGTCCGCCGGATATGCCCGACCATGCCGGCCATCGCTCGCCGGATGTCGTCGATCTCGCGGATGCCGCCGCAGGACAGATGCAGCGCGTTCAGGTCGCCCCCGGTCAACTGCGCCGATTGTGCCGCCAGCCGCCGCAGCGGGCGCAGCACCCGGACGTAAATCCACAGGCTGCCGCTGATGAGCAGCAGACACAACACGATCCACAGGTGCGCCATGCCGTTCATGCGCTCCCTCCTTTATTCAGCATTATCGTTGCCCAGCATAATCAGCCCATGTTTGAGCGCCAGCGTCACCGCCTCGGTGCGCGTGGTCACGTTCATTTTCTGGTAGATATTTTGCAGGTGTCCCTGCACAGTGCGGTCAGAGATAAACAACTGCTGGCCGATCTGCTTGTTCGTCAGGCCACGTGCGGCGCAGGTCAGCACTTCGAGTTCGCGGTCGGTCAGGCCTTCGATCATGACCGGCGCTTCCCCTTGCTGGGACGCCTTCGCCAGCATTTGCGCGTCAAAGGCGCTGTGCCCGGTGGCGACCTCGCGCAGTGCTTTGAGCAGTTCGGAAAGTTCAGCCGTCTTCAGCACGAAGCCATCCGCGCCCGCTTCCAGAAGCGCCTGCACGTAAGCAGGTTCGTTGTAGGCCGTCAGCGCCAGCACCCGAATCTGATCGTTCTCGTGGCGGATGCGCCGGGTGGCTTCCACGCCCGTCAGTTCCGGCATGTGGATGTCCATAATCACCACGTCCGGCTGTAAATCACGCGCCATCTCCACCGCTTCGCGCCCGGTCGTCGCCTCGCCGATCACGTCAATCCCCACGCTTTCCAGATAAAGCCGCGTCCCCTGACGAACGATTTTATGATCTTCGGCCAGCAGCACCCGCACCACTGTGTTTCTCCCTGATCCTTGAGTCAATCTTCTGATTCTCCAAGCATAGTCCTTTTACTGACAGCCGCACACCGCCAATTGACGTGTTAGCCGGGGTAAAACAGATGTTGTTCATAGGAAGCACTGACGGCCTCAGATGTGAGGGAATCATTTCCAGGAACACGCTATTTAGCGGTATCAGCAATTTCCCCGACGTTTTAAAGTGAGATCAGGTATCAATCACACAGAGGAGAACAGGACGGATGAAAATGATGTTTGCGGTTCTGATGGTTTTGATGGCAGCGGTGGTTCCAGCGAGAGCCGACAGCCCGGTTGAAGGGCGCAGTGGACGCGCTGAAGTTCGCTTTTTAGAGGGGATGATCGACCATCATCAGATGGCGCTGGATATGGCACAGGATTGTCTGGCGAAGGCGCAGACCGAATCCATTCAGACGGTCTGCCAGAACATCATCGACACCCAGAGCGCCGAAATCGAGCTGATGCGCGGCTGGCTGCTGGCGTGGTACAACATCGATTACGCACCGATGCCCATGTCGGAGATGATGGGGATGATGGGCGAAGGCGACGACCACAGCGGGCACGGCGGCCACAACACGGACGGTCCCTTCACTGACCCGGCCATGATGATGGGCATGTTCGCGGGCTTCAATCGGCTGGAAGGTGTCGAGTACGAAATCGCATGGCTGGAGTCGATGATCGACCACCACGACGATGCGCTGCACATGGCCGAGCGGATTCTGCGCCGCGCCCAGCATGAAGAAGTCATTACCCTGGCAAACACCATTCTCGAAGTGCAGACCGCCGAGATTGAACAGATGGAAGCGCTGATCGCCGAACTGGGCGGGTGATCTTCTCTACACCAGCGATGCGGAAGCGGCAGACCTCAACGGCTGCCGCTTTTTGATTTGCTGTAAGCAGCAGTTATAAAGAGCGTTCATTTTTTAACCGTTTTGTGATATGATAGAACACGTGGTTAGAACAAGCGAGCTAATGAATGAGTGAACAGCACCTCGAATTTACGGTGGAAGATTCTGGCGAACGGCTGGACAAGCTGCTTCTGGCACAGCTTGAAGGTCACGCTTTGAACAGTGGTGACGGTTTTTCCCGGGTGCAGGTTCAGACCTTCATCAAGGAAGGCCGGGTCACAGTCAACGGGACACCTGCCAAGCCGGGGATCAAGCTGCGTGGCGGCGAGACGGTGCGGCTGACCTTGCCACCGCGTGAACAGGCCGCCGAAGTTCAGCCGGAGCAGATCGACCTGACCGTGATTTACGAGGATGATGATCTGGCCGTGATCGACAAGCCCGCCGGGTTGGTGGTGCATCCGGCGGTTGGCAACGAGTCGGGCACACTGGTCAACGCAATTCTGTCACGCTGGCCGAAGATCAGCCAGATGAGCGACACGGAAGGGCGGCGCGGCATCGTGCATCGTCTGGACAAGGACACCAGCGGGCTGATGGTGATCGCGCTCAACGACGCGGCACAGGCCAGCCTGATGCGCCAGTTCCAGGCACGCACCGTCGAGAAAATTTACCTGGCGCTGCTGGAACGCACGCCTAAAACCCTGACCGGACGAATCGAAGCCCCAATTGCCCGCGACCCACGCCAGCGCAAGCGGATGGCCGTGCTGCGCGAAGGCAAGCCCGCCATTACCGAATTTGCTGTGCTGGATGACAACTTCAAGGAAGGGCAGGCGCTGGTGGAGTTCAACCTGCTGACCGGGCGCACCCATCAGATTCGCGTCCATGCTGCCTTTATTGGCACTCCTGTCGTCGGTGATACGATCTACGGCTTCCGCAAGCAGCGCATCAGGCTCAAGCGTAACTTTCTCCATGCCGCACGACTGAGCTTTGACCATCCCCGCACAGGCGAACGGATGACGCTTGAGTCGCCGCTGCCGCCCGTGCTGGCGCATCTGATGGAAAAACTGCGGTGATCTGCCCTCACCCCTTGATCCCCTCTCCCTCAGGGAGAGGGGAAAAGAAGGCCGCACACATCGTTGCAAGAGCGCTAACGTGACACGTTCGCTCCTCACCCGGACTTAAGCTACAATCACCGTCATCTTTTGACCTGCGATTAAACGATAGAAGGATATACAGAACTCATGCGTGAAGTAACCATCGCCGTCGTGCAGATGAAACCCCGTTTGGGCGAGGCAGAAGAAAACCTCGTCAAGATGTCCGAGATGATCTCGCGCATCGCCTCGCAGCAGAAGGTCGATCTGATCGTCTTCCCCGAACTCATCACCAGCGGCAACGAACTGGGCCTGCGTTTTACCGAAATGGCGCAGCGCGTACCGGGGCCGACCATCAACCTCATGGCACAGCGGGCAAATGAATTCGGCATCTATATCGCCTTCGGGATGGTGACGAAGGAAAAGGTAGAAAGCGTCCTCTACAACTCGGCCATTCTGGTTGGGCCGGAAGGTGATCTGGTCGAGGCCTATCACAAAATTCACCTGCGGGGCGAAGAACGTATGGCTTTCCGCGAGGGGATTAAGCTGCCGGTGGCCGACACGGAAATCGGCAGCATCGGTATGATGATCGGCTATGATCTGGCCTTCCCCGAAGTCTCGCGCAGTATGACGCTGGACGGGGCAGAAATTCTGCTGGTGATGGCAAACTGGGAAGCGTCCAATATTGACGAGTGGAAGACTTACGTCCGCGCCCGTGCCTATGAAAACGCGGTTTACGTCGTCGGCGCGAACCGTGTGGGCGAGGATGTGACGCTCAGCTTTGGCGGTGAGAGCATGATCGTCGGCCCGCGTGGGCAGATTTATGCCAGCCTTGCCGACGAAACCGATCCCGATACGGGGGCACCGCTGGAAGGTTTCACTGTCGCGCGCATCGACCTGGACGCGGTGCGCAAGTTCCGCGAGGAATATCAGTTTATCCAGACGCGCCAGCCTGCCGTCTACCGCAGCCTCGTGAAGAAGTATTAAAAGAAGCATCAGCAGGGATGAGAAACGAGCGATGAACAGCCTGTAGGATGCAACTCATCAAGCTTGTAGAGACACGGTACGCGCTGTCCTGAAACAAGAACACGCGAAAGAAATCGGGGTAAGAATGTTGTCTCCTTCGTCTGTCTGAACACAGACGACCAGGTTGAGGTTGGTTTTAAACTTGTCTCGACGAGAAAAACAACCCTTAAGTCCCGATCTACAGAAGGGGAAAGGCCGATGGTACGCCGCAGGAAGCAGTCCAGACCGATGCCGCATCCCCTTCATGCGTTTGTGGCGGAACTGATCGAGCAGGGCACGGCGTATGCCGATATTGAAAAAGCCCTGGTTGAACGCGGCCTTTCACCAAATGAGGCCGAAACGCTGGTTGCGCAGGTGGTCAATGTGCAGGCCGATCAGGGTGTGCGGTCGTCCCCCCAGAGCAGAGCACAGCGGGAACTGAATCGCAGTTCAGGACTGTTTGATATGCTGGTCGGCAGCACGATTTTCATCGTCGCGGGTGGGATCGGCATGGCGGCCTTTGCAGCCACACGAGGCGATATCATTGTTCCCGCGCTGCTGGCCTCCGCGATGGTCTATGGGCTGGTGCGCTTCACCAATGGCTTTTTCCGTCTGTTTGAACGGTAGGGGAGAGGGAAGATGTCGAAAGACCTGAATCAGGACGAGGCTGCGCGTCGGGCAGTGCTGGAAAACAGTAAAGTGATCGCAATGGTGGGGCATTCCAACGACCACTACTACACCAGCTATCAGGTCGCCGCCTATCTGCGCGAACACGGCTATGTGGTCTACCCGGTCAATCCACACATTGATGAGGTCGAAGGCCATAAAAGCTACGACACACTGCGCGATATTCCGGCGGAAGTGGATATTGTGAACGTCTTCCGCAAATCCCAGTTTCTTTTTTCAATTGCCGAAGAAGCGGCGGTCATTGGCGCGAAAAGCCTGTGGGCACAGTTGGGTGTGTTCGACGACGATGCGCGGCATTTTGCGCTGGGCGCTGGCATCAATTACGCGCAGGATTTGTGCATCCGCACCGAGCACGAACGGATTTTCGGCAAAAAGTAGCACTTCGTTCTTACGCGTTCTCACGCTACCATGACCCGAAAGATCGGGACTGCACCATCCTAACGGAGAGGGGAATTCATCATGTCAAGCGGTTATCATCTTGCTGAACTCAATATTGCCCGGATGCTTGCGCCGCTTGATGACGCGGTGATGGCGGACTTTACCAACAATCTCGACCAGATCAACCGTTTGGGGGATGAGTCGCCCGGTTTTGTGTGGCGGTTTCAGTCGGAAGCGGGCAACGCGACCAACTTCCGCCCCTTCCCGGACGATATGATTATCGTCAACCTGTCCGTATGGGAATCGATTGATGCCCTGTTCCAGTATGTTTACTACAGCGAACATGCCGATTACTTCCGCCGCCGCAAGGAATGGTTTCATAAGCTTGATCTGTCGGGGGTGGTCATGTGGTGGATTCGGCAGGGGCATTTGCCCACGCTGGAAGAAGCGAAGGAACGGTATGACCATCTCGCCCAGCACGGGCCGACCCCCCATGCCTTCACATTTAAGCAGCGCTACAGCATTGAGGATTTGCTGAAAACCACGCCATGATTAAACGCAGACCGATCTATATCATTGGCGACGTACACGGCCATCTGCAAAAACTGATCGAGCTTTTACAGGATGACATTCGCGTTCTGGATGATGATCTGCGCTGGATCGGGCGCGACGCCAGCCTGTGGTTTCTGGGCGATTTCTTCGACCGCGGCCCAGACGGGGTCGGCGTGGTCGATCTGGTGATGCGCCTTCAGCAGGAAGCCACCGCAGATGGTGGGCAGGTGCGAGCGCTGCTGGGCAATCACGACTTTACTATTCTCTCGGCTTATCGTTTTCCCGACGTTCGCACCAAAGGGCCAATCGGCAATTTCAAGGGCGACTGGAAGCGCAACGGCGGCCAGGACAATGACCTGACTCGTCTTGAGCCGCATCATATCGAATGGCTGCTCAGCCTTCCAGCAATGGCGCGGGTGGAAGGGCGTTTGTTGATGCACGCCGATTCAACGCTCTATATGCGCTATGGCCGCACGGTTGAGGAAGTCAACGCCGCCTTTTCCGAAATTCTGCACAGCGATGATGTGGAGAAATGGGATCGGATGCTGTCGGAATTCAGCGAACACAAGGCGTTCTCTGACCGGGGCAAAAACGGCATGGCAAGCGCGACCGAGTTCATGCGCGTGTACGGCGGTGCGCAGATCGTTCACGGTCATACCCCTATCAGCACCATGACTTCGCAGCCAGCCAGTAAGGTGGTCGCGCCGTATTACTATGCCAACGGGCTGTGCGTGAATGTGGATGGCGGGATGTACCTCGGCGGACCGGGCTTCGTGCATGAACTGCCGCCGCTGCTGCTGTGAGAGAGCAGTTCAATCTGGCTTCTTTCGCAGCACACTATAGCTGTTGACCGTGCCCGTGTAGCCATCCGCGCGAAAACGGTCGATTTCTGTGAGGCCGGTGCCTTGCACTAAAGCGTCCTGCTCGGCATCATCGACATAATGGCAGTAGCGCAGCGCCACCTCTCCCCGTCGCCAGTCCAGCAGGTAATCATGCCGCTCCACCTGCGCTTTCAGCGTCTCCGGCCAGGGGACGATGCGCGCACGGAAGCGGTCGAACTCGTAGAAACGCCAGCAGGCCAGCGCCAGAATCCCGCCCGGCCTGACGCGCTCCGCTAACCTTCGCACGGACGCTTCGCGCTGCTCTCCGCCGGGGATATGATGCAGCAGCCCGAACGCCGCTACCAGATCATACTCGCCGCTCACGGGCGGATTTTCCACCACGTCGCGTAGTTCCAGCGTGGTCGCCACGCCGGGTGCTGTAGAAACCGCCTGCATCGCGTGTTCGAGCAGCACTTCGTTGTTGTCAATGCCGTGATAATCCAGTTCGCACCTTAACTTCTCTGCCAGAAACACGCCGAAGCGCCCGTTGCCACAACCGACATCCAGCACCGAAAAAGGGGTTGTGGACTGCGGCGCTTTTAAATGTGGTAACAGCTTTTCCCAACCCAGCCAGGCGGTGCCGCGCGTCTGGTCGAATTCCGCAGCGATGACGCGGTAGAACTCGCGGTTGATGGCATTCAGTTGGCGGATCGTATCTGGTTGCATAACATTAAATTCATCGTCTTTAAAGGGTTTGTGTGTACCATATGCTAAACTAAGATCGAGCACAGGGAAAGCGGTTGCGCTGTAGATGCGCGTAAGGACATGGATACGTGAAGGGGATAGGCCATTTTCTTGCGGGAGTATGGCGACGCGCACGGGGGCATCTGGTGTTATGGCTGTTAGACCCGCTGATGGCAGTGTCCCGCTATAACGCTAATCTGTGGCTCCAGCGGGGTTACTACATCCGCCCTGTACATTTTTACGAGCCGATGCCCGATGTGCGGATGCTGGAAAAGCACTATCCCGCGCCGTCCTCTATGAGCGGCGTTGAAATGCGTGTGGAAGCGCAGCTTGCCATGCTGCGCGAGGTTTTCCCGTTATACAGAGAGGCGCTGGCCGCGCTGCCAGCTCAACCGAACCCGGTGGATAAGAGCGCTTTTTACCTCAACCAGAGTTATTTCTGTGGCATTGACCCGCTTGTCTATTACGGCATCATCCGGCATTTCAAACCGGCGCGGATTGTCGAAGTGGGCGCGGGCTTTTCGACCATGCTGGCGGCGCTTGCCCTGCGGCAGAATGAGACAGGTCGGCTGACTTCGATTGAACCGTATCCGAACGAGGTGATCGCGGCAGGAATCCCCGGCGTGGAGCATGTGCAGGCCAAAGGGGAAGACGTTGACGTGACGGTGTTCACCAGCCTCGCGGCCAACGATATTCTCTTTATTGACAGTTCCCATGTAGTGCGCATCGGCGGGGACGTGGTGTTCCTGATGCTGGAGATTCTGCCTCGCCTGCAACCCGGTGTCCTGATTCATATCCACGATATTTTCCTGCCTTATGATTATCCGAAGGGCTTTGTGCTGGAGCGCTATCGCTTCTGGACGGAACAGTATCTTGTGCAGGCATTTCTGGTGGATAACGACAAAATCGAAGTGGTGTTTGCTGCCAATCTAATGTGCGTCGATCATCAGGAAGCGGTCAAAGCTGCTTTCCCGATGGCGCTTGACTGGACGGGCGGGAGTCTATGGCTGCGGAAGCGATAATGATCCCAACAGCAGCGGTTTGACGGTACAATGGGTGCGGTAGATGTTCGTATCTGGAAAGGTGGCAATACACGCTCATGGTGACAATCCGCCGCGTTGATGTGGGTTCTGCGTTTCGCGTCTCAGCCATTATCACGACGCTGTTCTATCTGGTGTTCGGGCTGGTGATTATCCTGTTTCCATCGATCTTCCTGACGGCGTCGCTGGTTGGCTCGACCTCGCTTGACCCCAGCATGGTCAGCTTTTCCGCCGGAAGTCTGCTGATCGGCTACCTGTGCGGGGTGCCAATTTACGCCATTATTGGCGGTATTATCGGCGGCCTGTATGCCCTGATGTACAACCTCGTATCCGGCTGGGTCGGCGGGATTAAGGTCGAACTGGACACATCGCTGATGGAGAAGTCGAAGAACAACTGGGAACGCTCAACCTTCGGTGGGGATTTTTAGCAGAAGTGGCCCACAAAAATCAGCCGGTATTATTAAACCACCATGTCGCCAACATCAAAGTCACTTCATAACAGCTTTGTGATCGTATCGACCGCATTTTTTAATCCATCTTCGGAGGCGATTTTTTCGCCTAGCTCAGATGCGCGTTGTCGCATCGGCGCATTGCTGGTTGCGCTGTGGATTGCCTCAGCCAGATTCTCCACATTCAGTCTCTTGTGGGGTATCGGGGCTGTCCCCGCACCCAGTTCAGCGATACGTCGTCCCCAGAACGGCTGATCGGCTATAATCGGCACAATAATCGAGGGGACTCCTGCCCGCAGCCCTGCCGCCGTTGTTCCCGCGCCGCCATGATGCACAATCGCTGCCATTTGTGGAAAGAGCCATGTATGAGGCGCGTAATCCAGCAGAAACACATTGTCTGGCAGGTTGTCTACACCCATTCGTGCCCAACCGCTCAGCAATACTGCCCGATGTCCGGTCTGTTTGATGGCTTCGAGAATGAGACGTGTTGTCGCTTCAGGTTTGCGATCACGCATACTGCCGAAACCGATATAGACGGGTTTTTCGCCACTTGCCAGAAAATGGAGTAAGTCAGAGGGCGGTTTCCACTCGATGTCCTCATCGAAGAGATAACCGGTAATATGGTGGTGGGGTTGCCAGTCAGAGGGACGTGGAATCACTTGAGGACTTACCAGCAGCAGAGATGGCGTTTTATTCAGGATCTCCCGATGCTTTTTCCAGGTCTGTTTCGGTAAGCCAAGATGTCGTGTTCGCAGATGATTCCCATATTTGCCCATCGTCCACCACTGACTTCGCCGCACGAAATTTCCTGCCCAACGGTTATAGCGGAAGGCAGGGATGGGTATCCAACGGGGCAATGGGGGTAACATCCCAGAGAATTCTGTCGTTGGTGCAAAAGGCTGCATGTTGATGAGGACAAGACGAACCTTTTTCGCTTCGAGAACACCGTTCACCAGTGCCACACCTGCCTCGTTCATCAGCAGGACATCGCCATCACGGATAACTTCAATGATTTCTTTACCCATTTGCGCTGCTGTTGGGGCGATCTTCCGCATCCATTTCACCGTCTGCATAAGATTCGTGTTGTTGGTCAACTCATCCAGCACTTCCTGAATGTTGACGCTGAGGGGTGTAAACGCCAGACCACGCCCCTCTATCCACGCTCGAAAATTCTCTGATGCAATGAGGATCACCTTATAGCCCTGCTGTTGCAGTCCTTGTCCGAGGACCACATTGGGACGCACATCTCCCCATGTGCCTGCGGCAACAATCACGATACGCATGTGCTACCTACTCTCCCACGCCATGCTTCGTGCGCCGTCAGCGGCCTATAATTTAATGAAACTATTGGATACATGACCAGCTTTTCGGCGATTTCAGCGTTCGTCTGTCCATGTCGAAGTATATCATAGATAGGGGAGGCTCACTCCAACGAGCCATGCCCACGCTCAACATTTCGCTCCAGATGTGCTATAGTGACTCTTCATCTGTAGCGGAAAACAAACCCCATGCGCCACAAAAATTATTCGATTGATCTACAACAGCACCGCGAACCGCTGCTTGCCATTCTGCGGCAGGTGATCGCCGCGCCGGAGAAACTCTCTCACGATGAATTCTCCCGCCTGCTGCTGCGCCACTCCCGGCCTGATGGGGGTGTTTACAGCCGGGCACAGTTGATCGACGCCTACCGCGCGCTGGCAGGGACGGTTGATCTGCCCGCTTACGATAACACCATCCTCGAACGCCTGCGCAGAAAACCCGTCCGCAGCAGTTCCGGCGTGACCCCTGTGACCGTGCTGACCAAGCCGTTTCCCTGTCCAGGGACGTGCATCTTCTGCCCCAACGATGTGCGGATGCCCAAAAGCTATCTTTCCGACGAACCCGGCGCACAGCGGGCGGAACAGAACAGCTTCGACCCTTACCTGCAAACCTATACGCGGCTGCTCTCGCTGCATAACACCGGCCACCCGACCGACAAAATCGAGATGATTATTCTGGGCGGAACATGGTCGTTTTACCCGGAAACGTATCAAATCTGGTTCATCAAACGTGTATTCGATGCGCTGCATGACTTCGGGCAGGACGGCGAGCGTAACGTCCGTGATCGCCGTGCGGAAGTTGAGGCGGCGCTTAAGGAAGCCAGCCAGCTCCATCCTGAACGCAATATCACCAACGTCGCCGTGTATGGCGCGGAGATGCAGCAGACCTATAACCAGGTCGTGCAGACAATTTACCGTGACGAGATGTACCGTTCGCGCGAACTGGTCGGCGACATCATGACCGGGGTACGCGAACGCTCGGTGATTGATGAATTCACCACCTGGGAAGAACTGGAAGCCGTGCATCGCTACAATGAAACCGCCGACTGCCGCTGTGTGGGGCTGGTGATCGAGACGCGCCCCGACCACATCAGCGAGGAAGAAGTGCTGCGGATTCGGCGGCTGGGCTGCACCAAAGTCCAGATTGGTTTCCAGAGCCTTGATGATCGGGTGCTGCGGATGAACAAGCGCGGGCATACCGTCGATGCAACGCGCCGTGCTGTGAAGCTGCTGCGCAAAGCGGGGTTCAAGATTCACGCGCACTGGATGCCCAACCTCTACGGCAGCACGCCCGAAAACGACATCGCGGATTATGCCCGCATGTTTGGCGACCCCGACTTCCGCCCCGATGAACTCAAGGTGTATCCCTGTTCATTGATCGAAAGTGCGGAACTGATGCAGCGCTATCAGGACGGTTCCTGGCGACCCTACACCCAGGACGAACTGCTGCATGTGCTGGTCGAGTGCTTTCGGCAGACGCCCGAATACTGCCGCCTGACCCGTGTCATCCGCGATATTCCCGGCACCGATATTGTCGTCGGCAACAAAGTGACCAACTTTCGCCAGTTGGTGGAAAATGAACTCCAGCGGCGGGGCGAACGCAGTCCCGACATCCGTGCCCGCGAGATCGGCCAGCGGCAGGTGACGATGGACGCGCTGCGGCTGGATGAACTGTGGTATGAGACGAGCAGCAGCCGCGATGTGTTCCTGCAATTTATCACAGCAGAACGCGACATCGCCGGGTTTCTGCGGCTGTCGCTGCCCAACGCGGATGAACCCCCGCTGACGGACGAACTCGCCAGTGCCGCCATCATCCGCGAGGTGCATGTCTATGGTCAGTCGCTCGGTATTGGCGATAGTGCGCCCGGTCGCGCCCAGCATCTCGGCCTGGGATCACAGTTAATCGAGCGAGCGGTCGAGATTGCGGGTGAGTATGGCTATGCACGGCTGGCCGTGATTTCGGCCATTGGCACGCGCGAATACTACCGCAAGCGCGGCTTTACGGATGGAGCGCTGTATCAGGTGCGGGACGTGAGTCGTTCACAGTAAACTTTGGCAGAGGTGATGCGGCAAGAGAAAGTCAAAAAGACGCGATATTTTTCGTAGGAACACGGCATGCCGTGTCCCTACAATCCCACCATTCTAATTTGCTTGTACAAAGTCACCCCTGCGGGAACAAAGCGACCACGTTTCTTTATTTGTATTAGACAAGATTTCATCTGACACGGGTGACTTAACCGACGATTTTTTCTGCTGCTTCATCGGGACTAGCTAACACCCTGTCAGGTTGTTCAAAGAGCGTATCCAATTGCTTGGCCTGTGCCAAGTGTTTGGTTTCA
>JANRLJ010000154.1:0-30358 GCA_033762735.1 bacterium | reverse complement strand
CTCTAAAAGGAGTTATGAAAGTTCACAACGGCTCATTTGCCCTCACCCTAAATCCCTCTCCCAAAGGAGAGGGACTTAACACGCTTCCCTGGTCTTCTCCCCCTCTCCTAGCGTCAGCGGTTGGGAGAGGGGGGCGGGGGTTGAGGGCGGAAAAGCGCCAACTCAATACCGGACAAGCCTTAAATCCCTCTCCCAAAGGAGAGGGACTTGCCTCATAAAGCGTCAGGAAGCAGGGAATGAAAGCGCTGATACAGGTAGAACGTAGGCAGTTCCCCGTTTGTAGGGGCAGGTTTCAAACCCGCCCAACGAGAAAAACAAGCTGTAAGTGCGTAACTCCTAACAGGGTCAATTACTCAGGTAAATTTTATTGAATTGTAAAAGTGGTTTGACCTGCGACCACGCCATTGACTTCCAGGCTGACGGTGTAGCTGCCCGGCGTAAAGGCGAAATCGGACTGGTTGGCGAAGAACCAGATGCACGACCCGCTGACGTTGAACTCATAGGTGAAGTCAAAGGTTGCCACTTCGGTGCCGTTCTGGAGCCAGCGCGAAAGCACGGTCGTTCCGCTGGTCAGATTGGCGGTGGCGACGACGTAAATTTCCTGCGTGCTGGTCGTGAACTGACTGCTGGGGCTGGCTGCACAGTCGTCCGCGCCGACGCCGCTGGATGTGACAATATTGGTCAGGGTGTTGCTGCCGCCGCTGCTGGTGGTTGTGGTGCTGGCAGGCAGCGGGGTTGTGCCGGGAGTCAGGGCAGGATTAGGGACAGGTGCGCCAGGGGTGGGGCCGAAGGTCTGCACACTGGAGGAGGTGCCGAAGGGAGTCACGCCGCCGCCGGGTGCCACTGGTGTGACCAGACCGGTTTGCGCAGCAAAGGTCGGGGTGGCAGTGGACATCAGCGGATTGATCGCGCCTGCCTCCGGCGCCATGCCCCGCGCCCGCAGCGTCCCGATCATCTGATCCTGCTGCTGATTCACCCGCGCAATGGAGGTGTTCGCTTGCTCAAGCGTCGCCATCAGCAAGTCGGATGAGACGGTGGCCGAAGCACGAAGATCGGCGATCTGCGTACCAAGCGCGTTATTCTGCTCCACGAGCGCCTGCTCTGACTGGGACATCCCGGAACAGGCGGTCATAAGCAGGGTGATGATGGTCAGACCCGCCGACTGTAGAAGTTTTCGCATTGCTCTCTATTACTCCATCTGCAATCGTGTAACCGCCCAGTTTAGCAGCACGATCCATCCCCGCGTAGGGCCCACTGCGTGGTTTGGAAAGGCTGACAAAAAAGGGGCAGCCCGTGTACGGTGGCTGCCCCTGATTGAATTGATGTGTGGAGGTGTCGAGAATTGAACTCGAGTCTACGAAATTCGACGCCCCGCGTCTACAAGTTTAGTCGCCTGTTGACATTCGCCGTGAGTAGCCCCAGCCGACGCGGTACGCTCACAACTAGCCGATCAAGTCTTTGTGCTGCCTTATCGGCGTGAGCAGCACGCACCCCTGTCATTTATGACGCTCGCCAATCCACCCGGACGGGGACGAATGGGGCGAACGGCTAACCACTCGTAGGGTTAGCGACTTAGCTTAAGCCTTAGGCGGCGTAAGCGTAAGCCGGTGAATTCGTGTTGGCACTTATAGTGCTAGCCCGTTGTTAACGCGGTCATGCTCCGCGACTTGCAGCGTGACACCAGCCTCCCGTATCGATACCGTGTCACCCCCTTAATCTATTTAATATTCTAGCAAATTTTGCGCCGGGTGTATAGTATTGATATGCGTGTTGACAGGGGGTGTGGAATGGTAGAAGCCACTGGTGCAACAGATGTAATGATTATCGGGGCTGGATTGGCCGGGCTGATGGCGGCGAACAGGCTGACCGAGCGCGGTATTTCCGTCACCGTTCTGGATAAAAGTTCAAGCGTGGGCGGGCGCATGGCGACGCGCCGCATCGGGCCGGGGCTGGCCGATCATGGCGCACAGTTTTTCACAGTGAGAACGCCTCAGTTTCAGACGTATGTCGATCAATGGCTGAAGGAAGGCCTGGCCTACGAATGGTCGCGCGGCTTTTCCGACGGCAGTTCGGCGCGGTTTGTGCCGTCGCTGGATGAGCAGGAGCAGCATGCCCGTTACGCCGTGCGGGGTGGGATGAATGCGCTCACCAAACGACTGGCGGGGTCGCTGCGGGACGTTCGGCTGAACATCCGCATTGTGACCGCGACTGGCGATGAAAGCGGTTGGGTATTGCAGGACGAAGACGGCAGCATCTATCAGGCGCGTTCCTTATTGATGACCCCGCCTGTGCCGCAATCGCTGGAAATTCTGGACGCGGGGGCAACCGAACTTTCTGCTGAAAACATGCAGGCCTTGAAGAAGATCGAGTATGCGCCGTGTTTAGCGGGAATGTTCTGGATAGAGGGCCGCGTGACGCTGCCGCAGCCCGGCGCGGTACAGCGCAAGAACTCGCCCGTAAGCTGGATTAGCGATAATCAGCAGAAGGGCATTTCGCCCGAAGCGACGATTATCACCGTCCATGCTAACGAACAGTACAGTGTGCAGATGTGGAGTGCGCCCGACGACCGCGTCCTCCAGGCGCTTGAAACCGACCTGCGCATCTTCCTCGACCCGAACGCGACCATTAGAGAAGCTCAGCTGAAGCGCTGGAAATACTCGGTGCCGCTTTACGTGCATCCCGAACCGTGCCTGCTGGCGAACACCATCTCGCCGCTGGCCTTTGCCGGGGATGCGTTCGGTGGGCCGCGTGTGGAAGGGGCGGTGCTGTCGGGGCTGGCGGCCTCTGATGCGCTGATGCTGGAACTGGAGAAGCGCCCCAATCTGTAAAACTTTTGCAGTGTTCGATCTGTTGTCAGTATCACTCCTCAGAGATACACTATGAACCATTGTGAACTATGAGGAGTATTTTGTTTTTATGCCAGTCACCTACAGGCAGGACATAAAGAACGTCAACTGGGAAGCGCTGCGAGCGAGCCTCATCGAGGACAATTTCCACAATGGACGCACCGCAGAGCAGTATCGTCGTTCCTTCGAGAACAGCCAGGAAGTCGTTTTCGCCTGGGACAATGACCGCATTGTTGGCACCGCCAGACTGCTTTCTGATGGTGTTTGTAACGCTTATATCATTGATGTCTGGACGCACAGTGCCTATCGCAGGCAGGGCATAGCGCGTTACATGCTCCACCTACTTGAAGCAGAAGCACAGGGACAGCACATCAGCCTGTGGACCGACAGTGCTCAGCCCTTTTATGAGCGGATCGGCTATCACCGAAGTGCAGATACGCTGTATGAGAAGGTCGTCGGCACATGGTTGGACGGCAGTGATTGAAAGCGTTGCGAGAGCGACAAAGCACGATATACTGTAATTGAATGTTCATTAAATTAATAGATGTTGGAGAAAAACCAAAATGGTTAGCATGGACAAACTGGAAACGGTCGGCGTCGGGTTTGAACTGACGGACGAGCAGAAGATGCTGCAACGAATGGCGCGGGAATTTGCAGCGAAGGAAATTATTCCGGTTGCCGAAGAACATGACCGCGACGCGAAGTTCCCCGAAGAAATTTTTGAAAAAGCGCGTCAGCTTGGCCTGACCAACATGAACATCCCGGCGGAATATGGCGGCGTGGGCGCGACCGTGTTTGAAGAATGCCTCGTGGCGGAAGAACTGGGCTACGGCTGCACGGGCATCAGCACCAGCGTCAGCACCAATCACCTGGGCGATCTCCCGATTATCCTGGCCGGAACCGAAGAACAGAAGCAGTACTGGCTGGGTGAGCGTCTGGTCGATCAGGGCGAATTCGTGTCCTACGGCGTGACCGAAGCGGCGGCGGGGTCGAACGTGGTCGGCATCCAGACTCGTGCGGAAAAGCGCGGCGCGAAGTACATCATCAACGGCAGCAAGACCTTCATCACCAACGCCAGCCATGCCAATTTCTTCACCGTGTTCGCCAAGACCGACCCCAACGCCGGCCATAAGGGTATGTCCTGCTTCATTATTGACCGTGACAGCCCCGGTGTGAGCGTTGGCCGCAAGTTCGACAAGATCGGCCAGCGGGCTTCGGATACCGCCGAAATCGTGTTTGAAAATGTGGAAGTGCCGGAAGAAAACCTGCTCGGCAAGGAAGGTCAGGGCTTTTACCTGGCAATGAAGGTGTTCGACTACAGCCGTCCCGGTGTGGCAGCGGCGGCAGTGGGTTTGCAGCGGCGTGCGCTGGAAGAAAGCGTCAAATACGCCAAAGAGCGCGAAGCCTTCGGCAAGCCGATCTATGAACATCAGGCCATCGGCCACAAGATCGCGGATATGGCAATCAACTATGAAGCCTCGCGTTTGCTGGTGTGGCAGGCGGCGTGGACGGCAGACACCGGCACCCCCAACCCCAAAGCGGCGGCCTATGCCAAAGCCTTTGCCGCCGATATGGCGACCAAAGCAGCGGTGGACGCGGTGCAGGTGTTCGGCGGTTACGGGTATATGAAGGAATACCCGGTGGAAAAGCTGCTGCGCGACGTGAAAATCTTCCAGATTTACGAAGGCACCAGCGAGATTCAGCGCAACATCATCGTGCGCGAACTGTTCCGCTAGACGGTCACCGACCCCTCAACTTTCTTTTTCAGGCCGAAGGGGGGCGTCTGGTTTTCAAGCTCCTGTGCAAAGGCGCTTTCCACAAGTAGGGACACGGCATGCCGTGTCCCTACAACCTTCACCTACTCTAATTCCCCCACATTCTTTACGGTGTTTCAAGTCCAGTGCCCTTACACTCTTAGGTGGGATACGTAGAATGAACGTTGCCTGCTGACTGTCAACTGTTAAAATATTGGATGCTGGGTTGTCATCAAAGAAGCAATACAGAACACGTAAAGGAACAATGCAATGAGCGAGCAGCCGGGTGCTAATAAACCCACAACGCGGCATCTGATTCAGGAAAGCGTACCCAAAGCGGTTCAGCGCGGCACCGGTCCGCTCGATTATATGATGCCCTGGGTGATCGAACTGCGGGTTGTGGGCACGGCATCCGTGATTCAATCCGAAGTCTCGGAGTCGGTCACGCTGGGACGCAGTGATAAGGAAAAGCGCAGCATCCCCGATGTTGATCTGGCCGACTTCAACGCCTATTACATGGGTGTCTCTCGCCAGCACGCGGTCATCTGCGCCCGCAACAGCCGCATCACCATTCGCGACCTGAACAGCGCCAACGGCACGTACATCAACAACGCGCGGCTCGAACCGGAACTGGAATATCGCCTGCGGCATGGTGACCATCTCACGCTCGGTAAGCTGCAATTGCAGGTGTTCTTCGTCGTCACCCCCAGCAGCTACGAGAAGAATGAAACCTCATTTTCTGAAATTACGATCCCTCATATCGGCAGCGATCAGCTTGTCCTGATCGTGGACGACGACGCCAAAGTGGCGAACGCCATCGGCGCCGTCCTGCAAGAGGCGGGCTTTCGCACACATCTGGTGCGCAATGTGGCAGAGGCGATTGCCCTGGTGGAAAGCGCCCGCCCCAGCGCGATTGTGACCGAATTGATTCTGCCGGACATGAACGGGTTGGAACTGGTGCGCTACATCCGTACACGCGAAGTTACCCAGGAGATACCGTTGATCGTCATCAGCAGCGTGACAGGCGGCTATCAGATGGGCAAGGCCATTGAAGCCGGGGTCGATATTTTCCTGACCAAACCGCTTGGTGTAGACGAACTGATGCGCAGTTTCAGTAAAATTGTGCAGCATATGCGCGTCTAAACCGTAGTTCCCACACTGATTCTGGGCAAAACCACCAAACTGGTTGCAAACCGGGCTTAACTTCCCTTGACATTGCCCCGCGTCGGTGCTACTATGCCACCCCACACACCCCGGTAAAACACCCTCAAAAAGCAGGCAATGTCATACCGGAATTGAGGAACTATGGCGAAAGCGCTTTGCGTGACGAAGTAGCTCGCCATGATGGGAAGAAGGATACGGGCGTCTTCTTATGGTCGCCCGTTTGTGTGCCTGAAAATAACCCAGGTGATGCAATTGTCTAGTCATTTTGGAGAGAGTTATGCCCACCATCAACCAGCTCGTGCGTAAGGGGCGCACGTCCAAGAAGAAGAAGACCAAAGCCCCTGCGCTTCAGTATACCTGGAATGCTTACAGCCAGCGCCGCACACGCCGCTCCAAAGGTGCGCCGCAGAAGCGTGGCGTTTGCAGCCAGGTCAAGACGATGACACCGAAGAAACCGAACTCGGCGCTGCGCAAAGTGGCTCGCGTTCGCCTGAGCAATGGTATCGAGGTGACGGCTTATATCCCCGGCGAAGGCCACAGCTTGCAGGAACACAGCGTGGTACTGGTGCGTGGTGGTCGTGTGAAGGATCTTCCCGGTGTGCGTTACCACATTGTGCGCGGTACGCTGGACACCGACGGCGTGAAGGGACGCGAACAGGCGCGCAGCAAGTATGGCGCGAAGCGTCCGAAGCCCGGTCAGGCTGCCGCTCCCGCTAAAGGCAAGAAAAGATAAGAGGGTAAGCTGATGCCGAGAAGAAATACACCCCCCAAGCGCGTCGTCCCGATGGACAACCGCTACAACAACCTGCACATTGCCATGTTCATCAACCGCATGATGTACGGCGGCAAGAAGAGCGTGGCACAGAAGATCATGTACACCGCGATGGAAACCATCGAGGAACGCATGAAGCGCGACCCGGTGGAAGTCTTTGAGCAGGCGCTGCGCAATGTGACGCCCACCGTCGAAGTCAAGCCGCGCCGCGTGGGTGGCTCGACGTATCAGGTGCCAGTGGAAGTGCCGCAGGAACGCGCCGTGTCGCTGGCAATGCGCTGGATTTTGCAGAACTCGCGCTCGCGCGGGGGTCGTGGCATGGCGGCCAAGCTGGCAGCGGAACTGATGGAAGCTGCCCAGGGCCAGGGTGCCTCGGTCAAGAAGAAGGACGATACCCATCGGATGGCGGAAGCAAACCGGGCTTTTGCTCACTTCCGTTAAAAGCAATGCCCGTTGCGGCGGGCAATCTCTACAGCAGAGCCTGGAGTTGAAGCGTTAGCGAGACATGGCGAAAAACACAACGAAATTTGAGCTGGATAAGGTTCGCAACATCGGGATTATCGCGCATATTGATGCCGGTAAAACAACCACGACAGAACGTATCCTGTATTACACCGGTGCGGTGCATCGTATTGGCGAAGTCCATGACGGTGCGGCCACAACCGACTATATGGAACAAGAGCGCGAACGCGGTATCACCATCACAGCGGCTGCCATTACCGCAAGCTGGAACGGTCACCAGATCAACGTGATCGACACCCCAGGGCACGTGGACTTCACCGCCGAAGTGCAGCGCAGTCTGCGTGTGCTGGATGGCGGCGTGGTCGTGTTCGACGGCGTGGCAGGCGTGGAGCCGCAGTCCGAAACGGTGTGGCGCCAGGCCAACCAGTACGGTGTACCGCGCATGTGCTTCGTGAACAAGATGGATCGTACGGGCGCGAACTTCCAGCGCTGCGTGGATATGATCGTGGAACGCCTGAACGGCAACCCGGTCTGCATCCAGATGCCCTACGGCGAGGGCGATGACTTCGGTGGCATCATCGATCTCATCAATATGGAACTGGTGACCTATGGCAACGACCTGGGCACCGATATCCAGCGGCACCCGCTGCCGGAAAACATCCGTGAAGCGGCGGAAACCATGCGGCAGGAAATGGTCGATAAGATCGTCGAAAGCGACGAATTCCTGACCGAAAAGTTCCTGATGGAAGAAGAAATCACCAACGACGAGCTGATGGCCGCGCTGCGCGCCAGCACCATCGCTGGGAAGCTGCACCCGGTTCTGTGTGGGTCGGCGCTCAAGAACAAGGGCGTTCAGTTGATGCTGGATGCGGTTGTGGCGCTGCTGCCTTCTCCGCTGGATATTCCGTCGGTGCGGGGCACCGATCCGAAGACCGAAGAACCGCTGGAACGCAAGGCTGCTGATGAAGAACCGCTTGCGGCGCTGGTCTTCAAGATCATCACCGACCAGTATGGCCGTCTGGCGTTCACCCGCGTGTATTCGGGCGTACTGCGCTCCGGCACGACGCTGCTCAACAGCACCAAGGGTGAACGTGAGCGCGTTGGTCGTATCGTGCGTATGTTTGCCGACCGCCGTGAAGACGTGGAAGAAGTTCACGCTGGCGACATCGCTGCCGTGATCGGCCTGAAGGACACCTTCACGGGGGATACGCTGACCGCGCCCGACCGCCCCATCGTGCTGGAGAAGATCAGCTTCCCCGACCCGGTGATTGAAGTGGCGATTGAGCCGAACAGCAAGGCCGATCAGGACAAGATGGGTATCGCGCTGCGCCGCCTGGCGGAAGAAGACCCCACGTTCAAGATCGATGTGGACGACAAGCTCGGCCAGACCAAGATCAAGGGCATGGGTGAGCTTCACCTGGAAGTGCTCGTGGATCGTATGATGCGCGAATATGGCGTACAGGCGACCGTTGGCCGTCCGCGCGTGGCCTATCGTGAAGCCATCACCCGCAGCACTCGCATCGACACGACCTTCAAGCGGCAGACGGGTGGTTCGGGTCAGTATGCCCGCGTTGTGGCCGAATTTGAGCCGCTGACCGACGAAGAACGGGCGGCGATCACAAGCGGGGATGATTACCTGTTTGTGGACGAAATCAAGGGTGGTGCTATTCCGAAGGAATTCGTCAAGCCGACCTTCAACGGGATGCGCGAAGCACTCCAGGGTGGCGTGATCGCCGGGTATCCGGTGGTGGGCATCAAGGTTCGCCTGGTGGATGGCGCCTTCCACGACGTGGACTCCAGCGAAATGGCGTTCAAGGTCGCGGGGTCGATGTGCCTGAAGGAAGGCGTTCAGAAGTCCGGCCCGGTCATCCTGGAACCGTCGATGAAGGTGGAAGTGGTCGCCCCGGACGAATATACCGGCAGCATCATCGGTGATCTGTCCTCGCGGCGCGGCATCATCATGGGCATGGAGCCGCGCGGCATCGGCAGCAGCGTGATTAACGCGACGGTGCCTCTGGGTGAAATGTTCGGGTATGCAACGCAGCTCCGTAACATGACCCAGGGTCGCGGCAGCTTCACGATGGAATTTGAGAAGTATACGATGGCTCCCCAGAGCATTGCCGACGAGGTCATCAAGGGGGCTAAGTAGAACCAATGAGCCTGGCAGGTGGGACGCACCTGCCAGGGATAACCGCCCGTCCGGGAAAATTCTGTCAACAGAAGGCTCCCTCTGCGGGACATCATCGCACGTTATCTGTAAGCCAGAGTAAAAAGGACTGAGCAAACAATGGCGAAGGGTAAATTCGACCGCAGCAAGCCGCATGTGAACATCGGCACCATCGGTCACGTAGATCATGGCAAGACAACCCTGACGGCGGCCATCACCAAGGTGCTGTCGCTGAAGGGTCAGGCGGAACGGCAGAATTACGAAGATATCGACAACGCACCGGAAGAACGCGCACGCGGTATCACCATCAACATCCGCCACGTTGAATACGAAACCAACATCCGCCACTATGCCCATGTGGACTGCCCGGGGCACCGTGACTACATCAAGAACATGATCACCGGCGCGGCGCAGATGGACGGCGCCATTCTGGTGGTGAGCGCTCCCGATGGCCCCATGCCGCAGACCCGTGAACACGTGCTGCTGGCGCGCCAGGTGGAAGTGCCCGCGATGGTCGTGTTCCTGAACAAGATCGACCAGATGGACGACGAAGAACTGCTCGAACTGGTCGAACTGGAACTGCACGAACTGCTGGAAGGCTACGGCTTCAGCGCCGATACCCCGATTATTCGTGGGTCTGCCCTGGCCGCGACCGAATCCAACAGCAACGATCCCAACGCGCCCGAATATGCGCCCATCCTGGCGCTGATGGACGCGGTCGATGCGTGGATTCCCACCCCCGAACGCGAAACCGACAAGCCATTCCTGATGCCGGTGGAAGACGTGTTCTCTATCAAGGGTCGTGGTACGGTGGTGACGGGTCGTGTTGAACGCGGCACCCTGAAGAAGGGCGACACCATCGAAATCATCGGTCTGCGCGACGAAGTCATGACCTCGGTCGTGACGGGCATCGAAATGTTCCATAAGGAACTGGATCAGGCCGAAGCGGGCGACAACGCGGGTATCCTCCTGCGCGGTATTGAACGTACCGATGTCGAACGCGGGATGGTGCTGGCGAAGCCCAAGAGCATTACGCCCTACAAGCGCTTCAAGTGCCAGGTGTACGTGCTGAAGAAGGAAGAAGGCGGTCGCCACAAGGCGTTCCTGACCGGCTACCGTCCGCAGTTCTACATCCGCACGATGGACGTGACCGGCACGATCAAGCTGCCCGATGGCGTCGAAATGGTGCTGCCCGGCGACGACGTGAATCTGGAAGTTGAACTGATTATGCCCGTCGCTCTGGAAAAGGGTTCCAAGTTCGCTATCCGCGAAGGCGGTCTGACGGTCGGCGCGGGTGTGATCACCGACGTTCTCGGCTGATCTTCCTCCCTCAATTGACGATCTAAGTGGTAAGAGATGCCGGGCGCGGCAGGGCTGCACCCGGCATCTCCACCCTTAGAGGCCTGTCAACCGGAGAAAACAACACAGGTTAGGTTGAAAAGATATGCCAAGCAGAGACAACAAAATCCGCATCCGGCTGAAGGCCTATGACCATCGCGTCCTCGATCAATCTGCCCAGCGCATCGTCGAAACGGCGGAGCGCACAGGCGGGCGTGTGGTTGGGCCGGTGCCGCTGCCGACCCGGTTGGAGCGCTTCACAGTACGGCGTTCCCCGTTCATCGACAAGGACTCGCAGGAACACTTCGAGATTCGCACCCACAAGCGTCTTATTGACGTGCTCGATCCCGACAGCAAAACGATTGACGCGCTGATGCGCCTCAACCTGCCGGCGGGCGTGGACATTGAGATCAAGATTTAACGACGGAAACGTATGCGAGGCGGGTTGACCGTCTGCGCCAATGCGTAATTAAGGACAGTCTGGGGGCGGGGTAAACAACATCCTCCCCGGCACGCTCAAACGCGCAGCACCCCACTGGAGGAAAGCAATGAAGGGGTTAATCGGCAAAAAAGTGGGCATGACCCAGGTCTTTGACGAACAGGGCAACGCTATTCCTGTGACCGTCATCCAGGCCGGCCCATGCTATGTAACGCAGGTCCGCAATGCCGAGCGTGACGGTTACGTGGCAGTTCAACTGGGTTTTGAAGAGACCAAACCCAAGCACCTGACTCAGGGGCAGCTTGGGCATCTGCGGCGCAACAACCTGCCCGCGCTGCGCGTCCTGCGTGAGTTCCGCTTTAAGAACGGCGAGGCAGACGTGACGGAAGGGCAGGAAATCAAGGTCGATGTGTTCGCGAAAGGCGAGCGCGTCGATGTGGTCGGCACCAGCAAAGGACGCGGTTTCGCGGGCGGTATCAAGCGTCACGGCTTCAACCGCCAGCCCAAAACGCACGGTCAGTCCGACCGTGAACGTGCACCGGGTTCGGTTGGTCAGAACAGCTTTCCGGGGCGCACTATGAAAGGCCAGCGTATGGCCGGGAACATGGGGAACGACCGCGTGACGATCCAGAACCTGGAAGTGATCGTAGTTGATGCGGATCGCAATCTGCTCGCGGTGCGGGGGTCTGTCCCTGGCGCGAACAACGGTATCGTGCTGATTAAACCGTCCGTGCGCGGCAAATAACGCCAGAGAGAAGGACGGAGAGATCATCATGCAATTTACAGTACTGGATATAAACGGGAAGCAGGTCAACACGATTGAACTGCCTGCCGATATCTTTGAAGTGGATGTCAACGTCGGCCTGATGCACCAGGCTTACGTGATGCAGATGGCGAATGCCCGCCTGGGGACGCACAACACCCTGAACCGGGGTGAGGTCGACCGCACGAAGGCGAAGGTCTACCGCCAGAAGGGCACCGGGCGCGCCCGTCATGGTTCGCGCAATGCCCCCATTTTCGTCGGTGGTGGCGCCGCTCATGGGCCGCACCCGCGCAAGTACACCAAGAACATGCCGCGCAAGATGCGCCGTGAAGCGGTGCGCTCTGCGCTCAGCGCCCTCGTGCGCGATCAGCAGATCATTGTCATCGACAACCTGACGATGAACGAAACCAGGACGAAGGCCATGCAGCAGGTGTTGAAGACGCTGGTGGGCGATCAGTCTGCGCTGGTTCTGCTGGCAGGCCGCAATGAGAACGTCGAACGCAGCATCCGCAACATTGAAGATGCGATGTATCTGCGTGCCGACTACCTCAATGTGCGCGACCTGCTCAAGTTCGATAAGGTCATCGTGCCGCTCGATGCGCTGGAAGTGATTAAGCGCATCTGGGGCCGTGAAACGGCGGAGGCGTAATCATGCCTGAACTGCATCTGTACGACGTACTTCTCCGCCCGGTCATTACGGAGAAGTCCAATGGCCTGACCGACGAAAACAACCAGTACGTGTTTGAAGTCGCCCTGAACGCCAACAAGGCGCAGATTCGCGAAGCGGTCGAGGTCATCTTCGAGGTTGAGGTTGAATCCGTCAACACGCTGGTGATGCCCGCCAAGCGCGGTCGCCGTGTTCGCCGGACTTACATTCGCTCCAAACCTTATAAGAAGGCGATTGTAACCCTCAAGGCTGGCGACGAAATCAAACTGTTTGACGTGTAAGGGAAACGACGATGCCGGTCAAAGTTTATAAGCCCACCTCGGCTGGTCGCCGGGGGATGACGGGCCATTCATTCGAAGAAATCACCAAATCAAAGCCGGAACGCTCGCTGACCGAAGCGCTGCGCAAGCGCGGTGGCCGCAACAACCAGGGTCGCATTACCGTGCGGCATCGCGGCGGTGGTCACAAGCGGCGTTATCGTATCATTGACTTCAAGCGTGACAAGTTCGATGTCCGTGCGGAAGTCATCGCCATTGAGTATGATCCGAATCGCTCGGCGCGTATTGCTCTGCTGCGATATGAAGACGGTGAAAAGCGCTACATCATCGCGCCGCTGGGCGTGAAGGTGGGCGATACCATCGGCAATGGCCCGCTGGCAACGCTGCGCCCCGGCAACGCGCTGCCGATTGCGGAAATCCCGGTCGGTACGCAGATCCACAACATCGAACTCCAGCCCGGCAAGGGCGGTCAGTTGGTGCGGTCGGCGGGCACGTCGGCGCAGCTTCTCGCGAAGGAAGGCACCTATGCTCAGGTGCGCCTCCCCAGCGGTGAGGTTCGCCTGGTGCACGAACGCTGCATGGCGACCATCGGCCAGGTCGGCAACACCGATCATGGTAATGTCAAGCTCGGCAAGGCCGGGCGGGCGCGCTGGATGGGCTGGCGCCCGGCAGTGCGTGGTACGGCGCAGGATCCGCGCAGCCATCCGCATGGCGGTGGTGAAGGCCGTTCGGGGATTGGTATGCCCGGTCCGAAGACGCCCTGGGGCAAGCCCGCGCTGGGCAAGAAGACGCGCAATAACAAGCGCACAGATCGCTTTATCGTTCGTCGGCGCAGCGCCGGAAGATAACGAGGGAACGTTTCTATGTCGCGTTCATTGAAAAAGGGTCCCTTTATTGACCCCAAGCTCCTCAAAAAAGTTGAGAAGCTGAACACGGACAGCAAAAAAGTCGTCATCCGCACCTGGAGCCGCGCCAGCACGATCTTCCCGCAGATGGTGGGTCACACCATCGCGGTGCATGATGGCCGCCGCCATGTGCCGATTTACATCACCGAGAACATGGTCGGCCACAAGCTGGGCGAATTCGCGCCGACCCGCACATTTCGCGGTCATCTGGCCGAGAAAAAGAAGAAGAAGTAAGGGGCGAGATCATGGAAGTGAAAGCACGCACCAAATTTCTCTCGATCTCCCCGCAAAAACTGCGCCTGGTCTGTGATCAGGTTCGCGGGATGAACGCGGAGCAGGCCAAGGTCGTCCTGAAGTTCATGCCCCACAAGGGCGCGGAAATCGTCAGCAAGACGCTGGCTTCCGCGATGGCGAATGCTGAGAACAACTTCGATCTGGATGTCGATGGCCTGTACATCGCACAGATTTTTGCCGATGAAGGCCCCCGGCTGCGGCGGTTCAAGGCGGGTGCACGCGGTCGCTATAAGCCGCGTGTGAAGCGCACGTCGCACCTGACGGTCATTCTGGCAGAGCGAGAGGGATAACGAGTATGGGTCGTAAAGTACATCCGTCGGGCCTCCGACTGAAGATCAATCGCGATTGGGACGCCCGTTGGTACGCCGAGGGCAAGCGTTATGTCGAGCTGCTGCAGGAAGACCGCAAAATCCGCACTTACCTGATGAAGGACGCGGAAAAGGCCGGTATCTCGCATGTGGAAATCGAGCGCTATCCCAACCAGGTTATTGTCACCATCCACACCGCCCGCCCCGGCATTGTCATCGGGCGTAAGGGCGATCAGGTGAAAAAGATCAAGACCGACCTCGAAGCCCTCACCGAGGGCAAGAAGGTGAAGGTTGAGGTCAACGAGATCAACAAGCCCGACCTGGACGCGAATCTGGTGGCGATGAACATCGCCGGCCAGTTGGAGCGCCGCATCGGGCACAGCCGCGCCATCAAGCGCGCCATCGGTCAGGCCATGCGTCAGGGTGCCCAGGGCATCAAGATTCAGGTCAGCGGTCGTCTGGCGGGTTCTGATATGGCTCGGCGTGAATGGCAGAGCGAGGGGCGTATTCCCCGCGCAACCCTGCGCGCGAATATTGATTACGGCTTCGCGGAAGCGCTGACCACTTATGGCCGCATCGGTATCAAGGTGTGGATCTATAAGGGCGAAGTGCTGAAGCTGGAAGACGATAACAACAATAACAAGCGTGCGGGGCAGGAGAAGGATGTGTACGTCAGTCCGTAAGTGATTGCAGACAGGCGATTTTGTCGCCCGCAGCACTTCGGAGACGGCGTACCAGGAGCATAGATACGATGTTGATGCCAAAACGAGTGAAGTACCGCAAGCAAATGCGCGGTCGTATGCGCGGTAAAGCGCAGCGCGGCGCAGTTGTCCAGTTCGGGGAGTACGGTCTGCAAGCGCTGGAACCCGTGTGGGTCACCAGCCGTCAGATCGAAGCTGCCCGTCGCGCCATGGTGCGCTATATCAAGCGTCGCGGGAAGATCTGGATTCGCATTTTCCCCGATAAGCCCGTGACCAAAAAAGCTGCCGAAACCCGTATGGGCAGCGGTAAGGGGGCGGTCGAATACTATGTCGCCGTCATCAAGCCGGGGCGCGTCCTCTTTGAAATGGGCGGCGTGACCGAAGAAGAAGCGAAGGAAGCGCTGCGCCTGGCGGCCTTTAAGCTGCCGTGCAAGACGCGCATCGTTAAGCGCACCGACCCGATCTCCGGGATGGAGGTGGGCTGATGAACTCGCGTGAAATTCGTGCAATGAGCGAAGAGGGTATCCTCGACGCGATTGAGGACAAGAAGGAAGAAATCTTCAACCTGCGCTTCCAGGCAGCATCCGGGCAGTTGGAAGACACGAACGCGATCAAGTACGCCCGCCGTGACATTGCGCGTTTGAAGACCATCCTCGCCGAACGCCAGCGCCCGACGCAGAACTCGGAGGGGAACTAACATGGCAAACAATCGCAAGCGGCTGATTGGCCGCGTGGTGAGCGATAAAATGACAAAGACGGTTGTAGTCGCCATTGAGCGCCGCAAGCGTCACCCGGTTTACCAGAAGATCATCATCAGCACCAAGAAGGTGATGGCGCACGACGAAAGCGACGCGGTTGAAACCGGTTCGCTGGTGCGCCTGGTGGAAAGCAAGCCGCTCAGCAAGAACAAGCGCTGGGTTGTGGAAGCCGTCCTGGAAACGCCGGAAGGCAAGGTGCTGAGTGAAGAACTGAAGGCCACCACTGGCGGGGAGACTCAGTCATGATTCAGACCGAATCCCGCCTGAAAGTGGCCGATAATACCGGCGCACAGGAACTTCTGGTCATCCGTGTTCTGGGTGGTTCCCGGCGCAAGTATGGGTCGATTGGCGATATTGTGGTAGCGGCGGTCAAATCTGCCGCGACCCAGGGCAGCGTGAAGAAAAGCGATATTGTACGGGCCGTGATTGTCCGCGTGGCGAAGGAATATCGCCGGGATGACGGTTCCTATATCAAGTTCGATGACAACGCCGCTGTGATCCTCGCCGACGACCTCACCAATCCCAAGGGTACGCGAGTCTTCGGGCCGGTGGCGCGTGAACTGCGCGACAAGGGCTTCATGAAGATTGTCTCGCTGGCTCCAGAGACGCTGTAGGAGTAAGGACAACATGCAGCGCGTGAAAAAAGGCGACACGGTCGAAGTGATCGCAGGGAAAGACCTGGGTGAACGCGGTGAAGTCATCGCCGTCTTCAACAAGGACAACCGTGTGATCGTCTCCGGCGTGAACAAACTCAAGAAACATGAAAAGGCGCGTCAGGCTGGCAACCGCCAGATCGCGGCGCAGATCGTTGAATTTGACGGGCCGATTGACCTCTCTAACGTGATGGTCGTCTGCCCGAACTGCAACCAGCGGACGCGCGTCGGTTATCGGATGCGCGAAGACTTCGGCAAGGTGCGCTTCTGTAAGAAGTGCAACGCCGATATTGATTAGGGCTGAGGTGGATGAATCATGACTGCTGAAAAACAACTGCCGCTGCTTCAGTCTCGCTATCGTGACGAAATTGTCCCGGCGCTGATCCAGGAATTCAACTACAAGAACATCATGCAGGTGCCGGTCATCGAAAAAGTCGTGCTCAACATCGGCGTGGGTGAGGCGATTGACACCCCTAAGTCCCTGGACGGGGCGGTGGAAGACCTGCGGATGATTACGGGGCAGCAGCCCATCATCACCCGCGCCAAGAAAAGCATCGCCGGCTTCAAGCTGCGCGAAGGCCGCGCCATTGGTGTGAAGGTGACGCTGCGTGGCGAAAAGATGTGGTCGCTGCTGGATCGTCTCATCAACGTTGCGCTCCCGCGTATTCGTGACTTTCGCGGGGTGCCCTCCAAGCTGGATGGGCGCGGCAACTACACCATTGGCCTGCGTGAGCAGATCGTGTTTGCGGAAATCGAATTCGACAAGGTCGATAAGGTGCGCGGCATGGAAATCACCATCGTGACCAGCGCCCAGACCGACGAAGAAGGGCGCCGCCTGCTCAAACTGCTGGGCATGCCCTTCAGGGACTAACCGGGACGAGGAGAGACTAAAATGGCAAAGAAATCAATCGTCGCCCGCGAAGGTCGGCGCAAGTACGATGTGCGGGTACGTAACCGCTGCAAGAAGTGCGGACGTCCGCGTGGCTACATCCGCCGCTTCGGGTTGTGCCGCATCTGCTTCCGTGAGATGGCTCTCAAGGGAGAGATCCCCGGTGTGGTCAAGTCGAGCTGGTGAGGAGTAGCAGAAAATGGTCAGTGATCCTATTGGAGATATGCTCACGCGGATTCGCAACGCCCTGATGGCAGGGAAGACGAATGTGCTGGTTCCGCGTTCAAAGATCAAGGTGGAAATTGCGCGCATCCTTAAGGAAGAAGGCTTTATCGAGGATTATGCCCTCGGTGAAGAAGCGCCGGTTCCCATGATTAACATTACGCTCAAGTACTATGGTGCGCGCCGCCAGCGCCGCCCGGTGATTACCAACCTGACCCGCGTCAGCAAGCCGGGCCGCCGTGTGTACCGCAATCGCACCGATCTTCCCCGCGTCCTCAGCGGCACGGGCATCGCGATTTTGACCACCCCCAAAGGTGTGATGACCGCTGCCCAGGCCCGCCGCGAGCATGTAGGCGGCGAAGTGCTGTGCTACGTGTGGTAAGTGGGTGATTGAGGAGAGATAGATCATGTCGCGTGTGGGTAGGAAACCCGTCACAATTCCGGCTAAGGTCGAGGTCAAAGTCGACGGCCAGGATGTGCGCGTAAAAGGCCCGAAGGGCGAATTAACCATCACCGTCCACCCGGAAATGAAGGTGGCCTTGGAGGATGGCAGCGTTGTCGTCACCCGCCCGTCTGATGAACGCCAGCACCGTGCGCTGCATGGGCTGACTCGTGCGCTCATCAATAATATGGTGGTGGGTGTGTCTGAAGGCTACCGCAAGACCCTGATTGTGGAAGGCGTCGGTTATGCCGCCGATCTGCGTGGGAAAGACCTGGTGATGAAGCTGGGTTACAGCCACGAAGTCGTGGTGCCCCCGCCCGATGGCATCAGCTTTGACGTGCCCAAAGGCGCTCGTCCGCCGCTGGTGCACATTGACGGCATCGACAAGCAGATGGTGGGGCAGGTGGCCTCTGACGTGCGTGAACTGCGCCCGCCGGAACCGTACCTGGGTAAAGGCATTCGTTACTCTGATGAAGTCATTCGCCGTAAGGCGGGTAAAGCAGGGAAGTAAGCGATGGGCGAAACAAAAGCAAAAGACAAGGTGGTTAAACGCGCCCGTCGTCATGCCCGAATTCGTGGCAGAATTCACGGCACGGCGGAGCGTCCCCGGCTGAACATTTATCGCAGCGTGAGCAACATCTATGCGCAGGTGATTAACGACGATGATGGCCGCACGATTGTGTCGGCCTCGACCATCGATAACGAAGTGGCCGCGCAGGTCGAGGGTAAGACAAAAGTCGAAGCTGCTCGCATTGTCGGGCGGATGGTGGCCGAGCGCGCCCGTAACGCCGGGGTCGAAGCGGTGACGTTTGATCGCGGTGGTTACAAGTATCATGGTCGCATCGCTGCCCTGGCAGAAGGCGCCCGTGAAGGTGGCTTGAAGTTCTAGGAGTAGAGCATGGGCAACAGGACAGAAAGACCCAATCGGAACAATGAACGCGGCGGTGGCGAGGGGCAGGACCGCGAACAGCGCCGCCGTCGCGACCGGGGCGACCGTGAAAACCGGCGCGAGCGCGAGGAAGAACGCGAAGAACTTGATGAGCGTGTGGTCGATATTGCCCGCGTCGCCAAGGTGATTAAGGGCGGTCGGCGCTTTGCCTTCCGCACGGTCGTCATCGTGGGAGACAACAAGGGGCGTGTCGGCGTGGGTGTTGGCAAGGCGCGTGGCGTACCGGATAGCATCCGTAAGGCCTCTGACCGTGCCCGCCGCAACATGCGCAAGGTGGCGCTTTCCGGCGCGACCATTCCCTATGAAGTCACGGCCACCTATGGCGGCGCGAAGGTGCTGCTGAAGCCTGCTTCTCCCGGTACGGGGGTTATCGCCGGTGGTGGTGTGCGCGCCGTGCTGGAAGCGGTCGGCATCAACGACATCCTGACCAAAAGCCAGGGCAGCAATAATCTGCTGAATGTGGCGATGGCGACGGTGGCAGCGCTGGAGCAGCTTCGCACCGCCGAAGAACTGGCTGCGATGCGTGGCAAGCCCGTTGACGAGATGCGCCCCTTCTGGGAACGCGCTCGCGTCCGTGAGGAGAACAAGTGATGAGCGAACAGTATCGCAACATTCGCGTCACGCTCGTTCGCAGTGTGATCGGGTATACGCAGGATCAACGCGCCACCGTGCAAGCACTGGGGCTGCGCCGCCTGCACTACAGTGTGGTTCACCGCGAAACCCCCCAGATCGCCGGGATGCTGCACAAGGTCCGCCATCTGGTGAAGGTTGAAGAAGTCACCGCCCAGGAAAACGAAGCGTAAGGGCGCACCTGGTGTGCCCTTATGACCAGATTTGAGGTCAATTTCATGAAACTGCACGATCTGAAACCGACACCGGGTTCGACCCGGAAAAAGACGCGCGTCGGTCGTGGTATCTCTGCTGGCAAGGGTAAAACCGCCGGGCGTGGTATCAAGGGTACGGGCGCACGCACGGGCGGCGGCAAGGGGCCGTTCTTTGAAGGTGGTCAGCTCCCGCTGGTGCGGCGACTGCCTTTTAAGCGCGGGTTCACCAACATCTTCCGCATCGAATATCAGGAAGTGAACGTGGACTACCTGGAAGAACGCTTCCAGGCTGGCGCGGAAGTCACGCCCGAAACGCTGGTGGCCGCCGGGCTGATCCGCGATGCGGACAAGCCAGTAGTGGTGATGGGTCGGGGTGACCTGACCAAGCGCGTCACCGTTCGCGCCCACCGCTTCACGGAAAGCGCCAAGCAGAAAATCGAAAATGCTGGCGGTACGACCGAAGTCATCCCGCTCAGGCTCACCGGGGCGCTGGCGACTGTGAAGAAGCTGCGTAAAGAAGACCTGGCCGAACTGGAAGGCAAGACGGAAGCATAAGCAGGGCGGGTGCAGACCCGCCTCTGTTGTTTGTTTCCATTGGTAAGGACGTAAGGACTCCAAACATGATTGAAGCACTGCGGAACGCCTGGCGCTTGCCGGACGTGCGAAATAAGCTCCTTATTACGGGCTTGATCCTGCTCATTTACCGTTTTGTGGCGCATGTGCCTGTGGTCGGTGTTAACCGCAACGCTCTGGAGACTCTGCTTGATCCCAGCGCGGTCGGCTCTGACCTGATTCAGACGCTCAATCTGCTGTCTGGTGGGGCGGTCGCCAACTTCAGCATCATCGCCAACGGGGTGTATCCCTACATCACGGCGTCGATTATCTTCCAGCTTCTCGTTCCGGTGATCCCACGTTTGCAGGAAATGCAGCGCGAACCGGGTGGTCAGGAGAAGATTCAGCGCTATACCTACTTCGCCACCATCCCGATGGCGGTTATCCAGGCCTTCGGCCAGATTCAGATCTTCAACTCGATTCTGCGCCAGCAGGGGTTTGCTCAGGATATTATCCCCGGCTTTGGTTCGGATGTGCTGCTGACGATTTCGGTGCTGGCAACCATGACCGCCGGGACGATGTTCGCGGTGTGGTTGGGTGAACTGATTACCGAACAGGGTATCGGCAATGGTATCTCGATCATCATCTTCTCCGGCATCGTCGCCAGCGCTCCCAGCAACCTGATCACGCTGGTACAGAACTCGCCGCGCTGGTGGTGGGATATTGGCCTGTTCCTCGCGATTCTGCTGCTGAGCGTGATCGCCGTGATCTACATTCAGGAAGGGGTTCGACGAATCCCGGTGCAGTACGGGAAGCGGGTGCGCGGACGCAAGCAGTACGGCGGTGCCAGCACACACATTCCGCTGCGCGTGAACCCGGTCGGGATGATCCCGCTGATCTTCTCTCAGTCGATTATCACCTTCCCGACCATCATCGTCAGCTTCTTCCCGGATGGGCCGGTTGGTCGTTCGATCACCAATACCTTCGGCAACCAGCAGGGGTTGGCCTACTGGCTGACCTTCTTCCTGATGACGGTCGGCTTCACCTTTTTCTACTCGGAAGTGATGGTAGGCAATCAGAACCTTGCAGAAACACTCCAGCGCAACGGTGGGTTCATCCCCGGCATTCGGCCCGGCAAGCGCACCCAGGACTATATTGTGCGTGTGACGCGGCGTATCACGCTGGTTGGTGCGCTGTTCCTGGGCATTATCGCTGTGCTGCCCGGTCTGGTCGATCTGCTGAACTCGATCATCTTCCCGCTGGAAACAACAGCGGGTGGGCTGAACGCCGCCCAGGTGCTCACAGGTTCGGGTATCATCATCGTGGTCGGTGTGGTGATCGATACACTGCGCCAGCTTGAAGCCCAGTTGGTGATGCGCAACTACGAAGGCTTCATGCGCTAAACACCCCATAGCACTGTCATAATTCGAGGCCAGGAAACGTCCTGGCCTCGAATTTGCTTCTCTAAACCCTGGAGTAAAGGCTATGAGCTTATATATTTTGTTGATGGGCGTACAGGGGTCTGGCAAGGGCACCCAGGCAGCTTTTTTGCAGCAGGAATATGGCATCCCGCACGTTTCCACCGGCGATTTGTTCCGCGCCATGCGCACCCGTACCGATTCGCTGGCCGTCAGCATTCAGGAGACGATGGCCGCCGGAAAACTGATTTCTGATGCGCAGACCAATCAGGTGGTGGAAGAACGTCTGCAGAAGGACGACGCACGGAACGGCGTGATCTTCGATGGTTATCCCCGCACCATTCCGCAGGCGGAGTGGCTCGACCAGTATCTTGCCTCCAAGGGCGCAAAATTAAACGCGGTGCTCCTGTTACAGCTTGACCTTTATACAGCCTTTAAACGCACGTTCGGACGGATTGGCGATTATAATATCTATTTCAACAGTGATGGGATTGAGTGGCAGTTTGTCAACCACGAAGACAAAACCCTGTTCCCGCCTCGTCTGGAAGCGGTTGTGACAGTAACAGGGGAAAAGCTGGTGCGCCGTCCTGATGATGCCAGCGCCCATGCGATTCTCAAGCGTATTGATACCTTTATTGAAGAGACTGCTGTCCTCATACCCTATTACAAATCTCGCAATATCGTGTATGAGATCGACGCCAATCAACCCATTGAAACGGTGCGGGCTGAGTTCAAGCGCATCGTCGAACAGGTGAAGTAAAGGCTGCGTCTGTGCAGGAAAGGGTGCAGGCTGTGTCGGAGAGGCCGCACCGGGTTCAGGCATGAAGCGCAAAGGGTAAAATTCAGATATGCAAAAAGCAGTGATTCGGGTGCAGGGCGTGACCAAAGACCTGGCGCTGGGCAAAGTGACCATTCACGCGCTGCGCGGGGTGGATATGGAAATCTGCGCCGGGGAGATGGTTGGGATTGTCGGGCCATCCGGCAGCGGCAAAAGCACACTCCTCGGCATTATCGGCGGGCTGGATAAGCCGACTCGCGGTATTGTCGAGATTGACGGCGTGAACATCGCCCGCATGAATGAAGATCAGCTTACCGAAATCCGCAACGAGAAGATCGGTTTCATCTTCCAGTTCTTCAACCTCATCCCCACGCTCACCGCGCTGGAAAATGTCGCCCTGCCCATTCAATTTGCCCGCAAGCGTCTGTACCGACCGGAAAAACGTGCCAGGGAACTGCTCGGCATGTTCGGCCTGGGCGACCGTCTGCATCATCGCCCGTCTGAGCTATCGGGCGGGCAGCAGCAGCGCGTGGCGATTGCGCGGGCGCTGGCAAATAATCCCCCTCTGCTGCTGGCGGACGAACCGACCGGCAACCTCGATACTGAATCGGGCAGGGTGGTGATGGATGCACTGCGGCAGATTCGCGAGGAAGCAGGTACGACGGTCGTCATCGTCACGCATGACCCTGAACTGGCCGCGCAGACCGACCGCGTTCTGACGCTGGTCGATGGGCAGATCGCCAGCGAGACGACCAAACCGACGGAACATCCGGCGTAAGGTGGATGCACCGACCAAAGGTTATGCTACAATAAGCTCAATCTGTTGGGACAGAAGTGGTAAGCGACCATGCGGGCCGATTTTTATCTGGATTACGACGTATTAACCGTGCAGCGTCCCTATAAACTGCATCTGATGGCGCGTCTCTCCTCCGGGCCTGCCTCTGATGAACGTGTCCGACGCCCGCTCAATCTGAGCCTGGTGATCGACCGCAGCGGTTCGATGGCCGGGGAGAAGATCGACTATACCCGTCAGGCTGCACAGTTCCTCGTACAGAACCTCGGTGCGCGGGACATCCTCTCCATCGTGCTCTATAACGACACGGTCGAAACGCTGCTGATGCCCGAAAAGGTGCAGCGCAAGGATGTGATCGCCCAGCGGATTGCTTCGATCAAAGCCAGCGGCACCACCAACCTCAGCAGCGGTTGGCTGGAGGGCGTAAAGCTGGTCAACCAGAACCTTGATGATGTGTACGTCAACCGTGTTATTCTCATGAGCGATGGGCTGGCGAATCGCGGCGTGACCAGCACTGAGCAGCTCGTCACGATGGCGCAGCAGAAATTCCAGGAAAAAGTCAGCACCACGACAATGGGGTTGGGGACGGACTTCAACGAAGACCTGATGATGGCGATGGCAAACGCCGGGGGCGGTGCCTTCTACTTTATCGAAACGCCGGAAGTCACGCCGCTGAT
This sequence comes from bacterium, assembly GCA_033762735.1. GTDB lineage: Bacteria > Chloroflexota > Anaerolineae > Aggregatilineales > Phototrophicaceae > JANRLJ01. The sequence continues at coordinate 6,545 of JANRLJ010000154.1, read as the reverse complement.
CTTTAAGGAAGAACTGCAAGGTCTGTTGAACGTGATGGGGCAGAACCTCGTCATTACCGTCGAGACGACCGAGAACGTGCGCCTCGTCGATCAGTTAAACGCTTATCCTATGCAGACCGATGGGCGGCGCGTGTCGTTCCGTCTTGGAGATGTGTTTGGCGACGAGGTGAAAGGGCTGCTGCTCGAATTGTCCGTGATGGGACTGCCCGAACTCGGCCAGCAGCGCATCGCTACGCTCAAATTTGAATACGATGAACTGACCGAAAAAGGTTCGGTACACCGCACCTGGGAAATGCCGGTGACGGTGAATGTGGTTGCCGATACGCCGAAATCCCTGCCGAACCCTGATGTGCGGCAGTCGGTGCTGCTGCTTCAAGCGGCGCAGGCGCGGAAGCTGGCCGTGAAGGAAGCTGACAAAGGGCAGTTCAACACGGCGGCGCAAATCCTGCGGGAGATGGCAAAAGCCATTGACGCGGAGAGCATGTCCAGCGACCCACTGACAGAAGAACACAAAGCGCTGCTGGCACAGGCCTATGAGATGGACAAGGGCGAATCCTACTACAGCGGATACAGCCGCAAAACGATGTCCACGCAGGCGTTCTACACCATGACCAGCCGCCACGAGGATACGGTGATGCTGCGTGTGCGCGAAGGCGAACGCCAGCCCGACCGCCGGACGCAGACCGATATCCCGGTTCAGCCGCACGACGATGAAATTAAGATCGAGAAGCGCGAAGGCGTGGTGCCCACGATGGTGACGTGGAAGGATAAGGTCTTCAAGCTCAAGGGTGACCTGATTCGCATTGGTCGTTCGACCCATAACGAAATCATCATCGGGGCGAGCGGTGTGTCGCGCTTTCACTGTCAGGTGCGGCGTGACGGCGAACAGCTTTTGCTGGAAGACCTGGGCAGTACCAACGGGACGATGGTCGGCGGAACCCTGCTGAAAGAGCCGCATGTGCTCAATGTGGGTGATGTGGCCTATCTCTGTGATGAAAAACTGATCTTTCACGACGGAATGTAGACGAACAACATGCCCGATCAACCGCAAACCTATCACGTCAACATCGCCGGGGTGGAGCGCGATCTGCGCCTGTTTGAGATCAAGCCCGGTGTTCAGATTGCCATTCTCAATATCCTGGGCGATACCGAACTGGTGGAGGCCGCCAGCCGCGATCTTGCCAAAAAGCTGACCGACTATAAGCCCGATGTGCTGGTCACGGCAGAGGCCAAAAGCATCCCGCTGGCACACGGGCTGAGTGTGGAAATGGGCCTTCCCTATATCGTCCTGCGCAAGTCCTATAAGCCGTACATGGGTGATGCGCTGCAATCGGAAACACTCAGCATCACCACTGGCGCACCGCAGACGCTTTTCCTCGACGAGAAGGATCGCGAGGTGGTCATGGGTAAAGCCGTTGCCATTGTGGATGATGTAATCTCCACAGGCAGCACACTCCAGGGGATGCGGCTGATTATGGACAAAGCCGGGGCGAAGGTCGTGGTGGAAGGGGCGATCCTGACCGAAGGCGACCGTGCCACCTGGCACAATATCGTTGCGCTTGGTCATCTGCCCGTCTGGGTGGATGGGGTGGCGAAGACCTGAATTCAAAAGGGGCGTCCGGATGCGACGCCCTTTGTATTTCCTGTCATGCGTGATCTGCCCGATTGTTCCTGGCTACTGCGGCCATTCCTCCAGCAGCTTTTTGGTTTCCTCATAGTGCCCGGTTTCGTCCAGTACCATATTTTCAAGCTGCACCGCCAGGCCGATATGCCCCAGATCACGCGCCTGCTCTGCGCGGGTGGAGTAATTAGAAATGGCTTCCTGTTCGGCCTTGAGGATGTTTTGCAGCATCTCCTTTGCGTCCTCTGCCGGGGGGACGGGCGCGGCGGTGGTGGTGGGAACGCCGCCTAACGAGACGATTTTATCCGCGAGAAACTGCGCATGGGCGAGTTCATCCGGGATTTCCGCCTGCATGAACTGTTTCAGTTCAAGGCGGTAGGGGCCTTTGACCTGCGCCGAATAGACGGTGTACATGATGATGGCTTGCAGTTCGTTGGCGAGATCGTTGTTCAGCCGGTCAACCAGCAGATGACTGCTGCTTTCCATCGTTGCTCACTCCTTGATCTTCTCTACGACAAGTAAATGGGATAACCCCCACGTGTCCAGCGGGGTTCCTTCCAGGCGATACAGGGTGTCGCGCAGCAGGCGGCCTTTATTCCCCAGCCGCGCGATGATGTTGTCGTACCCACCATAGATGCGTTCATAGTGGACGATCTTTACGGGTGTATCACGAAACAAACGCAGCATTTGCCGCTTGGTGTAGGCGCGGACGTGAGGCGCGAGTCGGTTGCGCAGCGCATCGGGCAGGTAGTTGATGAGCGGCGTGTTGCCAAAGTGATACTGGCCGCGCCAGTAGTGGCCGTGTGTCTCAAAGGGATACCAGCGATTAGGCGTAAAGACGACCAGTCGCCCGCCGGGTTTGAGGATGCGGACCAGTTCACGCGCGGCCTGGGCATCATCGTTGACGTGTTCCAGCACTTCGTTGGAGACAATTGTATCAAAGGTGTTGGTGGGGTAAGGGATGGCCTCGCCCGCTGCCACAACGGTATGAGGCGTGTCTTCTTTCGCTTTCAGCGCGAACGGGAGTTCGATGTCAAAGGCTTCGACGTAAGGGGTAAAGCGGCGGCGGAACTGCGAGGCATACGTGCCGATTCCGCAGGAAGCATCCAGCACACGAGCATCTTCCAGCCTGCACCAGGCCGCGATCATTTGCAGGCGGCGTTCCTGCCCCGCCCGCCACACATAACTCGGTGCGCCGCGCAGCGCTGCCAGATCGGTTTGCGTCATCCTGTCCTATCAGCCATGTGGGGCCTTATTTACCGGCTCATCATCTTTTCAAAAGTGTCCATCGCCTTGCGTGCCAGCTTGGTGTCGGCGATGTATTCAGTGCTGCCGGACATGGTATCAATCGGGAAGCGCACCATAATCAGCGTCCCCTTGCCCGGTTCGCTGCGCAGATCGAGCGCCCCTTCCAGCGTTTCGGCTCGTTGGCGCATGTTGGTCATCCCGAAATGCTCCCGACCGTCCTTCTTCTGAATGGTAGGGTCGAAGCCCTTACCGTTGTCCTCGATCTGGATGTACATCACGTTGCCCTTGCGCCCGACGACAACCTTAATCAGCGCCGCTTCGGCATATTTCTGCGCGTTGCCAACGGCTTCTTCAACCAGATAATAGACCGCGCCCTGCTTGGTCTTGTCCAGATAAGTCTCGGCTTCCTGGCTGACCCGCATGTCGATGCGCTGCCCCTGCTTGCGGATGCGGTCAGCGAACTGGTCAAGCGCCGCCCTTAATCCCTGGCTTTCCAGCGCCAGCGGATTCAGGCTGGAGAGGATGTGGCGGATTTCTTCATTGGCGCGCTGGGCGAGGTCTTCCACTTCCTTGAGTTCGGTGGGGACTTGCGCCGGGTTGCGATCCATCAGGCGTTGAATGATGTTGATTCGCATCTTGACGGCGGCAATGGTCTGGGCGGGAACGTCGTGCAGGTCACGCACCAGCGACTTGCGCCCGGCTTCCTCAAGCTGGATGATGCGCTCTTTTTCTTCTAACAGGGTGTTATAGAGATAAGCGTTTTGCAGCGCGACGGCGGTCTGTACGCCGATCACATTCAGGGTGTCAATGTGGTCTTCATTAAAGGCATTGGGGCGGTCGCTGCCGAACAGCAGTACACCGTAATTGTCGTACTTGGCGCGGAGCGGAATACACAGCACGGAACGGATGCCGAAGAAGGCCTGAATCGTCTTGAGTTCAATGTCTTTGGAAGCATCCTTGCCGATGACGGTCACGCAGTCTTCCAGCGCCTTGCCGACAATGCCATCCTTGCCCGGAATCACGCGGTTTTCATCGGTGTAGGGGATACCGCGTGAGTTGACCATGTAGAGGGCTTCGTCGGATGAGCGCACCAGCAGTGCCATCCCAATCAGCCGGGGAGAGCGGCGTTCATTCTGTTTCTTGAGGCTGAAGCGGCCTACATCGAGCGCAGCATCCAGAATCTTCTTGATGTCGGAAGTCCCGGCCAGCACGGTTGTCATTTCCGTCAGCGCCCGCGCACGTTCGCGCATTTCCGCCAGTTGGTCTTCGCGCAGTTTGGCGAGGCTCTGCACGGCCATGCGGTAGCCAGCACTGCGCTCATATTCCACATAGTTCCAGACCCCGGCGATAATGGCGATCAGCGTCGTGATGAGCGCCGGGACTGCGTAGGGGTCAATCAGGCTGTTGAACTGTTCCGTGCCCACCAGATAAATCAGCACGCCCGCTGCGACGGTCAGCACCCCGGTGGCATGGAGGATGCCCGGTATTGGTTGGAGGCGCTGCATGGCAGAGATAATCAGTGGGACACAGATCGCAATCACGGCCAGTTCCGCGCCAAAGCTGGGGCTGCTGGTGCGAAGGTGCAGTTGCGAGACGTAGACGTAAACGCCCGTTAAACCCCAGTCCATCGCGACGACGAAGAAGGGCAGGATGTTCCTGAAGTTGGGGAAGACGATCATCACACCGAACAGCAGGGTTAACCCTGCGCCGATACCGAAGGCGACGATCAGATCCTGTGTTTCGACACTGACACCGCTCTGGCTGCGGATGACGTAAAGCAGCAGCGAAACACCAAAAAGAAAAACCCAGCGCAGGCCAAACAGCGTCCAGTCCTGCCAGTGTGACTTTAACTCATTCTCAGCCATGTCTGATGCGTCCGTTACAACGCCATAGTGTGCTCAATATACCGTACCATGCTTCACAACTTCTTACAATATAAGATAGCGTGAGGGGAGGATACGCAAAAAGATATTTACAGGATAGAGGATTGTTGATGCGCAGCGCGTAAAGAATCCTGCTGGATAGGGACGAAAAACAAAAAATCGCCATTGGAGGCGATTTCGTGTGAGTGTGGGCATTGAGGGGCTCGAACCCCCGACCTCACGGATGTGAACCGTACGCTCTAACCAACTGAGCTAAATGCCCTTGTTTTTTAACGTTGTGACCTTAAATATAGCACAGGAAAATCGTGCAATGCAAGACTCAGAATAGCAGTTGAGGTGTCGATTTTGAAGATGTTCCCTGCGTGGCGCTGGTTGTGTTTGCCCCTGCTGGCGCTGTTGATGACCGGCTGTAACCTGGACTCCGATATACTGGAGCTTACCCCTTCCCCCACTGCTACAGCCATTGCTGTTATCCCACCGACCGATTTGCCCGCCACTGCTGCCCCGGTGTCCGGTTGGCAGGAACTTCTGCCGGGGTTAGAGCAGCGGATTGACAGCCCGAACGACAATTTTTTCGCGCAGATCGTGCTGCTGCGCATTGACCCGGCGCAATTCGCCTTCCGCGTCCATTACCGTCCCGGTGCACCGCTGCGGCTGGACGAATGGCAGGCGGAACTGCCAGGCACGGTTGCGTTTGTGAATGCCAATTTTTTCAGTCCACAGGCCGAAATCGAAGGGCTGCTGATCGCAGATGGCCTGATTTACGGCGAGTCATTTCGGGATCGCGGCGGGCTGTTTGGCGTGCAGAACGGTATTCCGTTTGTGCGCTCCAATATCACGATGCCTTATCTCGGAGAGCCGTTGGAGCAGGCGGTGCAGGCCTTCCCGGTTCTGATCGAAAATGGCGTGCAAGCCTATACCAGCAGCGCCCCTGACCGAACAACCCGCCGCACCGCAATTGGGCAGGATAATCTGGGGCGCATCGTGCTGATGGCGACACCGCTGACCGGGATGACGCTGGTGGAACTGAGCGCGTATCTCGCCAGCAGTGACCTCGGCCTGGTCAATGCCTTCAATCTGGATGGGGGCGGCTCAACCATGATGGCGGTCGCCCCTGGGGATTATCGGCTGTCGTCGCTGGATGCAGTCCCGGCAGTGCTGGCGGTTTATCCACGCTAAACAGTTTTACCGCGCTGCAATCGGTTCGCTCAGGTAGACCGGGGACAGCCAATCGCGGTACTTGGCGACCTTGCCAGAGACGACGTTGAAGTACAGATCGCGAAGCTGCTGCGTTACCGTGCCCATGCTGCCGCTGCCAATCGGACGGTGTTCGACGTGTGTAATCGCGGCGATCTGAACGCCTGTGCCGCACAGCATGGCTTCGTCCGCCAGATAGACTTCGGTACGGTCGATATCGCGCTCGACGACGGGAATGCCGAGATCGTCGCGCAGCAGTTGGATGATGGTGCGGCGGGTGATGCCTTCCAGCACATTCGCAGTATTGGCGGGTGTAATGGCTGCACCGTCGCGGATGATGAAGATGTTGGCAGCGCTGGCTTCGGAAACATGCCCGTCTGAATTGAGCACCAGCGCTTCATCGTATCCGGCCAGCACTGCATCGCTCTTGATCAGGGCAGAGTTGGCATAGGAGCCGCTGATCTTGCCTCGCGCCGGAATCATGTTGTCATCCACCCGCGTCCAGGCCGAAAAACACACATGCAGCCCTTCCTCGTTGGAGACGTAGCTGCCGTAGGGCATCGCCCAGATGGTGAGCGCGTCGGGGATGTCGTGCA
>JANRLJ010000153.1:0-29380 GCA_033762735.1 bacterium | reverse complement strand
ATCACGGCATCCTGCGCTGCATTCATCAGGTTGAAGTCCGTCACTTTTCTGAAGATGGCGAACGCTGCCTGGTGATTGATCGTCAGACCTCGCGGCGGATGGCGACCTATGACTACCTTAATCGTTCGCGTGTCACTACACAGGATTTGGGTGACGGAACGGTTGTCTATGAAATGGTTTATGACAAACAGGGGCAGCGCTGGAAGGTAAACGCCTTCATTCAGGAGCTTCCGCTGGGCTGGGAAAGTGCATCCAAGCGTAAACGCATTCGGCTGCATTCTGTTCTGCCGCCGACGATTGGACGTGATAATTAATACGGTTGACACACGTTTACGCCCGTCATTCAACAACAAATCAGGTGAAAATAATGTTTTTTGTGACTGGCGGGACAGGATTTTTAGGTCGGCATCTCATCCCGGCGCTGTGCAGAGAAGGACATCAGGTGCGTGTCCTTTCGCGCCACCCTGATAGCAACACGTGGCTTCAGCGCTATCCATCTGTGGAGGTGGTGCAGGGCGATCTGGGTGATGCGGCCAGGATTGCTACGCTCATTCAGGGCTGCCGCTATGTTATTCACGCCGGGGGGCTGTTCCGCTTCTGGGGCGACGAGCAGAATTTCATGCGGACGAACGCTGAGGGCACGGAAAATGTGATGGCGGCAGCGTCGCAGGCTGGCATTGAGCGCGTTGTCCACATCTCCAGCATTGCCGTTATCGGCCATCCTGATCCAGCGAATGTCATTGATGAAACACATCCACCCCAGCCTGCTGATGCCTACCAGCGCAGCAAACTGGAAGGGGAGCAGATCGCGCTGCGCTACTGCCGCGACCATCAACTGCCTGTCATTATTCTGCGACCGGGTGCGTTTTACGGGCCATTCGGTGAATATGCCTTTAATCGGCTGTTCTTTCGTGACCCCATGCGGGGTGTCATCATGCAGATAGATGGCGGACGCTACATCATCTTTCCGGCTTATATCGCGGATGTTGTGCAGGGTATCTTTAAAGCGCTGGACAGAGGCATTTCCGGCGAAGTCTACAACATCTGCGGCGATTGGATTTCACATAAAGAAGCGTTCGACATTATCTGCCGGGAAGCGCGCCTCCCCTGGCCGCGTGCTCGTATCCCCGGATGGCTCGGCATTGCAACCTCTCGCTTTCTGGAAGCAGCCTCGCAGTTAACGCGGCAGGAACCTTTTTGGCCTATCAACCTGCGGTCTTACGTGTACAATAGCTGGCGCGTTTCCAGCGAAAAAGCCCGGCAGGAACTTGGTTTTGTCCCGACCACTTTTCTGGAAGGTGCGCGACGTACCATTGCTTGGTATCGTGCTGGAAAACCAGAAGACATCCCTGAAACGCAGTGTACGTAACCGCTATTCTGAGTGCTGCGTCAGCCGAGGACAGCGCTTAGGAGCCATAAGATGCAATTTGATGAAGTCAAAATTTATGTCCGCAGTGGTGATGGTGGCGATGGGTTGATCGCCTTCCGTCGTGAAAAATTCGTCCCGCGTGGTGGCCCTTCCGGCGGTGATGGGGGTAACGGCGGCGATGTGATCCTGCGCGTCAATCCGAAGATGAACACGCTGCTCCCATTCCAGAAGCGTCTGCACTTCCGCGCAGATGCAGGCAAGCGCGGCGGGCAATCAAACATGACGGGCGCCAGCGCACATGCTCTGGTCATTGATGTGCCGCCCGGAACGGTCGTGCGTCATTCCGAAACAGGTGCGCTGATCGCTGATCTTGTCCGTCCCGACGATCAGGTCGTTGTGGCGAAGGGCGGGAAGGGCGGTCGCGGGAATGCGCGGTTTGCTTCTGCCGCCAATCAGGCACCCCGCGTTGCGGACAAGGGCGAACCCGGTGTTGAACTATGGCTGAAGCTGGAACTCAAGCTGATTGCTGATGTGGGAATCGTCGGTGTTCCGAATGCAGGCAAATCCACACTGCTTTCGGTCCTCAGCAATGCTCGTCCCAAAATCGCGGATTACCCTTTTACCACCTTGGAACCGAATCTGGGTGTTGTGGTTTACGATGACCGTGATCTTGTCTTTGCCGACATTCCAGGGTTAATCGAAGGCGCACATATGGGTGTAGGGCTTGGGCATGCCTTTTTGCGGCATGTGCAGCGCACACGTGTTTTGATTCATCTGCTCAATGGGGCAGGGGAAAGTCCACTCGCAGATTACAGCCAGATCAACAGCGAACTGGCGCTTTATGACGAAAAGCTTGGCGAACGCCCTCAGTTGGTTGTGTTGAATAAGATGGATACGCCCGAAGCACAGGAACGCTGGCCGGAGATCGAAGCGGCACTTAAGGCGCGTGGTGTTACGCCAATCGCGATTTCTGCTGTGACCCAGCAGGGAACAAGAGAACTGGTACAGCGGGTATTCCAGTTGGTGGCTGACCTGCCGGAAAAACTTGCTGACGAAGTGGTCGCGGAGATGCCGCTGTATGAGATGCCGGCTGATGAGGCTTTGTTCAAAATCACACGCGGTGATGATGGCAGCTTCCACGTCACCGGCAAGCGTATCGAACGTGCGGCAGCGATGACCTACTGGGACTATGACGACGCTGTGATGCGCTTCCAGCAGATTCTTGAAACACTGGGGATCACTGCCGCACTGGAAGAAGCGGGTGTGCGCGTGGGCGATACCGTTTATATTGGCGATTTTGAGCTTGAATGGTCGGAATAATCCGCCACAACTGAAAAATGAGGCCGTCATGCAGCAGCGGATTGGAATTCTGGGCGGTACTTTCGACCCCCCACACCACGCCCACCTTATCCTGGGACAGCACGCTTACGAAGAACTCCGACTGACCAAAGTGCTGTTTGTGCCCGCCGGGATTCCGCCTCATAAGGACACCACCCGAACGCCTGTGGAACATCGCGTCGCGATGCTGAAAATCGCGCTGGATGATATTCCCTATTTTGAGCTGTCGCGGGTGGAAATCGACCGTCCAGGCCCGCACTATACGATTGACACGATGAAAATCATTCGGGAAAAGTATCCGGACGCCCAGCTTTTTTTTATCATGGGCGGCGATGTTTTCCGCGATCTTCCCAATTGGGAGCGGCCTCAGGAGCTATTTGCCGAGGCACAGCTTGCGGTGGCGGTGATGCGCCGTCCGGGAAAAGATGGTTATGATCTGCGCCCCGATATGCACGAAAATGCTATTCCCGGACTGGCAGATCATACCCTGATTCTGAATTCTCCCCTGGTCGAGTTTTCTTCGACCGATATTGTCGACCGACTGACGCACGGCAAAAGTGTGCGCTATATGGTGCCAGAGTCCGTACTGGCCTATATTGCGCAGCACGGGCTGTACCGCCATTGACACCCATGAGCAGCGAGGGATGGATAAAGTGCATAGGAAGCTAACCGGGGCAAAGCGATATTTGCCCTTTCTTGTTGTCTGTGGCCTGAGCTTTTTCGCGGCCATTTTTGCATTTCCCGGTACAGGGCAGGATGTTGTGCCACCTGCGCCGACGCTGGTGCGCCCGACCCCGGTGCCAACAGTGCCATCCGGTGAGCAGGAAATGCTGGCAATGGAGTCGGCTGTAGCACGGATTCAGCGAGATGGGAGAGTACGAGTCGGTATTCTCTACAATGCACCGCCCTTCGCCGAGTTGAATGTGCGCGGGGTCGTTTCTGGCTTTGATGCCGATGTCGCCAACAGCCTCAAGGATGCCTGGGGTGTGGAGATTGAATTTGTCCAGGTAACGCGCAATATCGAAGCGACGGCGGCACTGCTTCGCAACGGGTCGGTTGACATGGTCATGGCAGCGCTTCCACATAGGCGAGAGCTTGATGCGCTGGTCGAATTTACCCAGACCTATCACATGGGTGAGCAGGGAGTACTGGTGCGGTCAGATGATCCTGCCACGCAGCCCGCCGAACTCGCGGGACGGAATCTTGGTGTCGTCGTCGCAACGCCCGCCGAGGCCGCTGCAACAGACTGGCTTCTGCGCAATGGTATCTCGGCTAATTTGCAAACCTTCCTCACACTTGACCGTGCTTATGTGGCGCTGGCCGCTGGTACAGTCGATGGGGTGATCGACCAGGAAGGCCGCTTGCGTTATATCTCCGCTGCCCGTCCGGACGCATTCCGTATTCTGGATGAACCTGTGCAGTTGGAACCGCGCGCGATTGCCGTCCACAGGCAGGATACCAGTATGCGTGATCTCGTCAACCGCACCCTGCAGTACCTGACGACAACCGGACGCATGACGGAGATTTATCAGGTGCATTTTCCGGGAGTTCCCTTTGAGGCGATTCGTCCCTGGCGCAACGTGGGTGAACAAGCGCCTGTGCCTTCCCAGTTTCCAACCGCGCTGACGTATCCGCCGCAGTATGTGATCCCACGTTTGCAGAGCACCTCTGTTGTCCGGGTGGCGGGTTTACTGGGGCTGACGGCGGAAAACACGGAGGTGCCGGAAAGTGTGCGCCGTCTCGAAACCCTGAACCGGGCACTGATGGATGAGATGGCAAGGCGCTGGGGGGTGACGGTCGAATACCTGCCAAACACGGCCACAAACGCGATTGAAGCGGTCGCTGCCGGACAGGCTGATATTGCGGTTGGTGTTGTACCAGACTGGACTTTTGTGGGGCAGGTCGATTTCACAACCTTTTACCTGCTGCGCGGGGATCGCCTGATGGCAAAAGCCAACGAACAGGAGGATTTTCTGGGGCTGCGGGCAGGGCGGGTGGTCGCCACCGATATTGACGATGCGAGTGCAGTAACGCGCATGCGTGAGCAGGCTGATGGCGCTGTTTCCCCTTATCAGACGCGCGAATCCGATTTTGCGCTGGCGATCCTCGAAGAACTCAACGCCGATGTGGCCTTTGCGGATATTCTCCAGCTTATCCCGCATCTTGAGCAGTATCCCAATGATCTTCAAATCACGGATCGCTGGTACAGTCAGAACACGGTCGCGCTGGCAGTGCCGCGCAATGATCTGGATTTCCGTCTGCTGGTCGAATACACCCTTCAGGAGATTGCCCGCGACGGTACGCTGGCGACACTGCTCCAACCCGTAACGCTGCCCGATGAACTTCCGGTGTTTGAAATCTGGCCGGGTGCAAGCGACTATCAGGGTTTTTCCCTCTCCGACTGAAATGAGGGCGCACTTTTGCGCCCTCGTCCCACGATATTCCTCAGTTCCTCATCTATTATTCTTGTGAAATTTGGTACAATTATCCTGATACAAGTAAGCAAAATCAGGAGGTTGCCTGAAACATGCAACGCTTCACTCAATGGTTTACTCAAATCGATAGAGCGCTGACAAACTGGATGGCAAAGTACGGCGTTCTGCTGCTGCGGATCAGCCTGGGGATTGTGTTCCTGTGGTTCGGTGTCTTGAAGTTCTTCCCCGGTTTAAGCCCAGCACAGGATTTAGCCTCCCGCACTATCGAGACGCTGACCTTCGGCCTTGTGCAGCCGAGCCTGTCAATTCCGGTGCTGGCGGCCTGGGAGTGTCTGATCGGTCTGGGACTGATCACGGGAAAGTATATGCGCATTACGCTGCTGCTGCTGTTCGTGCAGATGCTCGGCACCGTGACGCCTATCGTGCTGTTCCCCGGCGAGGTGTTTACGCGCTTTCCCTATGCTCCGACGCTGGAAGGGCAGTACATCATTAAGAACATGGTGTTGGTGAGCGCGGCACTGGTGATTGGTGCGACGGTGCGTGGTGGTAAGGTTATCGCTGACCCCGAAGTCGTGCAGGTGGTCGAACGACAGGAGATCGGCAAGCGGTCAAAAGCGATTTCACCGCTGCCGCTTGACCGATTGCCAGAACGCTAATGGAAAGGGAGGCGCGGGCGACCGTGCCTCTATCCCTCGCCCCTTAACCCCAGGACATCGGCATTCTGCTTCATGGCGTCCAGCACAATCTGGATATGTTCATCCAACGGGACGCCGAGTGCTGCCGCAGCATGTTCAATTTCTTCACGGTTGACCGGGGCAGCAAAGGCACGGTCTTTCCACTTCTTCTTGACCGACTTTAACTCAACATCCAGAATGCTTTTGTTGGGGCGAACCAGCGCAACTGCTGTGAGGAAGCCCGTCAGCTCATCAACCGCCACAAGGGTTTTTTCCATCGGCGTTTCCGGTTTCACCCCGGTGATGTGTTCTGCATGGGACAGAATCGCTTTGATGATTGGTTCAGGCACGCCGCGTTCACGCAGAATTTTAGACCCAACCACAGGATGCCCTTCAACCGCAACATCCGGGTAGCGCTCATAATCAAAATCGTGCAGAAGTCCCGTAATGCCCCACTCCTCTGGTTCACCCTGAAAGCGTGAAGCGTAGGCGCGCATCGCCGCTTCGACAGACAGCATGTGACGCTTCAGCGACTCGCTGCTTGTAAATTCGTTGACAATGGCAATGGCATCGTCGCGCTGCATATTCAATAGGCCTCTGTTAACTGCCTGCGAAAACCAGAACGCTGATCGGGAAGGGTTCCCCAATCAGGCGCTGATCGGGCGTATAAAGCTGCCACTCTCCACCCACTGGCGCTAAACGCCCGCCTTCAATCCGCCCCGCAGAGGGGGTGCGTCCCTCGAAAACAACCTGTACCTCACCGCCGACAGGCACCACTTCTCTTATGAAAATGCGCGGGCCGGCGTCAAAATCCTCGCCGCTCCCGACGACAAACGTCAGGGATGTATTCCGTGCCCACTCACACGTCCCCGTATTGAGCAGGGTGATGGTACGGGTATAAGCGGTGTTCGTCGTAATTTCCGGTCCGTCTTCGCCCTCTTCGGGGTCCTGCTCGATAATGGCGTAGTCAAAGGTGCAGGCCTCGTAGGTCGCGGTGAGCTGCGCATCCCGTGTTGCCGTCTGGTTGGCTGTGACTGCTACTACAGCCGTCGTTGTTTCCGTTGGGGCAGGAACCGTTGCGGTGGGCACTTCTGTCGATGTTGCAGTGAGGGTGGACGTTAAAGTCAGGCTGGGGGTTGGTGTTTCCGTCACCGTCGCTGTTGCTGTCACCGTCGCGGTTGGTGTGTTTGTTGGCGTTGAAGTCGGGATGGCTGTACTCGTCGGGGTAGGTGTGGCCGTCGCAGTCGCGGTCGGTGTATCGCTTGGCTCAAAGCCAATGGGGGTGATAATTCCCTGACGAGTGCCGAAAACATACCCTCCGCTCAACAGGCCGATAAAGAGCAGTGTTAACAGCAGGAGCAGCGGCCAGTTCGCGCCGCGTCGAGCGTTTTCCGGCGCTGCTGGAATGGGTTTCAGGCGCGGGCGCGAGGGTTCGGAGTCAGTCGAGGGAAGGCGAACGGTGGGACGGTCAGGATCACCAGTCACCTTTACGCCACGTGGATTGAGTGGCGGAAGCGCAACCACAGGCGGGAGCGACGAAATGGGCCGAACCTGACCGGATTTCAGGTCTTCCTCGAAAGCGTCGATGTCTTCGATCAGTTCTGTGGCGTTCTGATAGCGCTGTTCCGGGTTCTTCGCCATCAGACGTTCGATAATGTCGTCGACCTGCAAGGGCAGTTCGGGGTTAATCATGTGGACGGATGGAATAGCCTCGTTGACGTGCTTGAGCACAAGCGCCAGCGGGGTATCCGCGTCGTAGGGCAGTTCGCCCGTGAGCATCTGATAGAAGATAATTCCCAGAGAGTAGAGATCGGAACGCTCATCCCCGGTTTCGCCCATTCCCTGTTCAGGTGCCATATAGGCGGGTGTGCCGATCAATCCCCCAGTGACGGTGAACTGTGACCCGCTGACAATCTTGGCAATCCCAAAGTCTGTCAGAACGACACGATTGTCTTCGTGCTTATCCAGCATCAGATTGCCGGGCTTCACATCCCGGTGAATCATCCCCGCACGATGTGCGTAGGAGAGGGCGCTGGCGGACTGCCGCGTCATACGCAGGGCTTCGTCCAGTCCCATCTTCTTCCCCGCCTGATCGAGTTCAAACAGACGATCCTTCAGGGTGATGCCGTCAATCAGTTCCATGACCATGTAGTAGCTTTCGTCTACTGGGTCATAGTCGAAGTCATAAACCTGAACGATATGGGGATGCTTTAACCGCGCGATGTTTTGTGCTTCTCGCTCGAACCGTGTTTTGAATTCCGCATCTTCCGCGAGAAATTTGTGCAGAATTTTGATCGCGACATAGCGGTCAAGGTTGGGATGGTAGGCGCGGTAAACCTCTGCCATCCCGCCGCGACCCAACCGCTCAATAATCTCATATTTGCCGAGAATGCGTTTCACGTATCGCCTAACGAGTATGATTGAGAAAAAAATGATCGGCGTAAGTATACTCGATCTTGGAATCTGTCTCAATAAACAAACCGTCAAAAAACCTTTAGATGTTTTGAAAGAGGGCTAACAGGGGTAATGATGGCGGTTTTCACGAGAAGAACCGCCATCACGAAAATCAACAGGTGCTATCAGCCGCCAGCAGCAATGCCCTGAATGCCGCCTTCGGTCATCTGACGTGCGTCAAGCGCTTTACGGGCGTCTTCTTCGTTCATGTAACCGAGTTCAACCACCACTTCCAGAATGCTCTTATTTTCCGCCAGGGACTTTTTGGCGACTTCCGCACCCTTGAGATAGCCGATGATAGGATTGAGCGCCGTCACCAGAATCGGGTTCTTTGCCAGCCAGCGTTCTGCCTGGTCACGATTGGCGATCAGGCCAACCGCGCACTTGTCGGTAAAGGCATTGACCGATCCAATCATGACGTGCATCATCTCAAACAGGTTGTGCGCGATGATGGGCATCATCACGTTCAGTTCGAGCTGCCCGGCCTGTCCTGCCAGCATCACCGTCAGGTCATTGCCCATAATGTGGAACATCGCCATATTCAGCATTTCGGCCAGCACCGGGTTCACCTTGCCCGGCATAATGGACGAACCCGGCTGCACGGGTGGGCAGGTCAGTTCAGCCAGACCCGTCGTGGGGCCGCTGGAAAGCAGACGAATGTCATTGGCGATGCGGGTCAAATCCTGCGCGGCGGTCTTGATCGCGCTTGAGAAGAACACAGCGTCCTGATGCGACTGCATCGACTCGAACAGGTCGTCGCTCTCGTACAGCGTTAACCCGGTCAGGCCGCTGAGCTTCTGCACCATACGACTGTGATACTCGGTATGTGCATTCAGGGCTGAACCCGTCGCCGTACCGCCGATGCCAAGCCGACGAAGCCCTTCCGCCGCGAACTGAATCTTTTCAATACTGCGCTCGATGGCCTTTGCCCATGCGCCCACTTCCTGCCCAAGCCGAACAGGTACGGCATCCTGCAAATGGGTGCGACCACTTTTCACAATGTCGTCCCACTCGACGGCTTTTGCTTTAAACACATCCGCAAGGCGCTGCAAAGTGGCAACGAGTTCATCCACCCGCCAGAGCGCACCGAGACGAATTGCGGTCGGGATGGTATCGTTCGTGCTCTGCGCCATGTTCACATGGTCGTTGGGATTGACAGGCTTATTCTTGTCGTCCAGCTTATAGCCGAGGATTTCGTTGGCGCGGTTAGCGATGACTTCATTGGAATTCATATTGTGCGAGGTGCCCGCGCCTGCCTGGAACGGATCAACCACGAACTGATCCATATGCTGCCCGGCGAGGATTTCATCAGCCGCCTGCATAATCGCATCAGCCAGTTTTGCGTCCAGCAGACCGAGGTCTTTGTGCACTTCCGCCGCTGCCCGCTTAATCATGACCATGCTCCACACGAAAGCAGGGTAGGGCTTCATCCCACTGACCGGGAAATTCATCACGGCGCGCTGCGTCTGGGCTGCGTAGTAGGCGTTCGCTGGAACCTGAACCTCGCCTAAAGAGTCTTTTTCAATACGATATTCGGTCATCTTTGTGAACTCCTGTTGATGAAAAGGGCAGCGGATGCCACATGCTCCCACTGCAATACAAAGGTGTGATTTTACTCCCTGAAAGGGGCATGAAAAAGGCGTACCCTGATTGGGACGCCTTTTGTCATCAAGACTGAGGAAAGACTTCCGCTTAACGCGCTGCCGCGTAGAGTTCCGCCACCTTGTTCCAGTTCACGACGTTCCACCAGCTATCCACATAATCGGGACGGCGGTTCTGATAGTTGAGGTAATAGGCATGCTCCCACACATCAAGGCCGAGGATGGGCGTGTGGCCTTCCATCAGGGGCGAGTCCTGATTGGCCGTCGAGATGATTTCCAGACCACCGTTTGCGCTCACAACCAGCCACGCCCAACCGGAGCCGAAGCGCCCGGTTGCAGCGGCCTTAAACTGGTTCTTGAATTCATCGAAGCTGCCAAACTTGGCATTGATCGCGTCTGCCAGTTCACCCGATGGTGCGCCACCTGCGCCCGGCCCCATAACCTGCCAGAACAGCGAATGGTTGGCGTGCCCCCCTGCATTGTTCCGCAGCACGTTTTTGGCGCTTTCGGGGACGTTGTTGAAATTGCGAAGCAGGTCTTCCACGCTGTGCGCGGCAAGATCGGCGTGTCCTTCCAGCGCCTTGTTGGCATTGGTGATGTAGGCCTGGTGGTGCTTGGTATGGTGAATTTCCATCGTGCGGGCATCAATGTGGGGTTCAAGCGCATCATACGCATAGGGCAGGGGCGGCAGTTCGTAAGCCATGAGGTTCTCCTTGTGGTCGTTCAGACTTGCTAGGAAAAGTATTTCTGTGATTGTAGCCTATGGCACATAAGAAAACGGCTAACACAATCGGACAAATGCTGAGAAGACGGTTAAAAAGCTTGTCTCATACCGATTCCCAGTGGTTATATCCATCCTTACACTGCTCCTATTACAATAACGACATCAGCAGGGACCAAGATGACTCAGACGACCGCTATCCGCGCTGAGCGCCATGCCGCGTTCGCTTATCTTTTTCTTGCCGTTGGCCTGCTGGCAGTGTCGATGGCGGCGATTTTTATTCGGCTTGCTCAGGCGGAAGGCGTTCCCTCACTACTGATAGCGGCTTCACGCCTTACCCTTGCTTCGCTGGCGCTGACCCCCTTCGTCCTTACAAACACACGCCATCGCCAGCAGATCAGGTCGTTGTCCCGTTTTGATCTGCTGCTGGTCGTGGTGGCGGGCATCTTTCTGGCGCTGCATTTTGCAACGTGGGTCACATCGCTGGAATACACATCCGTGCTGATTAGTGTCGTCCTGGTCACGACGACGCCGATTTGGGTCGCCTTGCTGGAAGTGCTGGTGCTTCGGGCGAAAATGACGCGCTATGTAGTGTTGGGTCTGGTGATTGCATTTGCAGGCGGGGTCATGATTGGACTCGGTGGCAGTGAAAGCAGCGCCAGTGCAAACGACCGCAGCACATGGATTGGCGGTGCATTATCACTGGCCGGAGCAGTCACGGTCGCTGTTTATCTGATCGCGGGGAGACGAGTACGCCCGAGCCTTGCGCTTACGCCCTATATCTGGATGGTGTATGGGACGGCGGCAATCGCCTTGCTGTGTATCGTTGCGCTGCGCGGAATTCCGCTGGCTGGCTATTCGCCCGGCGCCTATCTCCTGATGATTGGGCTGGCTGTTTTTCCACAACTGATCGGCCATACCTCCTACAACTATGCCCTGGCGTATTTACCGGCAACGATGGTCAGTATCGTGTCTATGGCGGAACCGATTGGCAGTGCGATCATTGCGCTGCTGGTCTTTGCGGAAATCCCGACCCGGACCCAGCTTTTGGGCAGCATCATTATTCTGGTCGGTGTCCTGACGGCGACACTGTTTCAGGCAAATTTTCAACAGAAATCCGAGGAATAAGGTTGGCAACCGGAACACTTTCAGTTACACATGAAGACAGAGGCGTGCGCATCGCCTATTTTGGAATGGTGGCGGCCATCATCGCGTGGTCGATTTCGGGCATTTTTACCCGCTTCGCACAACAGGAAGGTTTATCATCTTTCCTGATCGCGGCTGGTCGTCTGGGACTGGCGACCCTGGTGCTGACGCCAATGGTGGTGCAGCGTCATCTGCCGGAATTCAAACGGCTGAGCCGAAGCGATTGGTTTTTGCTCATTGCATCGGGCTTCTGGCTGGGGGTTCACTTCGTGATGGTGATCGCCGCCCTCGAATATACGAGCGTGATGATTGCCAGCGTTCTGAATTCAGTGGGGCCGCTGTGGGTGGTGCTGTTGGAGCGTGTATTTTTCAAGACCAGTCCAGGCCGAATTGTGCAGGGTGGTGTGCTGTGCGCTGTGATTGGTGCGGCGCTCGTGGCCGTTGGCAATGGTTCAGAGATGCAGGTCGGTGTAAACCCGCTGCTGGGTAGTCTGCTTGCGATTGCGGGAGCAGGCGCAGGGGCGGTGTATATGCTGGTGGGGCGGGCAGCCCGAAAACGTCTGACGATTATCCCATGTATCTGGGTGATTTATGCAATTGGTTGTGTGTTCTGTTCGTTCGTGATGCTCGTTACGAAAACGCAGGTCACAGGCCATACGCTCGATGGCTATTTCTGGTTGGTGCTGCTGACGATTTTTCCGCAGTTGATCGGGCATTCTGCCTTGAGTTTCGCGCTTGGCTACCTTTCCCCGACATGGATCAGTGTCTCATCGCAGGTGGCGATTGTGGTCGGTGCGGTGCTGGCGTTCTTCGTCTTCCACGAGCAGCCGGGGCCCCTGCAACTTGTCGGCAGTGCGGCGATCCTCGGCGGGGTGATGCTGGCAAGCACCGCTCCCCGCCGTAAACAGGATGCCGAGGTGATGATCGAAAGCGGTCTGGATTAGATTACGAACGTGGTAGGCTACGAAAGTGGTAAAGCATACAGATAGGGCAGGGAAGGCCTGCCCCGCTGTCGTTTAATACTGCACACGCACCGGCGTCCCTACCTCTGCCCAGTTATAAAACCATTGTGCATCTGAATTTGCCAGATTCACACAGCCGTGACTCATTGGCTGACCGAAGTTATTGTGCCAGTAGGTGCCGTGCAATCCGTATCCCTGATAGAAGTACATCACCCATTCGACCCCCGGCAGGTAATAGCCCGGCCCGCTCATGGTCTGGGAGCGATATTTGATGTAAACCGAGAACTCACCGACGACGGTTGGGGTCGCGGGAAGCCCGGTTGAAGCCAACGCATTGTAGACCAGTACACCATTCTCATAGGCGTAAGCACGCGAGTCGCTCAGATCGACCACGATCTGTTTGCCGACGGTAATCGTCGCACCGGGCCCGCTGACGACAGGCTGAATCACCCCCAAATCCTCGACGCCTCCATGCGCGTTGACGCCAGGAATCACCAGTGATTGACCTGCGTAAAGCTGATTGGGATTGGTGATTCCATTCACCGCTGCAATCGTCGTCCAGTTCAGGCCGTAGCGCTGGGCAATCTGCGCGAGATGTTCACCCGGCTGCACCACATAAACAATATCTGAGGTTGGGGGCGCTCCCGCTACCGTTTCGGGTGTTGTTCCGGCGGTGTCCTGGTTCACCGAAGCTTCGGTTTCTGTCAGCGGCGCATTCACCGATTCAACCGTCCACACGGTCAGCGTGTCACCACGCCGGATGCGGTTGGGATTGGTGATGTTGTTGGACTGGAGAAGCTGCTCCACTGTAATGCCGTAGCGGTTGGCGATGTGGGTGAGTGTCTCGCCGGGTTGGATGACATGGGTTGTGGGCGTCCCAGCGATCAGTGGGTTTTCTATGACCGCGCCATCCCCTTCGGTCGGGGCAGCCAGGCCGGGAATCACAAGCTGCTGACCTGCATAAATCTGCGCCATATTGGTGATGCCATTGGCCTGCGCCAGCGAATTCATATCCACCCCATAGCGCAGGGCAATACGGTAAAGATTCTCTCCAGGCTGGACGACATGGGTTACGCCTGCTTCCTGTCCCCATACTGGAATCGACAGCAAAGCGGACGCCACAACAAGAAATACGCCACGGAAAATAGTTCCACCACGTACCATAACAGAGTGCTCCTGGGACTTCAGCCATGTATTGGATGTAAGCATAGCGTGAAGTGTATTTTTTCGCTGGCCGTTTTGTATGAACTTCCCAACCAGCCCACCCCTGCCGTGATTGCTCAGACGGAGGTTTGTCTGTAAAATCGGTGAGCAACGAATAAAGGATTGCGCATGTTATTACGGGCTTACCGTTTATCAGATCGTTTCGGTCTGGTCATTCTGAAAAGTGTCACAGGTGTAACCGGCCTTTTGCTGGATGGAGCGCATCTGCTGCTGGGAACAGGTGGCGGTGTTCTGGGCAGGGGCATCGGCGTCATCGTCGGAGTTTTTGCAGCGATCTTCGGCCTCCTGTGGGGAATTCTTCGCTTTATTGGTGGAATTCTCGGTCGATTGCTGGCACTGATTTTTGGTCTGTTTGGTGTTGCAACCACTAGAGGCACACGGGCAGGGGCACGTGCTGGCAGCAAGGCCGCCCGAAGTGCACAGGGCGTGCTGAATGACTCGATGGCACGTCGTGCCGCTCGCGAGGAAATGGTTGATGTCGCTATCGCAGAAGACCCGCTTCGCGCACAGAACCGGGCGTTAAGCGCACTGGTGGTGGTAGCGCTGGCCGGGCTGGTTGCCGTGGTCATCTGGGCAACGTCCAGACCATCGGAGACGCCGATGGCGGTTGCAAGCCTGGGTGAAGAAGGTCTGAACCTGAGTGTTGGGCCGACCGCTGCGCCCACGCTGCCCAATGAGGTGCTGTTAGCATCACCCGTACCCACAGCGACCATTCTCCCTTCAGTGCTACAGGTACGAGGGAGTCTGGCATTCACCGCTCGTGAACGCGCCCAGCAGGACATCTGGGTTGTGTCAGTCGGTGGAGCAGCGCCTTTACGACTCACCAACAGCCCCGGAGATGAGCGCGATCCGGCATGGTCACCGGATGGACAGCGGTTGGCCTTCGCCTCGAACTGGGATTATGCTGCCAACCGGCGTGGCAACTGGGAAGTCTACATCACGGACATTAGCGGCGGGGAACCGCAGCGCATGACCTATGATCTTTCCTTTCAGGCCGGGCCAGTGTGGAGTCCTGATGGGCTGCTGCTGGCGTATGAAAGCTATCAGGGGAACAATCTCGATATTTACATCATGAGCCTTGATGGGTCGATCACACCGCGCCCGCTGCCCTCGTTGTCTGCCGCGCCGGAGTTCTCGCCTGCCTGGTCGCCGGAAGGCCGCCGAATCGCGTACACGTCCTGGCAGGATGGTAATCAGGAAATCTATGTGTTTTCGCTGGATACCCTGGAAGCGACCAACCTGACCAATACTCCCGACCGACATGAAGATTATGCGGCATGGAGTCCCGATGGCAATCTCGTTGCCTACAGCGCGGTCGATGCTGGCATTGAAAAGGTCTTTATCAAGCCTGCCGATCAGCCGCAAACGCCGGCACAGGTCTTCCGTCGTGGCCGGATGCCATCCTGGTCACCGGACGGAAACAGCCTCGTGTTTGCGGTCGATTCGCTTGAGGGGACGCAGTTTATCGTTGAGCCTTATAACAGCGAAGGCGTCGCAACGCCCATTACGGCTGTACCGCTTCCGGCTGCGGCGCCTGTCTGGGCTGCCGCACCCCTTCCGGCATCACTGGTGAATTCCGGCGGGCTTCCACTCGGCATTGATGAGCCGCTTTACGATGAATTCGTCTTCGAACCGGATGGCGACCCCCCGTATGTCCTGCAAGCGCTCAGCAATGTTACCGGGCCAGAAGTGGCCTATCTGAGTGAGCGCGTCAATGATGCCTATGATGCACTTCGGGAACGGGTAAATGCCGAAGCAGGCCTCGACTTTCTGGGACAGTTAGAAGCGGCGATGGTCGATATTAACGCCCGCCCCCAGCCGGGGGAAGATGTGCAGACGTGGCTCAAGACCGGACGCGCCTTCGCCTTCAACCGCAATCTGATTCTGGGTGGTTTCCCTGTGCCGGTAGAACTGGTGCGCGAGGATACGGATCTGCAAACCTACTGGCGCGTGTATGTGCGTGTTTCAGAAGATGCGCAGTCCGGGCAGTTGGGCGAACCGTTGCGCCGCGCACCCTGGCAGTTTGTGACCAGCGCACAGGGCGATGTCGAGGCGTATGACGCGGGTGGGCGTTTACAGCCCCAAATCCCGGCGGGCTATTATATTGATTTGACCCAACTCGCTGAGGACTACGGCTGGCAGCGGATGCCTGCCGGACAGGGCTGGCGCGCCAACGCAGGGGCACGGAACTACTGGCTGTTTTACAAACCCGACAGTCTTACATGGTATGCGGCCATGCGCGAACTGTACCCGGAAGGGCAGTTGGTCAATTTCCGCCCAGCCAATACTCCCGCGCCTGCGACTCTTATACCTACGACAACGCCCGGGGGACAATAAATTATGACCAATCGCGGACGTTCATCGCGGGGGACAGGGCGCTCAAACGGGATTCCGACGGCGCTGGTGCTCGTGCTCATCCTGGGCGGCTTTGGTTTTCTGCTGCTGCGCAATTCTGACGAGGGCGCACCCCTGCGAGCGATTATTCCAACGCAGCTCGCGCCAACCGCACAGGAAAATCCCTGGCAGGATGTCCTGCGCGATCTTGGCGACGAAAGCACCCTCGCGCCGACCATCGCCATTCCAACACAGCCTTATGTTCCGCCAACGCTGCCTGTGGCTCAGGTGCCGACGATAACGCCACTCTCTGCCTCTGAACTGAGTGCACAGAACAGCACCATTCAGCCCGGCGTAATCGCATCTGTGCCGACTCTGCCAATTACGCCGGGTGGGAATCCGGCCTTCAGCGTAGGGCCGGTTACCGAAATTCCGGCGACGGTTCAGACCGTTCCTACGCCGAACCTGACGTGGCAGCCGCCCCCACTGCTGCCGCCTCTCAATCGTGATCCACAGGGACGCGACCACTATTTCTTCATCCGTCCGGTGGACTCCAACGCGCAGAACTATGGCATCACCTATTATGCCTATGGTTCGGACGGGCAGCAGGAGGATAACCCCCTGCGTGTCCATCATGGAATCGATATCTCCAACCCGATTGGGCTGCCCATTCGTGCCGGACTTTCCGGGACGGTGATCTTTGCCTCATCGCCCGAAGATCCCTATTTCCAGAATACCTTCAGCTATGGCAATGTGGTCGTCATCGAGCACGATTACGGCTGGATGAATAATGGTGTGTCGTACCGCTTGTTCACACTGTATGCACACTTGCAGGAAGCAGTGGTGGAAACAGGGGAGCGCATCGAGACAGGGCAGGCCATTGGCATTAATGGCAATACCGGGCAGGTGACCGGGCCGCATGTGCATTTTGAGATTCGCCTGACGAGTGCTGCCGAGGGGATCCCGCTTTACGGTGACACCTACAACCCCCTGCTGTGGATGGTGCCTTATGTCGGGCATGGCACGGTTGCAGGGCGTTTGATCGACGAGAACGGGGAGTTCCTCGACGATTACGACATCACCCTGCGCAACGTCGCAACGACTCTGCTCCAAGCTGCCACGACGACCTATATCTTCGATGACACGATCAATCAGGTAAATCCTGATCCCAACTGGAACGAAAATTTTGTTTTTGGAGATGTGCCTGTTGGTCGTTATGAAGTCATCGCCAACTATCGTGGTGAACGACTGGCTGGCGTGGTGACGGTTGTCGAAGGGATGACAAGTTTTATCGAGCTTAAACCGGGGATGATCGATGTCGCCCAGAGTCCCTCGCAGCAGCCCGCCGCTGTCAACCTTCCGCTGACCCCAATCCCGGCAACGCCCCCCGGTCGTTAAGATTTTTTTAGAGCAAGCGTAGCTCAAGCGCATAGCAAGCCCTGTGCGAATGGGCTACACTTGCATTCAGGAGTCTTCAACGGGCAATGGTTTAGCCCAACACTTCAATGGACAAACTGAGGAGACAGGTTTCGATGCTCAGGAAGCTGATCAAAGCGCGGCGCACTGTAACCCTGCACAGGGTTTTTCTTGTAGGGGTGATCGCGCTGGTAGGAATGCTGGCGCTGGCACAGAGCAGCAGAACTCTCTCGTCGGGTATTCCGGTGATTGGAACGCTGAATGCTGATACACCTGCACAGATTTATACCTTCACGGCATCAGAAGGAGATCGTGCCTCACTGGCAGCAGCCACCAGTGACGGCATGGCACTGACGATTCTGCTGACAGACGCCGAAGGCAATGTGATCGCACAGAACACAGATACGCTGGATTCAGGTCAGGCGGTAATTCCGGGAACTGAACTTCCTGCCAGTGGAACCTATTATGTCACTGTGTTTATTGCCGCTGGATTGGAGTCCTCGGCTGAAGGTGAATTCACGGTGACTCTGCTGCTCACTCCCGCGACGCAAAGCGGTGCACAGGGCGGCCAGACGGAACCGCTGGAACCGACCGAAGACGCTGAAACGACGGCCCAACCCGAAGCCACGACGCAACCCGAGGTGACAGCCGAGGCAACCGTCGCGGTGACACCGACCCCTGCCGCCGTGACACCAGAGACGTTCAGTATCGGGCAGACCATCCTTTCCAATGGTGGAATCGAAATAAATCTGCGCTGGAACAGCAGTGATGATCTTAATCTGCAGGTGCGCGATCCATCCGGCGAAACCCTCTTCTGGGATTCGCGCACGACAACCAATGGCGGCACGTTCGGCTTCGATGTCAACGGACTGTGTGAAGTCGTCACCGCGACAGACAACGTTGAAACGGCATCATGGCCGACTGGCCCCGTAGTCACAGGAAGCTATGAAATCCTTGTCTATTATCGTCAGGCGTGCGTCGGGAGCACTCCGGTTGATTTCAGCCTGGATGTTACAGTAGATGGTGTGGCACTCCCTACGGTAACCGGAAACGTTGCCCCGCCTCTGCCCGGTACGGACAGTGTTTTCATCACCAGCTTTGACCTGAGTGAAGACGGCACAGCGCAACTGCGCGAGGGCGGCCCCTATATTGACACCCGTGTGCTCGATGTGCCGGTGGCTGATCTATTGGAGCAGGAGGCACAGCCCCTTACGCTTGAAACTCCGGTTCGTGGTGTGATTACGAGCGAACAGGCCTATCAGACCTACCGTTACAATGGTACGTCTGGAGATACAATTTCCGTATCAGTCAGCCGGGAAACAGGCAGTCTGGATACCCTGCTGCTGGTGCTGGACTCGGCTGGAAATGTCGTGGACGGCAACGACGACGTTGAAGTTGCAGTGAATACTAACTCAGCTATCAATTTGCTTCTGCTGCCCGCCACCGATACTTACACCATCGTTGTTACACGCTATGGCAAGCTGGTGGGTGGTACGGAAGGCACATATAACCTGCTGGTATCGGGACAGTCAAACCTCGTGCTGCCACAGCAGGTTGTTGATCTGGCACTGCCACAGGGTGATATTCAGATTACCCTGACGTGGAATACGGCAGCCGATCTGCGCCTGCTGGTACGCGACCCGGCACTCAACTCAGTCTTTAACGACGAACCCACCTCACCGACGGGCGGGCGCTTGCAGGCCGTCGGCAACCTGAACTGCAACCTTGCCACGACGCCAATTCCTGTTTCTTACATCTACTGGCCGCAGGGGTTGCTGCGCATTGGGTCCTATGAGGTTGATGTGCTCCACCGCAGTGAATGCAACGACCCAACTCCGGTTCAGTTCAACCTGTATGTCTCGGTCTTAGGCCAACTGGTCTTTACGCAATCTGGTACGCTAACGCTGGGACAGCGCTACCTGACCAGCTTCAACATTCTGGATACAGCGGGTGAAACCGTCTTCACCGATGGTGGTCTGATCGGCGACAGCTCCACCATCGCCTATCAGGATCAGTTGGCATCGGCAGTGAGTATCACGCCAGAGCAGCGCGTCACAGGCACAATCACGACCGAGAATACCTTCGACCTATACACCTTCGATGGGCAAGCAGGGGATGTGGTGACGGTCAGCATGGGGACGACAAGCGGCAACCTGGATACGCTGCTTTACCTGATCGGCCCCAGTGGCATTGAGATCGCCGCGAACGATGACTCGAATGAATCAACTGATTCACTCATCGCCGATATCCTGCTGACGGAAGAAGGCACGTACACCGTTATTGCAACCCGCTTCGGTGTCAATTTTGGTGGGACAACGGGCGCTTATAATCTGCTGCTTCGGGTGGACGCACCATAAGCATGATTCGTCTCTAGGAACATTCAGAAACGAGTCTGGAAAAGGCTCCCTGTTTCCGCTATACTACAAACCAATGCTTAACGATGCGCCGGGTGAACATTTCACCCGGTTGCTTTATGTCTACTGCGCAAGACGACTGAATCGAACGAAAGCGTTACTTTGATGAATTTTCGCCTCCTGGCGGTTGCAATGGGGCTGGCACTCCTGCTGGCAGCCTGTGGTCCCGCGCCACAACTTCGCAACGAAAACTTTCTCCAAGATACAAGCTATTTGACAGAAGACCCGTGCGGCCCCCCTTGCTGGCGCGGGATCACCCCCGGGGAAACGTCGTGGAGCGAGGCGCTAACGATTATCGAAGATGACCCATCGCTGGCTGAACTGCGTACCGAAGCGGACGAAAACAGTTCCATCATTGCTGCCGTCTGGGCACCCCAGGATGGCGATGGCTGCTGCCAGATGTATACCGAAGATGGTGATACGGTGGAGATCGTGATTCTGCAAACTGCACCTCAGGCTACGCTGGGGCAGGTGATTGAGAAGTGGGGCGAACCGGAATATGTCATCGGTGAACCCTTCTCGCAGGATCAGGCAGTCTTCAGCCTGTTTTACCCGGACTTACGCATGTTGATTTATGCATTTGTCGAGGGTGAAACGGGTGCGTTGAGCGCCGCCAGCGAAGTAATCGGTTTTGGGTATTTCGCGGAGACACGCATGGAACTTCTGCTGAATGCCAGCAGCCTTCATGTGTGGGAAGGGTATCAGTCCTACGCCGATTATATGGATAGTGAGTTTGAAGTGACGCCGAGCATTACGCTGACGCCGCTTCCCGAAAACTGAGGCAATTGAACCGCCGGCCTTCGTCGGCATGAATCTATAGGGAGTGAGGAAAAAGGGCAATGAGTGAAGAAGTAACGACTGCTGCCCCCAGTTCAATCGACGATCTTCGGCCGGCGATGGCACTGACGGGTACAGTAAAGCGTATTGAGTTATACGGTGCCTTTGTCGATATTGGCATCAAGCAGGACGGCCTGCTGCATATTTCGCAGTTGGGGAAACCTGTGCGTAATGTGGAAGATGTGGTCAAGGTCGGTGACCAGGTCACGGTCTACGTGATGAAGGTGGACAAGGAAGCCAACCGCATCGCGCACTCGCTGGTGGAGCCGCCCGCTGTGGCAGCAGATGATATCAAGGAAGAGGATGTGCTGACCGGAAAGGTTGTGCGCATCGAGCCTTATGGCGTCTTCGTCGATATCGGCGCGGAACGCCCTGGTATGGTGCATGTGTCTGAACTGGCTGAAGGCTACGTCAAGTCACCTTCGGACATCGTGAAGATCGGCCAGGAAGTCAGTGTGCGGGTGATTAAAGTCAGCCGTAAGAAAAAGCAGGTTCAGATCGACTTAAGTATGAAGCAGCGTCAGGAACCTGTCGGGCAGATCGAACCAGAAGAAGAAGAAGAAGCACCGACCGCAATGGCGATGGCACTGCGCAAGGCACTGCGCAGCCGCGAAGACGAACCGGATTTCTACGAAGAAGAGGACTTCCGTTCGCAGCGTCGTGACCGCCGCGACAAGCGGGACAAGCGCAAGTACCGTTCCCAGCAGGAAGACATTATCTCCCGCACGCTGCGCAATCACTCGAACTGAATTTGCTATCTGACCGCTGCATCCACAGCGGAATTTCTGACCGCCCCATCGACTGTTGAGGTCTTTGCGGGTGGTTTTGCTTTAGAATCAGGAAATAATCATCACGGGGTAATTAGACAGGATACAGGCCGATGAGCAATCAAACCGATACCCTGGCATCCTTAAAGGATGAAATCGAAGCGCTTTCCACCCGGCTGAACATTGTGGACAAGGCCCGTAAGGCGGAAGAGCTAGAACGCCATTCAACGGAGGCTGAGTTCTGGAGCAATCCAGAAGCCGCCCAGAAAACGATGCAGGCGCTTTCCAAACTAAAGGCGGAGATCGACCCCTGGCTCAGTATCCAGAACCGCATCCATGATGCGCTCGAACTGGCCGAGCTGGATGACTCCGAACTGGCGGGTGAACTGGATGAAGAAGTTCGGGTGCTGACCGCGCAGGTTGAGAAGATGTCATTGCGAGCGATGCTCAGCGGAGTCTATGACAGCGAAAATGCCATCTTCGCCATTCATGCCGGGGCAGGGGGCACAGAAGCACAGGACTGGGCGCTCATTCTCGAACGAATGTATCTGCGCTGGGCAGAGGAAAACGGTTACAAGGTCGAGATCATCGAACGCAGCGACGGGGAAGAGGCGGGCATCAAGAGTGTGACCATGAGCATCCAGGGCGATTACGCCTATGGCTGGCTGCGGAGCGAGCAGGGGGTGCATCGTCTGGTCCGCATCAGCCCGTTTGATGCGTCCAGCCGCCGCCATACGTCCTTTGCAAAGGTCGAACTGTGGCCGGATATTCAGGGTGACATCAACATCGAGATCAACGAAAAAGACCTGCGCATTGATACCTATCGCTCCAGCGGGGCAGGCGGGCAGAACGTGCAGAAGAACGATACGGCGGTGCGTATGACACATCTGCCGACCGGGATTGTGGTGCAGTGCCAGAACCAGCGCAGCCAGATGCAGAACCGCGAGCGTGCCCTGCAAATCCTGAAAGCGCGTCTGTTCGAGATGGAGCGCAAGAAGCAGGAAGCCGAACTGGCGATGCTCAAGGGTGAGAACGTTGACGCAGGGTGGGGCAATCAGATTCGGTCTTACGTGCTGCATCCCTATCAGATGGTGAAGGATCATCGCACCGATCATGAAACAGGTAACAGCGGCGCTGTGCTGGATGGGCGGCTGAACGAGTTTATGGAAGCCTACCTGCGGGCGAACATCAAAAATGTGTCTCCCGGAGGGGTCAACGTGCCGTCTTGACAGAAAAAGCGTTTCTCGATATGATGTGCGGGACAAAACAGACGAAATTCCCCAACTGATCTGCTTGACAAGTAAGCGCAGGGTGGTATACTAAACACTACCTATGGTCAACTATTTGCGCTTCAGAACAACAACCCACACGGCGTTGAAGTAAGGACTTCAACCGCCGTTTTGTTGTCTCAAGCTCAAACCTGTATTGTCCCACAGTCCATAAGTCAAGAACATCCTCGTATTGTGTTTCTTTATTGTCTTAGCGCATAGGAGGAAACGCCTTGGAGGCGAAAGAATTCAGCGCTCTCCGAATTAACCTTGCGTCGCCGGAGCAGATTCGCTCATGGTCGTATGGTGAGGTCACAAAGCCGGAGACAATCAACTACCGCCGTTTACGCCCCGAAAAAGATGGTCTGTTCTGTGAGGCAATTTTTGGCCCCACACGGGACTGGCAGTGCTATTGCGGGAAGTATAAGAACATCCGCTATCGTGGCATCGTCTGCGATAAATGCGGGGTAGAAGTCACGCGTGCCTCGGTGCGTCGTGAGCGTATGGGGCACATCGAACTGGCTGCGCCGGTTGCGCACGTGTGGTATACGCGCCGCGTACCCAGCTACCTGGGGCTGCTGCTCGATATCAGCCGTCGCAACCTCGACCGTGTGCTCTATTTCGCGCAGTACGTGGTCACGAAGGTCGATGAAGAAGCCCGCAACCGCGCCCTCAGCCGCATCAAGCGCGAAGTCGAACAGAAAGAGTCCGAACTCGGCGGGGACATTCAGGAGCAGATGCAGGCGATTCGGGGCGAGCGCGATACCGTGCTCGACCAGTTTGAATCGCGTGCAGAGGCGATCAACCGTCACTTCGACGAAGAACTGGGCCGTCTGAGTGATGGTGTCATGCAAGAGGCGCAGTACGTCCAGAGCCGCGTGGAGTCCATGCTGGGGCAGGTGGCATCTTCAGATGTCAACTTTGAAAGCATCGACAGCGTGATTGTGGGACGCGGCGAACTGGTCACGCACGATCACATTGCTCGGATTCAGGGCATCGTGAACAATGCGCTGAGCGATATCCAGAGCGACATTGAAGATATGCGCCAGCAGGAGTTGGAAAACCTGAACGTCGAGGCCGACGCGATCACCAACTCGGCAGCACGTGGTCTGGAAGATCAGATAAGCGAACTTGATACCAAGATGGGCAGCATCCGACAGGCTGCCGAAAAAGCCCGTCAGGAACTCAAGGAACTGCATGTCCTGCAATTCCTGTCCGAATCGCGCTATCGTGAGCTGCGCAGCAAGTATGGTCAGGTGTTCCGTGCGGATATGGGTGCGGAAGCGTTCTACGAAATTCTGTCCGGGCTTGACCTGGACAAGCTGGCCGAGGAACTGTGGCGTGAAGTCCGCGAGACAAAATCCAAGCAGCGCAAGAAGAAGGCGACCAAGCGGCTGCGCGTGGTGGAAAGCCTGCGCAAGAGCAACAATCGTCCTGAATGGATGATCTTGACCGTGCTGCCCGTTATCCCGCCCGATCTGCGCCCGATGGTGCAGTTGGACGGCGGTCGTTTCGCCACCAGCGATCTGAACGACCTGTACCGCCGTGTGATTAACCGCAACAACCGTCTGAAGCACCTGCTCGAATTGGGTGCGCCGGATGTGATCGTGCGCAATGAAAAGCGTATGTTGCAGGAAGCGGTGGACAGCCTGATCGACAACAGCCAGCGGGGCAAGGCGCTAAGTCGTCGTGGCCGCCGTGAGCTGAAATCGCTCAGCGACATGCTCAAGGGCAAAAAGGGGCGCTTCCGCCGCAACCTGCTCGGCAAGCGTGTGGACTATTCTGGCCGTTCGGTTATCGTGATCGGACCGAAGCTCAAGCTGCACCAGTGCGGGCTGCCGAAGACGATGGCGCTGGAACTGTACCGCCCGTTCGTTATCAGCCGCCTCGTGCGTTACAACTACGCCAGCAACGTGAAGGGTGCCAAGCGCATCATCGAGCGCGAGAAGCCTGAAGTCTGGGAAGTGCTGGAAGAGGTCATCAAGGAACGTCCAGTACTGCTGAATCGTGCGCCGACGCTGCACCGCCTGGGCATTCAGGCCTTCGAGCCGCAGTTGGTGGAAGGCAAGGCCATCCAGATTCACCCGCTGGTCTGCTCGGCGTTTAATGCCGACTTCGACGGCGATCAGATGGCCGTGCATGTGCCGCTGAGCGATAAGGCCGTGCAGGAAGCGCGTGATCTGATGCTGAGCACCAAGAATCTGCTCAAGCCCGCAGACGGCCAGCCCATCGTGGGGCCGTCCAAGGACATGGTTCTGGGCAATTACTACCTGACGATGGATCCGACGGTGGAAGTCATCACCCTCAAGGAACGTGCCGAGGATTTCCGCTCCGTTGACAACATCTATGACGACGATGTCAAAGTCGGTATTGCGCTGCGCTCCAACGGTTATTACTTCGCGCTGCACCGTATTATTCCCGGAATGCGTCTGTTCGAAAATGTGACGCAGACTGATGAAAACGGGCGCACGAAGGTCACGGAAACGGCGATTGACCGCACGATCCGGGCACTGCTGGAAGGCGAAGTGGATTGTATGCTGGCGAACGCCTATGAGATGAAGAAGCTCATGGCGAAGCGTGGCCTTTCCAGCCGTCTCGAAATTGCCAACCTGCACGAGCGTCGTCTCGTCGTGGATATGGACGAGGTGGATTATCTGTACGGCCTCGGTCTGGTAGGTCTGCACACGCCGATTCTGCTGGGCAATATCTACGATGACCGCAGCCCGCAGGAAGAACCCGAAATTACGACGGTTGGGCGTGCGCTGTTCAATCGTATTCTGCCGGACGAACTGCGCTTCGTGCAGGAGACGATGGATAAAAAGAACCTGCAAAACCTGGTGGCGAAATCCTACCAGCGCATTGGTTCCGAACGTACCACCGACATCGTGGATGCGATCAAGAATATGGGCTTCCACTACGCGACGATTTCGGGCACGACGGTGGCGGTGGCCGATCTGACCGTCCCGGATGAGCGCAGCCTTATCATGGAAGAAGCCGAGCGCATTGTGGAGCAGGCGGAGAAGGACTTCCGTCGTGGTCTGATGACCGAGCAGGAACGCTACCAGATCACGATTGATGAATGGAACCGCGCCAAGGATCGGCTGCAGGATATGATCCGCAGTACGCTTGATCCCTACGGCCCAATCGCGATTATGGCGATTTCTGGCTCTACGAAGGGTGGTTTCGGCCCGATTACACAGTTGGCCGGGATGCGCGGTCTGATGGCTGACCCGTCCGGTCGTATTATCGACCTGCCGATCCGCAGCCACTTCCGTGAAGGGTTGACGGCGCTGGAATACTTCATCTCGACGCACGGTGCACGTAAGGGTCTGGCCGATACTGCGCTGCGTACTGCGGACGCGGGTTATCTGACTCGCCGTCTTGTTGATGTGGCTCAGGACGTAATCGTAAACCGTTGGGACTGCGGCACGGAGCGCGGCATGATTGTGCGACGCAGCGACAACATCGCCGGGCAGAACCTCTACGAGCGTATTATCGGGCGTTGTGCGACGCACGACATTCATGACCCCGACACGGGTCGTCTGATCGTCGCGCGCAATGGCATGATCGACGAAGATGTAGCGGATGCCATTCAGACCAGCTCGCTTCAGGAAGTGCTGGTGCGCAGCCCGATGACGTGTGCGCTCATTCATGGTATCTGTGCCCTCTGCTATGGGCGTGACCTGGGTACAGGCGCAATGGTCAACATCGGTGCGGCGGTCGGTATCGTTGCGGCACAGTCCATCGGCGAACCGGGTACGCAGTTGACGCTGCGAACCTTCCACACAGGTGGTACGGCGCAGGCCAGCGGTGACATCACGAGCGGTCTGCCGCGCGTGGAAGAACTGTTCGAAGCCCGCAAGAAGCCGAAGGGCGAAGCGGTAATGACCGATATCGGCGGCATTATTCGCCTGAGCAAGCGCGAAGGTGTGCGTATCGCGACCGTGATCGACAGCGAAGTCTACAACGAACAGCATGAAATCCCGGTAGGCTGGGACATCATGATCGACGACGAAGCCAAGATCAAGGAAGGCACCATTCTGGCGCAGCAAGTCGGCGGGGAAGGGGTAATCCTCGCACGGATGGAAGGCACAGTACACATCGAAGGTCATACCATCTACGTGCGATATGAGCGCCGTGTTGAGGAAGAATACGAAATTCCGTCCAGTGCTCGTCTGATGCCCGAAGTCTTCGATGGTGCTAGAGTGTATCCGGGGCAGCAGTTGACGGAAGGCTCTAAGAACCCGCATCGTATTCTGCGTGTACTTGGTCAGGATGAAACCCAGAAGTACCTGCTTTCGGAAGTACAGCAGGTGTACCGTAACCAGGGTGTGAACATCGCGGACAAGCACTTCGAGATCATGATTCGCAAAATGCTGTCCAAGGTGCAACTTACCAAGAGCGGCGACAGCGAACTGCTGCCGGGTGAATTGATCGACAAGCTGCAACTGTTGAACATCAACGAGCATCTGCTGGCGGATGGTAAGGAACCTGCGGCGGGTGTGCCCATCCTGCTCGGTATTACGAAGGCGGCGCTGAGCACGGACAGCTTCCTCTCCGCTTCCAGCTTCCAGCACACGATCAAGGTGCTGGCAGGAGCGGCAATTGAAGGCAAGGTTGATCGCCTGTATGGTCTGAAGGAAAATGTGATTATCGGTAAGCTGATCCCGGCAGGTACGGGTTTCCATACCTATCAGGATCGCGAACTGATCGCCCCCGACACCACACTCGAATCGCAGGGTGCACTCGACTCTGAGGAAGACCTGCTGGACGACACCGATGGACTGGAAGAAGGCCTGCTGAGCTAGGCACGTTAGGGCCGGGTAAAGCTCTGCTCAAAAATCTCCATTGAGCAAAACAAAAACAAGGGGTTCACCGCCCCTTGTTTTTTGTTCATGGTCTGCGATTACAACTATTGGCGCGGGCCGCCTGTCGCCATTCTTAGGATCGCGTACAGCGGGCGCTCGTTGGGCGTAATGGCCGGGTTGATGATGCTGTACCCGGTCACCTCATCGCGCAGCGGGTCAGCGCCCTGAGCAAAGTTCAGATTCCACAGGAACATCACGCCTACATACGGCAGGCTCTGGCCGATTTCAAAGGCGCGGATGGCGTAAGCGGCCTGCTGCTGTGCGCTGTTGAACGTCATCCACAGATCAGGTGGACTAGAGGGAATTCCCTCCCACGTTGCCCATCCGAATTCGGTAATCCACTGTTGTATACCGGAATGACCGTTGGCCGCCATAATCTCGTAGTAATCCTCAATGGTATCGAGGAAGAAGAAGCGAGGGTCTTCGTCCCAGCCACGAGAGCCACAGCAGCGTGCATCGGGCGGGTTGCCCCACCCGTAGGGATGTACACCAATCGCAACGTCACGATAATTCCCCAGTCCGGCGCTGTACATCTGGCGGAAAAATGCCCGATCATCGACCGCCCCTGGCACATTCGGCCCGACGGGTGCTAACCCTCCTGTCACGACAGTGATATCTGGGGAGTAAGCACGGATGGCCTCATAGGATGGTGCGAACAACTGCATATAACCAGCGCCGTTGAAAGGCAGATCGCCGCGCCACTCACGGATGAGGTTGGGTTCGTTCCAGATTTCAATCGCTCTGGTTACCGGACCTGCTTTGGTACTCAGCAGCAGCGTGATAAAGTCGGCTAAAAGCTGCGGATCACTGGGCGGGCCATCTTCAATCGCACCTGCCGGACGTGCCCAATCCGGCGCTTTGGCGATGCTCAGCAGTACATTAAAGCCCGGACGCGCCGCCGCTTCTATCTGGCGTTCAAACTCCTGCAGATTATCATTGGGGCCGTTTGGCTGCAAAAACGCCCAGTTGACCTGAATCTTTACCCAGGCAACGCCTGTCTCCCAGGCTTTGCCGACGGTCGTCTGCCAGTCTCCCTGATCGGTCTGCGAATACAACTGGAGTCCCATCCGGGTCCAGTCAAGGCGCGGAACCGGTGTGGGGGAGGGGCCGGGAGTTGGTGAAGGCCCGCCGGGTGTCGGCGTAATCGTTGGAATCGGGAGCAGCGTCCGGGTTGGTGCGGGAAGGGTAGGGACAACATAACTGGGATCGATGATCGGCCCACGGAAAGTCACGGTCGGTGCGGCGGGATCCGTCGTTGAGGTCGGACCCGCCGTGCCTGTAGGGGGTTCTGTTGTGGAGGTTGCCGTGACCGTCGGTGCTGCTGTTACTGTTGACGTGGAAGTCGGTTCAAGGGTAGGAACAGCCGTTGCCGTAACCGCCGCGACGGCATTTGGATCAGGCGTGGGTGTTATGACAATGACGATAGGGTCTTGCGGTGCGCAGCCCACGAGCAGCAGCAGCGCAACAACGGTAAAGGCCAGGAATGTTCTTGGTCGGGTTATCAGTCTCATGCAGGGCATACTACCACAGGCTCCCTTACCATGCTATGGGA
>JANRLJ010000152.1:0-2291 GCA_033762735.1 bacterium | reverse complement strand
CTGACATTGCCCAAGCGCTCGGCGAGTTTCAGCAAGCCCAGTTTCGTTGCGATAATCTTCTGTTCGTTGTTCATCGTGACACTCCTCTATCCTCTTGACTTTACTCCGAGTGTCAGATTAAGTCTCGTCTAGTTCAGATAACGTTCCAGGTACAATCAAAAAGAAACCGCGTGATGGTTTTCGTAGGGACACGGCATGCCGTGTCCGTACAATCCGACCTTTTTAATTTGCTTGTACTCAGTCTATTTAATGTGGATTTTGCAGAAAACCTCGCCGCGCTCTTACGACCCCCGCGCCATGACTTCGATCAGCCGCAGCGTCATCAGAGCATCGCCCGCGCCACTGTGGGCATCTGCGACTTCGATCTGCTGCTGAGCACAGGCGTTGGTCAACTTCTGAAAGGCGAAATCGCCATAGCGGGGATTGAACTGCCCCCAGTATTTGGCATACGTCTTCATCGCGCATTCCCACGTTTTCAAACGGGGTTTCGGCAGCATATGCCGCTTGCAGACCGCGTTCAGGATGCCTTTCTCGAAGTCGGCGTTATAGGCCACCACCGTCGCCCCGGCCAGCAGCGAACTGAGACGCACGTACACATCCTTAAATCCCGGTGCGTCCTTCACCATCTCATTCGTAATGCCATGCACGCGGATGACCTCCGCCGGGATGCGCCCCACAGGCTTAATCAGCGTATCCAGCAGCACCGCGCCGTGCTTATCGACCGCGCCGATCTGCACAATTTCGGCGTCGCCCACGCCAGTCGTCTCGAAGTCCAGAATGACGGGGTTTCCGGCCAGAATCGTTTTCGCCCACAGATGGGCTTCCTGCCTAGCGATGCTGCGTGTGTCCATTGACATTCCTCGCTCTGCATACTGATGCAGGCATGTGAAGCGATCCTTCGCCCAATGCCAGATCGCCCATTGGTCGCATTCCTTCCCGTTTGGCTTAGTTTACACGATAGCCGAACGTTTGTCTTTTCCACCATGAGGGAAAATGGACTGCCCTGTATCTACGCACTGACGAGATGCTCCCGGTATGCTGGTGAAAGTTGCGCCATCGCAGGGAGACTCTTATGAACATTCAGCCCATCACGCTCGAAGGCCAGACGATCCGCCTCGAACCGCTGCACCATCGTCACGCCGCTGATCTGACCGAAGCCGCCGAGCCAATCCTGTTCCAGCATCACTTCATCGTGCCGGAAATCTCCGTCAGCGGCTTTGAACGCTATATCGACACCATCAACAACCGTCCGGCGTCGCTGGCCTTCGCGCAGGTCTTGCAGGAGACAGGCAAGGCAGTGGGCTGCACGACCTACATGGACATCCAGGCGCTTCATCGCGGGCTGGAGATCGGCAGCACATGGCTGGCGAAAGCATGGCAGGGAACGCGGGTGAATCCCGAAGCGAAGTATCTGCTGCTGCGCCACGCCTTTGATGACCAGGACGCGCTGCGGGTGCAGCTCAAGACCGACAGCCGCAACACCCAGAGCCAGCGAGCCATCGAAAAGCTCGGCGCGGTGAAGGAGGGCGTGCTGCGCAACCACATTATCATGCCCGACGGCTACATCCGCCACACCGTCCTGTACAGCATCACCCGCGAGGAATGGCCGCAGGTCAGGGCTGGGCTGGAAGCGCGGCTGGGCATCTCGTCCTGAAAGCGAACTATGTCCACGCCCGAACTCGTGCCCACGCTGCTGACCGTCGCCGCTGTGCATCTGGCGGCAGTGGCGACCCCCGGCGCGAACTTTCTGGTCGTCAGCGGCCATGCGCTGTCCCATACCCGGCGGGTGGGACTGTTCACGGCGCTGGGCGTGGCGACGGGCAGCCTGGTCTTCATCACGACCGGATTTTTAGGCTTGGCTCAAGTGAAATTGGACAAGCTGAGGGATAAAATCGGATAAAATGTGTTTCAAGTTACGACGAAACTCACAGAGGGCGATGTAGCCAAAGAGGTACTTTTTGTCAACACCTTTGAAGGGGTGCAAGAAATTGCGGACATCCGTCCACTAGCCTTTAACTGTATTGCAGTGAACCTCACAAAAGCCATCGGCATCCTCGTGCGGGTATGACGAACGTTAACCATCCCTATGGCTTTCTGTTGTGTTTGAGGGTAAAATGTAGGTGTGTCTAATGTAACTTCAGGCGCCCCCCTTTTGCGGATTTGGAGCCAACGGCATACGACACAAGGCAGCTTAACAACGGAATATAGCGCGTTGCCTGCCGAAAATCGTGGCGGGTGTAAAATATTCAACGTGTCCATGAAGTAATCCCGAACGCATTCAGCAACGGGAT
>JANRLJ010000151.1:0-1778 GCA_033762735.1 bacterium | reverse complement strand
AAATTTGTTTAGTGAGTTCGTAAAATGCGGTTGAGGCAGTTGAGACACCTGAGACGGACCTCAGGGCAGACAAAATACCCAACACCTTCTGCCCGCGCCTCATTGAGCCATTCCCCCGGTGGGCTTAACAAACAGCAAACGGTTCATGTCGGGTCCGCTCACTCATCTGCGTTGCATACTACTACCCCCGAAACTTTTACTGGAATAACCCTCAATGCTTCGCTTCAGGCAGACATGCAGATATGTCATGCTGAGTGCAACGTACATTATGCCTGAGGAGGCAAATATGAAACCCAAATACCTGCTCAACGGCTGTCTTATCAGCCTCATTCTGATCGTGCTATCCGCCTGCCTTTTATCGTCCATCGGACTTGCTGCCGTTATGCATGGCATCGTTGTATAGGAGGTTTGAAATGACGAATTGGTTTCCACACGAACCTTATACGATGTTCAATCACTTACGAATGGACTTCATGGATGAGACGGCACGGCAGATGCAGGGACGCATCGCTATTGTCGGATTGTCACGCGCAGGTAAGAAGACTCTGTTCAACAGCCTGTGGGGATGGGAGGCGGTCAATGACAGCAGCGAGACCGCCCGTAGTTTTGGCTTGTTCACGTTGATCGACCTGCCGCTTGATCCCTATGACGCTGCCGGTGTCCTTTATCGGTTGGAGAATGCCGAGCTGATTCTCTATGTGCTGGATGGTCGGGAAGGTTTGACAGCCGAGTGCTTTAACTGGATCACCCGGCTACGGAGCATCGAAGCGACGCTGTTGATTATCCTGAATCACACCGACGAGCTGCCAAAGGAGACGCTGCCTCAATGTATCAAGCAACTTGAAGAACGTCTGGCTCGTCCAGTGCTGCCACTGTCGGCAAACAGTCGGGATGATGTCCAGGAAAAACTGATCCCGGCAGTGCTGAAGGTGTGTCCTGATTTGGCAGTGCCCCTGGCGAATGAGATCCCTTCTCTTCGTACTCAAGTTGCACGTCACCTTGTGCTTCAAAGTGTGATCGGCTGCATGACGACCAGTCTGGATGCGGGAATAGCAAATGACCAGACGGCCTATATCGGTGTCCAGATGAGAATGGTTCGTCAGATTGCGGCCATTTACGGCTACAAAAGTCGGGAACGTTACCGCGAACGTCTCGGATTATCGCTGCTGCTGCGTTGGCTGATGCGTTATGGACTTCCCATGACCGCTCGGATCAAGCGGCTGGAAGCTTGGATGCGTCCGGGCATTATCAGTGCGGGCACAACGCTGGTGATTGGCTATATGGCTATTCTGGCTTACGGCGGTCACTTGCCGCGTTGGTTACAGCGCTTCGCTCCAATCGTGGGAGGTCAATATGGCACCAACGGAACAGGGCAAGTTTGACCCGCCGCCGGAAGCCCTGTTCTCGATGAATGCCCTGCGCCGGGCGTGGCGACTCGTCCGGCGCAATGGCGCTTCACCGGGCACGGATGGCGTAACCCAGGAGCAGTTTGAGGCGAATCTTGATCTCGAACTCAACCGCCTGCGACAGCAAATCCTGGGCGGCACTTATCAACCCTTACCGGTGCGCCGCTTCTACGTCAAGAAAACATCGGGCAAGCAGCGTCCGATCAGTATCTGGTCAATGCGCGACCGAGTGGCGCAGCGGGTCGCGCATGACTACCTGACACCACTGCTGGAAAGTCTCTTCTTGGGTTGCAGCTATGGTTTTCGTCTAGGTCGTTCTGTCGAACACGCAGTGCAGGCAGTCATTCAGGCACGAGATAGCGGACTGGTGTG
>JANRLJ010000150.1:0-4598 GCA_033762735.1 bacterium | reverse complement strand
CGCTGTCCTCAAATACCTACATTACGGGGATTGAGGTCGGCGTCGGCTCTGGTTGGGGGGCAACATTTCGTGGGTTTGCCGATAATGTCCAGATTGCGTTCGGCGCGGATGAAATCACCGCAAACTTCGAGCGTGATTTGTGTTCCACCACCTGTTATGTGGATGACAGTGGGGACGACAACAACGACGGCCTGACCGCAGCCACCGCCCTCCGCACCATCCAAAAGGCGATTGATACTGTCAGCGCAGGTGGCACCGTGCGCGTTCTGCCGGGCAGTTATGACGAAACGGCGACCAATCGTTTTGTGACGGGCGCGGGTGGGCCGCACCAGTTCGGCCTGCACATCGGCACCGACAAAAACAACATTACCATTATGGGCGTGACCGCTGCCGATGCCCCCATTACCGACCCCGCGTCGGTTGCTGCGTTCATCACTACCAACGCGACCAACAACTTTGGCCTTTCGGGAATTTTTGTCGATGGCGACAACGTGACGCTGCAAGGCCTGGGCTTTGGCGATAACGCGCCTTACAACGACAAGACGATTGAAGTCATCGGCAACAACTTCACCCTCAGGCATTCCAACTTCAACGTGAGCGACAGTGGTACGCTTTACATCAGCGATTTTGAACCTGATGCGAATACGCTGAAAAGCTATCGCATCGAAAACAACCGCTTCGATGACGGCACGCAGATCGCCATCACCAGCGGGGCGGGCGACAGCGGCCCGGTCACTAGCCGCGTGATTATGGGGAATTATTTCGACATCACCCCCCAGGCCATTGCAACCTATGGCAACTATCCGCAGATCAGCTTTAACGGCGCGGGTGGCGTGGCCTGGTTCGCGGATGATGTCGGCGGCGCGATCATCGAAAACAACACCTTTGCGCCCGAAGAGCAGTACATCCGCGCGCGCGGCGTGTATGTCGAAGGCGAGTTTGACTGGGAATCCTGGTGGGACAACAACACCTTTGAAAAGGCCGTTGTCACCCTGGAAGACCTCGGCACGTTCGATGTGCGCGAGACCAATGAAAGCCCCTTCACGAACATCCGCCGCATCAACGGTCTGATCCAGCCTGACATCGACAATATCGCCCAGGACGGCGACACGGTGCTGGTCGCGGCGGGGACGTATGAGGAAAACGTCACGATTGACCTGCCGATCACGCTGCTGAGCGATGCCCAGGGCAGTGTTCTGGCAAAAGATCGTCCCAACGCACAGTCCATCATCCAGAAGGCCAACGGCACCCAACTGGTCGATATCCGCGCCGATAATGTCACCATTGACGGCTTCTACTTCAATGGTGCGGGCAATAGCAACTCCTGGATTATCACCGCCGTAAACCCTGTCGGCGGTGCCTTTGACAACATTCAAATCCTGAACAACGAGTTCAAGGGCAACGGCGGAAACAACGTCTTCCCCGGCGGCATCTACATGTGGACGGCGAATGATGCGCTGTTCGAGGGCAACTACTTCAACGACCTCGGCCAGCACGCGGTTTTCATGGGGAATACGTCGGACGGTACGATCTACCGCAACAACGACAGCTTCAGCAACTTCAACTCCAACTTCTCCATGCACATTGGGCCGCATACCGATGTTCTGATCGAGAACAATCGTGCCGTGCAGGACAGCATTATCCTGTTCAAAGGCTCTAACGTCACCATCCGCGATAACCAGTTTACCGGGGACGGCACAACCTCCAGCCGCATCTACCTGGGCGGTGGTTTGAGCAATGTGTCCATTTATGAGAACACGTTCACGAACCCCCGTGTGCAGGCGATTGTGGTGCTGGATGGTGGCTTCGGCTATGGAGTCAACAGCGCCATCCGCGCCTACGACAACACGATCAATCAGGACGTGAGCCTGATGGCTAGCACCTTTGCCATGATCGACTACCGCGACGTAAAGGGCGAGAACGCGATCTACGACAATGAGATCACGCTGAGCGGCACGACCCCTGGCGCGGTTGGGCAGGTCGATGGAATCCGGCTGCGTGGGGCGATTGAGGTCGTGGATGTCTATCTCAACATCCTCAATGGTGGTGAGGTGGACAATACACCTGCGACCCGCAGCACGGGCATTTACCTGATTACAACCGGTCAGGCCGCAATTCCGGCGTCGGCCTCCATCGACATCTATCAGAACACCATTTCTGACTTTATCAGTGGTGTTGGCACAGATGGCCCCCTGGCTGCTGGCCTTGACCTGAGCGTGAACAATAACAACCTGAATGGCAACACCAGCTTCGGCGCATTTAACGATTTCGCGGGCGCTGAACTTGATGCAAC
The DNA here is from genome assembly GCA_033762735.1 of bacterium. GTDB lineage: Bacteria > Chloroflexota > Anaerolineae > Aggregatilineales > Phototrophicaceae > JANRLJ01. The sequence continues at coordinate 2,305 of JANRLJ010000150.1, read as the reverse complement.
CTTAAACTGGTGGGGCAGCGCTTCGGGTCCCAGCGGTGAAGGCCCCGGCACGGGTGACGCCGTAAGCGCCAACGTCGAATTCTGTCCCTGGCTGGACGGGCCGTTCAACAGCGGCGGTGTGGTCTTTGGTCCGGTGAAGAACACCGACACGGGCGAAGTCTTCTGCTCGATTCAGGCCGCGATTGACGACATCGATACGCTGGACGGCCATACAATCGAAGTGCAGCCCGGCACCTATACCGAGCAGATCTTCATCTACAAGGATGTCCGGCTGGAAAGCACGGGCGGCGCTGGCGTGACCACGATTGCAGCCCCGGCGGGCAGTGTGATGGTCGATAACGGTCCCAACCCGGCAGGCCTTAACGTCCGCAGCATCGTCACGGTGCGCGAAGGCGCGGACGCCGAACTGACGGGCTTTACGGTGGATGGGCCGGTGGAGTCGATCTCTGGCTGCGGTACGCTGGCGACGGGCATCTATATTCACCAGTTGTCTGCCCTGCAAATCAACAATGTGGTGGTCAAGGACATCTTCCTGAGCGACACCAGCCTCTATGGCTGCCAGGCGGGGATTGGTATCCGCGTGGGTGGTTATGGTGACGCGGGTACGCCGGGTACAGCCGCGCTGGAAAATGTCGAGGTGTTCGAGTACCAGAAGGGCGGCATCGTCGTTAGCGGCGAAGGCTCGTCGGCGCAGATCGTGGACAGCACGTTCACGGGCGGCGGCAATGAAGACCGCATCGCGCAGAACGGCATCCAGGTCTCCTACGGCGCGACGGCCATCATTGTCGGCGCGAACGTCAGCGATCATCGGTGCGACAACGCGACCTGCGGGGCTGATCCGCTGACGAGCAGCTTCGGCGCGGGCGTTCTCATCTACGACGCAGATGAGGTGGAAGTCCGTAACAGCACGATTGAAGACAACGATACGGGCGTCTACAACTACGGCGATGACACGCAGATCATCAGCAATACGCTGACGGGCAACCGCTACTATGGTGTTTTCCTGGATGAAGGCAGCGCTACGCTGACGAGCAACACCATCAGCGGGGGTAACTATGGTGTCCTGGCGATTGCCTATGAAGGCGCAGTCGCAGATTCCGTCGGCACGCTGACCCTCAACACCATCCAGAACGCGCTCATCAGCGGCATCCATCTGCTGGACAGCGCGGCAGGCAGCATTAAGCCTGTGATCGACGCCAACCGCAACGCCATCATCAACAATGAGGCGGGTTTTAACAACACCACCTCGGTTCAGATGGATGGTGAATGCAACTGGTGGGGCGCGTCCAACGGACCTTCCGGTGCAGGCAGCGGCAGCGGCGACAGCGTAAGCGCCAATGTGGATTTCATCAACTGGCTTACGACCAGTAACCTGCAAAACGGCCCATGCGACGGCGGGCCGCGCGGGACAGTGAACGTGACGAAGCAGGTGGTGGGACCGGAAGCGCAGAGCGGGAGCTTCACGATCTGCCTGAACAACCTGGCGAATCCCCTGCCGGAAGCCGAGCGCTGCCAGACGACGAACGTGCTGGGCGGCGGTCAGCAGCAAACCCTGACGTGGCAGGTGCCCCCCGGCAGCTACACGGTCAGCGAAGAAAACCCCGGCGCCGCCTGGGTGGTCAGCTACAGCCCGACCAACCGTACGGTGAATGTGACGGTAGGTGGCACCAGCAGCGCGACGGTGACCAACACGTATCGTCAGGTGGCCTGCCCGGCGACCGAGTTCAATGAGGTCGTCTTCTACCAGCCGGGTCTGGCGAAGAACGGCGAGACCGTCCGCGCTGAACGGCAGAACACGGCCAACGCCGAGGGCTTCGCGCAGAACAACGACACGCTCAACTTCCTGAGCCTGGGCTTCGGCGGTGTGGCGATTATCGAGTTCACGCAGGACCCGGTGCTGAATGGGACTGGCCCCGATGTGCGCATCGTGGAAACCAGCTACGGCGACGCCAACCGCGCCTTCAGCCAGTACCCCGAACGGGTCAAGGTGGAAGCGTCGCAGGACGGCGTGACGTATGTGGAGATCGGCCAGACGAGCGACAAGGATCAATCGTATGATCTGGGGTCGCTGGACTGGGCACGCTACTTCCGCCTGACCGACATCAGCGATGTGAATTCGACCCGCTTCCCCAACACCCGCGACTCGGATGGCTTTGACATCGACGCGGTGGAAGGGCTGAACTGCGGCGAGATCAGCAGCGATGTGACGGTGGACAAGAGCGCACCGACCACCGCGACGGTGGGTAACCAGTTCGACTACACGCTGACGGTGCGCAACCTGGGGCAGTACAGTGCCACCAACGTG
>JANRLJ010000149.1:0-20600 GCA_033762735.1 bacterium | reverse complement strand
CCAATCGTCTACAATCACATATAATTGTGTGAGAAAGGTGTCTAAGTCCATGATCGCCTCCTTTGGGTCAGAGCTTAGGAGTTTAGATCAACTTAGACACTTTTCCCTTCTCCTCAATACCGGACAACGCTCTTTAGAGTGAGGGCAAGCAGTTGTAGTCTACCTAAGGTCAGTGACTAAATGCAGAGTCCCGAAAGAAACTGCATAAAAAGATGCCAACCGCAGGGGATGGTTTGAAACCCTCCCCTACAAAACATTTTTACATTAGCGCTTTTTTGCTGCCGGGAAGAACAGGAACGCGCCGAACAGACCTCCTGCCAGTCCGCCCAGAACCAGCGCCACAATCACGGTGCGCGTCTGTGGCGTTTGCCCGGTCGCGGGCAGGCGGCTCACCCCCGGCAGCACGCGCACGTCGGTCGTCGCCGTGCGGCCATTGTTCAGGCGGGCGGTGTTGGCAATCAGCCCGGTCACGCTCCCGTTTTGAATGGTCGTATTCACCACGATGGTAAAGCGCTGGCCTGTCCCAAGCGAAGGCAGCACTACGCTGACCGTCTGCCCGGTCACGGTCGAGTTTCCCTGGCTGATCTCAACACTGTCGATGCGCAGTGCTGGATCAACCTCGTCGGTGATGGTGATATTGCTGGCCGCCGCGCCATCGTTGGCAACCGTAATCGTCCAGGCGATGCGGTCGCCCGCCTGCCCCGCTGCACCCGATGCCAGCGCACCGCTTTTGGCGATGGACAGCCCTGTGCTGACAGGCTGCGGCTGTGCGCCCGCGTTCTGCCCCGGATTGATCGCATAGGAAGGCGGAGGCTGGTTCACCACGACGCAATCGGTGATGATCTGCCCCATCCAGGTGTTGGCCTGCCCCTGGTTGTAATCGGTGCCGCCTGCTGTGACCACGATATAAGGATAAAGCACCCGCGCCGTCGCACCGATCAGCGCCACAGGCAGCGGTGTGAGTTCGCGCCAGGTGTCGGTCTGCGGGTTATATTCGGTCACGTTCGTGAGCGCGGGCTGTCCACTGGTGTTATCCCGCCCCCCAACGATCACAATCCGGTCGTTGATGACCATCGTCCCCGGCTCGAAATGGGAACGGGGGAAAGGCAGCGGCGCAATCGCCCGCCAGCTATCCGTCGCCGGGTTGTAGGCATGAGCAAGGGTGACATCCTGAGGATTGGTATCATGGCGGAACTGCCCGCCCAGCGCATACACAATGCCGTCGATGGCGACCCCGTTCAGATGCAGCCGCGCACTCGGCAGCGGGGCAGCAGCACGCCAGCCTGCATCGAGATTATCGAGATCGAGAATCCAGTGATCGTCCTCAGCGGTGTTGCGCGGCTGCTGGGTGTCGCTGATCCCGCCAATCAGGTGAATCCTGCGCCCGTTGAGCACCAGCGCATTGGCGGCACGAGGTTCGGGCATGTTCCACTGGGGGCGCGTCTCCCAGAGGTCGTTGACCGTGTCGTAGCGCCAGGTCTGCGAGGACGGCGCGGTGCTGGGATGACTGCCATAATAGCCGCCCGCCATCCAGACATCTGACCCGTAGACGACGGCCTGAATATGGCTGCCGCCGAACGGCATCGGGTTACGCGGCGCGGCGACGGTTTCCCACACATCGGTCGCCGCATTGTAGACATCGACGCGGTTTCCGGCGGTGAGCGCGTTGGAATCAAACCCGGTGAACAGGAACACTCGTGACCCGACATCGGCGTTGCTGCCTTCGATGTGAAAGGCAGGCTCGGTGGAAGGCATCTGCTGCCAGCCGGGCGTGGTCGTCCCCGGCAGCACGATCTGCTGTGTACACGCCGGATTGGTGGTGGAAGCGGAAACGGGTGCGGGAAGGATGAAGGGAATGAGGGCAGAACCAAGAAAAACCAAAATAAAGGATATGCGTACTATCCGTAAAATCACCTATCTTCTCCCCTGCTATACAGCTCTGCCCGGTGAAGCTGACACTCCAGCACCGGGAAAGCAGCACGAACTTGAAACCCCTCGCTTATCTTATTCGAGTTAGCGTCTCCTGCAAACTGGCAAGCATGAGAACTTTGTGACAATCGTGTTGTGCAGGACTCACGAAACAGGCATGACCTTTTCCAGCGCATCCGCCGCTCGCGCCACCCCACCGAGCGCGGCCATTTCCGCCTGCAAATCGCGGGCCCGCTGCTGGACGACCGCATCATTCACCAGCGCCCTGACACCATCGCGCAGCATCCCCTGACGCACATCATGGGCGGTCAGGTTCAGCCCGACTTTAGCCTGCGCCACCCGCCGTGCATTCACCCGCTGATCGGCGGCATGGGGTACGGCGATCTGCACCACGCCATGCACCACCGCCCAGTGAGTCGTCCCCATCCCGCCGTGATGGATCATGATTTTGCTGCGGGGCAGGACATGCTCGAAAGGCGCCCAGTTGAGCAGGCGCGTCTGCGGAGGCAGCGCGGCAACCAGTTCCTTCTTTTTGTCGGCTTCTACTGGATTTGTCCCCAGCACCACAATTGGGATTAAGCCCGCCCGTGCCGCTGCCTGTGCCGCCCAGCTAAAAAAGCCGAGATCGCCCGTAAACACCGTCCCAAGCGTAATCAGCGCCAGTGGTGCATCAAGCGGAATATCGGTCAGCCAGGATGGTGGCGGTGTGATCGGCGTGTCGGCTTTCCCGCCCACAAACAGGTTATGTGGCAGCAGCGTGGCATCGTCGGCGATGTACCAGCCGCGTGTGAAGTAGCACACATGCAGGTGTGGGCTGATGATCGAGGGCGTGGGGCCTTTGGAGAAATTGACGCCGTCCAGCCCGAAGCGCTCACACAGCCGCCCTAACCGCTGCTGGCTGTCCGTGCCCAGTGTGCGCTGGACGGGAAACAGAAATGTCTCGTTCAGATCGCCCTGCGCCGGCCATCCGCACACGACCAGCGGCACATCAAGCTTTTCCGCCGCCAGCGCCGCCGCGCTCAGGAAGGGGTCGATTGCCATCACGTCGGGTGTGCCGATTTCAGCGGCCAGTTCCAGCAGCGCCTCGACGGCCTCGCCAACGATGTCCTCGCTCAGCCAGGTATCGAGCGCCCGTTTGTAGCGCAGCATCACGGCTTCCTGCGGCGGAATGGTGGACAGATCCGGCGCGGGCGGGGGCGGCCACAGCCACCCGGTCTGCCGAATGGCGCGGAAGGGAATCCCGGCGCTTTCGACTGCTCTGCGCAGCGATTCGCCGCTGATCCATAGAATGTCATGGCCGCGTGCTTGCAGGGCTTTGGCCGTTTTGAGAAATCCGCCCCAGTCGGTATGACTGAACAGAGGCGCGGAGATGAACCAGAATTTTGTCATTGTTGTGAGCGATCAGCCGTTAGTTGCAAGAGAAAGGACAGCAGACAAATGTGCAGAAGAAAATTAGGTTCTGTTGACGTTTGATGAAAGTCGGTTAAAGTCAAAACATGACAAATGTGAAACTGACCGACGATCAATGGACAAAAATGGTGGCATTCTTGAAACAAGACCCGAATGCCTATGTGGGAAACGAGGCGGAGTGCCGACGTTTTGTGGAAGGTGTGATGTGGATAAGTCGCAGCGGTGCCCAATGGCGCTTGCTACCCGCTGAATATGGGAACTGGAACAGTGTCTACAAGCGGTTTGTGCGCTGGTGTGACAACGGTGTGTGGGAACGGATGCTAAGCCATTTTGCCGCCGATGCAGATATGGAAAACGGGATGATAGACAGTACCATTGTGCGTGCGCATCCTTGTGCAGCTGGCGCACAAAAAAAGAGGAGCGCAAGCTTTGGGGCGTAGTCGCGGCGGCTTTAGCTGCAAAATCCATATCACGGTGGATGGCTTGGGCAATCCACTGCGGGTACGGCTCACGGCTGGACAACGCCACGACAGCACCCAAGCACAGGCGCTTCTGGAAGGGTTCGATTTTGAGCGCTTGATTGCTGATCGCGGCTATGCAGCCGCAGATTTTATCGAGTATCTGCTGGAGCGCAGCATCGAAGCGGTCATCCCACCTCATCAACGCGCCAAAGTCTTGCGCCAGTATGATGAATGGCTGTATCGAGAACGCCATTTGGTGGAATGTTTCATCAACAAGATCAAGCATTTTCGCCGTATCTTTTCCCGTTTCGAGAAATTGGATCGCTCCTATCTCGGCTTTTTGCATTTTGTCAGTGCCTTAATCTGCCTACGCTGAAATGTCAACACAACCTAGCTTTCATCAGCAGGAAGTATTGCCTTTAGCTGGACAATCAAGGTCGGAAGATAAACGGTTGCGGTCTCCCAAACAATATCAAGATCAACATCCCGATAATTATGAATCATTCGATGCCTCATGTTTATAATAGACTTCCAGGGAACCTGAGGATGAGCAGAACGAGTTTCTTCTGTAACCCTTGATGCAGCCTCTCCAATAAGCTCGATTGCTCGTACAAGCGCAAACGCAAATATTTTTTCCTCATCGAGTGTTTGGCGATCTCTCCCGATCAGAAATGATTGAGCATCATGAGCGGCATCGAGCATGTCGCGCAAACGGACTTCATCCTTCTCGTTCATAGACTGTCACCGCGCTCTTCAGAACTTTTTGGCGGAAGTGTCGGCTTAAAAACCCTGCTGTATTTAAATCAACACGCCTGCCAAAAAGATTGGTAAGTTCATCTTCCATTTCCACAAATGCAATCAGGTTCGGAATATTGTCCGGTTCAAACTCCACCAGTACATCAATATCACTCTCCCGGTTAAACTGCTCGGTCAGTGCTGAACCAAACAGAGATAACTTGCGAATATGGTGATTTAAGCAGAATTGCTCAATGGCACCTTTTGAAATTTGAAACGATTTAGGAAGCATGTCAGCCCGTTCTTACCATCTCTTGACTTAAGGAACTGGTGGGAAAGTAATCGACGATACCGAAACAATCTGAACTTTTGCCTCGCCTGTTTCAGCATCACCACCAAAAGCCAGACGAGTTCCGTCAGGACTCCATGCAACTGTATTCAGGTCGTTAAACGGACCAAGTAGATCAATTTGTTCGCCACTCACCACATTCCAGAGTCGAACCGTGCCATCCAAACTCGCGCTTGCCAAATATGTTCCCTGAGGATGCCATGCAAGGCTCCTAATAGAAGCCGTATGACCATTCAGAATATGTACTAAAGCACCGCTCGAAGGATCCCAAATGCGAACTGTTGAGTCAGGGGAATTTCCTCCACTTGCAAGAAGCGTTCCGTCAGGACTGTAAGCAATAGCCCTCACCTCCCCTGGATGTGCATTGATGCTTCTAAAGCTCTGCCCCGATGCCGCATCCCAGACTTCAATCGTGTTAATAACTCCTCCACTTGCAAATTGTGCGCCGGTTGGGCTCCAATCTGCACTGAAGATGCCATAAGAGTGACAACAGATGATTGATACCGATTTGGCTGTAGTCCCATCAAGTATTTCCATAGCAGGGTCATCTGGGAATACAACAAGTAGCCTGCTGCTGTCAAAATTCCAAATTACAGTACGCCTTCCTTGAAGGAACGGTTCTGATGTTGATAGTAGTTGGTAGGTTAACGCATTGAAGATACGGACGTATCCTTCCATACTGGTTGTAGCGATGCGCGTTCCATCAGGACTCCAGGCTACTGAGAGAACATTACACTGATCTTCGGTTAAACTTCCGATATGAAGATTGGTTTGTACATCAATGATGTGTACAGCGTTATCGTCGCCAGTACAGGAACTCGCCCCTCTCGCAATCGCGATTTTTGTCCCATCAGGACTCCAATCGATGCTGTCAATGTTGATCGGCGGCGGTCGTGGCGTTTGCTGCTGTGCCAGAGCACTTATGCTGGTGAGCAGCGATAGCACAATAAGCAGGAAACCTGTGCTTTGTTTCAAATGCCTTGCTCCTTAATTCAACTTCACCCCTTCTTTGCGAACCTTCGCCCGCACACAAATGTGCGCTGCGCCCTTGCGTCAATCATTTTCGTTTCCCGGCAATGCACCATTCTGCCCGTTCAGCCATGCGGGGCTGCTTTCCGATGCGGGCAGGTTGAGCAGCGCGTACAACCTTTTGGCCTCGTCCCAGGAAGCGGCGGACTCGGCTTGCTGCCCGCTCTGCGCCTGCTGCTCGCTTTGCAGCGCCAGTGCATCGGCCAGCAAACGGCGGCTCCCGCTGCGACGGGCCTGGAACACCGCTTCGGCGATGGCCTGTCCCGCTCTGGTCGAGTCGCCCTGCTGCAAGGCGATGCGCCCCTGCCCGGTAAGGGCACGCGCACTCACTTCAGAGTCATCCCCGGCGCGGGCGGCTGCCAGAGCGTTTTCAAAATAAGGCACGGCATCTTCCGCCCGACTCAGCGCCAGAAGCGACTGCCCGATATTGGCGCGGATGACCGACTCCCAGCGCGGACTGTTCAGGCTTTCCATCAGCGCCAACGCCTGCTGATGATGCGCCAGCGCTTCTTCCGGCTGGCCGAGTTCGTCATAGGCCAGGCCGATGTTGTCGGTCTGCACGGCGTAGGGCAGCGCCAGCCCCATTTCCTGGCTCTGCCGCTGGGCATAATCCAGCGCACCCAGCGCCCGCTGCGCCCGCCCGGTCGAGAGCAGGAACCAGCCGTAATTGCCGCGCCGGGTCGCCTCCGCCGGACGATCCTGAATCTTCTGCGCCAGCCGAATCGACTCGACAAAGAAGGACTCGGCGGTTTCGATATCGCCCTGATCGACATAAGCGGTGGCCGCGTTCGACAGCACCACGCCGCGTGTTTCGGGGTCATCCACCGAGTTGAGCGCCATCAGCGCCTTTTCATAATCCTGCATGGCGCGCTTGCCGAAACCGAGCGACCGGCGCAGATTGGCGATGTCACAGTACAGCCGCGCCACCCGCCCGAACTGCCGCTCCGCCTCGTAGATATCGAGCGCCTGTGACCAGGTGCGAATCGCTTCCTGCGTCTGCCCCAGCCGCGCCTGTAAAATGCCAATATCGCGGTAGGTGCCGGCCACTTCCAGGCGCACACCCTGCGAACGAGCCTTCTCAAGCGCCTGTTGATAGGTGGCAAAGGCGGTGTCGGAGTCGTGCGTTTCGGCCTGGGCAGCCGCGAGATTCCGCAGCACCTCGATTTCGCTGTGATCGGCTTCGGTTGTTTTAAGACGGTTGTAGTGGCGGGCGGCGCTTTGCAGCAGCGACAGCGCGTCAGCATTGCGTTCCATCGAGCGCAGGGCAATCCCCAACGCGCCCCTGGCCTGTACGGTGCGTTCGTCGGCCTCGTCCAGACCTTCGCACAGCGCGACCGCCTTCTGCGCGGTTTGCAGCGCGGCGTCATACTCCAGCAGGCGCAGCAGGCATTTGCTCAACTGGCACAGCAGCATCACGGCCTGCGGCGTTGGCTTTGTGGTATCGGTGATGGTCAGCGCGTCTTCAAACAGGCGTCGAGCTTCGTCATAGCGGCTGAGCGCCATCGCCTGCCCGGCCAGCGCAATCCGCCACTGACGTTCGTAGGCGCGGTACTCCATATGCTCGGCCAGCCGCAGCGCCCGCCCCAACAGATTGCGACCTTCGTTTTCCTGCCCGATGATGACCAGCGCCTCGCCCAACCGACCGACGAAATAGCTGCTCAGTTCCAGATCACCGCCCACATTCAGCTTGGGCAGCGCTTCCCGCATCAGATGAGTCGCGTAGCTGGCGTTGCCGTCATGCAGATAGGTATCCGCCAGATGCCCCTGGGCGCGGCCTTCTGCGCCGGGGGAACGTGCTTCCTGTGCCAGTTGGAGCGCCTGCTCGTAATAGGCGCGGGCGGTCGTCCAATCGTCCTGCGCCTGCGCCAGCATCCCCTGGGCGGTGTGGATATAGGCCAGATGATTGCGCTGGTTGCCGTCGCGGGCGGTAGCCTGCATCTCGCTCAGGAGTGCCGCTGCTTCTTCATAGCGCCCCATGCGGGTGAAGGTGTCTGCCCGATGCAGGGAGATGGCGACGCTCGCGCCCACATCGTAAAGCTGCCGCGCCAGCACAGCGCCTTCATCGAATACAAGCAGTGCGTCGTCATACTTTTCATGTCGTTTCAAGCGCCGCCCTCGTTCGATGGCATCGCGCAGGTCTTCCAGTTCGGGTGTCAGCGAGGAAGGCGGGTCGGATTTTAACCAACTGGTCAGGCGTTCAAACAATTTCATGGGTTTGTCTTTGCAGGCTCGGTGTTCGTTAGCTCGAATCACAAGCACAACTGCCACTGTGCGGCTGTCTTGTTCACGATGGTGTCACACTAGTGTACACAAAAAGCAGCATTGCCGTGAGCGCCTGTTTCAGAGCGCGTGTTTCACAAGGCAGGCTGGCAGCGAATAGCCATTTGACCCAACAAGCATAGCCAACTGCCCCCTTTCCGACACCATGGGGGCGGATTCGGGTTATTTGCCGTGTGTGTTATAATAACGCCTTGATTCCGCCCAAGTTGGCGTGAATTCGCAATAATTCGCGACATTTAAGGGAAGTTTTGGTGACGTTTCGATTTGAACTCCTCGCAACGGACGGGAACGCACGAGCGGGTGTTTTTCATACCCCGCACGGCCCGATTCCCACCCCGGTGTTTGCCCCTGTTGGAACGCTGGCGACGGTCAAGACGATTCCCCCGCGTGACCTGCAAGAGATGAACGCCTCGCTCATCCTCGCCAACACGTATCATCTGCACCTGCGCCCAGGCGACACCCTCATCCGCGACCTGGGCGGGCTGCATTCGTTTATGGTCTGGCCGGGACCGATCCTCACCGACTCCGGCGGTTTCCAGGTGTTCAGCCTGACGGAAATCAACAGAATCGACGATGAGGGCGTGACCTTCCGCAACCATCTGGATGGCAGCAAGCTGCGCTTTACGCCGGAAGTGTCGATGCAGATTCAGCAGAACTTAGGGGCAGACATCATCATGTGCTTCGATGAGTGTCCGCCGCCGATTGAGCGAACAGTGGTGGAAAAAGCCGTGCGCCGCACCCATGCCTGGGCGGCACGCTGCCGGGAAGCCCATCCTGACGACACGGTTCAGGCCCTGTTCGGCATTGTCCAGGGGGGCATCTTCCCCGACCTGCGCGAACAATCCGCCGCGTTCCTGCAAACGCTGGATTTTCCCGGCTATGCCATCGGCGGCTTAGCGGTGGGTGAAACCAAGCAGGCCATGTACGACACGCTCGATGTGACGCTGCCCTGCCTGCCGACGGATAAACCCCGCTATCTGATGGGCGTGGGCGAACCCGACGACCTGGCAGAGGGAATTTTGCGCGGTGTGGATATTTTCGATTGTGTCATGCCCACCCGCGTGGCGCGGCACGGCGCAGCGCTGACGGCGGACGGCCGCATCAACATGCGCAACCGCGTCCATGCCCGCGATGAGTCGCCGCTTGATCCCGGCTGTGACTGCTACACCTGCCAGACCTTCACCCGCGCCTATCTGCGCCATCTGGTGCATTCCAAAGAACTGCTCGGCCATTATCTCCTCACCCATCACAATATCCGTTTCCTGATCCGGCATGTGGAGCAGATGCGCCAGGCCATCTTTGAAGGCCGCCTCAAAGCGTATACTGAAGCTTTTCTCCAGCGCTATCTCCAACCTGCCTGAGAAACCGTTATGGTTCCCGCCAAGCGCACCCTCGCCATCGTCGCCCTCACCACCACGCTCATGAGTTGCAGCGCACGGATGGTTCCCGCCAGCACACCCACCCCCCCGGTCGCGCTCAAGCTCTTCGCGACCACGGCCACCCTCCCCCTTGTCACCGACCTCACCACCGCCTACTCCGAAGCAAATCCCCTCGTCACCTTTGAAACGCGCAGCGGCAACTATCAGACCATGCTCGACCGACTCAACGCTGGTGATACCCCCTATTTCATCTCCAACCACCTCCCTCCCGACAGCCCCCTCTGGGCCGCCCCTCTCGGTCAGGACGCCATCGCCATCATCGTGCATCCACTGGTGAACACCCGGAGTCTGACGACGGTTCAGCTTCGTGATATTTATCAGGGCAGAATTACCAACTGGAACATCTTCGGGGAAGCATCACAGGACATCGTGGTTATCAGCCGTGAGGACGGGTCGGGCACCCGCGCCGAGTTTGAACGGCTGGTGATGGGGCAGCGGCTCACCACTCCAAATGCCCGCATCGCACCGTCCAGCGTCAGCGTGGTTGAGAGTGTCGCGGCAGTGCCGGGGAGCATCGGCTATGTATCGATGAGTCATCTGAATAACGAGATACGCGCCCTCGCCATTGACGGTGTCCTGCCCACGCTGGAAACAGTCAGCCAGAATCGATACCCGCTGCGGGCGACCCTGTATGTCGTCGGCTTGCAGCCACCCGAAGGCGACTACCTGCGTCTGATCGCCTGGATGCAGAGTCCCGAAGGGCAGGCCGTCCTCAGCCAGCGCTATGCCCCCCTCGCGGATCTGCTTTCCCTGCCAACGCCCTGAGTACAGTAAAAGAAGCGATGAGCAATGAGGGATGGGTTTTTGAACTCAGGCCCATGCTTGCCACGCCGTTTTCAATTTGGTGATACTTATGGAGAAATCAAAACACATGCGAACAATGGTAGGGGCGAGGCGCGCCTCGCCCGTACACCGAATCATTCGTGCTTATGTTGGTTTTTCCATTAGTCCAGCGACAGGATGAGAATGATGGCTTCCGTTGGTACGCAGCTTTGGATGGTCAATGTACCAGCTCAGGGCAGTAGCCCTTGCCCGCCTTCGTAAACCGTGTTGAACAGTTCCGAGTAGGTAAACAGCACCGCGAACAGAATGCCGATCACCAGCAGCCACAGCACCGTCAGCGACATATCGCGATAGAAGCGAAGCTGTGCCCGGCGTTTTTCCATCCGCATTTCTGATTCGCGCATCCGATAGAGCGCCCCTGCCGCCGCAATATTGCCGGGGTTGACGCGCAGCACATTATCCAGGCAGATCGAACTTTGATCGAGCGAATCAACCGCCACGCTCATCCACAACCAGGCAGCTTCAAAGTCGCTGTCCTCGCGGATTAACTCGCGCAGCACTTGGCGGGCTTCCTCGCGGCGGTCGGCCTTGACCAGTTCAATCGCGTCCAGCAGGCGGTCGATGCGGCTGCTATCCGCCCCGGTTGCTGTCTCTGAGGCTGTCATGGCTTGTGCTGCCCGACCTTAAGCGCCCACCGGTGCGGTTTCTTCAACCTGCACATGGGCGAACAGATCGTATTCATCGACGCGATTATGACCGGGGGCAGGCGACACGCGGGTAAAGCCCTGGCGGATGCCCATACGCTTGCGCAGCCAGCGGGGGAAGAACCCGGCGCGACCGCCACCCTGGCTGACGTGGCAGGCGCTCGCCCGATCCCAGTCATCCAGATAGGCGCTGACATCCACACGGGTATGGCTCGGCTCCACATTTTCCAGAATCTTGAGCAGATCAATATCCTGATTACGCCCCAGTTTGCGCGGGTCTTTGCCGCGCAGCCGCATCAGGGCGATCCCGATCCGCAGCATCAACGTGGGGATATTGTTGTAGTACAGCTTTTGCGGCTGAAAGGGCTGCTGCCCGTCGGTCTGGTACGCCGCATCGCCCGCCAGCGTGAAGGCTTCGGTGGTCGCCCGCTGGATGGCGATATGGTCAGGGTGCCCGTAGCCGCCATATTTGTTAAACGTAATCACCACCTGCGGCCTGACCTCACGAATCACCTCGACCACGCGCCGGGTCACATCCGCCGGGGTCGTATTCCAGGTGCACCACAGACAGTCAGGGTCGCTGTTTTCGGTGCTGCCCATCATGCCGCTGTCCTTATAGCCAAACTTGAACACCTGCTTAAAGCCCAGTATTTCGGAGGCACAGTCCAGTTCGGCCAGTCGTAACGCCCTGATTGACTCATAGCCTTCCAGCAGTTCGGGCGAAACCGTCCCTACATCGCCGTTCGTCGCGCAGATGTAATAAACATCGACTCCGGCCTTGACGTACTTCGCGATGAGCGCACCGAGGCCGAAACTTTCATCATCGGGGTGTGCAAAGGCGATCAACAAACGGCGGTTGGACATATCCGGCTTTCCTTGATAACAGTGATTAATTAGGAAGACTGCGCGTCCTGAACAGAACTCATTTCAAAAATCGCTGTTGTACGGGCGCAGCGGACTGCGCCCCTACGGGAAATTTGAATTATGAAATAGGTTCTACATCTGTTCGTCAGACGTGCTGACGCCCGTTCATCTGACGTTTACCCTACGCTGTCAATTTTTGTCGTGACAATTGACGGTCGAAACGCGATAATGGCGGGCGTTCAGGCCAGAGCATTGTGTGTGGTCAGGACGTACCGATACTATTGTAACAGAGAAGGAGTAGCCATTTCGATGAACAACCAGAGGACGAGACGCGCAGCCAACGTGAGCCTGGTGCTGGCAGCACTCAGCATCCTGCTGATGCTGACCGTTCCGGTAGGAGCGCAGCAGTCCGCGCCTTCTTCCAGCAACGCAATTCCAGAAGAATATGATCCTTCCGTTTGTGAAGAGGACGTTACAGGCGATCCGCTTTCAGCAGAATGCGCCGCGATGATCGAGGCCTTCCCCGAACCGCTGGTGGAGCCGATTGACCAGGATCGCACCACGCTTAGCACCTACAGCTTCTGGCGCGTCGGCCCCGAACCGACGCCGACCTATGCCAGCCCCGGCGGTGCAGTCTCCGGCGAAATCCCCTTCGGCTTTAACTTCGTCACGGCGACCGATCTGAGCGTCGATGGCTGGATTCAGATTCAGGGCGGGCAGTGGATTCCGCGTGATCTGGCGACCTATACCGAGCCGTCGTACTTCAACGGCGTGACGTTCAGCGAAGATACCGTGTTCCCCTTCGCCTTCGTGCTCGATCTCAGCATGATCTACACATCGGAATATCCGGGTGGCCCGGCTTCCACCGAGACGGGGCGCTTCCTGCGCCGTTACGAGCGCGTGAATATCTTCGCCACCGCCTATGATGATGAAGGCTGGCGCTGGTATATGATTGGCCCGAATCAGTGGGTGAAGCAGACCTTTGTGGCGAAGGTGCAGCCCGTCGAGCGCCCGGAAGACGTGGAAGGTCGCTGGGTGGCGGTCGATCTGTACGAGCAGACGTTGATCGCCTATGAGGACGATACCCCCGTCTTTGCGACGGTCGTGTCAACGGGCATCCCGCCCTATGACACCAACGAAGGCCTGTTCACCGTGTGGGCGCGCCTCCCTGCCGACGGCATGGCCGGGGCGACGGGCGCACCGGAAGCCTATGCCCTCCAGCTTGTGCCCTGGGTGATGTACTTCGACGGCGGCATCAGCCTGCACGGGACGTACTGGCATGACCTGTTCGGCTACCGCCAGAGTCACGGCTGCGTCAATCTGACGATCAGCGATGCCCGCTGGGTGTATGAATTCCTGAGTGGGGCAGCGCCAAACGAGGATGGCGAGATTGTGAATCACGTCCTCGTCCACAGCACGGGCGAATATGGCAGCGGTGTGATCCGCGAAAACAACGGGTAAGCGCAGGAAGTCGAAATTAAGGCAACGGGGCACAGCAGGTCTGTTCCCCGTTTTGATTCTGGCAGGCCTTTCCCGAAAGAACTTAGGAGAAATCAAAACAAATGCGAACAATGGTAGGGGCGAGGCGCGCCTCGCCCGTACACCGAATCATTCGTGCTTATGTTGGCTTTTCCATGATATAAAAACGTGACTCCTGTAAGGGAGGGTTTGAAACCCTCCCCTACAAAACATTCGAGGCATACCATCAGCCTTCGTTCGTGAGCGCCCGCATCTGCTGGGTGGCCGTCATGGGAGCGCGGCGCTTCATCGTCGGCGAAACAGCGGACATGAACGTCATCATCCTGTGCAGCGGCATCAGGCGTGGCGAACGAGGCGCAGTCATCTGTGCCAGCCGCTCCGCTTGGGTAAATTCACGAATCGCGTTCAGCTTGTACTGATTTTCGACGATCACCGCGTAATCGGGCTTGATGGGCTTCATCGCACCACTTCCTTTCGCAGAATGTTCATCTGCTTTCTGGATGATGCTTGCAGCATACGCGCCGTGCCGGGTGGTTGTCTCCCCCCGAATGGGGTGAGTGCTCAGCGGGAAGCACAGCCGACGCTTGCCCTACGCCTGCCCAACTCGCCCCTGTCCAATCCCCGCCGCTGACCTTATACTTTCGCCTGTTTTGTTTCGATCATGTTCAGGTTAAGAGGGAAATTATGCGTCGAGTTTTCGGCCTCGCGCCGGTCATGCTGGTTCTGATCGGCCTGCTGACGCTCATGCCCGCAACGCTCTACGGCGTCGCCCGCGCACAAAATCTGTTTGCCACC
The DNA here is from genome assembly GCA_033762735.1 of bacterium. Classification (GTDB taxonomy): domain Bacteria; phylum Chloroflexota; class Anaerolineae; order Aggregatilineales; family Phototrophicaceae; genus JANRLJ01. The sequence continues at coordinate 6,343 of JANRLJ010000149.1, read as the reverse complement.
AATACCCCCATCCCGACGGCAGTACGGTTTCTTACGAACACCCCGCTTGGGCCGACCAACACGCCCACGCCGTCCTATACACCTTCGCTCACGCCGACCAACACGCTCACACCAACGCCCACCGCGACCTTTACGCCGACCCCCACCTCGACCTTTACGCCGACGGCCACTCCCACGCCGACCAATACGCCAAGCCCCACGCCCACGCCCAACGGGCCGTTCAGCTATCCCGAAGGCATCAATTCACTGACCGGGCTGGCCTTCCCGAATGATGAAGCCCGCGACCGCCGCACGCTGATCGTCAAGATTTCCAACTTCCCGCCGCTGGTGCGCCCACAGACGGGCATCAATCTGGCCGATGTGGTCTATGAATACGAAGTGGAGGGCGGCGTCACCCGCTTCGCGGCCATCTTCCGCAGCAATTCGCCGGATCGGGTCGGCAGCGTCCGCAGCGCCCGCCTGTTCGATCTGGAACTGATCGTGATGTATAACGCGATGCTGGCCTATTCCGGCACCAGCGAACCGATTCAGAACCGCATCCAGAATCTCGAATATTCGTATCTGTTCTTCACGCCGCTGTGGGGGGATAACTGCGAGAACGCGGGCTTCTGCCGGGATGAGGATCTGCTGGAAGCGGGTACGCCGCTGGAACATACCATGTTCCTGGATACGACCACACTCTACGAATACTCCGAAACGCGCAACGTCAACACGGGCTATCCGGCGCGGGGCTTTGCCTTCTCTGAACGTCCCGACCCCAACGGCGAACCCGCCAACGATGTCTATATCGCCTGGTACGGGCAGGGCGAGGCACGCTGGCAGTATCAGGAAGACACCGGGCGTTACATCCGCTACACCGACGGCATCCCGCACATGGACGCGGGCGACGGCGAACAACTGTGGGCGGATAATCTGGTAGTGATTGAAGTCCCGCACGATGACCAGCCGGACATCTTCCCCGAAGGTGCCAGCTACGTCAGCACCGATATTCAACTGCGGGCGCTGGAAGGCGAGGAATTCGCGCAGGGGCGGGCGTATGTCATCCGCAATGGGCAGTGGTATCAGGGTTTCTGGCGGCGGCGCAGCAATGAACCGGGTGACGCGCTGCTGCTGCTCTATGGCAACAATGTGCCGATGATGATGAAGCCGGGGCGCACCTGGGTGACGGTTGTGCGCTGGCTGGGTGATGCAGTGCTTTCGGAAGAAGCGGTCGATATCGGCGCAACCGCCACCGCCATTGCCGGAACGCCCACCCGCACGCCCATTCCGGTCACGGCTGCACCGGGCGATTGAAGGCTTGTCCGGTATTAAGTTGGCGCTTTTCCGCCCTCACCCCCCGACCCCCACTCCCAATCGCTACGCTAGGAGAGGGGGAGAAGACCAGGGAAGCGTGTTAAGTCCCTCTCCGTGAGGGAGAGCGCCTCTTGCAGAGGGATTTAGGGTGAGGGCAAATGAGCCGTTGTGGACTTTCATAACTCCTTTTAGAGTACCGGACAACGCTATTGAGGCCCACACAACGTATTTTCTGGCAGAGGCATGGAACTAAGTACACGAACAGGATAAAAATAATGGGGTGCGGTGGTCCGGGCGCAGCGCGCTGCGCCCCTACAGGCAGGCAACTTTAGATGGTCTGTATAGCAGTTCGTGCTTCTGCCCGCTTTTGACGCCGCTCCCCCCAGCAACCACCGATAAGACCAATTGCGGCCAATGGCTCTATCAGGGGGTGACAGAGATGGATATGCTGAATGGTTGAAGGGATGGCGTGTCGGTGTCCACAAGTGTGGGCAGCGCGACGGAAAACAGCAGCACCAGCAGGGCGATCATAAAGACCGTCAGTTTGCGCCAGAAGTAGCCTTTGAGGTCATTCAGTTCTTCGATCATACGTGTTTCCATGAATTCTTAAATACTTGCTTCTTCAATTTTAACGCTGTCGCAACAGTCTTAGCATTAAGATTTCCCCAACCCACACCTCAATTCCTCATTACGCCCTCGTAACCGCTGATTACGGTTCCGTAATCTAACTTGCGTTTAAATAATTCTTCACGGTACACTGACTTTACATTCAATTAAAGTAAGCGAAATATAAAGAAAGCGGAATTTCGTTCGGAAGTGCTGCCGCACTGACCGCTTTCCCTGCCGTTTTCACCGGAACAATCTTTTTCAGGTGGGTTTGTTTAAATTTTTACGGGGCGAGTAAAGACAAATGATGACACTGGGCGTAGTGGACAGCCGTGATCTCGAACGACGCGGGCTGATGGAGCGGGTTCTGGTAGATCGAAGCGCTGTCTGGAAAATGGGCGCAGAAGCCATCCAGGCGCTTTACCCGATTTATCGCTTAGGCTTTCAGGCCATGATCCGCTCTTATGAACTCGAAGCCGAGTGGATTATCCTCTTTTTCGCCCGCAGCACCGCCCCCCAACCGCTGACACTCCCCCAACTCCAACGCTATCTTCCCTACACTGCTGAAAGCCGCCGCACTCATGGGCTGAATCGACTGGTGACGCAGGGGATGATGGCCGAAACCGAAGACGGCGCCTATCACCTCACCACGCAGGGCAGCCGCGCCGCAGAGCGCATCCTGCGCATTGCACAGCGTGAACTTGGAAAAGCCAAAGTGCTGCCGCAGGCCGATGCCCGCCGCCTGGCGGATCTGCTGTGGCCGGTGGTGCAGGCCGCCCTGCAAACACCCGAACCCCACGATAAGCGCGGCCTGCTGGCCTATCGCTGGATGGATAACGGCCCGTGCGCCCCGCCCGTGACCCGCATCGATCAATATCTGACCGACCTCAACCGCTTCCGGGAAGACTGCCATTACGCCGCGTGGAAGCAGCATCATCTGCCGCCCTATGTGTGGGAAGCTCTGAATACGGTCTGGCACGGGGAAGCCAGCACTGCGGGCGAACTGGCGAAAAAGCTGTCCTTCCGGGGATACACGACGGAAGCCTATGCCGGGGCGCTGGAGCTGCTGCGCGAGTGCGGCTGCCTGCTGGAAACGCGGCGCGGTACGTTCGCCCTGACCTCGCATGGGGAAGCGCTTTGCGTGGAAACCGAAGCGCGGGTAGAGGCGATGTTCTTCGCGCCCTGGTCGATGCTCACCAGTCGCGCATGGGATGACGTACACGACCTGCTGCAACGGCTGCTTGTGGCGGTGCGCTGAAGTATTGAGTCGTGAGTACCGAGTAAACTCAGGGAAATCGACTTTATCCAGTTTCCGGCCAGATGCTTTGGCATCTGGCTGCCGAAGAACCAAGCCCACTGAACTCGACTTTATATAATTACAGTTTTTGTTTTTCGCCATAGGCTAAAGCCATATGGCTACCGAAAAGCCAAGCCGACTGACGGGGCTATAAGGGTCATGAAAGATTAACAATAAGCGCCTTTAGTGCGCGTCCCATAAATGGGCGGCACTTTGGAGCCGGACGTTTTAACGTCTGGCGGAGGGAAGCAAACCTCAATTTTCTTAAGCTGGTGCATATGGGGCCGGTGCAGAACCCACCCCTACTGCCAGCGCTTTTACTGCCTCACCAGCGGGGAATGCGCGGCAGAACGCTGCACACCACTTCGTAATTGTTGGTGCCCAGCCTGGCGGCCACTTCCTCCGCGCTGATCACGCCCTCGCCCTGCCGACCCAGCAGCACCACCTCATCCCCGATGCTCACATCGTTCACAGCATCCACCCGCACAACGATCTTTTCCATGCTCACACGCCCGACAATCGGCGCACGTTTGCCCCGAATCAGCACCTCGCCCCAGTCGTGCGGTGCACGGCGCAGTCCGTCACCATAACCAACGGGCAGCACCGCCATACGTTCATAACCCTGTGTGATGTAGGTGTTGCCATAGCCCACCGGATGCCCCGGCGGAAGCGTCTTGACCTGCGCCACGACCGTTTTCCAGGTCAGCACAGGGGAGAAGCTGTCCGGCAGGCGGATGCTCTCCGACGGATGCAGCCCATACATCGCCAGCCCGGCGCGTACCATGTTGAAATGCGACTCGCGGTAGAGCAGCGCGGCGGTGCTGTTGGCGGCGTGAATGTACCTGAAGCGGAACCCTATCGTCGCTTGCAGCGGGCGCACAATGGCACGAAACGCGCTCAACTGCTGCGCGGTGTAGCCGGGGTCGCTGTCTGCCGCCGAGAAGTGGGTATAGATGCCCTCAATGTCGAGGTTGTGCAGCGCAGTCAGATAGCGGAACATCGGGATCGCTTCATTGGGCATCACGCCCAGCCGCCCCATGCCCGTGTCGATTTTCAGATGGACTTTGAGCTTTGCGCCCACTTCCCGCGCCGCCCGGTCATATGCCCGCGCCATTTCCAGATCGTAAAGCGTCACCGTCACATTCTGCTGGATCGCCTGCCGCGCCAGATAGACCGGGGTATAGTTCATCGCCAGGATGGGCGCTTCGATGCCAGCATCGCGCAGTTCCAGCGCTTCCGCCAGCGAGGACACCCCCAGATAGGTCGCGCCGTTGAGCAGCGCGGTCTGGCTAACGACCACCGCCCCATGCCCATATGCATCTGATTTGACGACCGCCATCAGCGCGACCTCGCGGCCAAGATGGGCTTTGAGCGCCCGCACATTGTTCGCCAGCGCCGCTGTATCCACCTCAACCCAGTTGGTGCGGGTCGGTTGAAGCAGCGAGGCCAGCTTCCAGGCCTGCTGCTGCCGGGGAAGCTGTGTCTGGTCATCCGCCGATTTCAGAAGCGCCTGCGTCACCAGTTCCATCCGGGCGTTCGGTCCGCCTTTGACGAGCACTGTATCATTGCTGGTGAGATCATAATGACGTTCGAGGATGGCGACTACGTCCTGCGTGTTGTAGGTGGTGTGGACGTGCTCCGGCTCCATCCCCTGGTCGAGCGCCGCCCGCGCCACCAGCGCCGCCTCCTTGCCCTGCGTAATCAGCACATGGGCGACTTCGGCGGCCCTCTGCCCGATCAGCCGATGCCCCAGGCGGCTGCGTTCACCGAGATTTTCCATATCGCCCATGATGAAGAAGGTGCGTCCGTTTTCCGCCCGCACCGCTTCCAGCCAGTCCAGCGCGGCCAGCGTGGACTGTGGATTGGCGCTGTTGCTGTCATCCACCAGCAGCACATCGTTGTGCCCTACCAGCGGGTTCATCCGTCCGGGCAGTGGCCGGAGCGCGGTCAGGGCACGGAGCGCGTCTTCCAGCGGCACGTCATAGTGCTGCGCCACACTCAGGGCGGCCATCACACTCAGCAGATGATGTTTGCCCAGCAGCGGCGTCCAGCGCCCGACAAAGCGCTCATTCCCGTGCCGCAGATCGAAGCCCGTCCCTTCCGGCCCGATGACCAGATTATAGGCCATCATGTCCGCGCCGAAGCTGTCCAGCCCAATCGTCTTCACGCCTGCGCGGGTGCGGTTGCCCATCGCACGGACGAGATCGTTGTCATAATTCAGCACCGCCAGCCCGGTCGGGGAGAGATAATCGACCAGTACGCCCTGTTCGCTGGCGACCTGTTCCGGAGCATCGAAGCGGTCGGTATGCAGGGTGCTGACCTGCGTCACAATGCCCACTTCCGGCTGGACGGCCTGCACCATCGTCGCCATTTCGCCCGGCTGCGTGGTCGCCAGCTTAAGCACCACAAACCGTGCCCGATTGCTGATTTTTGCCAGCGACAGCGGGATATTCAGCCGTCCGCTGCCGTCCGCGACGTGATAATGCACCGGATAGCGCGTCTCCAGCACGCGCCCTACCGCTTCGACGGTGACGGACTTTCCCGCCGTCCCGGTGACACCAATCACCTTTGCGCCCAGCTTGCCCAGCACATAATGCGTCCACGCCATCAGCGCTTCCACGGTGTCGCGCACCAGCACGACCGAAACGCCTTCGGTGTTGTAATCCGGCGGACGCATACAGATCACGCCCGAAACGCCGTTCTGAATCGCTTCGGGGATATAGGCGTGCGAGTCCCCATGATCGGTGCGCAGCGCCAGAAACAGGAGATTGGGGCCGGCTTTATCCGCATCCAAACAGAAATCGGTAAAAAGCTGTGCTGCGGGTTCGCCGAACAGTTGACCGTTAGAGGCTTCGAGGATGTCATAAAGGCTTATCATAACGGGGAGTATAGCATTGTCAGGGGAGCGCCGCTACAGGCCGCCGTCCCTGAACTTTCTCTACTCCCATTCATCTCTCATGGGTGTAAAGAGACAACACCAAACTTCTCTCTCCAACTCTCTCCCCCCTGACCTTACCCCAGTTTGGCGGACAGAAGAAATGTCCAATAAACTGAGAGTAAGGAGTGAAAGATGGGATACAAAAAATACAGCGATGAATTCAAACGGGATGTGCTGGGGATGGTGGCGCAAGGGGGTCGCAGCGTGGC
>JANRLJ010000148.1:0-10441 GCA_033762735.1 bacterium | reverse complement strand
AGAGGGTATCTGAAAATTCCTATCCGGTAGAATAAGGGTTGCCAAACACCAGACTACCGAACAGGAATAGGGAAAGTGTCGCACAAAACGAAGCGGTATACCAGTGACTTGAGCAATCGAGAATGGCAGGTAGTACAGGCGTATCTGCCACAGCGCAAGGGGAAGGTGGGACGCCCGATGCAGTTGGAGATGCGGGCGGTGTTGAACGCCATCTTCTATGTCTTACGCACGGGGTGTCAGTGGGAAAATCTGCCACGCGAGTACCCCAATTGCAAAAGCGTGTACTACCACTATCGCAAATGGTGCCTGGATGGGACGTGGGAACGCCTCAATCGAGCCTTGGTGTACCGCCAACGACGCCAGCAGGGTCGCTTGCCGCACCCTTCTGCCGCTGTGCTGGACAGCCAAAGCAGCAAAACGACCGAAAGTGGGGGTGAGCGCAGCTACGATGGGGGCAAGAAAGTGACGGGACGCAAGCGCCATATCGTGACCGATACGCTGGGGAATCTGTTGGTAGTGGTAGTGCATCCCGCCGGGATCGCCGATTGCCAGGGAGCCAAATACGTCTTCGCCGCACTCCCCCTGATGTGGCAGCGCCGCTTACAGGTGGTGTGGGCCGATGGAGGGTACGAAGGTTCTGTTTGGGTGTGGGTCTATACCCTCTTCAACATTACCCTTGCCATCGTGCGTCGTTCAGCCGACCAAACTGGGTTTGTCGTGCTGCCTAAACGCTGGGTGGTCGAACGTACCTTCGCTTGGTTGGGACGCTATCGACGCTTAAGCAAGGACTATGAACGGTGTCCCAAGAGCAGTGAGGGCTGGGTCTACCTCGCTTCTATTCGTCGTTTGCTCAACCATGTCGCTGTTTAATTTTCAGATACGCTCTGAGATTTCCACACTGCTTGAAGTTTGTCGTTAACACTGCTATAGTTTTCTTATGGAAATCAATCCAGCCACCACCTACGAACCACTTCACAATACCCACTGCTATTATTGTTGTTATCAACCGAACAAACTTTTCCATCGCGGATGTCTCAGGTGACCACGTCGGCGTTTCCACCCCTTTGCTGATTAACATCATCGAACCGACCGCGCCAGGTCGGTTTTTTATGGATTGCCATTTGTAAGTCGCTTTTGGAAGGAGAACATGATGGTCAAACGGACGTTGCAAAAAACAGTTTTGTTGGCTGCGCTTGCGCTGGTGCTGCTGACGGGCGGCGTACTGGCACAGGAAGAGCCGGTTATTCCGGCGCAGGCCTGTGCTGAAGCGGGAACGCTGGATTTGTGGGTATGGGACGAGAACTGGGCGTCCATTCTCGAAGAATCCACAAATGCCTGGATTGAGAGTTACTGCCCCGGCGCGGTGGTCAATATCACGGTTCATCCCTGGGGACAGTACTGGGACCTGGTGCAGACCGCCGCGACCAGCGGTGATCTGCCCGATGTGTTCAATATGTCGCAGGATCGCTTCTATTTCTATGCCAGCAACGACGCACTGCTCGACCTGCAACCGTACTGGGATGAGTACGGCGTGGATACAACCGTCTGGGGAACTGGCCTGGTTGATCCGTATCGCTGGGGGTCAAATGGGGATTTGTATGCGGGTCCGGTCAACTGGGATACTGTTGCCATCTATTACAACAAAGACCTGTTCGACGCGGCAGGGCTGGAATATCCAACATCGGACTGGACATGGGATGATTTTGCCGCTGCGGCCGCTGCGCTGACCAACCCCCAAAATGATGTGTATGGCGCAGCCGTCTTCAACGAATATCAATCCGGCTATCCGAACTGGATTGCGGCCACAGGAACAACCCCGGTCGCCGAAGAAGGCCGCACCGCCTGCACACTCCAGGACGAAGGCAGCATCGAAGCGCTGAATTTCCTCAAAGGGTTGCAGGACGAAGGCTATATGCCCACCGTCTCAATCCTCGGCGGCAGCTCGGCCAACGACAGTTTCGCCTACTGGTCAGCCGGGCGCGTGGCGGTGGTCACGGGCGGCTCCTGGCTGCTGCCGCAAGCGCTGGAAGAAATCACCTTTAACTGGGATGTGGTGCAGCTTCCGCGCCATCCCGAAACCGGGCGCACCCGCTCCATTCTGCACTCGGTCGGTTATGTGGCGGCGGCCAATACCGAAGTGCCCGATCTGGCGGCCAACCTGATTCTGTTCCTTTCCAGCGACGAGGGGCAGCGCTTCTTTGCGGAAGCGAGCGGCGTGGCCCCGGCCAATCCATCGCCTGAACTTCAGCAAATCTGGGTTGACTCCTTCGGCGACACTGACATCAATATTCAGGCGTTCGTGGATGCGACGACCGACTCCCAGGGCGTCACGGCCTTTTCCGAAATCTGGGACGCGATCAACACCGAAATCGTCCTGAACATCTTCGATCTGGGTGTCAGTGTGGAAGAAGCCACCCAGACCGCCTGCGACTTCATCAACACGCAGCTGCCGGAAACTGCGCAGTAGCGGCGCAATAGCGGCGTAATAACCTGTTGGTTCGCTTGTGGGGCGAGGGAAACCCTCTCGCCCTTTTCCTTGCGGGAACGACTTATGACGGTTATCCAGAACTGGCTGGGGCGAACACCCCTCGCGCGGCGTCGGGCGTTGTGGGGGCTGGCGCTGGTCGCGCCTAATACGGTCGGTCTGCTGGTCTTTTTTGGCATCCCTACCCTCATCTCGTTCGCGACCTCGTTGCAGGAGTGGAACGGCCTCCGACCGCCCGCTTACATTGGGCTGGATAACTTCGAGCGTTTGCTGCGCGACGAGGGGTTCTGGAAGGCGCTGGGCAATACACTCAAACTGCTGCTGTTGAGTGTGCCGACGGGTGTGGTGCTGGCGTTAGGACTGGCGCTCATCCTCAACCAACAACTACGAGGCCGGACTCTGTTTCGCGCAATCTACTTTCTGCCTGTTGTGACCTCGACCGTTGCCGCGTCGATTGTCTGGACGTGGATCTTCCAGCCGCGCTATGGCCTGGTTGGTAATTTGCTGGAACCCTTCGGCCTGCGGGATACCAACTGGCTCACGCGCCCCGACTTAATCCTCCTTCCTATTGCGATTGTCACGATCTGGCAGCGGCTCGGCTTCGATATGATTCTGTTTCTGGCCGGGCTGCAAAATGTGCCCAGGGTGCTGCTGGAAGCGGCGGCAATTGACGGCGCGACACGCTGGCAGCGCTTTCGCCATGTCACGCTGCCGATGCTCTCCCCTACCACGTTTCTGGTCGTCATCCTCTCCATCATCAACGCCTTCCAGATTTTCGATCAGGTCTACATCATGACCGCGCGTACCACACGCGGCGGGGTCGGCGGCAGTGCCACAACCATGACACTGCTGATGTATGAAACCGCTTTTACCCGCAACGAGTTCGGCTATGCCTCTGCGATTGCGCTGACCCTGTTTGTCATTATCCTGAGCGTGACCATCATCCAGTTACGGCTGCAGCGTCGATGGGTCTATTATGAATCCGACCAGGGATAATCGCCCCTCTTTTCTGGATCGTCTCAGTCTTTTGGATCGCCTCGTCGCCTACAGCGTCCTGATCGTGGGGGCGGTGCTGATGGTGCTGCCATTCGTCTGGATGGTTTCGACGGCGTGTAAGCCTTCCAGCGAACTCAACCGCCTGCCGCTGCGCTGGATACCCGAAGAACCCACCTGCCTGGAAAATGTTCGCAGCCTCAACGAAACCTCGCCGGATTTTGACCAATACCTCCGTAATTCAATCATTCTGACCGTCGGGCGCACCGTCGGCCAGTTCATCACCTGTTCGCTGGCAGCCTATGGATTTGCCCGCTTCGAGTTTCCGGGAAAGCGCGTCCTGTTTGCGGCCAGTCTCGCGCTGCTGATGGTGCCGTTTCAGGCCATCGTCGTGCAGGAATATCTGCTGCTGCGTCGGCTGGACTGGCTGTATACCTTCGCAGCGCTCATTATCCCCGGCATCTTCAGCGCGTTTGCCCTGTTTCTGCTGCGGCAGGCCTTTTTGCAGATTCCCATCGAACTGGAAGAAGCCGCCATGATGGACGGCGCGAACCCGCTGCAAGTGCTGTGGTCGGTCACGCTGCCGCTTTCGCTGCCCGCGCTGGCCGCCTTTGCGGTGATTACCGTGCAGGCCGCCTGGAATGACTTTCTGTTCCCGGTCATCGTGTCCAACTCTGCCGCTACCCGCCCGCTTACGGTTGGCATCGCACTTTTGCAGGGCGAACGCAGCACACCCTGGAATCTGCTCATGATGGGGTCACTGCTGGCAACGCTGCCCATGCTGATTCTGTTCATCCTCCTGCAGCGCTATTTCATCGAAGGCGTCGCGCTGACGGGAAGCCGCCGCTAATTCTGCTTGACAAGAGCTTCATCCCCCGGCTACAGTCATCCTCGTCTTTATTTCCAATGCACACGAAGGTCAATCACAGATGGCGAACTTATTTCCTGAGCATTTCGTCTGGGGTGCGGCAGCAGCCTCTTACCAGATCGAAGGGGCCGCCGAAGAAGACGGGAAAGGGCTTTCCGTCTGGGACATGCTGGGGCGCAAACCCGGCGCGATCTGGAGCGGTCACACCGGGCAGGATGCCTGTGACCACTATCACCGCTACGAAGAAGATGCAGCGATCATGAAATCGATTGGTCTGCATGCCTACCGCCTCTCAATTTCATGGCCTCGTGTACTGCCCGAAGGCGTAGGCAAGCTCAATGAACTGGGGTTAGCCTTCTACGACCGTCTGATTGATGTCCTGCTGGCGAATGACATTAGGCCCTATGTCACGCTGTTTCACTGGGATTATCCGCTGGCGCTCTATCGCAAAGGGGGATGGCTCAACCCGGCGAGTCCCGACTGGTTCGCCGACTATACAGCCATCGTCGTGGATGCCCTTTCCGACCGGGTACAGCACTGGATGACGCTGAATGAGCCGCAGTGCTTTATCGGGCTGGGGCATCAGGACGGTATTCATGCACCGGGCGATAAACTCGCGCTGAGCGAAGTGCTGCTGGCCGCGCATCACACGCTGCTGGCGCACGGCAAATCCGTACAGGTCATTCGGGCACGGGCGAAGACCCCGCCGCAGATCGGCTTTGCCCCGGTCGGTGTTACCTTCGTGCCTGCCAGTGACAGCCCTGCCGACATCGAAGCAGCCCGAACCGCCACGTTCAGCGTCCCCGACAAACGCCTCTGGAACAACACCTGGTGGTGTGACCCGATCTTCTTCAGACAGTACCCTGAAGATGGCCTCCAGATGTATGGCTCTGCCGTGCCCAAGATCGGCGCGACCGACATGGACATCATCAGTCAGCCGCTCGATTTCTACGGGTGCAACATCTACACCGCCACGACCGTTCGTGCAGGGGCAGATGGTAAACCGGAGGTCGTCGGTTTCAACGCCGGACATCCGCAGACGGCCATTCGCTGGTTTGTTGTACCGGAATGCCTCTACTGGGGGCCGCGCTTCTTCTGGGAGCGCTACCAGAAGCCCATTATCATCACCGAGAACGGTCTTTCCAGCATGGACTGGGTTGCACTCGATGGCAAAGTCCACGATCAGAATCGCATCGACTATGTGCAGCGCCACCTGCTGGCCTTCTCACGGGCTGGCACCGATGGCGTGGACATTCGCGGCTATTTCCAGTGGTCGATCATGGACAACTTCGAGTGGGCAGAAGGCTATAAAGAGCGCTTCGGCATGGTGTATGTGGACTATCAGACGCAGCAGCGCACCCTTAAGAACTCAGCGCACTGGTATCGCGAGGTGATCGCCAGTAACGGCGAGAATCTGCGCGTTACGACCTGAGTGCACGTGCATAAGACCACCTTATTTTCTTCTGATGCTCGCGTTGTTATACTCTGCGCTCGATCTGTTGAAGTTCAGGGAACATTATCATGCTCACGGCTGCTGAAATTGTCGAACTCAGCAAGGAACATACCCTGGTCAGTTGGATGGCACAGGGGACATGGATGCCCACCCCGGCGGAACGCGGTGAAGGGGTGTATGTGTACGATGCCAACGGAAAACGCTATCTGGATTGGTCATCACAGCTTGTCAATGTGAATATCGGCCACAGCCACCCGCATGTGGTCAAGGCCATTCAGGAGCAGGCGGCACGGCTGACGTATGTGGAACCGTCGCAGACAACCGAAGTCCGAGCACGGCTGGGCGATATGCTGGCGGAAGTCGCGCCCAACAATATGACCAAAGTGCTGTTCTGCAACGGCGGCACGGATGCGGTGGAAAACGCGATGAAGATCGCCCGTCTGTATACCGGACGGCAGAAGATTCTGACGCGCTATCGCTCTTATCACGGCGGCACGTTCGCAGCCGCCAGCGCTGGCGGTGATCCGCGCCGCCACGCCAACGAGCCAGGCGTGCCCTGGATTGTGCGCATGCCCGACCCCTACGCCTATCGCAGCCCGGTCTATCGTGGACGGACACAGGAAGAAGGCGACCTGATTCTGGCCGACATGATCGAGGAAATCGTTATCCTGGAAGGCCCGGAATACTGCGCGGCCATTCTGCTGGAAGGCTACAGCGGCAGCAGCGGCGTGATGCAGCCCTCTGCGGTCTTCTGGACGCGCATCCGCCAAATCTGCGACCAGTATGGTCTGCTGCTGATCGTGGATGAAGTGATGAGTGGTTTCGGGCGCACAGGGGAATGGTTCGGGGTCGATCATTATAAGGACGCGAAGCCGGATATTATGGCAATGGCAAAGGGACTAACCAGCGGCTACGTGCCGATGGGCGCGACAATGGTCACGCAGCCGATTGCCGAATACTTCGACGATCATACCCTGTGGGCGGGGCTGACCTACAGCGCACACACGCTGGCCTGTGCGGCGGGTGTCGCAACAATGCAAGTGTATCACAATGAGAATCTGATCGAGCGCTCCCGCGAACTGGGCAAGGTGCTGCGCCGGGGACTGATGGACTTAGCGGAGAAACACCCCTGCATCGGTGATATTCGCGGTGCGGGGCTGCATCATGTGATCGAACTGGTCAAAGACCGTGACACCCGTGAGCCGATGAGTCCGTTCAACAAACCGCTCTCCGATGCGATGAAGGAAGCGGCGGGTACGCTCAAGCAGACCGGGCTGACCACGCTGGTGCGCTGGAACATGATCTTCAACACCCCGCCGCTGATTATCAGCGAGGAGCAGATTCACGAGGGGTTGGAAATTCTGGACAAAGCCCTGACGAAGCTGGATGCGCATTACACGGGTAAGTAATACTGGCAAGAACGGGGAGTGATGATGCTCCCCGTTTTCATTCAGCTTGCTTCTTCCGGCGGAGGCGGTGTGGGAATGGTGACGAGGATGCGCGTCCCCTGCCCCGGTTCGCTCCTGATCTGAATATTGCCGTTGAGAGAGTCGGTGCGTTCGCGCATCGACTTCAGTCCCAGATGCCCCGGAAAGCCCCGGTTCGGGTCGAACCCCTGCCCGTTATCGGCCACTTCCAGAGCGTAGCCATTAGACCGTTCCGAAAGCGACAGCGTGACCTCACTCGCTTTTGAATGCTTGGCCGTGTTGTGCAGCGCTTCTCGTGCGATGCGGTACAGCGCTTCCTTCACATCAATCGGCAGTACGGGTTCGGAACAGAAATCGGTCGTGACCTTAATCCCATGCCGCGCCTGAAGTGAAGCGGCCTGCTTCGTGAGCACCGTAATCAGCCCTTCCTGCTCCAGCGATTCCGGGCGCAGTTCAAAGATCAGCGCACGCATCTCGGTAAGGCCAGCTTCCGCTAGCGACAGCACGTAATCCAGCGGTTCGCTCAGACGCGATGGGTCACGTTCCAGCAGGGTTCGCGCCGTCCTCGCTCCCAGGCCGATACCATAAAGCGCCTGCGACACCGAGTCATGGAGTTCTCTTGCCAGTCGGGTACGTTCTTCCAGCGCCGCCAGTTCGCGCGCCCGCTTTTCGATTTCCTGCCGTGCGGCTTTTTCCGCAAGGAAGGCGCGGCGGCTGGTGACGACCGAGGCCGCCGTCGGTCCCAGCGACCGAATCAGGCTGCGCAGTTCCTCTGAAAAGGGACGCGGCTCGTTCCAGACGAAGACCAAAATCCCCTGCCACTGCTCCGCCGACTTGAGCGGAATCAGAATGGTGGCACGCCAGTTGACCGACTCGATAAAGGTTCGCATGGAGTCGCTCGATGTACGCGGGTCATGTACACTGTCTTCAACAAAGAGGGCTTCATCAGGATAGATATAGGCCAGGTCAAGCACCGGGTAATCGTCCAGCGAAAATTTGGTGATGGGCAGGAACTCCAGCGGGATCGGGCTGCTGCCATCGCGGGAGCGCAGCGCGACGATTTCGAGCCGGCGTGTCTCGTCGGTATAGGCCAGCACGGAGAGCGTCGCGTCATACTGCTCCACCAGAGGCGCAACTGCCGCCAGAATCTCCTGCTCATCACGCGCCTGTGAAAGCGATGCGTTGGCCTGCGCGATCATCTCCGCCTGTCGCCGCGCCGCCTCGGTTTCGGCCTGTAAGCGAATTCGCTCGAACGCAGCCATCACCAGATCCCCAATGCCGATCATCAGACGGCGTTCCCGTTCGCTGTAGCGGCGGGGTTCGGCACTCTGGAAGTACAGGACAGCGGCGTAGCGATCTCGAAGGCGAAGCGGCACCATCGCAAAAGACCGCGCATGGTAGGAGTCCAGCGTCGCCGCGCTCACGGGGTCGAATTCCGACAGCGCGTTCAGGTCCTCGACTGCCAGAAAATCCTTATTCGACGTATCCATCACCTGTGGGAGCCTGGCGACAGGAATAATCGTCCCGACTTTCCACCAGGAACGCGGTGAAACCGCCAGAATTTCTGCATAGGACGCACGGCTCAGGTCGTAGTGTTCCCAGGTTGCCAGCACCACATCCAGCGAGTTTAGTTCCAGTCGTGACACAGCATCCACAATCTCCGCGTAGGTGGTAGCGGCGTTGATGGCCTGGCTGGCACGGTAGAGAAACTCTGCCTCATAGCGGGCTTCTTCCCCCGCCAAATAGGCGCGTCGCGTCGCGACAAAAGCAGGCAGCGTTTGCAGCAGGGCATTATAGATATGCCGTTCTTCATCGGTAAAATTGCGTGGCTTTGCCCAGGACACCGTCATGACTCCATGATAACGACCGCTGCTGTGGAGCGGCAGAATGATAAATGACCGGGTCTTGGAAGCGGCCATAAACGCCTCACGATAGTGTTGTTCCAGTCGTGTGTCTGTCTCAATGTTCTCAATGAACACCACCCGGTCGGGGTGTGCCTGCCACAGGGATTCAATCCCGAACTTGTCCATCGGCAGCGGCTTATGGACATCCTTCTCAAACTTCTTGGCAGAACCGTCCTGCCAGATTGTGGTATAGGCGCTGCCATGAAGGGCATTCCCGTCACTGTCCACATAATCCAGAATCAGGCGATAGGCATCGTGGCGACTTGCGTACTGTGCCACCGCTTCCAGAATTTCCGTCTCGACGGTCGCCCTCGACAGAGCCGTATTGATTTTCAGCAGTTGCTCCGCGCGGGCAGCACGTCGCCTGTTCTGATCGGTATGGCGCAGCGCGTCCATGACGGATGAAGCCTGCTGCTGCAAGGCGATATAGATGCGGCGGTCGCGTTCGCTGAAGGTCATGCTGTGCGGCCAGCTAAAGTTCAGCATTCCGATGTAACGTCCGTTCACCCACAGCGGCATAATGATGGCCGCGTGGATGGCATAACGCAGCATTCGTTCACGGCTGCCCTGATGCAGACGATCATCGCTTTCGACATCTTCAATGAACAACGGCGCTTCATAGACCATCAGCCATTTCAGATGATCGACCACAGATGTGCGCGTCCCAACCCCGATTTCGATCCCGCCGTTTACCCACTCCGCGGCAACTTCCTGCAGCGTGGGATGACCGCTGGCGTCACTTTCAATAAACATCAGCACACCCGCGTTGGCTTTTTGCTGGCGGGCATAATCGCTGACCGCATCCAGAACATCGGCAGGGTTCGCCGCTTTTGCAAGTTTATCGGAAGCTCCATAAAGAATTTCGACTTCGCCCTGCACCGTATCAAATAAAGACATCAGGTTTTCCTGGGAACAACTTTCCTAAAGCGATATAAGGTCGTTATGACAGCCACTTTACTATATCTTCTTCACTATAGCATCCACGCGGCTACCGAACCTCAGTCCAATGACGGAAAATAGAATTAATTTAAAGATGAGAAGCAGCCAGGGAAGAAAATCAATCGAAGCGTGGTACTCTAGTACGCCGACAAGATGAGAATGATGGGTTGCGTTGGTACGGGCGCAGCGCGCTGCGCCCCTTCAGGTAGGCAGCTTTAGATGGTCAATGTACTAGTACGTCAACAAGATGAGAATGCTTGGTAATGGTGACGGAAAACACGACGCGCATCGTCCACGGAGAAACGCCAATGGATTTTGGCAGATTGTTGGTTGCGTGTGTTTTCCCAGGCAAGGATTTCCAGGGTCAGTGTC
>JANRLJ010000147.1:0-2720 GCA_033762735.1 bacterium | reverse complement strand
GAAACGAGAGGCGCACACCATGAGCGAATACCCATCATTGGGCGAAAGACGTGGACGCTGTACCTTTACCTTTGGCTCTTGTTCATAAAACGTGATTCCCCCTCGGGGAGCGCTGCATCGTGCCTCAACAAGAACAAAATTCGCACTCATTTTGAACATGCGCCTTACCTTTATCTCATTGCTCATTCCTCGTCTCTCATCTTTCTTGCCTCATCCTTCTTCGCGTCTTTGCGCCTTTGCGTCAAAATGATTTCATCCTGCCGAGACTGCCTTCGGCGCGGGCAGCGTGACGGTGAAGCGCGACAGGTGAACGACGCCAAACGGATTGGCGCGGGTGACGTCGGGAAACCCGGCGGCGGCGTGGCTCTCGATATGGCTGATCTCCGCGAGGCTGGCCGTCCCGCTGGCGTGGATCGATGTGATGTAGAAGCTGTCGTCGGCGGGCTGGGCAATGCTGACCGGATACCACCAGTTGTTGACCGGGAAGCGAAACCGCCCGACCTTGAAGCGAACGTCGAGAAACGCCTGCCCGCCGTAGCTGACCTGAATGGCGTCACCGTCGTCGCCATCCGACAGCGGCGACCATGCGAACGCACCGTCCTCTTTGGGAATCGCCCAGTTGGCCCGTCCGCTCTCGCGGCTGGCCGCCGAGTCGACCAGGATTTGTGTCACGCTCCAGTGCTTTTTCTGGTTGATGCGGAACTGCCCGGGGATGAACAGCACTTCACGGTACGGCCCGACCGGGGACGAGTCGTAGTCGACCAGCATCATCGCCCCCAGGCTGGGGCGGAAGCGTCCGCCGAGCGCAGGCGGCAGCGTCACCCGCTCGGCGATATAGCGCCCCGTCCATTTGTAGATCATCACATAGGCGCGCCCGGTCAGCGTCCAGGGCGGGGGGACGATGGCGGGTTCGGGATGGGAAAGGCTCATAGGCGGATCAGTCGCACTCGCTCATGTTTCGGTGACAGGGCATTGTGCCGCACCGCCGCGATTTGCGCCAGCCTGAGCGCGCCGTAAATCAGGATTAGGTGCAGGCTCACGCCGATGCCGAAGCTGATGAGGTTGCGCAGGAGGAGTCGCAAGCCTTCCCAGAAGGGAGGGCGGAGTGTGTTGGCAGCCAGCAGCGCACCGTTCCCGATAAATGTTAACAGTCCGAACTGTAAAATTTCGATAACCCATAATTTGTCTGCCGCAACGATACGGATTTCCGCCTCGGAGGGTGTAAATTCTCTTCTGATTGTTGGGCACGAAAATGCCCAATTCACACACCATGCTTTGTCCGTTTCCCGAATCACTTTGTCTGTCATCCAACTTGCGGTGAGCACGATTATCAGTAGACTCACGAAAATCCCGATTGAAATACTGTAAGGGACTGATTTTGGTTGCCTGCTCGTCAGTCGTGCTGCTGCCTGCCCAATAGCGGTCATCAATGCTGCCGAAAGTAGATTCATCATGAGCAAGAATCCAAACGCGGAGGCAAATTTCCAGAGTGCAGGGATGTAAGGTAAGAACTCCCACGGCGGAAATCCACCATAGGACATCCTATAGCTCGTATAGCAAAGTCCATCCGGAAAGTAAACAATGATGCATAGGAAGTTGTCAGCATGTAAATACTGCGCCAGTCCATACGCCAGCCCCATTGTCAGCAGCGCCGTGAGCAGGTATTCCGGCAGCATCGCCCGCGTCACCGCCCACCATTTGCCCACCACAATCTGCCGCGCGCTCACTCCAGTCAGAACCAGCGTATCCCAGGCGTGCCCGCTGGACTCGCGCCGCGCCACATGAATCGCCAGCGCCAGCGTCCGCAGCATGACCAGCAGGTGAATCGGGATGATGACCGCCGCCATGACTCCGAGCAGCCCAACCGTCACGTCGGTGATGTAGACGGCCACGGGCAGGTAAGCGATGAAGAAGATCGGGATCAGCGGCGGCAGAATCAGCCAGCGGGCTGCGTAGCGGCGTTCGCGCCAACGCCGCAGATAGAGC
The DNA here is from genome assembly GCA_033762735.1 of bacterium. Classification (GTDB taxonomy): domain Bacteria; phylum Chloroflexota; class Anaerolineae; order Aggregatilineales; family Phototrophicaceae; genus JANRLJ01. The sequence continues at coordinate 734 of JANRLJ010000147.1, read as the reverse complement.
CATTCGGCACGGTAGACGGGGTTCTGGTGCAGGAAGAGCAGGTCGATCAGCATGGGCGTCCTCTCTGGGTGGCGTCGTCGTCTCGGAGAGTAGACCGCGCAATACGTAATCTTACCTGACGCTTAACCTACGGCTGGCTGACGCTCAGTCTGATGGACGACCCGAAGGCCATGCCACCACCGACCCAAAGGTCGATTCAACACGTGAATTGCGCTTAGTACCTATCTGTAAACCTCTGTAGGGGCGAACCGATGTGTTCGCCCAAATCCGGGCAGACACACAGGTCTGCCCCTACACCCAAAACAGGTTTACGGATAGGTTGTAAAACTAACCTGAGTTTCGGATAGGTCAATTGCCAACCGTTGGGTTTCTCGTGTAAGGGCACGATGCAACTTGTCCCGGTTCTTTGCCGGGATCGTGCCCCTACGAAAAATCTGTTCGCTCACAGATATCTATCCAAAACTGAGGTTAAACTAGGGTACAATCCACAAAAACAGAAGGACGATTGTATGCTCACGATCCAGATTCAGGACGAGCAGCTTGCCAGGCAGCTCCAGCGCATGGCCGAGCGCGAACGCTGTTCGATCGAAGACCTGTTGAAAGCGATGGCCGCGCAGTACCGACCGGGGGAAACGCCCACCCCGACGCTGTCCGAGCAGTCCGCGGTGGTGCGCCGCTTGCGCCGCAGCGCCTATGCCCGAGCGCGCCATTACTGGGAGTCGGTCGGGGATGCC
>JANRLJ010000146.1:0-4871 GCA_033762735.1 bacterium | reverse complement strand
TCGCGTTCCAGCGCGACGCGCCCATAAATCCTGAGCCAATGAGGTTCAAGATCAGGGATCAGCTCGAACACGGTTTTGCCCACCGCGTCCTTTAGACCGGTGTGCGGCTCGAACATCGGGTTGGTTTCCAGAAAGCGATAGTCATAGGGCTGACCGTGATCATCGACGAGCATTTCGCAGATGCAGAAGCCTTCATCAATCGAATTGAACAGGGTGCGGTACTTGGCTTCGGACTCGCGCAGCGCTTCCTCGGCCTGTTTGAGATCGGTGATGTCGATCACCGAGCCGATATAACCGAGGAACTCGCCTGTGTCGCTCAAACGAGGGCGTGCAGAGTCAATCGCCCATCGGTAGACACCATCCTTGTCACGCAGCCGATAGTCCAGGCGGAAGGGTTCGACCCTGGCGCTTGCTTCCAGAAAGACTCGTTCAGTCTTTTCACGATCTTTGGGATGTACCGCGTTCAGCCAGCCAAATCCAAGACCCGTTTCGGGCGTTTGTCCGGTGAAGTTGTACCAACTGTCGCTCAAAAAGACGCACGTTCCGTCGGGTTTGGTCATCCACACCATGACCGGAGCGTTATTCGCCATGTTACGAAAACGCGCTTCGCTCTCACGCAGGGCTTGTTGTGTGCGCTCGTTTTCGGTCGCGGTCATGCTGAAGTCTCCTGTAAAGGCATGGAATGATGCCTGGAACTGTGTTTCCTCAGGAACACCCCTGAGGCAGGATGGGTGGGAAATCGGGATCAGGTCGTGTTGATATGGCGGTCATGTCTGGCAGGGTAGAATCAACGCGATCCGTTGATGGGCAGGGTTGAGGTGGGGTTATTCAGCCACGTCACTGAAATCAGCACTTATTATAGCGCAAGTCGTTGTTTTATATAGAACCGCTTTTGGAGCGGTAGGAGTGGTGAATTTCGAGGACATCAGTGGTAGGGGCGTAGCGCGCTACGCCCGTACATCTCCCTGATTTTCACCACTCCCTGAAATGTAAACCCCTCCCCTCAGCCAAATCATTGGAGAGGAGAGGGGCTACGATCACATTTTTGCCGTTGAGCCTGTAATAAACGTCGTTCAGACCCGGCTTTAGCCTGATCGTTCTGTTATTCTTCCCAGGGAGTCGTCTGGTTCATCTGAATCACGGCGAACATCGCGCCTGCCGGGTCTGCGATGACGGCGAAGCGGCCAACCGAGGATTCATCCACCCCGCTCAGAATCTTCCCGCCCAGTTCGGGCACGCGCCGCGCAACTTCGTCAATATCACCGACGGCGAAGTAAACCTGCCAGTGCGACGGCATATTCCCCCACATCTCGTTCATCTCGATCATGCCGCCGTTCATGCGCCCGTTGTTGCGAATGTAGTGGTAGGAAGCGTCCTCGCCCGGCTCGAACGTCCAGCCCAGCACGTCGCCAAAGAAGGCCTGGGCTTTGGCGGCGTCGCGGGTTGCCATTTCGTTCCACACCATCGCGCCGGGAGCATTGACGATGGACGCGCCGATATGCGTCTTTGGCAGCCAGAAGTTGATCATCGCGCCTGTTGGATCCTGCACCACCATCATTCGGCCAGTGTCGAACACGTCGAACGGCGGGGCGATCACGGTGCCGCCCGCTGCGGTGACTTTCTCCGGCAGCGAGTCTAGGTCGTCCACCGTGACATAGGTGTTCCAGTGCGACGGCATCTGCTCCATCCCCGGCCCCATCGGGCTGATGGCCGCCGCCGTCTGACCGTCCTTTTTAAGGAAGCTGTACATCTGATCGTTGCCCATCGGCACTTCGTCAAACGTCCAGCCCATGAGTTCGGTGTAGAACGGGCGGGCTTTGTCCACATCGGTGGAGGCGCAGTCTGCCCACGAAAACGTTCCATGCGGATACTTGGTCACGATGTACATGATGTTTCGATCTCCTCTTGAAAGAACGGTCAGGGTTGGAACTTTCGTTCTAATTCCAAAGTATAGCGCAAAAACGCTTCGTGAGTCTTTAAATTTGTGTCAAAACGCGGTGCTGCTTTGTCATCTCTTTGCCTTGTGCTGATATGGCAGTCGCACCGTAAACGTCGTGCCTTTGCCGACCTCGCTCTCGAAGGTGATGCTGCCGCCCAGATGCAGCACGTTCTCGTAGGCGATTGCCATCCCCAGGCCGGTCCCTTCGATGTGGTGAGTGTTGGCTGCACGGTGGAACAGATCGAAGATGTAGGGGCGATCCTCTGGCGGAATCCCAATTCCCTGATCGGCAATCGTGAACACCACGTTATCCCCCTCGCGCTGAAGTTCCAGCCGCACCTCACCGCCCTGGGGCGAATACTTGATGGCGTTGGACAGCAGATTCGCCAAGACGCGCTGCAAGGCTTTTTCGTCAATCAGTGCGTCCTGAAGATCACCCTGCCGGACATACCGGAACCGATGCGCAGGTGTGGTGCTGCCCTGAATCTTCTCAAACAAGGCCTGACAGTAGGTATCGAGATTCAGCGACACCGGTTTATATTCCAGCTTACCCGCCTTCGCCCGGCTGAGCAGCAGGACATCGTCCAGCAGGGACGTCATGTAGCGCACCTGATCCAGAATGACCGTGCTGTGATGGTCGCGTTTTTCAGGCGTGAATTTTTCCCTGTAGCGCAGGAGCATTTCCGACGAGGATTGGATGACCGCCAGCGGTGTGCGGAAATCGTGCGAGACGGTGGCAATAAACGTCTCCCGCGCTTTGAGCAGTTCGCGTTCCTTTTCCAGTGAGTGGCGCAGCAGTTCGGCCTGGCGCTGCTGTTCTTCCAGTTGGCGCACCTGTGTCACATCGCGGTTGACGGCTACCGCGCCGATCAGCGTTCCCGCGCTGTCTGTAATCCACGACACTGAGGACAGCACGCGCACCTTCGCCCCATCCTTGCGCTGCTGCACAGCGTCGCCCCGCCATAGACCGAATTCGCGGAACTGCGCAAGTACACGCTCTGCGCTGTCATCAATGATTCTGGTGTTGAGCAGTTGATTGATGGTGCGCCCAAGCGCTTCTTCCCGCGTGTAGCCGTAAATTTCTTCCGCCGCCTTGTTCCAGCTTTGCACCACAAATTCAAGATTGGTGCCGATGACGGCATCAGACACATTTTCAAGCAGCCGCGCCTGATAGGTCACCTGTTCCTGCGAGGCCTGAAAGGCATGGCGGCGGCGCAGGGTCACCAGCCCGAAGCCCAGATCGCTCGCCAGTTCATTCAGCAAAGCGATTTCCCGCGCATCGAAACCGTCCTCAGCGGAGGAATACACGTACAGGCAGCCGAGAACGGTGTCCCGGTCGCGAATGGGAAGGGCGATCATCGAGTCATAGGCTGCCGACGCATCATCCCAGCGCACGGTCGATTTCAGCGCATGGACGACCTGCGGCTGATGGGTGCTCAGGACTTTCTGCGTAATCTCCGCGATATGTGAGCTAACTTCCTCAGGCTTCACAGGCGAGCCGGCGGTCAGACGTGGGGTATGTTCATTATCCAGCAGCCCCACCCATGCCAGCACATAGCCGCCGATGCTGGTGATGTTGCGGCAGACTTCTTCCAGAAGCGTCAGCTCATCTTCCGCCCGCACCAACGCCTGATTGCAGGCGCTTAAAATCTGAAAAGCGCGGTTCAGCCGCAGCAGTCGCAGATCGGCTTCCTGCCGGGCGATATCGGCCTGATGCACGGTGGCAGCGTTGCGCAGCGCCAGAATGCCCAGCGCGATAATGGTTGACACCACCAGCAGATCGTAAGCCACAATGCGGTCATACCAGCCCGCGTTGGTTCCCACGACGATCAGCCCGCCCAGAATAATGGGAGTCAGCGTCATTGCAGGCACCAGACGGCGGCTGACGATGCCACCAGCGCCAGCATCGGTGAACAGCCGCATGACTCCCTTAGACGGATAGGCACTCACAACAGCGAGAGACAGCAGAATAAGACCAAGCGCGGTGTGGAGCGCCATTGACGTATGGAGGGATAAAAGCCCCTTATAGGGTTCATTCCCGCGATAAAGGTGGCCCAGCAGCGCAATCAGCCCAATGCTGCCCGATAACAGTACCAGAACCTGCGCAGCACGATAGCGATGGTTGTTCAGGATAACCAGGGCCAGGCTGTTGAGCAGGAGGGCAAGGGATGTGCCGATGGGCATACGACCGGGCATCGTGCCGGGTTCAGGATTCAGATCGCGGAAAAACAGTTCATCAATACCAAGATTGAGGCCGCTCACGTGCTGAAAGATGGTCAGGCCGCTGATAAGCAGGACAAGCAGCGCCAGTATCATCATCACACGCTGAGCAGAAGGGCGGTTTGTCCCCCGATGCAGCACAACCAGCCCCAGGCCGCTGAACACAAAGCACAGCGCGGTGTTGAACTTGAGGGTTGGCTGGTCTGGCAGCAGGGATTTCAGGCCTTGAAGATCGAGTATCCAGCCAAGCAGCCCGGCGAGGCCAATTGCCAGCGCACCTGTGCTGCAAACCCGGGACAACCGCCTGAAAAAATCATCGAAAAACAGGCTGTTCAACAAAGGCGACAATGAAACGGGAGCCATGCTAACCCTTTAACTTCGCTTGTCCAGTTTATTTATGTTATGACAACAAACTATAGACTTCAAATAGTATAACATCTCTACACCTATCTGAACTTAAAGATATGGAGAGTCCTATTTATAGCATTTCTTAACGAGTTGAGGTAAATGCACCCGTTTGGTCAGGGCAATCAGGAGCGCGCCTCGACAGTGCCACCCTCAATGTGAACTTCTCTATAGACGCTTAACATTCCTCTGCTAGACTAGGGTTCATCTATATCTAACTAAATGAGAAACATACTTGCCTTATGAGCAGACATATTGGATTTGGAGACGAGGCTAATTGAGTAAGCAAAAGCAACCAAACAATAGA
>JANRLJ010000145.1:0-3719 GCA_033762735.1 bacterium | reverse complement strand
CGTTGTTAAGCTGCCTTGTGTCGTATGCCGTTGGCTCCAAATCCGCAAAACGGGGGCGCCTGAAGTTACATTAGACACGCCTACATTTTACCCTAAAACACCACAGAAAGCCATAGGGATGGTTAACGTTCGTCATACCCTCTATCCCGAAACCAGCTATGCACTCTCCAAAGTCGTTGGGGAAACGATGGCGGCACAGTTCAGCCGTTGGAGCGGGATTCCGTTCGTCGGCCTGCGCATCTCCAACATCATGGAACCGCCCGACTACGCCCGCTTCGCCTCCTGGCAGGACGATGCCACCCTGCGCAAGTGGAATCTGTGGGGTTATGTGGACGCGCGTGATGTGGCGCAGGCCTGCCGCCTGGGACTGACCGCCCCGGTTGAGGGCGCAGACCACTTTATCATCGCGGCGGCGGATACCTGCATGAGCCGCCCGAACGCTGACCTGATGGCTGAGGTCTTCCCGAATGTCCCGCTGCGCGAGGGCACGGGCGACCATGACACGCTGCTGAGCATCGACCGGGCGCGGCAAATTCTCGGTTATGCCCCGCAGCATTCCTGGCACATGGTTGCCGGGGATGCTGGAAAATAATCTGCGCCAAGGGTGTATCACTCGGAAGCAGGCTGTTTGTCTCGCTCTGCGAAGGCTGATTCACGGTAGAGTCGATGAATTGAATTCGATCACTTCCAAAGGGGCGACTATGAAAACGATTGGCCTGATCGGCGGGATTAGCTGGGAAAGCACGGCGGTGTATTATCGCCTGCTGAATGAGATGGTGCGCGAACGCCTGGGCGGGATGCACTCGGCAGAGTGCCTGCTCTATAGCTTCGAGTTCGCAGAAGTGGAACGCCGCCAGCGCGAAGGCGACTGGGACACCTTAACGCAGCAGATGATCGACGTGGCGCGGCGGCTGGAAAAAGGTGGGGCGGCCTGCCTGGTCATCTGCGCCAACACCATGCACCGCATGGCGGAGGAGGTGCAGGCGGCGGTGGACATTCCCCTGCTGCATATTGTGGATGTGACCGCCGAGGCGATTAAGGCGCAGAATCTCAGAAATGTCGGCCTGCTGGGGACGATTTATACAATGGAGCAGGACTTCTACAAGGCGCGGTTGGCGGCCAGACACGGCCTGAACGTCTGCACCCCCGACGCAGAGGAACGGCAGATCGTCAACCGCATCATCTACGATGAACTGGTGCAGGGTGTGGTGAAACCGGAGTCGCGCCGGACGTATCTCGACATTATCAGCCATCTGAAAAACGACGGCTCCGAAGGGGTGATCTTCGGCTGCACCGAGATCGAACTGCTGCTCACGCCCGAAGACAGCCCGATCCCGGCGTTCGACACGACCTATCTTCATACAAAGGCAGCGGTCGATTTCGCGCTGGCCTGATAGGGGTTAATACTGAATCGAAAATCCGCCATCCGCCCGCAGGGGTTCGAGCCAATTCAGGTCAACGCGGGTCACATCCGCGCCGGTCGGCCCCTGCTGTAGAAAGCCTACGAGGGTATCCAGCGAAGGGTGTTCCCCTTCAGCGTCAATCTCAACCGTGCCATCATCGAGGTTGCGCACCCAGCCATCGACCCCCAGCTCCACCGCCCGGCGCTGGGTCTGATAGCCAAAACTAACGCCGTGCACCTTGCCATGAATGATGGCACGAAAGCGGGCAAAGTCCCGGTTAGAGCGGTTGTGGGTGTCCTTATAGGTGTCCCCTTGTTCAGTCATTACAGCCTCACTAGTACATCGACCATCTAAAGCTGCCTACCTGTAGGGGCGCAGCGCGCTGCGCCCGTACCAACGCAACCCATCATTCTCATCTTGTCGGCGTACTAGTGGTACAGCGTTCCAATAATACAAGCCTTCCAGATGGAATGGCTTGTGCTTTTATAACGCACTCCGTCACTGCCAGGGAGTGCCATGTGGCCTGAAATCGGGACGCTCAACCGGGTGATTTAATCGCTGATGTGGTAGTCCATCCTGAAGCTCTCGATATGGTGCAGCACATGCCCGGCCATCATGAACAGGAGCGAACGAGCGGTGATCGGATTTTCACTGGCCGTACCACGCCGCAGCAGTTCGATTTCCGTCAGCGGCATAAAGCACACGATATTTGCCCGCCGCTGAAGCTCGAATTCATCCAGCAGATCGGCCAGTGACCGAGCGTTGAAATCGGTCGCCCGTACATAATCATCCTGCTCGAAGCCGGGCAGGGGGGTGCTATCCCCACGAGCGACGCACAGCGCACGATAAGCGAAGATGCGCTCGGTGTCGCAGAGATGGCCGAGCACTTCCCTAATGCTCCATTCCCCCGGCGCAGGACGTACCATCGTCTGATCTTCGCTCACAGAAGCCAGCAAGTCACGCAGATCGGCGGGCTGCTGGCGCAGGAGCGCGAAAATGTCACTATCCGGCGGCACACGCCCTACATAAGCCGCGTAGTAACTGCCATATTCGTCGCTTTGCGGAGGTTGAATTCGTTCAATCGTCATGTGTCACTCCTGTCCATACTGCAAAGTATTTCAAAAATGGTGGACTTACGCAGTTGCAAGGATTTTTTCTCTTAGGGGCAGGCTTCAAACCCGCCCCTACACGCTCAACTGCGTAACTTCTAAAATGGTGATTATACGGGCGATGCGCGTCGCCCCTGCCGTAAATGTGAATGTTGATATAGCTTCTATCCTATCAGATGCCGATACGCCGACGCACTGGCCGCTTCGTCATACGTTCGAGAAGCTGCACCACCAGTTCGCGCACCCGCCCGTCTTCGTCGTCTGGCAGCGTCTCCAGCGCGGCTCTGGCCTGCATACCGCCGATCTGTCCTAACGCAGTTACCGCTGCAAAACGCACCTGCCACACCGGATCGCGCAGTGCTTCGATCAGCACGGCGGTGGCACTCGGCTCACCGCTCATCCCCAGGACATCTGCCGCATGTTCGCGCACGCGCCATTCGTCATGATGCAAAGCAGCGCTCAGAGCAGGGATGGCCTGTGCGCCGAAGCCTTCCAGCACGGTTGAAAGTGTGGTGTGCAGGTCGCGGTGTTCATCCCCCAGCAAAGCGATCAGCGCCGGAATAGCGCGTGCATCGCCGATCTGTCCCAGCGCGAAGGCCGCCTTTCCCACCACTGCCGGATCGTCATCAGCCAGCGCCGCAATCAGGGCATCAACGGCCTGTACATCTGCGATCTTGCTCAGCACATGGGCGGCATGAAACCGTGCCTGTGGATTCTCGTGATGCAGCAGGTGAATCAGACGGGGCAGTGCTTCCTCGTGCAGCCGCACCAGTGCCCAGGTCACATCCTCACGCACGAAAAAATCGGGATCGGTATACAGCCGTTCGAGCAGCGTATTGACGGCACTCACTTCCATTGCTTCACCCAGCGCCAGCGCGGCACGACTGCGCACACTGCGGTCAGGATGATAAAGCTGCTCGATGGTGGTCTGTACCGTCCCAGTCATGCGTTGTCCTTGAACCTCTGCTTTTTAAAGATGAGTTTGCGCATTCAGTGTAGCAGGTGTTAAAGGGTTATGAAGGGTCAATTGCCATAATTTTATCGTAAGGGCAGGTTTCAAACCTGCCCCATGTACACCAACTTAAGGATTTCCGTCCTCAATAAATGTTGCGGTTGCACAGCCCCGACCTAAAACCGAGGTCAATCTGGGAGTGAAACCCCCTAAACTCACTGAGATCAACTTTATCCAGTCACGATTTTTGTTTCC
>JANRLJ010000144.1:0-3586 GCA_033762735.1 bacterium | reverse complement strand
TCACTGACATTGCCCAAGCGCTCGGCGAGTTTCAGCAAGCCCAGTTTCGTTGCGATAATCTTCTGTTCGTTGTTCATCGTGACACTCCTCTATCCTCTTGACTTTACTCCGAGTGTCAGATTAAGTCTCGTCTAGTTCAGTAATCACTCGTCGCTCATGGAAGTGGTGAAAATCAGGGAGATGTACGGGCGTAGCGCGCTACGCCCCTGCCACTTATCTCCTCAGAATTCATCACTCGTTGCTCATTGCTCATCGCTTCTTTTGCTGAGGTTTACCGCGCTTCCAAGACCAGCGCCGTGCCTTTTTCCAGGTTGCGCAGGGTGAGCGCACCGCCTTCGACCGTGAAGGATTGATCGCTGCCGAGCAGGTCGGTCAGCGTCGCGCCGTCGGGCAGACCCGTATGCCAGACCGGGATGACGCACTCCGCCGCCGCATCCGGTCCGCGATAGCCGATCACGATCAGGCGTTGTTCGGGACTCTGGCGCTGGAAGGCGAACACGCCGCCATCGGCATAGACGTGCTGATAACCGCCATGACGCAGCGCGGGCGAGGCATGGCGCAGCGCGATCAGCCGCCTGTACCACGCCAGCATGTCCTGATCCCACTGGTCAGCGTCCCAGGGCATCGTGCGGCGGTTGTCGGGGTCGGGGCCGCCGTCCATGCCGATCTCGTCGCCGTAATAGATGCACGGCACACCCACATAGGCCAGCAGCATGGCCGCGCCCAGCCTGACCAGCGCCTTATCACCCCCGACGATGTGCAGGATGCGGCTGGTGTCATGGCTGCAAAGCTGGTTGAACTGCTGCAAGGCGACCACCCAGGGGACGGAGGCGCGGAAGTGGTTCAGTTGGTCGGCATAGGCTTGCGAGGGCAGCAGTACGCTATCCGCGATCTCTGGCCGCCATTCCTGCCCGTTATCGTACCCGGCCAGCCAGCGCCAGGTGGGCAGGTTGAACCCCTGATAATTCATGGCCGCGTCCAGTTCATCACCCTGGAGATGGGGCGAGGCATCGAAGAAGTTTTCACCGAGCAGATAGGCCTGGGCATTTTCCTGCTTCACCGCCCGCCGGATGCCGCGCATCACTTTATGAGCAAGCTGTGTGCCGCCCTGCCGCGCCGTCATGTTCTGCACGTCCAGCCGCCAGCCGTCCATGTTGAACGGCGGCTTGAGCCAGTGGCGCAGCACCGCGTCCGGCGCACGATACATCGTGTCGCGCAGCTTCTCGCTGGCGTAGTTCAGCTTGGGCAGCGAACGCACACCGAGCCACGCCACATAATCATCGGGGCGCTGGCCGAACGTGTAGAAGTCGGCGGTGGGGGCTTCGGCGCTCTGCTGCGCGTCGGTGAACCAGGGATGGGTGCTGCCGGTGTGGTTGGGCGTGATATCCAGAATGATGCGCATTCCGGCTTCATCAGAGGCGCGGCGCAGGTCGATCAGCGCGTCGTTGCCGCCCACATGCGGATCGACGTTGTAGTAATCCTCGACGTTGTAGCGGTGGTTGCTGCGGGCGGTGAAGATCGGGTTGAGGTAGAGCGCGTTTGCCCCCAGCTCGCGGATGTAGTCCAGCTTTTCGGTGATGCCTTCCAGATCACCGCCGAAAAAGTCGGTGCTGCCGCCTTCGCTCCATTTCAGCGGCGGTTCGCCCCAGGCACGCTGCTGCACCGGGCGACCATGCCGCGCCCATTCACCGGTCTGCACATCATTGGCCGGGTTGCCGTTGCGGAAGCGGTCAGGGAAAATCTGGTAGAACACCGCGTCATCCAGCCAGTCGGGGGAAGTGAAATCCGCCAGCAGCTTGAAGTCGTGCCAGTCGGGGACTTCTGAGCGGAACACGCCAAGCTGATTGAGCGTATACGCGCCTTCTGACGAGATGATCTTGAAGCGGTAGTTGTAGAACGGCATCGTGACCTTGATGCGCACTTCCCAGTAGGCGGACGTGGCATCGCGCTCGACGATTTCCATGCGGTCGAAGTGGCCTTCGCCGTCGGGGGTGCTGCGGACAAATGCCCGGTCAATCGGCGCGTTCAGGGGTGTGCGCAGGCGGATGGTCACGGTTTCATCGAGTTTCGGGTACGGGTTCGAGACATACAGGGCAGAGCCGTCGTGGTGCAGCCCCGCCGTCCAGTGCAGTTGGGTGGTCATCAAGCAATGTCTTCCTTCGTGGCTTGTCCAGAAAAACGACAATAAGTTTGTTCGGCTTCATCGTAATGGACTTCTGAACTGCAATCAACGGCACTTCGTTGGAGATTTTCTTTCCCTGATGGGTAATCGCAGGATGGACGAGGTTCGGTGCGACAGTCTGGGGAGCGTTGTCTGGTACTTGTTGAGTGGTTCTAAAAGGGCACGACAGATTGTTTCGCCCTCACCCTAAATCCCTCTCCCTCAGGGAGAGGGACTTACTCTCGCATGGTAGTCCTTCTCCCCCTCTCCCAGCGCCAGCGGTCGGGAGAGGGGGTGGGGGGGGTGAGGGCAATGCTTCTACATTTCAAACCCCGATTCTTACCCCGCGCTTTCTTGACTCTTACATGCCTCCGAACTTCCCATGATACGGTGAGCCATGCAGAGGACGACACAGGGAGGGATGTTATGTCCGAAGACAACCGACCGCCGCGCCGCCCGGACTTTGGGGATAAGTTCGACGACGAGCCAGAGCGCACACTGGATGAAGCGGAACTGCGCCCGATTGCCAGCTACTTGCAGGAGATCGGCCCGGAAGACGAGAGCATCCGCGTGATCGAGGAAAATCTGGAAGAATACGGCTTCGACCAGATGGGCGAGGATGTGTTCGAGAGCGAAGTGGCCGCCCTGGTCGAGCAGCCAGACTGGATGGGCGATGAAGCGCTGGAACGCCAGAACATCGAAGATCAGGTGGACAACGACGAGGGCATGTACAGCGACGACTGAGGGTGTTTGAAACGGACAATTTATCCCCTTCGATGAAACTCATCGCTTTAACGAACGCTCCCGTAGGGGTGAGGCGATGCCTCGCCCTTTTCAGTACCGAACGTTGCCAGTAGTCGTTCGCAGGGGCGGGTTTTTAATCCGCCCTTTTTTGTTGCAAAAGTTCCATCATTTCTACTACCACCCAATCTCTCACTCTCTCCCCTTATATAGGGGGGAGAGAATTGGAGAGAGGTCTTTGGCTGGTCTCCCAAATACCATGAGAGGTGTTTGGGAGTAGAGAGACAACGACATTGACCCTCTAAACTCGACTTTATCCATTCTGATTCACACGAGTTCAATTGGGTTCACGTTCCCCCGCCACACGTTAAAACGTGCGGCTCCAAAGGGACAAGCGCACTAAAGGCGCTATCCATGACGCGAGAGGGACTTTACCAGTCCCTTTAGCGGACTTGGCTTTGCGCGAACGGAGTTCGCACGCAGCCATACGGCTTTAGCCTATGGCGAGAAACACACGCAAATCATCATGCTCATTCTGTTGACGTATGACGAACGTTAACCATCCCTATGGCTTTCTGTGGCGTTTTAGGGTAACATGTAGGTGTGTCTAATGTAACTTCAGGCGCCCCCCTTTTGCGGATTTGGAGCCAACGGCATACGACACAAGGCAGCTTAACAACGGAA
>JANRLJ010000143.1:0-42231 GCA_033762735.1 bacterium | reverse complement strand
CTGGCTGAACCTGCTGATCGCACCGGACGGAGTCGCACAGTTCCGGGGCTACCTGGAAGACCACCTCGCGCCCGCGCTGCTGCATTTCGTCGGGCATCCCGACAGCAGCCGCCTGTATTATGGTGGGGAAACCGGGCTGGTACTGCCGCCGCTGGTGCCGTTGCTGTTGATTGGCGCGGGGGTGATGCTGCGGCGGGCGCGAGGGCGAGTCCTGCTGCTGATCCCGCTGCTGACGGCCTTCGGCAACAGCCTGATTAATGTGTCGGATGCGTCGGCGCGGTTTGTGGTGGCGTTCCCGGCGCTGGCGATTCTGCTGGCGGTCGGGATTGTGGCTGTGGTTCAATGGGTGATGAGACGATTGAACCACAGAGCACACAGAGAACACGGAGCGGGATTGGCATCCCGTTCGTGGATAGTGCAAGCCGCTGCTGCCTTCATTCTTTTGGGCTTATCATTACAAATTCTCTATTACTTCGGGCCGCATCTGACGCTGTATAACCAGCAGATTCGGCCTTTCCGCGATCATCAGGATGTCGGCTGGCGGCTGGCCGATCTGCCGCCGGATGTGCAGGGATTTCTGTTTACCGACGAACTGACCTTCCAGCCGCATATCGAAGGGATGGCGCGTTTCTGGGGGCGACCGCTCAACCTGACGATCACCGACCCGTATTATCTGCTCCAGCGCGGGGTGCATTACCTGCCGCGTGGGGTGGATATTGCGCTGTTTGTGCAGCCGGATAACCGTGAACTGCTGAACTATCTCGACCGGGTGTTTGATCTGCCCGCGCCGCAGGTCAGCCCATACAACGTGCCGCGAGACAAACAGTATGTGCTGTTTCTTCTGGACTTTTAGCAGCAGTGGTTTCTGTGGCGCTTTGACAAGGTTGTCATCCCTGCGGTATCTTAGATGGCTGCAACGCATCACCGCTCGCCTCCAATCCCAACACACGCTTCTTCTCCCCCGGTGGTCATGCGCACATCTGGGAGCGAGCCAATTCAGTCACCTCATCAAAACGGTCATCGGGAGCGGATGGAATGCCTTTCGTTGTGGAAATGCTCGTCGATGAAAAAGTGGTCCTGATTGAGGTCAGCGGCGCGACACATCTGCCGGAAATTCAGCTTGGCGGTAAACGTGCCTACGAACTAATGTCGGCGGGGGAAGCGCCGGTGCATGTGGTGATTGATGTCACCGAGATGACGAGTTTCCCGCTGGAAGTGAGCAGCCTGTACGAAGCCTCCCCGTTCTATCAGCATCCCTCGCTTGGCTTTGTGGTGGCGTGCGGAATTACAAACGCGCTGGTGCGCACCATCCTGCGGCTGTTCGCGCAGATGGCGGGCTTCCGCTATCACATGGCGGAGACAGTGGAGGAAGCCCTCATCTTCCTCAGAACCCAGGATGCGACGCTGCCCCCGCCGCAAGACACGCCGGAATGAACCGGGCGGCACAGGTTTATTGTTGAAAAATTTTCAAAAAACCCGTGCAATGTGGCAGGCTTTTGATAGAATTGAGGGCGTTCCTTATCCTCATTTTAACTGAACTCCCACGAAAGTCTTAACATGCCGATTATGAATGAATGGTACGCGGAAGGGCGGGTTTTTCTCACGCGGTTTGTGGGGGAAGTCACGCTTGAGGAGATGATTGTCAGCAGCCAGGAAGGCACCGCGTTGAGCAACATGGGGCGCGCACCCGTCTATAACCTGATCGACCTGACGCAGTTGGAGCACTTCCCGCTGCGCATCCCCGATTTTCAGGAAGTCACGCTGGGGGGCACCAGCCGCAAGCTGGAATGGATTATCGTTTACGGCGTACCGGGGCGGCTGTCCGCATTTCTGGCTTCCATGTTCAACCTCATCATGCACCGCAATTATCTGGTGGTCGCCTCACTCGATGAAGCGCTGCGCGTGATCGACCGGCTGGAAAACCAGAGTCACGCGGCGGCGGGGCATTAAAGCAGCGTATACTTTACCCCTTCTCCCTTGCCCCTCCCCAAAGCGTTGGGGAGGGGTTGGGGTGGGGATATCTACACGTTCTGTACCGGGCGACCGCTGATCCCGAAGCGGGTGAGTTCCATCCCTGGTTCATACACCTCTCCGTTGGGCAGTACCGTGCCTTCCAGCGTTGCCCCGTCGATCTGCACCCCTTCCATCGAGGCGCTGCGCAGGTTGGCGTTGGTCAGATCAGCATTTTTCAGGTTTGCCCCGCTCAGGTTCGCGCCCTTCAGATTGGCGTTCTCCAGGTTTGCCCCCGCCAGGGTCGCGCCCGTCATGTGGGCGTTCTTGATGTTGGTGTCGTGCAGGTTCGCGTCCGTCAGGTTGGCGCTCTCAAAATTGCTGTTCTTGAGATTGGCACTTTCCAGATTCGCCCCCGCCAGGCTGGCGCTGAGCAGGTAGGCGTTGTCCATGCTGACGTTGGCGAGGTTGGCGTCGCGCAGGTTGGCGCCTTCCAGATTGATGCCTTCCATGCTGGCATTTTCCAGGTTGGCGCCTTCCAGATTTGCCCGCGCCGCAAAAACCCGCTCCAGATTGGCACTTTCCAGGTTCACATTCTTGAGGTTGGCTTCCTCCAGATTGGCGCTTTCCAGGCTGGCGCTCTCCATGTTGACATCGGCGAAATCCACCCTGGCCGCGAACATGCCATCCAACCGCGCATTTTCCAGGTTCACGTTGCGCATGGTCGCTTCCTCGAAGTTGCCGCCTTCCGCCCGGACGCCCCCCAGATTGGCATCCGCGAAATCGGCGCGGGCGGCATACACCCCGGTCAGGCGGGCGTTTTCCAGATTGGCCGACCGCAGATTCGCGCCTTCCAGGTTCACCCCTTCCATGCGGGCGTTCTCGAAGTTGGTGTCGCTCAGGTCAGCGCGTGCCATATACGCCCCGGTGAAATCCGCGTCTTCAAAGTCGCTGCCGTTCAGCCGTGCGCCTTCCATGCTGGCTCCGGCGAAGCGTTTGCGCTTTTCGCCTTCCTCGTTGTCGTCGTCATCGTCACCGGTGTGGATTTCAATCTTGAACTTCCCCCCCCGGCGCATCGAAGGCGCAGGCGGGACGGGAGGCACGCCCGGCATCGGCGGCACCGGGGGCACCTGCGGCGCGGGAATATCAATGTCCATATTGCGCAGCGCACGGCGGATGGTGCGTCGAGTCAGGTTCATGATCTGCTCGGACATATCGCGTCCCAGGTCACGCCCCATGTTTTTGATGTCGCCGCTTTCATCCCCCTCATCGCCGCTTTCGTGCAGCAGTGTTTCCAGATAGTTCAGCAGTTGGCTGGCCGCCATCTGCACCTGCGCGAGTTTCTGGCGTTCGCTGGCATCGTCGGGTGCGGTCAGCGCCAGTGCCCCCACGTATACATCGTCGGGCATGATTTCGGTAATTTTCTTCTGCAATGCGTCATAGCTGCGGAAGGCCATGTCGCCCGTCCCTTCGTGCATGCCCATGTGGAAGGCACGTTCGGCGGATTTCGCCAGCGACTTGAGCGCCGGGATGTACTGGCGCAGTTTGCGCCGGATGTCGTTATCGAGCATGATGTTGTGTCTCCTTACGATTGACGGTGTCTGTCTTATGACTTACGCATCTGAGCATCGCTTTTCTCGTAGGGCGGGTTTCAAACCCGCCCCTACACACGGTCAACTGCATAAGTTCTGAACCTGCTAAAAACGAGTGCACGTTTTGTAGGGGCGACTCGCCGCGTCGCCCTTACCGAACTGCCCTATGGTGCCGTGCGTACCCCGGCGGGCGCCATTGGTTCCGGGCGCAGCAGCGGCGGCTGTGCCTGTGACCGCTTTAAGCACTGCCCGACGGCGATCAGCACAGTCCCCGCTTTGTCGAGCGCCAGCCGCGCCAGCGATGGCCCCGGCGTGTAGGCACATTCGTTCGCCATGCGCTGCATTTCCGCCGCCTCAATCATCTGCTGACGGTGTGCCCGCGCCAGTTTTTCGATCATTCGGTGATGTTGTGCCTGCATGATTTTTTCTCCTGACCTGCTACATCCTGCCTGAATAGGCCTTTATCGGGCTTAATAGAGCGAGTCCCCGATGGCACGGAGCGTGTCGGGCCGCAGCAATCCTCGCAGCGTCGTGCGGGCATGAAACAGGCGCGATTTGACCGTGCCGATGCTGACGTTCATGATCTCCGCGATCTCCGCGTAGGATAGTTCTTCTTCGCAGTAGAAGACGAGCGTCTGCCGCTGGAGTTCGGGCAGGCGTTCCATCGCTTCCTGCACTTCGAGGTGAAGCAGCAGCCAGTGGGTCACGTCTTCCGGCGCGGCAATCAGATGGCTGTTGGAGAAGGACACGCGCATTTCAGCCGGCTCATCGTCGAGCGAGACATCCTCAAAGCGCCCCTGCCGCCGCAGCACATCGTAGCAGCGGTTGCGCGCAATCCGAAAGACATAGGGGCGCAGATTTTCCACCGGGTCGATCCGGCAGAGGTTGGTGTACAGCGCGATGAGCGTGTCCTGCGTGATATCTTCGGCTTCCTGCCCGTGACCGATCAACCGTCCGACGAACCGCTTGACGCCGGGTTCCAACAGGTCATGCAGTTCGGTGAACGCATCATAGCTTCCCTGTTGGGCCTGGCGCAGCAGCAGGTGTTCGACGGCTTCTGTCACGGGTTTTCTCCTCTCTGCACTGTACTACGCAGGCAGGGCGGAAGTTGTTCAAAATTGGTTCAGGAAGTACCGAGTAGTGAGTATCGAGTACCGAGTGAGAACTGAGTACCGAGTTGAAAGTGCCGAGTGAAGCGTAGGGACACTGCGTACCGTGTCCACCTGAGATTGCGTTAGCGACAATGATTTCACATCACTTTGCCGGAAAGGCTTTGCAGGTGGGGCAGAGCTTCAAAAGTCAGTAATTACTGATGGTCTGGCTATCGTTATGCCTTAGGACTTACGCAGTTTCAGGGAGTTTTTCTCGCAGGAGCAGGTTTGAAACCTGCCCCTACACGCCGCGTAGCTTCTAACCTTATCCGTTTTATAGGTCGTTCGCTGATAGGCCGTGTCGTGGCTTTCCAATCTGTCGCTCTACTGACGCCCGCAGGCCGCTGACGATGCGTGCGACTTCTTCAGCCTGTGCCATCAGATCGTTAAACTCCGTCTGGGACAGGTAGCCAATATCCAACGCGATATAGAGCTGAGAACGGACTTCCGCGCAGGACGCTTTCGCAATGGAGAGGAAACGGGCGAATTCAGGTTGGCTGCCACGTTCAAAGCCTTCCGCGATATTGGACATGACAGAAACAGCAGCTCGCTGGATCTGATTTGCGAGGCCAAAATCGCGGGAGAAGTCAGGGGTACGAGTGGCTTCGTAAATCGCTCTGGTCAGTGCACGGGCTTTCTGCCATGCAAGTAATTCCTCGAAGCGCTGCACCTTGCTCATAGGTTTCTCCAGACTCAGGCAAAAGGAGGCCTTCGTGTAGGACACGGCAGACCGTGTCCCTACAGCAATATGTTGTCCGAAATACAAAATCGTCCGTCTTTTACTCAGTACTTTTGACTCAGTACTCGGTACTTACACCGGCAGCGCATAGCGGCGGTTGTCCCGCTCCACCAGCGCTTCGCCATAGGAAATAGCGATGCTGAAATGGTTGGTGAGGATGTGCGCGTCCTTACGATGATTGCCCTGTCCCAGCCGGAGTTCCACCACGTCCGCCGTCGGCGTGACCATGCCCATCTCATGCGCACCGATATGCGCGTAGACCTTGTACTTGATCTCGCGGCAGTCACGGAAGATCAGCCGCAGCATGACCGGAGGTTCTGGTGTGCGTTCCAGCGGCACGATCAGGTAATGGATGTCGAAGATGATCTCTCGCCCCCACTGAACCATCTGCATATCAGTGATGGCAAGGCCGCCGCCGGGGGTGAGTTCCAGGGTGTCGATGATTTTTGCGCGATCCATGCGGTAATGTCCTTCAATCAACAGTGATTGAGGGGGAGTGTAACATTTCGCAGTGGGGGAATTCTAATTTTTGCGCAGTGATGTGCTGGCAGTCACTGGCCGCAGCGGCAGCCGCACGAAGAAGGTTGTACCGATGTTCACGGTGCTTTGAAAGGTGATCGATCCACCGAGCAGATCAACGTTGTTTTTCACAATTGGGAGGCCCAGACCTGTGCCAGGAATGCTGCGCGCGTTGCTGCCCCGAATAAACGGATCGAAGATGTGTGCCTGATCGTCGGGCGGGATACCCATGCCATGATCGCGCACGGAGATGACCGCTTCCTCTCCGTCCCGTTCCAGCGTGATGTTGATTTCGCTGTCCAGGGGCGAGTATTTGGAGGCGTTCACGATCAGATTATGCAATACATGGCGCAGCAGCGACGGATCAAGCAGGTATATCCCCGGCAGTTTTTCGCTGAAAATCAGCTTATGTTGGGGAAAGGCCAGCGCCAATTCCTCCACCACGGTGCCACAGAAGGTGTCCAGTGCCAGTGGTTCCGGGCGCACTTGAAGGATGCCCGAACTGGCCTTGCTCAGCGTCAGCAGGTCGTTCAACAGATTGGTCATGGTGAGTGCCTGTGCACTGATGCGGTCAAGATGTTCGCGGCGGCGCTTGTCGTCGAGCCGGTCAGCATATTCGACCAGCATGTTGCGCGAGGACAGGATGATGGAAAGCGGCGTGCGCAGTTGATGGGAGGCCATGCTCAGAAAGTTTTCCTTGAGCTGCACATAGCGCTTTTCCTGCTCCATTTCGGCCTTGAGCTGGGCGGCCTGCAGCAGCGCTTCCTGAGCGCGTTTGTATTCCGTCAGGTCGGTGTATGCGCTTAGAATAGCTGGGTGCTGATCGAACAACAGGCTGACCGAAAAGTTATTGACCTGCACGACCCCGCCATTAACCTGGCGCAGCCCCCAGTCAAAGGCATCCGCATGGCCTGTATCAATCACCTCCTGAATCTTTTGTGCAACATATTCCAGGGACTCCGGCGCAACGAACATCGTCGCAGGCTGTCCGATCACTGTTTCCGGTGTGCCACGAATCAGCCGCAGGGCTGCGGGATTGGTGTACAGCACGGTCTGCGTCTGCTGGTGGATCACCGAAATCGCAACCGGAGCGAGTTCGAGAAGTTGTTTATACCGGCGGTCGCTCGCACCCAGGGCTTCGCTGGTGCGTTTGTGACGTTCGATTTCAAAGTAAAGCTGCTGGTTCAGTTCCAGGGTGCGCCGCAGCGTCCCGTTGAGCGCGGTATAGGTCAGCGAGATGACCAGTGCAGTGATGCTGAAGACGAACGTATTGCCAATCCACCCGCTGAACAGCGCCGGGGGAAAGCCTTCACGCACCACCTGGACAAAGCCGACCAGCGAGGACAGCACCACCAGCAGCGCCGCGCCTTTCCCGCCCAGCACTACCCCGGCAATCAGAATCGGCAGCACCAGATAGGTGAAAAAGCGATCATGCAGGCCGCCATAGGGAAGGCTCGCGAGGATAAAACTACCCCACATCAGCAGGCAGAGGATCAATCCCGTCGTGCGCACATAGCCCCGATGCAGCAGCGCCATCAGGCCGAGGGCAGCGAAAATGCCTGCGATAGCAAAGACGGTGTTGATGTCGTCATTGGGGACGAAGGTAATCGTGATAACCATACTGACGGGCGCGATCAGGATGACCGCCCACAGCAGCCTGTGAATCAGTCGTGCGAGTCGGGTTTGCTCGGGATCGGGGAATTCAGGTGGGTGGAGCAGTCGGGGCAGTGAGTACATCAGGTGGTCTTGTGGAACCCCCACTGTAAAGGTGTCACCTTATATTATACACAAATTACGCAAAGAAGCGTTTAATTTTTCTAAGTTTTTATGTCGTTTATTTTTAGTTTTATGGTTAACAGGAAGTTGTGGATAAGATTACAACGAATTGTTGCATCGCTTACCTCTGTACTCACCGTCCTGGTACAGTGGCGGCGCGAAGCGGGAACTTCAGATGGAAGGTGGTTCCCGCGCCAGGTTCACTTTCAAATGAAATTGTGCCGCCCTGGGCTTCCACGCAGCTTTTGACAATCGCCAGCCCCAGCCCTGTCCCTTCGATTTTGCGCGTGTTACTGGCTCGGAAGAACGTCTCGAACAAACGCGGCTGGTCTTCCGGAGGAATACCGATGCCCTGGTCGCGCACACTCAAAAGGATAGAATCGCTTTCTTCACACAGAGTCAGCGTAACCGTGCTGTCGGGTGGGGAATACTTGACCGCGTTGGAGAGCAGGTTCATCAGGGCATGGCGCAGCAGGTCTTCGTCCAGCAGCAGAAGGGTGGGCGCGTTGCCATCGAGGACAATCCGGTGCTGTGGCGCGATTTCGGCGAATTCACCGATCAACTGGCGGCTGACGGTTTCCAGCGACAGCAGCACCGGGTGCACCTCCATCATCCCCGCGCTGGCCTTGCTGAGGGTCATCACGTCATCGAGCATCCGCTGCATGTGCGTTACCTGGTCGCCAATCTTGTTCAGATGTTCCTGGCGGCGCTCCGGCGTGAGGCGGTCGAAATAGTAGGTGAGATTGTCCCGTGAACTGCGGATAATGCTCAGCGGGGTGCGGAACTGGTGCGACGCCATGCGGATAAACGACTCGCGCAGTTGGACGACGCGCCGCTCCTGCTCGATTTCCGCCCGCATCCGTTCGGCCTGCATAAGTTCCTGCTGCGCCTGCTTGCGCTCGGTGATGTCGTTGTAGACGCCCAGCACGGCTTTCCGGCCTTTATAGTCGATCACCACCGAGCTTCCTTCGACGGAAATTGTCCTGCCGTCCAGCCGATTCAGCCGATACTCGCGCAGATTGGGCACGGACTCTCCCTCCGCCATCCGGTCGAAATGCTGGTGCGCGACGGCAGTTTCTTCCATGCTCAGCACGTCGGAGAAGTGCAGGCCGATCACCTCGTCAGGGGCGTTCACGCCGAACATCCGCGCCCCCGCCGGGTTGACGTAGAGCATTCGCCGCGCTTCCAGATCACCCACCGAAATACACACCGGCGCCATTTCCAGCAGCAGTCGGTAGCGTTCCTCGCTTTCTTCCAGCGCTTTAGCCGCCTGCTGGTGGTTGCGCATTTCCCGATAGAGAACCTGATTCATCTGGGAAAGCTGGGTCTGTGCGTCGTAGGACTCCTGTAAGGCGCGTTTCATGCCTCGATCCGCCACGTACAGCAGCAGCCCGGTCAGCAGGAAGACCGCCCCTACACCGATCAGTTCCTCAATGAGAAGCGGTGACGGTGCCTGGGCAACCTGAATCAAGCCGACCAGCGTACTCAGCGTACTGAATACCATCGCTTCCGCCCCACCCAGCAGCAGCCCGGCCATGATAATCGGAATGCAGAAGGTGGCGAAGCGAATGTCGTTCAGGCCACCGAGTTCCGATACACCAAGCAGAATTGCCGTCCAGACCAGCGCCAGCAGCAGCCCGCAGGCAGAGCGTACAAAGCCCCGCTCCAGAAGAAGATAGTTCACCCCCAGCAGCCCCAGCAGCCCGAAGAACACCCACAGGATGCCATAGAGCTGCGGCAGGAACAGCATCACCACAATGGTATAGACCGTGCTGGTCAGCGCCAGAATCAGCAGGATAAAGCGGGCAATTGTCGCGATGCGTTTTTGTTCCTGCTCATTGGGCGAGGTGAAATACAACGTGCGCGACAGCCGGGTTGGGAGGGTGTTCAGCATTGGGAGCGGCCTTTGTTTGTTACTTTGCTCTTTAATTCTATGTGTCTATGGCTTAAAGCGAATTAAGGTTCGGTCAAGAACAGGATGAAAATATTAGAAGTCCCATAATTATTGATTTCTATAATTAAAGATGTTCCTACAAGTTGTTGTCTTAAAGCTATTACAACCAATCTGGTTAAGGAGAAAACCCATGAATACCATCACCACCGTAGACAGGCTCCGGCGCAGGCTGGGGCTGAGCACCACGACCGAAGATGTCCAACTGCGCGAGGCGCTTGAAGCTGCCACAAGGCAGATGGAACGCCTTGCGGGCAGGCGCTTCACCCCACGTCAGGCCGTCATCGCGCATGATGTGCTGCCACAGGAGCCGTCCCATCTACTGCTGCGCGATGATCTGCTGGCGCTGACCAGTCTCACGGATGCAGGCGGTGCGATTCCGCTTAATGAGGCGCTTGTCCTGCCGGGGGGAGACTGCCTCGGCGCCGTAATCGAGCTGGTGGGCGGTCGCACGTTTCGATGGACGCAAACGCCGCGTCAGGCGATCAGTGTGGGCGGCGTGTGGGGCTGGCATGATCGTCCGTCGCAGATGTGGCGCGGCAGCGGGGACACGGTGCGCAGCAATCCCTTCAGCAGCAGCGCGACCACACTGAATGTGACGGACGCCAGCGCCGCCGACAGCGAAGGGGAAGCGCCGCGTTTTCAGGTCGGGCAACTGCTGAAGATCGAGGACGAGTATCTGCGCGTCTTGGCGGTGAGCATCGTGGCAGGGGCGGACGACGTGCTGACGTTGCAGCGTGGGGTGAACGGCACGACCGCCGCCGCTCATGCTCAGGGGGTTGCGATTGCGGTCTATCAGCCGCCTGCGGATGTGGAGCAGTTGGCGCTGGCCTGGGCGGGGTGGCTGTATCGCCAGCCGGATTTCGCCCCGTCGGAGCCGACCCCGCCCGATCTGCTGCGGATGCTGGCACCGCTGCGGCGGGTGTAGGGGAAGTACCGAGTACTGAGTCGAAAGTGCCGAGTGAAAAGCGATGAGCGATGAGCGATGAGTGATGAGTATTGAGTAGGAAGTGCCGCTAACCGCTACCCACTAACGGCTAATCGCTAACCCGTTATTCCCCGCAGATACACCTCAATCCCCTGTGTATAGGCCGCGTCCAGATCACCGCCGCGCCGGAACTGGTCGTTGATCTCCAGCATCACAAAGCCGTGCATCAGCGCCAGCAAGCCCCGAATGGCCGCAAGCGAGGCATCTGCGCCCGTAAGCTCGGTAAGAACCGCCTGAATCGGGAGGACACCCTGTTCCTGAAAAGTGGGATCAGGCCGCGCTTCGACCTCGACGGTGGTAAAGGCCAGCATATAAGTGATGGGATGCGCCTGGGCGAAGGCGCGGTAGGCGGCGGCCAGGCGGTGGATGCGTTCGGCGGCGGGGGCGTCGGAAGCAGCGGCGAGCGTTTCATGCAGCGCGGCGAATAACTGCTGGGTAGTGCGTTCGTTGATGGCGCGCAGCAGGTCGGCCTTGCTGCGCATATGATGATAGAGCGACGGCGCTTTCACCCCCAGCGCCGCCGCCAGCTTTGCCAGTGTCATCTGTTCGACGCCTTCAGCCTCGGCCATTTCCCAGGCGCGGGCGATCAGGGCATCGCGGGTGATCTGTGCGGGATGGGGCATCTCAGACCTCGTTCAGATGGGTGTGCTTGAAGGCGTCAGCATATTTCAGTCCATAGCCAACGGTGCGATCCATGCCGATGTGCGCCAGCCAGATCAGCGTCACCAGCGTGACCGTCTGCCATCCAGCCAGCAGGCTAAGCCCCAGAAGTGCTGCCGGGACCGTTTGAGTATGGACGACATTATACAGCAGTGCGCCCAGCTTCGGCCCGCGCAGATAACCCAGCATCGAGACATCGGGCACGAACAGCAGGGCGATAAACAGCAGCCCGCTCCCACGCAGAACGTAATAGGCCGCCGCCGCTGCGATAAACAGGGCAAGCCCTTCAATGTGCAGCAGCAGGCGCGGCTGGCTGAACGCGGGCAGGACGGTAGTGCTGCTGGGGTTGGTTTCGGATTGAATGGCGCTGACGAACATGGCTTGTGATCTCCTTGATGGCTAACATCATTAGTCTATAAAACTAATGATATTAGGCATCGTGATGGGTGTCAAGCTGTTCGGGGGGCTTCTCATCGCATTCTCATCTTTGGCCTCAACAGTGTTGACAGGTGCACGCCAAATAGCGAAGCACGTGCGCATGAATGTCAACACGGCCTATTCTTCATTCAGGCCGAGCTTCGCCCGCAGCGCTTGCAGCACCGCGCCTTCTTCCTCGCTGACTCGTTCGCCGCGCCCCAGAAAGCCAGTGCCCGCCGCGCCCGCCACCCGTTCGCCCAGGATGTAGAGGAACGCCCGGTAATCCAGGCCGTCGGGGTCGTTGGCGATCAGCGCCACGACATGATCGATCTCCGCGAAAAAGGCCGCCAGCGTCGGGGTATCCGGCAGGTCAGTGCCGCCCGCGCCGACCAGATCGAGAAAGTGCTGTCCCGCTTCCTGCACCAGCAGATTCTCCGCCACGTCCTGCATCGCCTCGCGCACCCAATCCAGCGCGGCTTTGCTCTCCCGCAGGCTGTTGATAAAGCCCGCGCCATCGACACCCATCACGTTCTGCATTACCAGAATCGGCGCATCCAGCAGTTTCTGGCGCTGTTCGGGGGTGAAATCCTGCATCGTCCACGCTCCTTGTTTGTCTCTGCGGTGTGATGGGCAAGTCTAACCCGAATTGTGCGTTTGTGCTGGAAAAATGACCTGACGCAAAGACGCAGAGGTGCAACGGTTCGCAAAGAAGATATGGCTCAACTGCAAAAAGTGTGATTCTTAAACCCTTCCCCTTCTCCCCTCCCCAACGCTTTGGGGAGGGGATGGGGGCGGGGTACACATTTTATGGTTGAGTTGATTGAAGGGCACACCAGTGGGTGCACCGCTACAGCCACACATAACCTGCCTCGTCTTCTCAAGAAACGCAGCGCATCCCTTCGGCCAATCTGTTCCCCGATTTCTTTGCGAATCTTTGCATCTTTGCGCCTTTGCGTCGCTTTTTTCCGTTTTTCGTTCTCTCTCAGGAGGTTCTATGTTCCGTACCGCGCTCACCCAACTCGCCGCGCTGACTGTGCCCGGTGTCGTGCTGAATGCCGATGTCGATGCCGTGCCGGAAGCGCTCAGCCGGGGGCAGCTTCCGGCGCTGCTGGTGCTGCCCATCCACACCGAGGCCGACCGCCTCTTTTCCACCGAACGGGGCGGCGGTTTTGAAGCGCTGGCCTTTGCCAACAGTGCCCGCAGCGTGACGTATCTGGTCAACCATCTGCTGCTGGTCGCGCCCACCGCGTCCGGCAGCGGCCTGCGCAGCCACATCCCGGTTCTGATCAACCTGATCGACGCCTATTTCGCCGCGCTCAGCGCCAACCCGACGCTCAACGCCAGCCTGCATGAACCCGCTCGTGTGCGCGTCGAGCCGGGCGTGTTCCGCTACGGTGGTGTGCAGTACGTCGGCTGTGCGTTTCATCATCAATGGCTGTTGAGCAGTTAGCGATTAGCAGTTAGCGATTAGCAGTTAGCGGTTAGCGGTTAGTGTATCCGATAAATAACACCTCTTGCGTCTGATATTGCCGTAGGGGTGGCTCGGCGAGTCACTCAAGTCCCCCAACAAGACCAGGGGCGACCTTCATCCGCCCCTACCGAACCTACCGTTTGTTTCGTAGGGGAGCTACTAAGGCCGTCAGTCCGCATGTCCTCCCACACGATCAATTTGTTACCCTGATACGCAATGGACAAGTTACGTCGTGTGCTGTGCTTGCTAAAAGCTAAATGCTAATCGCTATCCTACTCATCAAAGGAGAACTCCATGACCACCACCTATCATATCGCACTGGACAAAAACGGCGACGGCTTCGTCAATGTGGATGCCCAGCCCACCGACCCGCCCAACCTGCTGCCCAATCCCGTTACCTTTGACGGCCTGCCGCTGGTCTTCCAGGGCGGCACACTGCTGCCATCACAGCGGGAAGACTTTCCCTACGGAACGGCCTATTTCGACCTGCAGGGCGGCAGTGCCAGCGCCGGGCTGTATATCGGGACGAACAACTTCACCAGCGGCACCATCAACACCATCCCTGTGACGCCCGGCGTGACCTATACCGCCGTGTGCTGGGCGCGGGGCGTGACCAGTTTCAGCGGCGTCACCTTCCTCTGGCGCGTCTATGACCAGAGCAAAAACCTGCTGGCCTCGCAGAATGTGGCGCTCACCGCCGACTGGGCACAGCAGGCAGTCACCTTTACCCCCGGCGCGGGTGTGACGCATGTGTGTCTCGCGCTGGAAAAACCGATCACTGCCAGCGGGACGCGCCGCTGGAACGTCGCTGGGCTGATGCTGGTCGCGGCGGGCAGCGCACCGGGCAGCTTTAACGCAGGGGATGACCTGAACGACTGGATCACCACCGACGTGCTGGAGATGGAATGGCGCTTGGGGCTGGCGCAGGCCTATGACAGCGCCGCCGCGCCCCTCACCGGGCGGCTGCTGCTGCGCAACGAGGATGGCCGCAATTCGCCGGGGTTTCCCATCCAGCCCGGACAAACCCCTTTGTTCCCCGGCAGACTCATCCAGATTCAGGCCACTCGCGACGGCGTGATCTATCGTCTGCTGCAAACGACCATCGAACGCACCGAACCCGCACCAGGCAGCTATGGCCCGCGCACCACAACCGTCACACTGTCCGGGCCGGAACGCGAACTGGCCGCGACGGTCGTGCTCTCCAATCTGCTGGTGAACATCCGCGCCGATGGCGTTCTGCGCACGGTGCTTTCCCGCGAGGGGCTGGGGCGCTATGTGCAGTCCTTCGACACAGGCAAAGTCACCTTTTCCTACGTGGGGGATACCTGGCTCGATGGTGTCCCCGCTGCGCTGCCTATTCGCCAGGTTACGGAGGCGGAAGGCGGGCGCTTCTTCACAGATCGGCGCGGGCGGCTGGTGTTCTATCACCGCGACCGCGTGCGGAGTCGGGTCACGCCGCAGGCCACGTTCGATGAAACTGCCGAAGCTGTTGATTATGCCTTTGGGCGCGATCTGGTCAATCAGGTGCGGGTGCGCGTCCGTCCGCGTGGAGTCGGTGCGCCGGGTTCGACGCTGTGGCAGTTGGAAAACCCGCAGCTTCTTCGACCGGGTTCGGCCAATACCCGCATTTTCACAGTGCGGATGCGCGATGCCAGCGACCGACCAATGGGAGCGCTGGCGGTGATCACGCCAATCGCAGGGGTGGATTACGTCGCCAACACGCAGCCGGACGGCACCGGACTCGATGTGACCGCGTCGCTCACTGTAGCCGTGCTGGCGGTGGAGGGCAGCGCGGTCAAATTGCAGCTCACCAGCAGCGCCAGCACCAATATCTATCTCCTGACGGGGGCACGGCTGCGCGGGACACCGCTTTATCAGGCTGATCCGATGGTGGTGGAGCAGGGGGACAGCCGCAGCATCACGCGGCATGGCCTGTTCGCGCGGGAGTATGACCTGCCCTATATCGATACCATCGACAGCGCCGATGCCCGTGCCAAGACCGAACTGGCACGCCGCAAGAATCCCGGCGGTGCTGTTTCTACCCTGAGCCTGAGCGACGTCAGCCATCCACTGCCGATTCTGGAACGCACCCTGTTCGACCGCATCACGGTAAAGGATGCACAGCTTCGCCATGAAGCCGATTACTTCATCATCGCGGAAGTCCACCATATCGACCTGGGCGGCTACCGTCATCGCGTCACCTGGACGCTGGAAGCGGCTAATCCGGCGAATGCGTGGCAGCTTGGCCGCAGTGCGCTCGGACAGACGACCCGGCTTGGGGTGAAGTATTGAGTACCGAGTTGGGAGTCGAAAGTACGGAGTAGGGGCGCACTCATGTCTGCGTTCGTGCCTTACTCACTAAAGGTTGCAGAGCGCAGCGCACTACGCCCGTACCAGCACTCGTTTTTCGTCATCTCAGGACAGGGATGTCCTCTGTCCCTACACGGTCTTTCGCTAATCGCTAACTGGTGCATCCACCAAAAACCACATCTTCATTTTGGATGTTTCCGTAGGGGCAAGGCATGCCTCGCCCTACCAAAGTTCACGCAGGAAGTTGTCGGAACTTACCGGATGCCCCACTAACTGCTAATCGCTACCTGCTAACCGCTAACAGCTAACCACTCAAAAGGAGCAATTACCACCATGACCTGGACAACCCCCAAAACCGACTGGCAAGAAGGCGATATCGTCGCCGCATCGGACATGAACGCGCTCGGCACCAACCTGAACGCACTCAAAACGCCGCCGACCGCGCTCGTGACTTTGAACGAAGCGGCGGATTTCACCACCACCTCGACCACCTTCACCGACGTGAACACCACCCGCCTGTCGCTCACGCTCGCCACGACGGGCGGCGCGGTGCTGGTCACGTTCGCCGGGTCGATCAGCCTTAACGTCGCCAACAGCGCGGTCTATTTCGACCTGCTGGTGAACGGATCGCGCATCGCTGGGGATGACGGTATTCTGGTCGTCACCGCTGCATCGGTCGCGGCCACCAACGCCAGCTTCACCTACTGGCTGACCAATCTGCCCGCCGGGACGCACACCATCCGGCTGCAATGGAAGGTGCCCGCCGGGACGACCGTGACGATGTGGGCGGGCGCGGGCACGGCGCTGGCCGATCTGCATCCGCAGTTCGCCGCTCGTGAGGTGAGTTGAGAGCGTTGTCCGGTACTCTAAAAGGAGTTATGAAAGTTCACAACGGCTCATTTGCCCTCACCCTAAATCCCTCTCCCAAAGGAGAGGGACTTAACACGCTTCCCTGGTCTTCTCCCCCTCTCCTAGCGCCAGCGGTTGGGAGAGGGGGTCGGGGGGTGAGGGCGGAAAAGCGCCAACTCAATACCGGACAAGCCTTAAATCCCTCTCCCTAAGGGAGAGGGACTTAACCGCTCGAAGGCGTCCTTCTCCCCCTCTCCTCGCGTCAGCGGTTGGGAGAGGGGGCACGAACAAGTTCGCGTGGGGGATGAGGGCAACTGCGTAAGTCCTAATATTCATGAATCGACTTGAGAAAGGAACCTCATGAGTACAGCCGAACACCGCGAAAAAGCCGGGCATGGGCCGGTCACAATCGCCATTGTCACCGTGAGCGACACCCGCACACCGGAAACCGATCAGAACCGCCACTACATCGAGCGCCGGATGGTTGAACTGGGTCATCAGGTCGCCGCCTACCGCCTGATTAAGGACGAACCGGATCAGGTGCTGGCCGTGCTGGATGAACTGGCCGGAATGCCGGGGGTGCGGCTGGTGCTGTTCAACGGCGGCACCGGAATCGCCCCGCGCGACACCACCTACGATGTCATCAGCCGCAAGCTGGAAAAGCCGCTGCCCGGTTTTGGCGAACTGTTCCGCATGTTGAGTTACAGCGAAGTCGGCGCGGCGGCCATGCTCAGCCGTGCGACAGCGGGCGTGTATAAGGGTACGCTGATCTTTTCGATGCCCGGCAGCCCCAACGCGGTCGAGGTCGCGCTGGAAAAGCTGATTTTGCCGGAGATCAATCATCTGCCGTGGGAAGTGGTGCGCAAGGCATGACCGTCCGGCAAACCGCTGAAACGGGATGGGAATGGGAAACCGACGGGCGCTTTTACAGTGCCCGCGCTTTTGCTTCCACCCGCAACATCATCTGGTCATCGTGGCGCATGACGGGCGAGGGGCCGAAGTTCGAGCCGGGATTTTCGCAGCCTTATGAGGACTTCGCACGAGACGGTGCACCCGCCGCTTTTGCCACGCCCGACGAAGTTCTGCTTGCTCTGCAAACGGTCATCGGCGCGGCAG
Organism: bacterium; assembly: GCA_033762735.1. Classification (GTDB taxonomy): domain Bacteria; phylum Chloroflexota; class Anaerolineae; order Aggregatilineales; family Phototrophicaceae; genus JANRLJ01. The sequence continues at coordinate 24,742 of JANRLJ010000143.1, read as the reverse complement.
ACACAAAACCGAAACGGCGCTGGCGGCTGTTTTAACCCTGTCTACCCCGCATTTGTGGGGGAAAAAGCGGGAAGAAGTGTGCTAGGCTTGGTCGTATGCCATCGAGAGGAACTGCATCATGGTCAACGCCCTCGCCAACCTTAGCAACCGTGCCGTCATCGCTATTCTGATCGGAATCGCCATCCTGAGCAGCGCGGCCTCGCTGGTCGTCAACCTTGCCTTTCAGGTTGATCTTTCCGCTGGGTGGTGGGTAAGCTGGCTGCAAAACTTCAGCACGGAAATGTTCGGGGCTTTCCTCACCTTTGTGCTGATTGAGCTGATCGTCGGCGGGCGCGAACGGCGCACCCAGCAGAAGCATGAGCAGTTGGATTATCTCCTGCATCAGTTATGCAGCAGCAATGCCCACGAAGCCAGTCACGCGCTTGATGAACTGCGCGAGATCGGCTGGCTGCGCGATGGCTCCTTAAAGGGCAAATACCTGGGACACGCCGAACTGGAAAACGCCAACCTCGAACGGGCAGACCTGCACAATGTCTGCCTTGAACTGGCAAAGCTGCCGGGCGCGAACCTGAAAGCGGCTAACCTGCAAAACGCGAATCTGCGCCATGCCAGCCTGAACGGTGCGCGGCTTACCTCCGCACTGCTGCAAAGCGCCAATCTTGCCAATGCAGATTTGCGCGACTCCTATCTGGAAGGCGCGAATTTCCAGAGCGCCCACATGGGTTTTGCTCAAATGCAAAACGCGCAGTTGGTCATCGCGCAGCTTCCCCAGGCCTATCTGGAAGGGGTGAACCTGGAACAGGCTAACCTGTCCTTTGCGAATTTGCAGGGGGCGCATCTGGAAGGCGCAGCGCTGGCACGGGCAAAAATGCAGGGCGTTGAACTTCAGGGCGCGTCTCTGTCGATGGCCGATCTGCAGGGGGCGGATTTATCCCGTGCGAAGTTTGATGAAACCACCATCCTGCCCGATCAATCACGCTGGACGACGGACACAGATTTAAGCCGCTTTACCGACCTCTCCCACCCGAACTTCTGGCGTTCGGATAACCCCTGCTCCCCGGCCTATCATTACCTGAGCGGACGGCAGGTGCTACCCTGATGTTGGACGGGGGATCAATCAAGGTCTGAACCCTCTCTACATTTCACCGCGTGTCCTTGCTACACTCAGCGCGAAGGACACGAGGGATTTATGCAGATACCTGTTCTACAACTACCGCGACAAGTGTCGCGCCGTCATGCTGCGCTGCTCATCTCGCTGCTGATCTTGGTGGCATCAGCGGCGCTTTATATTGCCACTGCCCCGCGTGGGATGATCTTCGACGGCGGTGTCTCGGTCGATTCGCCCGAACTCCAGCGCGTGGCCTATCGTCTGGGAATCGCACACAGTACGGGCTATCCGGTCTGGACGATGATGGGCTTTCTCGCGGCGCGGCTGGGGGAAGCCTTTGGGGATTCGCCCTACTCGTGGGTGACGTATCTGTCGGCGGTGTTGAGCGCGGGTGCGCTGGTCTGTTTCTTCAACGCGGCGCTGATGCTCACACCACCGCCTGCCGCGCTGTTCGTGACCGGGGTGGTCGCGGTCTCCAATATCTTCTGGCATCTCTCGACTATTGCGGAAGTCCAGGGCTTGCAGGCGCTTCTGACGGCGGCGCTGATCTGGCTGCTGCTGATTCATCTGCGCCAGCCGCAACGCTTCTGGCCGCTGGGGTTGGGCGCGTTTCTGGTCGGGATAGGACTGGCGAACCACCGGATTATCGTGCTGCTGCTGCCGTCACTGGGATTGGCCGTGCTGCTTTCCGGGCGCTGCCGACGGATGCCCCCGCTGCACATCGTCCGCGAAATCACGCTGCTGGTGGTGCTGATGGCGCTGCCGCTGCTGACGTATGGCTATCTCTACTGGCGGGCGGCTGATCCTTCTGTGGTGTTCAGTGCGCGGCGACCGGGGGAACTGGCCGGCATCACCATGCAGGATGTGACCGACCTGATTCGCGGGACGTTCCAGGGCGGCGGTGGGCTGGAAGCCAATTTCGCGCTCGATTGGGCCACACTTGGCGACCGGGCGCGGGCGATCTGGACGCGCATGACGGGCGAACTGGGCGCGGGCTGGACGGTGGCGGGCATCGTTGGGCTGGCCTTCATCGCGCGTCGAAATGCGCGGGCGGCGGTGGTGCTGGCGGTGTATCTGCTGGCCTCGTTCGTGTTTCTGATGGCATGGCAGGTGGACGTAAAAGCGCAGATTTACACTTATACGCTCACGTTCGTGCTGGCGCTTGGGCTGACGGGATGGGTGTTACCACGCGGCAAAGTGCTGGCGGCGCTGCTCAGCCTGCCGCTGTTCTGGCTGGCGCTGACGCTGTTCCTGCAAAATCTGCCCGCCCGTGACCAGAGCGACGACCGCCGCATCGTCGATTACTGGCGCGAACTGGACGCGCTGCCCTCCGGCACCCTGATCTACAGCGGCTACTGGACACCGGAAACATTCCACATCATCGAGTACCTGCACCGCACCGGGCGCGATGACCTGTTTCTGGTGGGAATTGATGTATGGTGGGGGCCGCTGGATGACATTTTCAGCCCGACGACGACCACTTACTTAGGTACGAGCTTTCGCTCCCGCTACGGCCTGTATGATGGGGCGACGTGGTTTCAGGAAGAAAACGGCGTGGCCTTTGCCGGGACAGGGCTGAACTCGTTCCTGCAGGCGCTCCCGGCGGAAGATACCCGACTCGCGCAGGAAGCCGAAAGCGCGACGGTGGTCGAAGCGCCGATGGGCGATGTGGTGGAACTGTACAGCCTCGACATCGACCGCCGTGAGGACGGTTTTCATCTCACGCTGTACTGGCGTGCCAGCGCCCCCATCAGCGACAGCCTGTCGGTGTATACCCACCTGCGCACCTATGGCGAGGTCTGCAATATCGGTACGGTGACAGCACTGCTGGCGCAGGACGATTCCTTTGCGCCGGTCGAAGGCGCGATGCCGACTCGGCTGTGGCGGGCGGGGCAGGTGGTGCGCGATACGTACTTCATACCCTGGGCAGGCGAACTGCCGGAAAATGCAGCCCTGGCAGTCGGGATGACGTTCAACGGGGAGCGCGTCGGGGAATACTGCGTTGTGCCTTGAAACAAAAAACAGGGACAGGTATGTTCTGCCTGTCCCTGTTTCCGTTTGATCAACACTGCTCCATCAGCGGTTGCGGCCAAATCCACCCCGGCTGCGAACGCGCGGGCTGTTCACACGCGGGACTGCACCGCCCCGCCGTCCGCCGCTCGATCCGCGTGAACCAAAGCCGCCCCATCCGCCCAGCCCGCCGCCGGAGGAACCCCGGTTGCGGCCAAAACTGCCCCGGCTGCCGATGTCGGGATCGTCGTAGCGCGGGTCATCACCCCGGTCGCCGCCGAACCCACCCTGGCTGTCGATGTCCGGGTCATCATAACGCGGGTACGACTCGCCATAACCACGCTGCCCACCATACAGGCCGCTCAGCAGTCGCGGCAGGAGCATCAGCCCCACGACCACGAAAATTCCAAACAGACACAGAGTCACAATATCATCCATCCTCTCGCCTCCCCTTTAGCGAATATCGAACGTGACGGTATCCGCAGGGTTGCCGTTCACGTAGAATTCGGCTTCATATTCACCGGCTTCAAAACCGCCGTCGGTGGCTTCAAAGATGAAGTTGATGCAGGTGCTGTCATAATCCTGATCGGCCTGAATTTCGGGCGCATCTTCAATGGGTGTACCGTTGCGGTACAGGCGCACAAAGATGATCGTGCCTTCAGGAATCTGGCTGTCGGGTGCGACCACCCATACATCTTCGGTGGCGTCGAAATCATCCGTCGTCTCCACCGGGCAGCCGTCACGGTCAACGGCAGGCGCGGCTACGGGGTTACCCAGGAAAACGTCTTCGTCAAATGTGCCGCTGTTCGAGGAGCCGCCGCTGGCTGAACCACCGCCGCTGCTGGACGAACCCGAATCGCTGGAGCGATCCTGCTCAACCTGTGGAAGCGTGTCTTCTTCCTGCCCCGCTGATGAGCGGTCGAACAGACGTGGCAGGATCAGTACGGCGGCCAGCAGCAGCAGGACGCCGATGCCGATGGTGCGGCCATCAAGGCGCGGGCGGTTGCCGGTGGCGGTGTTCGGACGGCGCGGATTGGTGTCGAATTTCATTGTTTCCCCCTTTGTCAGTTGATCTACCTCTGCTTGCAAATACTCCTCTCACCTTACGACCGGAAGCCACAAACATCACGCGACAACAAGCGGGTTATGGCATAGGTAAGGCGGCGGGTTCAGGCTTAGGACGAGTTGCAGGCGGAGCAGAGTCATAGGCACGACAGTGGATAAACAAAAACGGGGATGCGCATTGTCATGGCATCCCCGTGTGTCGCTGGTGGTACAGCGGGTAAAAACGCTGTCCTTATTCGTTGAAATCGTGCTTATATACCGTAATGCGCTGTGGGGCGCAGGTCGTGTGCAGCAGACAGTAAAAAAAGACGGATGTTGCAGCGAGAAAGACAACCTGAAGCGCCACCATAAACAGCCAGGTCGAGTCCAGACTGCTGACAAAGGAGACTTCTGATGCGGCAGCCCGCATCGCAAACCCGAACAGATCAGACAGTAAAACCAGATGCAGCACACTCTGCGCGATCAGCGCTACAATGGTTAACACTAACAACAGTTTCCAACGCCATCCCTGAGACGGTAATTCCTGTAAATCCGATTTCAGTGTCGAGTTTTGAGCAGTTGACCCCCAGGTGAGGTTGAGAGTGTGTTGGTCGAGGCGGCTGTGATTCACGGCCATACGTGAAATTCCCCCTGCGCACATTTTCACCTTTCATTTGCCCTACTTTAACCCCACGCTTAGCGAAAGACATGGGTGACAAGCCGTGTTCAAAAATAGGCCGCGTGGGGGATTGAAGTTGAACCGTTTTCCTCGTTTGGGTGGGCACCTTCGCCCTTATAGTCCGATTCATAATCCGGCATTCATGATGAAGTCATCCCTTTTACCGTGTCGGGAAATGAGCCACAGGTAGCGCAGGTTGGAGTACAGGGGTCATGTCTGAGCAGAAACAGGATGAAAATCGGGCGATGCTGGATGAGCAGATCGCGGAACTGGTGAAGGGGATTCGCGAACGCAAGCGCATCATCGAGGAACATCTGGAAGCGATTGTCAGCGCCAAAGCCGAACTCAGCGAACTGCTGGAAGAACGCGGCGAGGGCTGGGCGGATGGGCGAGGTTACGCCCGTCTGACCGAGGGCGGTTCGCTGTTCAAAAACCCAAACGCTTCTGATCAGACCAACGGCAGTCCTGCATCTGCACGCGGGGGCTTTCAACGCCCGGCACCGACCACACCACCACTGCGGCGCGTTGAGGTGAAGTAGGGACACGGCATTGCGTATCCCCACCAAAAGCATCGCGCATTTTCTGGTGACTGGATTTAATTCTCGGCATCGACCAGTCTGTACTCCACCGCCAGCGCAACCGCCTGGGTGCGGCTGGTGGTGCCGAGTTTCGACAGAATATTGCTGACGTGGTTTTTCACGGTCGAGCCGCTGATGAACAGCCGCTCGCCGATCTCACGGTTGTTCAGTCCTTCGATCATGTGCGCCAGTACTTCCCGCTCACGTTCAGTCAGATCATGTCCAAGCGACGGGGGACGAGTCGTGGCGCTGATGAGCACCTGTGCCGCTTCTGGCGCGAGGGTGGACTGCCCATCATGGGCTTTGCGGATGGCGTTTGCCAGTTCATCGCCGGAGACGTTTTTGAGCAGATAGCTGATCGCGCCCGCCTTGAGCGCGTTCTGCACGTTGTCCTCATCGCTGAAGCTGGTGAGGGCGATCACCTGCGCCGTCGGGCAGGCCTCACGCACCAGCCGGGTGGCGGTCACGCCGTCCATGCTGGGCATGACCATATCCATCAGCACCACATCCGGCTGATAGCGTCGCGCCAGTTCCACAGCCGTATGACCGCTGCTGGTATCCCCCACCACCTCGAACTCGTCAAAGTTCTGCAGGAGCACCATCAGCCCCTTGCGCACCATATCATGATCGTCAACAAGCAGCACTTTTATAAGATCACTCACGGTCTAATTCCTTTCCAAGCGCGGTCGGCCAGACCACACGGATTAACGTTCCTTTGCCGGGAGCGCTGTCAATCGTCAGCGCCGCCCCGATTTTGGTCATGCGCTCCTGCATGAAATTCAGACCCAGGCTGGGCGGCTCGACCTCACTCGGTTGAAAGCCCTTGCCGTTGTCCTGAATCTGGAGAATCAAATCCTCTCCCCGCTCCTCCACTTTGATGGCGGCGTGGGTTGCCAGCGAATGCTTGAGGATGTTGTTCACGGCTTCCTGCACGACCCGATAGAGCGAGATTTTCGCCTCGGCGGGCAGCTCTGGCAGGGTCTCGATCTGCAGCGATAAATCAAGCTGTTTGCGACTCTGGAGTGACTGTACCAGCAGTTGCAGCAGTTGGTCGAATTTTACCTGCGAAAGTGACGCGGGGCGAAGTTCCATCAGCAGTACGCGCATCTCGGCCAGCGCACTTCCGGTCAGTTGATGCACTTCCTTGAGATAATCATAGGACTGCGACAGGTCTTTCTCCCAGCGGCGCAGCGCGGATTCGGCCATGACGTTGGCGCTGAACAGCGTTTGCGTGACCGAGTCATGCAGATCACGCGCCAGCCGTGCCCGTTCTTCCAGCGCGGCCAACTGCTGCGACTGCTGGTACATCTGCGCATTCTGCAGGGCAATCGCCGCCTGCTGCGCGAAGGCCGCCAGCCCATCGGCATGATCGGGGCGGAAGAAGTTGGGCTGAAGGCTGAACACATTGATAAAGCCGATGATACGATCCTGAAGGGCAATCGGCGCACCCGCATAGGAGCGCGCCATCGGCTGATCGGCCAGCACGTCGCGGTGATGCTGCTGATGCAGTTCAGGCACAACCAGCGGTCGCCCGGTGCGCAGGACGGCGTAAAGTGTCGGGGTGCGCGAGGCGCTGATCAACTGGCGCGACGTGCCATTCTCGCTGTCATCCAGCACAATCCCGCGCTGCCGCATAATCTGGGCGCGGCCTTCTTCGATCAGCATCACACTGGCGGTGTCGTGTGGCACGACACGCTCGACATTTTCCAGAATTCGGTTAAGCACTTCTTCCAGATGCAGGGTGCTTGTCAGCAGCGCGGCAGTATCCCGCAGCGCTTCCGCCAGCGCCCGCTGTGCGTTTTCGGCAAATTCGCTGCGTTTGCGGGCGGTGATGTCGGCATACTGCTCGATGCGTCCCCCGGCATACATCCCCTCGCGGATCGGCTGGCTCCAGTGCTCAAGCCAGCGATCTTCGCGGTTCGGCCCTTCCGTCACATGACATTCAAAGCGGGCGGCGAAGTCGTCATACTCGAAGGCATTAAGCAGCCGCCGCTCGTAGTCGTCGGGGTCTTCAAAGATGCACTTGATCTTGTCGTGCACCAGGTCGCGCATGTTGCCGCCCAGCACCTCCTCGCGGGCGATGCCGAAGTAGTGTTCGGCGGAGTCGTTCACCCACACCACCTCCAGATCACGGTTGAGGATGAGCGCGGCGATGGTCGAGTTGTTGAACACATCGTTGATGAGCGAACGATATTCCTGTTCGTTGCGGCGCAGCGCGTCTTCTACCCGGTAGCGCTCGATGGCATAAGAGAGCGCCCGCGACAGGAGTACGCTGTCAATCGCGCCTTTGACCAGGAAATCCTGTGCCCCGGCCTGCACCGCTTGCACACCGCGCGTCTCATCATCGAACCCCGTCAGGACGACGATGGGCGTAAAGGCCACATGATGCACACTGCGCACTGTTTCCACGCCGAAGCTGTCGGGCAGGGACAGATCCAGCAGGATTACATCGAAGCGCTGGGTTTCCAGCAGTTGCAGCGCCGCCCGCAGGGTATCGGTTCTGGTCAGGGCATACTGCCGCCCATCCGCACTCCGCAGCATTTCCTGAATTAAACGCGCATCACCGGGGTTGTCTTCGACCAGTAGAATGTTGACCAGAGCGCTGTTCATAAGAATTGTCGCAACCGAACTCATCGCACAGGCGGCAGTTTGACGATGGAAAACCAGAAGTTTTCGATGCTTTTCACAATCGTCACAAAGCGGTTGATATCGACGGGCTTGGTGATATAGCAGTTGGCGTACAGGTCATAGCTCGCCAGAATGTCCTGCTCATCGTCAGAAGTGGTCAGAATCACCACCGGAATCCGCCGCAGCGACTCATCCTTTTTAATCTCCTGCAGCACTTCGCGCCCGCTCAGTTTGGGCAGGTTCAGGTCAAGCAGGATAATGTCCGGGCGCGGCGCACCGCTGTATGACCCTTCGCGGCGCAAAAAAGCCAGCGCTTCTGCCCCGTCTTCCACCACGCTCAGGTTGTTGTGCAGCTTGCTGTCGCGCAGCGCCTCTCGCGTCAGGCGCACGTCGCCGGGGTTGTCTTCCACCAGGAGTATTTCAATGGGTTCCATTTGTGTTTCCTGCGGCCTTCTCTTTGAGCATCAGGTTAGGTAAAGTGAAATTAAAGGTTGTGCCCTGGCCGGGGGCGGACTCTGCCCAGATGCGCCCGCCATGCCGTTCGACCACTTTCTTGCAGATCGCCAGCCCGATTCCAGTGCCGGGATATTTGCCTTTGCTGTGCAACCGCTGGAAGATGATGAAAATGCGGTCGAGATACTGCTTCTCCATGCCGATGCCATTATCGCCCACACAGAACTGCCATTCACCGCGCTGGCGCGTGGCCTTGATGGTGATCTTTGGCGGTTCTTCCGCACGGAACTTGATCGCATTGGAGATCAAATTCTGGAACAACTGAACCATCTGACCCTCGTCCGCCATCAAGCGTGGCAGATCATCCACCTCGAAGGTCGTACCGCTTTCCTCAATCGCCAGTTTCAGATTGGTCTTCACACGGTCGATCACCACATGAAAGTCCACCAGCGTAAACTGGGTCCTGCGCGTTTCCACCCGCGAATAGGCCAGCAGATCGTTGATGAGCGCCTTCATGCGCGAGGCACCGTCTACAGCATAACCGATAAATTCCCGCGCATCATCATCCAGCTTCTCGCTGTAGCGCTGTTCGATCAATTGCAGATAGCTCGTCACCATGCGCAGCGGTTCCTGCAAGTCGTGCGAGGCGACGTAGGCGAACTGCTGGAGTTCCTCATTGGAGCGGCGCAGCTCGTCCGCCGACCGCGCCAAATCCTGCGCGGCCTTTGCCCGTTCGGTCACGTCCATCACCGCGCCACACACGCCGACCGGGTTCCCCCGGTTGTCGAGGATAATGGTCGAGTGGGACTCCACCCAGACCTCATGCCCATCCTTTGCGACACAGCGAAACTGAATTGTCCCCTGGTTGCCCTGGCTGAAAATTTCCTGCGCTCTGATCATAGCGGCTTTCCAATCGTCGGGATGCACCAGCTTTTGCCAGAAATTGGGCGTGGTCATCCATTCTTCGACGCTGTAGCCCAGCATTTTTTCTGCAAAACCGTTTACAAAGTCGATGTTCTGCCCCGGATCGCTTCCCGGTTCGCCGGAGCCTTCCCAGATGATACCGGGGACGTTGGTCAGGATATTGTTGATGCGGGTGCTGGCGCGTTCTAGCTGCCCGTTCAGGCGCATCAGGTCTTCTTCATACTGGCGGCGTTCGGTGATGTCGGTCAGCACATTCACGACCATGCTGGCGCGGTTGTTCTCATCCGTAATCGGCGTGGATTTCATAATGAGCCAGCGGCGCGACCCACCCGACTTTTGCCCGATCTGGATCGTGCGGCGGGCAGGCTGGCCGCTGCGGAGCGCCTGACGGCTGGGCAAGTCGCTGAAGGACATGGGTGAGCCGCTTTCGTCGCACAGTTCAAAGGTCTGCTCGATGGCAGAGAGCGTCATGTCCATCATGTCGTCGTTGGCTTTAAAGCCGAGCATCTCGGTCGCGGCGCGGTTGACGTACATCACCTTCCCGTCACCCGCCTGAACGGTAACGCCTTCGGCCACATTCTGTAAGATCGCCTGGAGCTGATCGCGCGAGGCTTGCAGGGCATCCACCGAGCGCAGCCGCAGTTCCAGCGCCATGCTGATGATAAACACCACGATCCACAGGAAGAAGGTGCGAAGCTGATCGGCGGGGTTCAGATTGAAGGTAAAAGACTCGCTGATGAGAAAGTAATTTACCAGCATAAAGCTGATAATGGCCGTGACCATGCCCGGCAGGAAACCGCCAAACCAGGCGACAAAAGCCACCGCCATAATCACGAAGATATACTGGCTGTTCACGATGTCAGCCCAGAAAACGGCAGACAGCAGCACCGCCATCAGCGCGGCGAGCACTGCGGTGCCGTAGTCGATGATGAGTCGGGTCGATTCTTTAAGCTGCATTACGGCGGACATGAGACTCTCCACACGCTACCACACACAACTATTGCTTACGGAATACGTCGCATTCTACTTTGAGATCGCAGGTGGGTGTCCATGCTGGCGTCCCACTGAGAGTCCCGGCCCTGTTTTTCGTGGTGCAGGGCACTTCTCACCCGGTAGAGCGTGATGCCTGTGCATCACAGATACGTTCTTCTAAAGATTGTATCAGACTCAGTCTCATCAACACCGTCAACCCGTCCTGTCAACCACTCCCCCATTTGACCTATTCAATTTTAACCGGGCGGCAGATGTTGCCCGCCTTGCTTGGATTTACCGTAAATGCAACGAACAACACCCGTCAAACGGGCATAGAAGGAGCACAGGACAATGGCTGACAACGGTGTTTGGGATCAGATGGCAGGGCTTTGGAAGCAGGTCCGCGGTGAAGTTCGCACCCAGTGGGGCAAGCTGACCGACGACGACATGGAAGAAATTGCTGGCAAGCGCGATAAGCTGGCTGGCAAGATTCAGGAACGCTATGGCATCGCCCAGGAAGAAGCCAATCGTCAGATTGACGAGTGGGCGAACCGCCTCAAGTTTTAACATCTGCAAGACGTCAGATTGACCACTGAGGCTATCTGACCAGAGAACCGTGCGCGGCTGAGAACAAACGCGCAAGAGGGAAAAGGGATTGACGATGCCAACAGGGGAAATCACAGGGATTGGCCGCAAGGCCATCGACCGTAAGGTCGCCACCGCAGCGCCCATCGAATTGGGCGGAGAGGGGGAACTCATCGAAGGCGTTCGGCTGGCGGAAGCCACGCTGGACGGCTACGACGATCTGCGGGAAAGTGATCGCCCCTGCTGGCATGGCGCTAACGCCCTGCTCAACGGCTAAGTAGAGGGAAGCCAACCAAATAAGGCGATGCTTCAAGAGGGATCGCCGCCGGGGTTACAGCATTATTCCGGCGCAGGGCAGGCAGACGACCTGCCCTGTTCGTTTTTCTGCCAGGTGCAGCCCACCTCATCTCAGTCTGTAATGCCCTGATGCGCCACAATCTTCGTCACCGTCAGCCGTGCGATGTGCTCCCCTTCCACCCCATTGCGCCTGCCGAATGTCTCCGCGAGGTCGTCGCCCATATAGCGGCGGGCGATGCGCGTCGCCCAGGCCACTCGTTCCTCTGCTGTAACATTCAGAAATTCCACCGTGCCTTCCAGAATCACATACGCATACGGCGGCTTTTCATCGTCCACGCACAGCGTCGCTCGCGTATCATACGCCAGATTCCGCGCTTTAACGCTGGTGTGCCAGGTGGTAAAGATGACATCCTCCCCTTCCAGATCAAACCAGATCGGGGCGATATGCGGGCGGCCATCCGGGCGAACCGTCGCGAATTTTGCTGTGCGCGGCGTATCCAGCAGGAAACGCCGTATTTCCTCCGGCGACATTGACCTCATAAGTCATCCTCTCTATCAGCGGTAAAAGATCGCAGAGCGCAAGGCCTGCTGAAGCGTCCCGCCGGGGCGACCGTAGTGCTTCATCAAGGAAACAGGTTGGCCGTCCAGCATCCAGGGATCGTTAATGAGATAGTCGCTGCCGTTCCTGCCAACGATCAGTACCCAGTGCTGGTCGTTATCGCTGTACTGCGTGAGCGGCGTAAAATCGACCAGGGCCGTAACCGGGCGCTTTTCGTTCAGGCTGGCATCAATCCGCGCCAGCATATCTGCCGAACCGTCCACCTTATCGCTGTAGACAATGTCGGGATAGACGATCTGGAGCGCGTTCCAGCGGGTGAAGTAGCCGTTGATAAATCCGCCGCGCTGCACCATCAACTGATTGAACTGCCCCGGATCGACGCTCTTGCCTTTTGCCGCCGCGATCATCACAAAGCACGTCATCAGGCAGCCCCAGCGGGCAATGCTGGGTGCATTGCTCACGTTGCCCAGAATGGCCGTGCCCCAGCGGTTATCACGCTGCGAGAAATGCGGCGCGATGTTCACAAAGCCCGCCGGGACTTCGCGCGATCCCTGCTGTAAGCCGGGGGTTGGGCCGCTGGGCGCGGGCACGACGATGCGCACCCACAGCGTTGCTCCGAAGACCTGCCCCTTATCGTCCTTCAAGCGCCAGTCCCCGAAATACGTGCCTGGGTTGGTCGGCGCGGTCAGACTGACAGAGAGATTGGCTTCCGCTCCCGGCGCGACAGTCGGCACGGGGATGCTGGTGACGGGGGTCATCGCCGTGCCGCCGAACCAGTTGAGCGTATAACCCTGCCCCCAGGGACGTGTGCCGCTGTTGCGAACGCGCCAGGTCTTGGTGAACGCTGCGCCGGGCTGGAACTGGGTGTCGTCGGGAATGGTGACATCGGCGAGGAAATAGCTGTCATTCTTATCGACCGGGGGCGGCGCGGCTGACGGAATGACGTTGATTCGCGTGTAGATGATCTCGCCAAAGACGTTGCCTTTGTCATCCTGAAAGCGCCAGTCGCAGAAGTGCGTCCCGGTACGGGTGGGCGCAGTCAGACTGATGGTGATTTCGACCTGTGTCCCCGGCGCGGCAGGCGGCAGCGGAATGCGGTTGACCGCCGCCATTGAGGTGCCTTTGACAAAGACAAAGGAAAAGCCCGGCCCCCAGGCAGCAGTGCCGTTATTTTCCACACGCCACGTCTTGCTAAAGGTCGTCCCCGCGCTGATGGGCGTATCATCGGGGATGGTCACATCGGCAATATAGCGTCCATTATATTTTGCAGCCATAGTATCCTTCTTCTACAGCGCCTTTTGCGGAGTGAATGATTTAACGCCGTTGCTTCGATTATAGGCCAAGTGGGGTTAAACGAGGCGTAGAGAAGGCGACCTGCGGAAGAAGGGCTTGTTTTGTGGATTGAAGCGGGGGGCACAAAAGCGGTTCTAATAGGAACCTTCGATATGTTTTTGTAAGGGCGAGGCCTTGCCCCTGCGAAATACAATCCTTTTTACAATTCCTTACCGAAATCTACTTCATGTAGAGTCCCGAAAGAATTTGCACAAAAAGTTCACACACGTAGGGGAGGGTTTTAAACCCGGCCTACAAAACAGCCCGGTCGATCAATGAAACCATTTGAACCACGAAGGCACAGAGGACACGAAGATTTAAGTTTAAAATCCTGGTGCGCTCTGCGCCCTGGCGGTTCAATAAAGCGGTTTGATTATTTCAGGCGTTCTGCTTTTCCCTGCCGAAAGCGACCATCACCACGCCGCTGAGGATGACCAGCATGGCGACGATGCCGACCGGCGTAATGCGCTCACCGACGAACACCGCCCCCAGCGCGACCGCGACAATCGGGTTCACATAGGCATAGCTGGTCGCCAGCGCCGGGCGCACTTCTTTCAGCAGGTACATATAGGCGCTGAAGCCAATCCACGAGCCAAAGGTAATCAGATAGATCAACGCCAGCACCGACGGCAGGCTGGGCGTCTGGGTAAGGCGTTCGCCCAGCAGCAGGCTTGCCGTCATCAGCACCGCGCCGCCGCCGATCATCTCCACCGCCGAGGCCATGAAACCTTTGGGCAGCGCCAGATGACGGCTGAGGATCGAACCCGTCGCCCAGCAGATCGGCCCCAGAATCAGCGCCGCCGCGCCCTGCGGATTGGCGCGCATCCCGTTTTCCAGGTTGAGCAGGCCAACACCCGCCAGCCCGATCACCAGCCCGACCCATTCCATACGAGTCGGCCAGCGCCCGGTCAGCCCGGTGAACAAGGCCACCCACACGGGAACCACCGCCACTGCTACCGCCGCCAGGCCGGAATCCACCCACTGTTCCGCGAAGGCCACCCCGCCCGTCCCGAAGCCGAGCATAAGTGTGCCGATGATGGCCGCGTTGCGCCATTCCTTCCCAGTCGGCATGGGCGCACCGCGCAGCCGTAGAAACGCGAACATCAGCCCGCCCGCAATCAGGAAGCGGGTGCCTGTCAGGAAAAAGGGCGGCATGGTTTCGATACCGATACGCAGCGCGAGGTAGGTCGAACCCCAGATGACATACACGCTCAGCAGCGCCAGCCCGACTTTGAAGCGGCGCACCTGCTCCAGTTGGGCTGTGCTGGTTTCTTCGACCAGAACGGGGGTTTGGACTTTCACGGTCATGGGGTGCTCCTTACGTTGGTTGATACAAACTGGCTTTACGCCCTCATCTTCCGCAGGCAGAAGGGAGGAAAATCGCCTTCGCGGGAGGAAGTTATGTTGCTTATCGAGCTGTAGTATGGTCACAGCCTACCGCAGTCGGTGGCGTGGGCCTATCCACTTCTTGCGCGGCAATTTCTCAATATCCGCACGTCGTTCGTCTGTTTCTGACATTCCCGCAGGGACGACTCACCGAGTCGCCTCTACCCAAGCCTGCACATAAATTACAGGACAAGCGATTGACTCCATCTCATTGCTCATCGCTCGTTGCTTTTTTGACTGACTTTAAACAGCGCTCTGCTCTGGCTGTAGGCTGTCTTCCAGCGGCAGCAGGACTTCGCTGTTCGGCTCTGGCATGGGTGTGCGCCCTATCACCTGAAGCAGAATCGCACTGAAAAGGATGAGCGCCGCGCCGACAAGCTGAATCGGCTGGGTCTTCTCGCCCAGAATGAGCGCGAATAGCGTCATGCCGATCACTGGCTCCACCATGCTTAAAATCGCAGCGCGGGGCGCACCAAGTTTCGGAACGCCCGCATAGATGCACGAAATCGGAATGACAGTGCTGATCCATCCTACACCTATCACACACAGCCATGCGGTCAGGTTGGAAGGGATCGCTAACCCATTCAACAGCGCCACCGCCAGCAGCGTGAGGAGTGACCCGGTAATGCTCAAGGCGCTGGCCTGTGCTAAGGCGGTTTGCCCACGCAGCAGCCGCCCACTCAGCACGAAGTAGAGTGCATACGAGGCGGCGTTCATAATCGACGCACCAACCGCCAGCGGGTCACTTTGTGAAAAGCCCGAAAAAAAATCTGGCACGGTGAGGCCAATGCCAACAATGGTCAGCGCCAGCGCGGCCCATCCAACAGCGGGCAGCCGCTCCCCGGTGAACAGCGAGAACACGGCCACGAACGCCGGGTAAATATAGACCAGCACGACGAAGGTACTGGCGGGCATCCGTTCCAGCGCGAAGAAGGCCATCATCGCCGTGACGGCGAAAATGCTGCCCATCAAAAGCAGCGGGATACGGCGCAGCGTTTCCCCGCCCTGCCACCCGAAGCGCGAGGCGACCAGCCAGATGGCGGGCGTAGCGAAGATAAAGCGCCATGTCACCACGTCCATCGCCGTCAGCCCGGCGTCATACGCGAAGTTGGCGAAGATCGGCAGAAAGGAATAGCCTGCGGAGGCCGCCACGATCAGCAGCGCACCCGTGCGTTGAGGGTTCGACATCACATTTTCCAATAACGGCTGGCAACAGGCCTTATCGTAACGGAGAGCGGGACGCGGTGTAAAAGGCCAATCCGAACCATTCCGGTAGGACACTGTGGGTATCTGGTAGAATAACCCTTTTTCAGCCTTGGAAATTCGCATGACCTCTGTAACGCCCCTCAAAGACCTGCCCTGTGCCGATCAGACTGTTGGTTTGAAAGCGCTGCAAGGCATCCGCCGCCGCAGGAGCATCATCGGTGCGCTGGAAGTGCTGCATCGGGAGATGGGCGATGTCTTCCGGCTGATTGTCCCCGGCTTTAACCCGGTCATGCTGGTCGGGCCAGAAGCGGCGCGCTTCGTGCTGGTCACGTCACGCAATGACTTCCGCTGGCGCATCGACAACGAGCCGATCACGATTCTGCTGCGGCATGGCGTCCTGGTGGAAGACGACGACTCGCACGACCAGATTCGGCGGGCGATGCACCCGGCGCTCCACAAAAACATGCTGGCGGGCTATACCGAGTCGATGTGGCGCTGCACCGATCAGGTCACGCAAACGTGGCAGCCGGGGCAAACGCTGGACATGCTGGTCGAGATGCGCAAGGTCGCGCTGCTGATCCTGACCGATACGCTGTTCGGCGTGGATTTCAGCCCCGATCTGAAGCGCCTGTGGACGGGGGTGCTGCGGGCGGTGCAGTACATCTCGCCCGGCCCGTGGGTACTGTGGCGCGGGTTCTCTCACCTGGGCTACAACCGCCATCTCCGCCAAGTGGATGCCTATCTCGATCAGGTCGTGGCACTGCGGCGCAGCAGTCCCGCGCTGGGTTCACCCGATGACCTGATCGGCGTGCTGATGGCGGCGGGGATGAGCAATGATCTCATCCGCGACCAACTGATGACCATGCTGATCGCCGGGCACGACACCAGCACCGCCTCGCTGGCATGGGCGCTGTATCTGCTGGGGGCACACCCGGACATTCTGCAACAGACAGCGGCGGAAGTCCGTGCGGTGCTGGGCGCTCAGCCACCTGCCTATGACCACCTGCCACAGTTGACGCTGCTCGATCAGGTCATCGATGAGGTGCTGCGGCTGTATCCGCCGATTCATCTTGGGTCGCGCGTGGCAGCAACCGATCTCGCCTTCAACGGCTATCGCATTCCGGCGGGGATGCGCGTGCTGTATTCGATCTATCTGACGCAGCGCCATCCCGCCTACTGGCCGGAGCCAGAGCGCTTTATCCCCGCGCGCTTTGCTAAAGGCGAGAAGCACGTTCCGTACAGCTATCTGCCGTTCGGCGGCGGTCCACGCAATTGTGTGGGCGCGGCCTTCGCGGGCGTGGAGACGAAAGTTGTGCTGGCGCGGCTGCTCCAGCAGTTCGATTTCACCCTCATGCGCGACGATGTGCATCCTCACATGGGCGCGACGCTCGAACCCCGCCCCGGTGTGTTTATACAAGTTAAATAGTCTTTACACAATAATTTGCTTTTTTATTGTACTATGATGTTCTATAGGGATATGACCTATAAGTTCACCTAGTTCAACAAGGAAAGCTAATGCGAATCAAAGCAGTTCACATCGAAAACTTCCGTTGCATTTTAGATGAAACGCTTGAGTTTGATAATCTGACTATGCTTCTTGGAGCTAATGGGGCTGGCAAATCAACCTTTCTAAGAGCTATCGACTTATTCTATTCCCCTAGCCCAACTGTGACTGCGGATGATTTTTTTGCAGGTGACACATCTACACCTATCGTTATCAGTATTACCTATTCGAATTTAAGTGATAAGGCGAAGGATCGTTTTACAAAGTATTTATCAGATGATGCCCTTACAGTAGACATGGTAATAACTTGGAATGAGAAACCAGAGGCAAGTTATCATGGCACTCACTTACAAAATCCAGACTTCGAACACATTTACTCCGCTGCCAAAGTAAACAAAACTGAGGCACGTAGTTTATACACGAAACTGCGGGAGGAAGAAAAGTATCAAGAATTACCTAATGCCCGTAAATATGAGGAAGTGTTAGAAGGACTGCAAACTTGGGAGGAAGCAAATCCAGATAAATGTGAAAGAAGGCGGGATGACGGTCAGTTCTTCGGCTTTAGAGCGGTAGGGCGCAGTTATCTGTTCGACTACAGTCGGTTTTTATTTATCAGTGCCGTTCGTGATGCTTCTCAAGATGCAGTAGAGGGGAAAAACTCCATCATCACACGCTTGATGGATTTAGTGGTTCGTAATGCGTTGGCAAGTCGTGAGGAACTAACCAAATTTAAGGCAGAGGCACAACGTCAGTATGAAGAGCTTTTGAAGCCAGAGCATCTAACTGAGTTAAGCACGTTGCGTGAGCAACTTACTAACACGTTAAAGACCTTCGTTCCCAACGCCGCTATTGATTTAGAATGGCAGCAACTTGAGCAGCTAAATATTCCAATGCCCAAAGCAAATGTCGGGTTGGTAGAAGATGGTTATAAAACCAAAGTTGAAATGACTGGGCATGGTTTACAACGAGCATTCATCTTTACATTACTACAACATCTTGCTTTGGCTCAGCGTGAACAACCAGTGCAGCAAGATCAATCTGCTGAAAACGAAGTTCAGTTTGAAGTTCCCTCGTTTATGATTGCGATTGAAGAACCTGAACTTTACCAGCATCCCAACCGCCAACGCTACTTTGGACGTGTATTGCGAAAATTGGCGAATGGCGATTTGTCTGGAGTAGTCGATGATATACAACTTGTTTGCGCTACTCATTCACCATTGTTTGTTGACCCGTTACACTTTGATGAAGTTCGAATTATTCGTAAACAGCAACTTGATGAAGGCCTTCCCAAGACAGCTAAATGCTATCATGCCCGATATGATGATGTAGCAAAACAGATGGGGGAAATTAAAGGAGATTTTCGTTATACTGTCGACAGACTCAGAGCTACGATGCCACAAATGATGTCTCCTTTCATTAATGAAGGTTTCTTTGCAGATGTAGTTGTAATTGTCGAAGGAGAAAGTGACAGAGCCATACTTTTAGAAGTATCTAATCAATTGACTATAGATTTAGAAAGCATGGGAATAAGTATTGTTCCTACAATTGGAAAAGGCAATCTCGTCATCCCCGCTGTTATATTTAGATCTCTCAATATACCGACGTATCTACTTTGGGATTGTGATGATGCAAACGATAATGCAGCTTTGTTTGCTTTTGTAGATACTAAACAGACGAACCGCAATAGCGATATGATTCAACCTCATTTTACAGCCTTCCACAAAAACCGTGAGCATACTATGACTACGGAAGTTGGTCATAATCTCATAAAAAAGCTCATCAATAAGTGCAAAAGTGAATTGGGATCAGACGACATAAAAAGACCACTTGTTATCAAAATGCTTATCGAACTTATTTACCAAGACGGGGGTTCTTTGTCTTCGATTGAAAAAATTATCAATCATATTGTGGAAATGCGTATGAGACTCACTTAACACAAAGAGATATTTACTTTTACGAGGGGGGAGAATAAGTTCTCCCGTCCTCATTTATGCTTTAGTTACTCTTCTGCGGCACCTGCGGCAGAATCCAGTTTATCAGCGCTTCCTCCGAGCGAGTCTGCATCAGCACACGCCCCGGCCCGGTCATCTGGCACACCAGCCCTTCGCCGCTCAGGAAGGTGGATTTCCACCCGCCGACACGCTTGACCTCGAACTGCACCGTTGAATCAAAGCCGACGATATGCCCGGTGTCCACGTTGTAGCGCTGGCCGGGCTGGAGGATACGTTCTTCCATCGCGCCATAGCTGGCGATCAGCACCGTGCCGCTGCCAGAAACGCGCAGCAGCACCAGACTGCCGCTGCCGAAAAAGCCCTTCGCCCCGCCCCACGACGCATCGGTCTGCACACCGCTCTCCGACGCAAGATAGGAGCCGCTTTGCAGCAGGAAATTGCTGCCACTCTGAATTTCCAGCGTCCGCATGTCACCGGGCAGCGCGGGCGCCAGCGTCACTTCCCCACCCTCGGCAGGTGCAGTGTAGGTGTTCACGAAGAAGCTCTCGCCCGCGACCATGCGCTTGAGGCCACCGAAAAAGCCGCCTTCCGCTTTGGTCTCGATGCTCACGCCGTCGCTGAAGCTGACCATCGACCCGGACTCGACGCGAATCTGTTCGTTCGGCGTGAGATTGACGACGGCCAGTGAGTAGGAAGGCTGATGTTTGATTTGCACGTCCATGTTGGATGCTCCTGGTGGTTAGCTGTTCATTTTTAGGTTTTGGTTTTCAGAGAACGTCTGTCGCTGCACTGCTCTGAAATACCAATAACTTTGTCTCAACTTCTAAACTATATACGCAAAGCAGGGCTGTACGATGCGCCATTGGACGGATAAGGATCGATGAATGGACGGAGAAACGGTTGAAAAGCCGGAAAGTGAGTGATACTATCTCCACTTAATGATACACGGTATCATTTAACAGGGATTATACAAGGGATACAGGAGCATTTCATGCGTTCTATAAGAACAGGCACATTCGTCCTGATGATGGCTTTACTGATGACGTTTTCCATCAGTGCACAGGAGGAGGGTCTGAACATCGTCGCTACCACCTCGATCATCGCGGATGTGGCGCAAAACGTGGCGGGCGATCTGGCGACCGTGACCAGCCTCATCCCGGCGGAAACCGACGAGCACACGTTCGTCCCCGCGCCCAACGACATCATCACCCTTGCCGAGGCCGACGTGCTGCTGATGAACGGCGCGAACCTGGAAGAAGGCCTGCTGGAAATCATCGAGGAAAACGCGAGCGTCGAGCCGACGATTGTCTCGCTGGGTGTCGAAATCCTGGGCGGCGACCACAACCACGAGGAAGCGGAACACAGCGCGGAAGAAGCCGAAGCGACGGAAGAGGCCGACCATGAGCACGGCGCTTATGAAGTGGTCGGTGTCTTGGGCGAGGACGGCGTATGTGAGGATGCGCACGATGAAGAAGGCGAAGCGGAGCACGACCACGAACACGGCGCATGTGATCCCCATGTGTGGACAGACCCCGCCAATGTCATCCTGTGGGTGAACAACATCGCGGCGGCGCTCTCGGCAGCAGACCCGGCCAATGCGGATATTTATGCCGCCAATGCCGAGGCGTATATCGCCGAGCTTGAAGCCCTTGCGGAAGAACTGGACTCACTCGTGGCGCAGGTGCCAGACGATCAGCGTGTGATCGTGACCAACCACGAATTCCTGGCCTACTTCGCCCACCGCTATGGGTTTGAAGTGGTCGGCACGGTCATCCCCGGCGTGACCACCTCGGCGGAAGTGGCACCGCAGGATATTCTGGCGCTGATTGAGACAGTTGAGGCGGAAGGTGTGCGCGTGATTTTTGCAGAAACCAGCGCTACCACTGACCTGGCAGAGACGATTGCCAGCGAGATCGGTTATGAGGTGGCGATTGTCACACTCTACAGCGGGGCGCTCAGCCGCAGCGATGGCCCAGCGGCCACCTATCTGGATTACATGCGCCACAACACCACCGCGATTGTGAATGCACTGCTGGGAACGAGTGACTAATTTTCAGGGCGGTTGCATTAGAAACGAGCACACTATAAAGAGTTTTTTGAACCACAAAGGCATGAAGGACACGAAGACAATGACAAAAATCTTTGTGTTCTTTGCGCCTTCGTGGTTTGTAATGATGTTTTTTAAACTGTTTGTAAAATTTAAGGCGTTTGCCCTGATTAATTCCCCTGCTGCGTTTTGTTTCCGAGGCGGGTCTGGTACACTGGAGACATGGCGGAAAGACACAAGGGAAAAACCGTGCATGTCCCGTCCAGACTCACTCCTTCCCATTGATGAAGACACCAGACCGCGAATTTACCCGCCGGAGCGCCGCAGTAACGGCCTGCCGTGTGCGCTGGGTCTGCTGGTGCTGCTGCTCTCGCTGACCATCGTCGGCCTGGTAATTATCATTGTTGCCCGGCCTGATGTGGTCGGGTTAGGCCTGCTGGAAGATATTTCACTGACGCAGGTCGGCTTTCAGCAAACCTCCGAAGCGCTTGGCGGAACGGTCGTCGCGCTGGACAACGCCGCCGCGACCAACGCCCAGGCCGCTTTCGACAATGCGATCACGCTGGCCGCCAATGAAACCACCCGCACTGCGCTGGAAAATCAGCGGATTGGGCTGGAACAGGCCGCCACGCAAAGCGTTCTCGACAGCCTCGCCACACAGACCGCCGTCGCCGCCGCCAATGCGCAGCAGGCCACCAATAACGCGATTGTCTATCAACAAACGCAGGCGGCCTATCAGCAGACGCAGGCCGCACTCGACCAGACCGCTACGCAGGCCGTGCTGCAATCGACGCAATCCGCCGTGCAGCTGCAGGGGACGCAGGCTGCGCTCAACCAGAACGCGACCGCTGCCGCGCTTGGCTTTGCCACCGGAACGCCTTCCAGCGATTTCCTCTCCGCCACGCCGCCGCCACAGGCTGTGTTCGATGAGCGGTTTGCCGATGGCGCGAACGAAGGCTTATGGACGTTCAGCAGCGTGGACGATTGGGGCGTAGGCGAGGATGGCAGTCTGCTGGCACGGGGACAAACCAACTGGCTGCTGACGCTGGACGCCACCTATGACGACTATATCCTCGACGCTGATCTGATCGTCATTCAGGGGAACGGGCTGCAATCATTCAACTATATCCTGCTGAATGTGCCCGAAGCCGATGACACGCCCGGTGGGCTGGCGCTGGAACTGGCTTATGATGGGCTGCTGCTGCGGGCGGTGGGGCTGTACCGCATCACCCGAGCCAACCTGCGCAGCCAGGATTTTCTCAGCCGTCAGAGTTTAGAGGCAATTCAGGCCGTGCAGGTGGAAGGTCCCCCCGCGCCGGACGCGAATGTGCGAGTGGAAGTGCGGGGTTCGCGGGTGATCGCCGCCGTGAATGGCGACGTTTTGCTGGACGTGACGCTACAGGAAGCGCCCCCGCCCGGTTCGGTGGGCGTGTATGTGCCGACGGGCACGCGCATCGAAAGCATCGCGCTTCTGCCATAAACAAAAAGTGCGGCTCCTAACGAGGAGTCGCACTTTCTGATTCCGTTAATTCTGCGGCTGTGCCGGGCTGGTGCGGCGGCGTGACCGGCGTGAGCGGCGGCGCTTGTTCAGTGACGCACCGTTTTCGCCGCTGCCGTCGCCACTGCGTTCCATGCTCATCTCAGAACGCGCCTCTGTGCGCCCAGCGGAGGACGCGCTGCGCTGCTGCGGGCGGCTGCCGGTGTCATTCGACTGACGCGACGACTGCCCGGATGAACGCCCATTCTGCCCGCTGCCATAGCCGTTCGACTGGCGCTGCTGCTGAGGGCGGCGGGATGAACCGTTGTGGGAATCGCTCGAAGACGCGGCACTTGGGCCTGTCGAGACGTAGGGATGCTCCGTGACGACTGGGACGCGCAGGCGAATCAGCTTTTCGATGTCGCGCAGATATTCGCGTTCTTCGGCGTCACAGAAAGAGTAAGCAATACCCGAAGCGCCCGCCCGCGCCGTGCGGCCAATGCGATGCACATAGCTTTCCGGCTCGTTGGGCAGGTCGAAGTTGATGACGTGCGTTACGTCGTCCACATCAATCCCACGTGCGGCGATGTCGGTTGCGACCAGTACGCGCGTCCTGCCGGATTTAAAGTTCGCCAGCGCCCGTTCCCGCGCACTCTGCGACTTGTTGCCATGAATGGCTTCAGCGTGGATGCTGGCGCGGTCGAGCTGTTCGGCCAGCTTGTTCGCACCGTGCTTGGTGCGCGTGAACACCAGTACGCGGCGGATGGCCTTGTCGTCCAGCAGATGTTCCAGCAGGGCGCGTTTGTCCTTCTTCTCTACGAAGTAGACCGACTGCGCAATACGTTCGACGGTGGTGGCCTGCGGCGTAACTTCCACGCGCACGGGCTGAATCAGGATGCGGTCGGCCAGGTCCTGAATGTCCTGCGGCATCGTGGCCGAAAAGAGCAGCGTTTGCCGTTTGGTGGGCAGCGCGGCGATGACCTTGCGCACGTCATGGATAAAGCCCATGTCGAGCATCCGGTCGGCTTCGTCCAGCACGAAAATTTCGATACTGTTCAGTGTGAGGATGCGCTGGTTCATCAGGTCGAGCAAACGACCCGGCGTGGCGACCAGAATATCGACCCCGGCGCGAAGTGCATTCACCTGCGGCTGCTGCCCCACGCCGCCGAAAATCACGATGCTTTTCAGCCCGGTGTGGCGGCCATAGGCGTTAAAGCTGTCGCTGATCTGCGTCGCCAGTTCGCGCGTGGGCGAAAGCACCAGAGCGCGAACCATGCCGCGTTTGCTGGTGCGTTCGGTGGTCGCGAGGCGTTGCAGGATGGGCAGCGCGAAGGCGGCGGTCTTGCCGGTGCCGGTCTGGGCACAGCCGATCAGGTCTTTGCCAGCCAGCACATGCGGGATGGCCTGCTGCTGAATCGGCGTGGGGGTATCGTAGCCTTCCGCACGCACGGCGCGCAGCAACGGCTCGATCAGGTTCAAATCGTTGAATTGCATCAAGTTGTTCTTAACCTCGGTGGGTTTAGGAGTGCGTCGGTCGGTTCGACCCGGAGCACACTCACGTCGTCAGATGATCGTGACTGGGGAGTGGATGTGGCTACCGAGTCTGTTCCGGTCAACTGGCGGCCACCGCGCAATCGCGTTCAGAAGCATTATAGCACAGCTTCGGCGATGAGAATGGAATTAAAACGAAAAATTTATAGAAATCGAATACTGAGGGGGAAGTCACAGATCGCAAACACGGAATCGTAGGGGCAGGGCACACCCTGTCTACTGGAAATCTTTTCCTGATTGCGCTGACAGTGCCCAACAAACCCGCCCAAAGAACGAAGAGCGAGATCGTAGGGGAGGGTTTTAAACCCTCCCCATAGCTGTCAAGATAAAGTTCTCATCTTCTGAAAAGTGGGAGGGGAAGAGGCGGAGGTGGCGATTTTCCACCCCCCCTGTAGACACAACAGGAGATGAGACACCGCCCGTCGAAAAGCCGCAGGCCGGGCGAAGGCG
>JANRLJ010000142.1:0-5372 GCA_033762735.1 bacterium | reverse complement strand
CCGACTGGTAAAGGTCAAGTGTCTGTTTAGCGAGACGGATGATCTGGGCAGCGACCTCTACTTCACAACCTGTAAAGACCAAGCGATATTCCTTCAACCAGCTTTGCAGCCAACCTTGCAGTGCCATTTCGTGCTGCGGGTCCTGGGTAAAAAGGGAATCAAACATTCCCAATACGTGGGTCGTCTCATCCGCTGCACCGTTCGTCAAGATAGTCAGCAGTTCCATTTGCAGCCGCGTAAACTGATTGGTATCCGCCAGGATATGAACGGTGTTGAGATAACTGCCGACGGATTGCACCAAAAGCGAGAGGTGGTCTTCAGGCACAGATTGCCGGGCGGAGAGGCGCTCTTGAAACGGATGCACCACACCACCCAACGCAACTGCCGCCGCAATCAGCGGGTCATTCGCAATAGATTCGCTTAAAATGCGTTTCAACTCGATAGCGGCAGGCGCTTCGTCCACTTCCACATTCCAGTAGGCGGCATCCTCGGCATCGATTGCGCTTTGATGGCTGTCTGCTTTGAACAGTTCCGAAGGGTCAAGCAGTGCCTCATCCCGACCAATGGCGGCCAGCAGCGCCTCCTCCAAACCGCCCTCGCCCTCGGTCAACGCATCCAATCCTGTTAACCCAATGTCCCCCGTCAAGAGTTTTGCCGCAAGCTGTTTACGGCTCATCAATTGCACCGCTGTCTGTTCCATCGTCGCTTCGTAGAAGAGGTAGTAAACCTTGCACAGTGTATGGGTCTGATTGAGCCTGTACGAACGCGCCGCCGCCTGCATCATCGTGGAAAGATTGAAGGTGATTTCGTAAAAGATCAGGGTTGGAAAGGCAATCAGATCAAGTCCGGTCTGTACCAGTGTCGGGTTACAGATCAGCACATTCGTCCCTTTGGCAACCTCTGCATCAATCACCTTCTCGCGCCGCTCGGCATCCACAGTGTTCTTGAGGATGAAGGGTCGGGCTTCGGGAATGTGTCGTCGGATCAGGCTCTCGATTCGGGGTTGGATGTCGCGCGTATCGGTCTGACGTAGATAAATCACACAGGGACGGTTCTCCGCCAACTCCGCCCGCACGAGATCAATGAGCGCCTGCTCTTTGGCAAACACCCGTTCCTCACCGTAAGACGGGATGGAAGTGACAATGTGCGGCTGCTTTTCTCCAGTCAGACCATGTTTCAGATTGTGGATCACTTGATACGGGCGAAACGGCGTGTTGACCCAACCCATCGCCCACTGAAGATACGCTCCCCTAAAAGTCGTATCGCCCTCCCACTTACGCTGGATCAGGTAATCCTTGAGCTGCTGGCGGGTGCGATCATACTGCTCGTAGGTGTCCGCATCCATCTCGACAGGCAGCGCGATTTCTTCATACTGGGGCAGCACTTTCCCCAAATCTTTGAGCGAGAAAAACACCGCATGATCCAGCACCTCTGCAACCAGCAGCGGTGAAATTCCAGGAGACTCCTCATACGGGCGCTCATAGGTGTTCGTGCCGGTGAATGCGCCGGTTTCTTTATCGTAACTGGGACGTTCCTCGACGACCTGCTCACGCACACCCATCTCACTGACCCAGCGTGACTCGGCGCGCCCACGCTGCTTGGTGTTCTCATCAATCACGCTTTGAAACTCACGCCCGCCACGCGCTTTACGTAAAAATCTTGTCGCGCCGCCCCAGTTGTACCGCTGGCGGGTGCGTGGATTGAGATGGTACTCAAGGTTGAAGATCGACGATGAGCGTCCGTTGAAAGGCGTACCGGTCATCGCCAGCACTTTTTGTGCGACACCCGCCAAACGTCCGAACGACTCACCGTTGCCCGTGTCCCCATTCTGGGCTTCATGGCACTCGTCCCAAATCAGCAGGAACACCCGATCTCCATAAAGCCGTTTGATGTACTCGTCGAGACGGAAACGTGGATTTTTCGTCGGGTATTTCTGTCCTGGCTTCGGGCAAGACCCTTTATCGCGGGCATCCTGCCAGAGCGGTGTGTTGCAGACCTGGCAGTACCTTTTGCCGCTTTTTAACCAACTTTCGGTGGCAGGTGTCTGAATTTCCTTTTTCTCCTGCATGACCGTGCAGCCGCAGTGCGGACATTTCGGCACACACTGTTTGACGAGCCTCTGCTGCGGTTCGTAGCCTTCGGGGGTCGGCTGCCCATGCCGCCACAGCGCCGCCCACTCATCTCGCCAAATGACCGCTGGTTCACGCCCCGCACCCAGCTTGGTCATATCGCGCTTGATCAGACCAATCTTGGCGATGCCCGATCCGAGACTAGCGGCACGGGACATGAAGGCTTTGACCTCTTCATGGCGGTTGAGCTGTTCCACAACGATGTTGGGGCTGATACTCAACAGTTCGCGCTTCCACTTGTCGATCAAATGCGGCGGCGCGACTACCAGCACCACTTGATCGCCTGCGATCTGACTGCGTAACGCCTGGACGACTCCGGTAGCAATGCTGATCGCGGTGGTGCCGCCGAGCGCCGTCTTCCCACAGCCCATTTGCCCGATCAGTAGAATGCTGTCCCGGCTCTCGAACCCACGTGTGACGGCGGCCACCACATGCTTTTGCGCGGTATAAAGCGGGTATTTGCCCTTGAGCCGGATACGGTCAAGGAAACGGGACATCCCGTTAAAATCGAAGCGATACATCGGCGAGAACTTCTGGTTGAGATACTGGGCGAGTGCCGTGCGGTTTGAGGTGATGAAGTTGAGCAGCGCCTCGTCCCCATCCATTTCAACTACTGTGCCGTCGTGTGAAAGCAGGGTCAACGTCGTTGTTGGTTTCAGCCGGATAGTTGTCTTCTTGACCTGCCGATCCGGGTCGCCGGGCGAGGCTTCGACTTCCACTCTTGCCACTTGCTCGACGTGCTGCGTCTTGCCACGAATGGCGACCTGCCCATATTCCGCCGTCTCGATTACTGCGCCATTTGCGACTCCAGCGGCCAGCACCAAGGCGGTATGCCCCGGACGGGGCGCGACAACGGGTTCGATTTGCAGCGGTGGACGGGGAACTTCGAGCAGGGCTTGAAACCCTTGTGTTTTCCACGCGCCCTGCTCCTCGATCAGGCGCAATCCCTGCTCCTCGCCGATCATATCGGGCGCAAACACAAAGCGGGTCAGGTTCGGCGGTGGCGGCAAGCGGTAAAGTGGTTCTGGCTGCACCGTGAGCAGACGTGGCTCCATTTTCCGTGCCAGAATGTGACTGTAAAGTGTTTCCGGGTCAGGATTTACCCCTTTAACGGCGATAACTGTCACCTGATCGTATTCACCGAGATGCTTGCCCGGCAGCGCCCACACCTCGACACTGCAGCTGTTCTTTGCCAGAAAAGCGGCAGCATCTTCCGTGACGTGATGGCGGTACACCACCCACATCACGATTCCGCCGTCCTGCGCCCACTTCCAGGCATGACGCAGATAGCGGAACTCGACCCGCTTGTTGTCCTGAGCCGCCGCGTCATGGTCGTAGGGTGGGTTCGCCCAGATCAGTCCAAAGGCGTTGTTGGAAGCGATCAGTCGTTCTACATCGCAGCGAACCGCCTGCTTGGGACCGAAGCGCTCAATACATGCCTGAGCGCGTTCACCATCCAGTTCATTGGCGTAAGGTGTAACCTTCCATGCGCTGGCCGCCGCTTCGAGGAACGTGCCTTCACCCGCAAACGGGTCGAGCATCTTGACGGCAGGTGCGGCTGGTGCAATTAACGACAGGAGCGCCGGATAGTGGCGTTCCTCAATGGGTAAATAACCCATCACCATTTTACTTTCGGCTCGTGCCATGAGGATTTTCCTTTAAGTTCGTTTCAAAAAAGACGCTGCTGAATGTGCTGACTGAGGGAGGTTGCCCGCTTGATGTCCGTTTCGGTGAGAACAATCACATCAGCGAAAAGGAGAAATAAGGTGTCCGTGCGCAGACTGTTGGTATCATCGTCGTTCCGGTGGGCATAGCTGCCGTTGACTTCGAGCGCGATCAGGTGATGGGTGGTCGTGATGACAAAATCGACATAGTAAGGGGCATGTCCTTCGCGTTCGATGGCGTATTCCCGCTCCCAGGCAATCCCCGGTATTTCGCCCAGTGCGGCTTCTACTTTTTGTTCCAGCGTGGTCGGCTGCTGTTTGCGTTTACGTGCCGCCGCGCGGATGGCGAAATCTCGACCTTTCTTCGCTGCCGTAGCCTGAAAACCCAGCGGTGCAATCCGCTGGCAGTGGCAGCGCTGGCAGCGTTTGGTCTTCGTGGCATCCGCCGGTTTCAGTAGACGCACCCGCCCGCAGTCGGGGCAGATGTGCCGGACTCGTCGTGGGTGAGCCGTCATGAGGTTGTCCTTTGGGGGAATCAAAAAAAGCCGCCCTTGCGGACGGCTCTTTGAGAAGAAGAAGTTGAGGGTTTAGCTGTGCAGGTTCAGATAGGTTTCGGGCATCAGGCGATCCGGCAGTTCAGAATCGACATCCAGCCCCTCCCGAAAGCCGAGTTCAATCATGCAGTTCAGAATAGCGTGATACTGGCGCACAATCGCGTCGGCTTCCGGTTGATCTTTACGCCCCCGCCACAAGGCAGCCAGATCGCTCAATTTATGTTCCAATGTGTTGAGCAGTTCACGGTCAGTGAGGACTTGTATTGGTTCCATATCACGACTCCTTGTCTTCCGGTATCCACCGTTCGCCTGCGCTTTCGAGCGCAGCCATATACTTGACGAGCTGCCCACTCGGTTCAGGCAGCGGTAATCCTAATCGACGCGGGAAAGTCGCGCAGTTATCCCGATCTGCCGGTGGGTCTTCCCCTTGCCTCGGAAACGCATAGGTAAAGGTTGTGCCATCATTATACCATTGAAGCACCTGCTGGCGGATGCGCGTATAGTCTTCATCTTCCACCGGGATGACGATTTGCCAGACCGTTGTACGCGCCCCCTGCTGCGCCAGGGTATCCGCTCGCCTGAAAATCGCCGAGTCATCCTGGAGCGCACCGGCTAAAGTATGGTGTTCCTTCAGCCATTCGATCACCGCGGTGTCATCGCCAACGGCTCGACTGGCTGCTTCAGTTGGATGGAAACCGAAAATGTGCTTCGGCGCATCCTCAAAAGCAATGCCGACATGTCCAGCGCGGATCAAGGCATCTTCCTGGCTGAATTGTGCATCTCGAAAGCCGATGCCTCGAAAGCCGATGAGATAGACCTTTTTCATCTTAGACTTTACCCTCTTTGACGGCTGCTTCGAGCTGCTGATCGGGCAGCGCAATCATCCCTTGTTCCAATCCGCCGGTAATCAGGCGCGTCCACGCATCGACATCCAAATTCAGGGTGAGCAAGTCGATCTCACCGCCGGCGCGCGTTTTGCGGACGAGCATCGCAGCTTGCCCTGCCTGGTAAAGATACGCTGTCCA
>JANRLJ010000141.1:0-3116 GCA_033762735.1 bacterium | reverse complement strand
TCGGCCGACGCCATCGAGGTTGTTACCGGCGCCGCCACTTTTCGTCTGAGCAAGACGGGGCGGTTTCCGTTCGAGCAGGTGACCGCCAACGGACGACAGATACTTGATCCTGATTCTCGTGGCATGGTGTTGATCGAAGCCACAGTAGCTTCCGCCGCCGGCAAAGATTCACGAAGGGTATCAAGATGCTTGAGCGTCGAGCCGACATCCGCATGTGAGACTTCTAACCAACTCCGATCCCAACCTTTCAATCGCTCACGAGCTTTTTCATAAGCAAGGCGGAACCGCTTTTGGTAATCCTGCATTTGAAAAGTGTGTTGAACATATAGGATAAAAGCCTCTTGGTAGGCTTTTACAAAACGGACTGCTTCGAGATGTTCGCTGGAGCCAGGGTCAAAAGTCTCAAGATCAATGCTGATCTCTTTGGAGTACACCGTAAACTGCACCCCATCGACATCCAATCTTAAGACAGAGTATGAGTGTATAAAAAGGCGATTGTCCATCTCCCAATTCCACCCTTACGATTTGCCCCGCAGCATCGTCTTCAATCGCTGCAAGGCCTCAATCTGGGCATCGACAAGCGACTCGGCGTGCTGGCGCTCCCCCTGCCCCATTCGTGAAAACTTCTTCTCATAAGACAGAAGGCGGGTCTGTTCTCGCTCAAGATCGCGCTGGAATTTGCTGAGCAGGGTAGGGCGCTTGGGACGAGCAGGATCACGGCCATTCATCGCGTCGACCAGTTGGCTCACTGACCATCTGTTATCACGGGCAGCATACAGCCACCGCTCCTGGTCGTCGGGGAACTGGCTGACGACAACTTGATGGTGAGCAAAACGCACTGGTTCGTCAATTCGAATTGACGCGTTGCGGCACACGTAGGCGTACTGCTTGAGGGTGTCCGCTTTGTACCCGGTCAGCTCGGCAAGTTCCTCATACTTCTTGCCCAGGATGTAATCGCCGTAGTCGGCCCAATCACCGAGGATCCACTGACGAGCCGAGTCTATGCGAATGATGGTCGTTGCAAGGGCGCGCCATTCGTTTTCGCTGATGGTGCCCTCGATGTGCATCCCGGTCGGAGTGAAGTAAACATTGCCCGCCCGGACAATGTTGTCTTCCATCAGTTCCAGCGCAACCGGAACCTCAACCAGCTTCTCGATCTCGACCACCTTTTCGACGATCTGCGTCTCGGCCTGGCGCTGTTTGCGCTCCTGAGCTTCTGCCAGCTTCGCGGCCAGATGCGGGTTGAGTCGGGCGAGGTCCCCCTCGCCCGAGTCTTCACCACCCGACCCAAACGCGCTGACCGACGAGTCAACGATATTAGGCTTGCGTGGCGGCATGAGCAGCCTCCAGGAACTTTTCGACATACATCCACGCATCGGTCGCTTCCTGACCGCCGGGCATGTAGCTATAGACAAGCTGACCGTGCTTGCTGGCTGCTGACCAGACTTCGCGCAGGCTGACGAGCGGCCACACCAACGCACCGAACTTCTGCGACAGTTCCGAGATGTTCTGCTGCTGGTTCTTCACGTTACCCGCGCGGAACTTGTTGGGGATGATGCCGTAGATCGACGTGCTCCCCAGGCCGAGCTTGCGCTTCTCTTTGTTGATGGCCGACACTTCGCTGATGATCTCATTCAGACCATCGAAGCTAAGGCGGGAGAGTTCGGTAGGCAGGATAAAGCCGTCTGCTGCCAGGTTAACCGAACCATCAAACATCGAGGTTGTCGGCCCGGTATCGACCACAACGAAATCGAGCGCAAGCAACTCCCCGATTTCGGTCAGGACATTTTTGAATTTGAAGGGGTTTTTCTGCTCCAGCGGGACGACAGCCGTCGCCTTGCTGCTGGGCAGCAGGTAGAGTTCGGGCGCACCTTCAAAGCCTGGCGGGATGAAGCGGCTAGGCGGCACCTGATAGAGCGCCTTCGACAGCACCGCGGGGAGTTCTTCATCTTCGCAGAACATGACATCATAGAGTCCATCTGCCTTGGGCAATCCGAACATCAAAGCGTCATGCCCCTGCGGATCAGTGTCCACCAGCATAACCCGGTAACCGAGCATCGACAGCCCGGCGGCGAGATGACATGCGACCTGGGTTTTGCCCACGCCGCCCTTGCGATTGGCAACTACGACTGTGTGTACCACTTGCTTGTCTCCTTGTCTTATTCGGTTATACTTACGGCGCTGGCCGGGTCTCCTGCCAGCACGCCCGGTAACAGCGGGCGTTTTTGATTCAACGAGCGTTAGCTCGGAGAGTCCTCATTCTGCGGTGACTGTTGGATGTCCAGCGTTACCGTGTACCCTAACTGCTCAAGCCGCTCCACCCCCATCAGCAGCACTTCTAAAGCGCGAAGATGCTCATCAGGCAAACCGGGCAGGGCAAGCGCAAAAAGGCCGAGATGCTTTGTCACCCAGTTCAGCCATTCATGGGCAGCCACATCGCCGCGTGCTTTGCTCATGGCTGCACCTTCTTCTTCACGCGGACGATCACCTGCACTTCAACGCCTTCGACCACCGGCACAGGCAAATAGGCCAGCACCGACGATGACACCTTGTAGCTGACCCATGCGCTGTTCTCTGCCATGTGCTGACGCTGGCGCTGAATCGCTTCCATGTCCTCGACCGCGACAGCAGCGATGAGGGGATTGCTCAAACCATTTCCAATGTCCACATGCCCGGTGCGAGCAGCTTCATCAACCACCCTCGCCGTGCGCTCGATCAGTGGAGCAGACAAAGGGCGATCATTGGACGATGCATACGCAGCCGCCATCTTGACCACGGTGGGCTGATGCTCCAGCGGAATCTGGTTGACCGCACGGGCAACACTTTCATTCGGGAGCGTTACACCTGTAACACTCTCGATGTACCTGGCGGTGTTTGCACCCGCGATCTGCTGACGGGCGCGGCTGGCCGAGAACCCCCACCGCTCGCGGCAGTATGTCTCGAAGTCGGTATACTTCTCCCGGTAGAGCCGGGCGTCCCGGATGGCCTTGAGGTGTTCAGCGGTCATCGTCCAGAATGCTTGGTGCGCCCGCTCAATCATCGCCTCGCGCAGCGCCAGCTCGTGACGCTCAACCTCGGTCAGCGCAGTGATCGGAGCGGATATGATCTCGGTCATA
>JANRLJ010000140.1:0-20165 GCA_033762735.1 bacterium | reverse complement strand
AAACAGGCAGCAGCTTAAGCGTATCCTCGGTGGCGAAACCAGCCGCTACAATCCCGAGTCACCCGTCCATACCACCGCCCTCATCTTCACGATTCTGCTGATCGTGATTTCGACCGTCCTGCTGCTGCTTTTAGGCGGCACCAGCGGTGTGGCAGAGTCAATTGAAACCGAGGGTATCTCCGCGACCGAACCATTATTTTATGCAACGCTGGAGGTGGTCTTCGCCCTGCTCGGCGTCGGCTTTGCCATCAGACGAGGCACAGCCGACACACTGGAACGGCTTGGTCTGCGCTGGCCGACGCGGGATGATGTACGCTGGGGATTAGGCGTCCTGCTGGTGATCTTTATCCTGCTGATCCTTTACGGGCAGGTGATTTCGTGGTTTATCCCTGAAGACCAGCTTCAGGAGCAAAACCGTGCGGCGCAAAGCCAGATTGATGCCTTTTCTACCCTGCCGCTGGCGCTGCTGCTGGCAACCTCGGCGGCGATTGGGGAAGAAGTCTTTTTTCGCGGTGCCATTCAGCCCATCTTCGGCCTGATCCCGACGACCATCTTCTTCACGGTGCTGCATACGCAGGTCTTGCTCACCCCCGGCATTGTCGTGATATTTTTCATCGGCCTGCTGTTTGGGCTGCTGCGCCAGCGCCACAGCACGACCGCCGCCATCATCGCGCACTTCGCCTATAATTTTCTGCTGATCATTTTTTCCATCATCACCACCAGCGGAGGAACAGTTTGAAGATTGCGTTTCGCCACTGGAGGCGCTGGTGGCTGCTGATCGTGCTGCTGTATCTTGTCATCCCGGCAGCCGCACAGGAGCAAACACCGGAAGCCACGCCAGAGCCATCCCCGGCCTTTACCCCAACCCGCACCCCTACCCCACCCGCAACGGCAACACCACTGCCGACGCGCGATCCAGCCGTGCCGGAGTACATCGTTCTGTGGTCAACCACCCTCATTTACCCGGAAGCTGTGCGCTTTAATATCGTGATTGCTGACTCGCTGGAAAACATCGAGAACGTGTCGTTGTCCATCACACCACCGGGTGCAGAAGCGATTACGGTAGATGTTGATCCCGAAGCATCCGCCATTGTCACACGTGATTACACCGAACTGGCCTATGTGTGGGAGATCCCTGCCGACTCGCCCCCACGTTTCCTGACAACTGTAGACTACACCTGGCGGGTAGCGGCTCAGGATCGACCGACAGCCGAAGTCCCTGGCACATTCCTGTTTGCGGATGACCGCGTCACGTGGCAACCGCTGGACGAACCGAACGAGACGCTGAACGTGCTTGCGCCACAAAACAGCCGCATCACCCGGTCGAACCTGCTGCAACGGCTGCGCCCGGTCTACGACCTGCTGGTACAAAATCGCGCTCAGGAACAGCCGCCGTTCAATTTCATCCTGTTCGATAATGCCCTGCCGATCAATCCCTGCATCGAACAGCGAGGTGATGAAGCTGTTGTGGTTGATCCCTTCACCGCAACCGACTATCCCTGCGACCCGGAACTGCTGGAAGCCATTTTCCAGGCCAGCGATCTTATCCCCGTACAGACCAGCGCCAGTGAAGTGAGCGAGCTGGAAGAAGCGCTCGTAAGCCTGATGGTGGAAAAATTCTATTCCCCCCTGTTCGCGAACCCAACTTCCCCCGACTGGCTCAAGTTCGGTCTTGAACAGTTCTATATCCCTTCATCGAAAGCGGAATTTCTGACGCGCGTCCGGCAGACGGCTCGTGTGAATGGGCTGTATCCACTTACGCAGATGAACAACAATACCACCGCTGACCAGGAATTGTGGCGAGCGCAGGCCTACAGCATGGTGCTGTATGTAGCGCATGAGGTGGGTGTATCAACCTTGTTTGAACTGGCGGACGCTGCGGAAGAAAGCACCTCCTTCGCGCAAACCTACGAAGAAGTTACCGGGCTTTCGTTAGATGCGCTCCTGCCAAATCTGATCAATTGGGTGTATACTGAGCAGGCAACCAGTGATTTTGTCTACACACCCTACATCGGGGCGACCGCGCAGCCAACACCATCCAACACACGTACCCCTTTCCCGCCAACGCCATCGCATACGCCAACACCGACCGTCACGACCACACCGACGCCAACCGTAACCGGGGTACTGTCCGCTACGCCGCTGCCATCGCCGACACCCACCTTCACGCGCACACCCGCGCCTGCTACCGTGACACCGCGCCCGGCGGGCAGCCTGATTCTACCAACACCGCCACCACCGCCAGCGACCGTCCCGGCAGAAAGCACTTCAACCCAACCTGACCCGCTTTATCTGGGTGCTGTCGCGGCACTGATTGCCATCGTGATTGCAGTGGTGATCCTGTTGTTTCAGATCATCACCCAACGGAACCGATAGGAATGAGCACACGTATTAACCTGTACGAACTTACCCGTGAGCAGTTGACGGAACTTTTAAAGCAGTGGGGCGAACCCAGATTCCGCGCCGGGCAGGTGTGGGAATGGCTCTACGACAAGCGCGTCGCCAGTTTTGACGCGATGACCAACCTGCCCAAAGCCCTGCGCGACCGTTTGGAAGCGGAAACGCAGCTTGGCGATTTGCAGCAGGTAGCGGAACAATCCAGCCGGGATGGGACGGTCAAGCGCCTGTACAAACTGGACGACGGTCAATTGATCGAGTCGGTTCTCATGCCGTATGACGACGACCGCCGCACGGCCTGTATTTCCACCCAGGCAGGCTGCGCGATGGGCTGTGTCTTCTGCGCGACAGGGCAAATGGGGTTTGCCCGCCACCTCCAGGCAGACGAGATTTTTGAGCAGGCGATGCGCTTTGCCCGTGATCTGGAAGCCGAAGGCGAGCGCCTGAGCAACATCGTCCTGATGGGCATGGGCGAGCCGTTCCACAACTACGACCAGTCGCTCAAAGCGATTCAACGCCTGATGGACGATCTGGGCATCGGCGCACGACACATCACCGTCAGCACGGTCGGGCTGGTGCCGCAGATCAGGCGCTTCGCTGAGGAAGGCCTGCAGGTCAAACTGGCGATCAGCCTGCACGCGGCGACGGATGAAGAACGGTCGGCGCTGCTGCCTGTCAACAAGCGCTGGCCGCTGGCGGAACTGATCGATGCCTGCCGCTACTATGTTGAGAAAACCGGGCGACGAATCACCTTCGAGTGGGCGCTGATCCGGGGTGAGAATGATACCCCTGAACAGGCTCATGCACTGGGGCGGCTGCTGAAAGGGCTGCTGTGCCACGTCAACCTGATTCCGCTGAACCCGACGACGGGTTACGGCGGTGCGCCCTCGGCAGTGGAGGCCTCGCGTGGGTTCATCGACATTCTGGCGCAGTATGGTGTCCCCGCGACCATTCGCGTCCGCCGGGGGATCGACATTGACGCGGGCTGCGGTCAGCTCAAATCCAACGTTATCAGGCCGGGGCGAATCCCCGTTGCCCCGGTGCCTGAAGGGTGATTTGAACAGCCTGAGCACACTGACAATGAAACCGTGCGATGTTTTTCGTAGGGACACGGCGTGCCGTGTCCGTACAGCTTAGCACGTTACTTATGTGTAGCGGCGAAATGCACAGCTTCCTGTGTCCCTCGCAGAAAATATCCCCACCATAACCCTACCATCAGCAGGAGACCAGCCCGCCAGTTGACCGCCACCCAGAAATGAAACTCCGTTAGCATAATCACGCACAACGCGACCACGCCCCATCCCAGAATCAGCGCGGGTTGGCCGAAACGGGGTGACAATCGCAGGAAGACAGCTCCAAGACTCAGACCGAACAGCAGCAGACCCGGCGGGCCGAGTTCGGCCAGCACGACGAGATAGGTGTTATGGACGGGCTGCAACCACCCATCGGTAGCGTTATCCAGAATGAAAACCTGCCCACTACTTGCCAGCGCATCTACATGCAGCATCAGGTTGCCCGCGCCGACACCGATCAAGGGCGCATCTTCAATCACACGAACTGCCCCGCTTGAGGCAAACGTCAAACGCTGCACGAGTTCCTGAAAGCTCGGAAACCGTCGCAGCAGATCATCTCCGAAAATCACCAGCAGTATCAGTGCGATGGCAAGGGCGATCCTCTGAACCGTGCGCTGGCGATAGAATTGACGACTCTGTGGCAGCATCAGCACAACCCCGCCTGTGCCCAGCGCGGTCGCCAGCAGCGCCATGCGCGAAAGTGCCGCGAATAACCCCAGGCCAATCAGGGCTAAGGCTGTGCATTTAAGGATCGTCCATCTACCCGTGCGTTTGTCCAGCCGTAGCCACAGAATTGTCATAAACCAGGCCATTACCAGATAACTACTCAGCGTGTTGTGATGGATGGTGAGGCCATAGGCACGGGGATGCTGATAGCGAAGTTCGCCCAGCCAGTGCAGGCCGACCGCTCCTCCGTTGAGCGCTTGCAGGCAGGCCAGCAATCCCTGCGCAGCGCCACCCACCACAAACCCTATCACCAGCGATGAAAGGAGGCCATTATCGGAAGCATGATGTGTATTTTCCGCAACCACCAGCGCGGCCAGCAGTGCCAGCGCCAGATGAGCGGCATGATAGATGGTCAGAACAGGTTCATCCGCCCACAGCAGACTAACCGCTGCCCACAGAGCAAGCGCCACCCAGGGCAAAATCAGTCTGGCGCGGAACAGGCGGACGCCAGTGTGTGCCAGCGCTTGCACGTAGGCGGGAGCGAAGAGAAGGCGCAGAACGGTAACGACACTCAACAGCAGCAGCCCGTAATCCGGCAGTTTGAGCACGATACCGCGCGCTTCCACGATGACGGGCAGCACCGTCGGCACAAAGCCAATCGTCATAAACCAGGGATGCGCGAGGGTCAGGGCGATGCCGAAGAGGATCATTTTCTGCAAGCGGTTCAGGCCAGCATCGATCCTTTGTGGAAAAATCAGAACCTTTTCTGTCACGTCATGCCCCTTACACTGCTTTCCTTCGCTTCGTGGATAGCATATAATTCGTGGTGAAGCAATCGACCCGTCAACCTGCATGACAAGAAAGGGCGACTTCAAGTGATGAAACCCCGGCTCCAGATGTACTTTCTGATCGTGGTGACCGCCGTTTGCACCGTGCTGGTCATCTCCCTTCTGCCCTATGGCAAATTCAGTTGGTCTACGCTGGCACAGTATTATAATTATCCTCAACCAATTGAGCCGCCTCCCCCACCCCCCATCCCTTTTCCAAGAGGGGAAGAAGTTGAAATCGTGCCGGGAGAAATTACTGGCGAACTAAACGAAACGAACGAGCTCATCCTGAAAATCCCAACCAACAGCCTCATCCTCGTACCCGCCGTTCTGCTGAACACCTTTAACAACAGCGAACTGGCGCCACTGTCGGGCGGCATCCTGAACAATCTTCCTGCCAACGAACGCATCGTCACCGAGTTTACCCTGGGGCGCTACCGCATCACGGTATACGTCCTCCGCGCCGAACCGAATGGCTATCGTCTGTTCCAGGTCAACATTTTTGACCGTCAGCGACTTATCAACGACCGCCTCGAACTGGAATTCCTGCGTCCGGGCAGCCGGGGGCGCTGGCTGCTGAAGAATCGCCAGAACCAGTCGTCCAATTAAGGCGACGATTCACGCCATCTCCTGCTAAGAAGTGAAACTAATCCGATCATCGCGGTTGCAGCATGCAGCCGCGATTGCTTTTTGAAAAGGGCTGGTTGTTGGAAAGGCCATTTAATACAGGCAGGCTGCTCGACAGGGCTGTCCCCGCTGCGCTGCTGATCGTAACCCTGCTGGTGCTGCTGCGCACGATGGTGCCGACCTTTTATACAGGCGATAGCGGAGAATTCGTGATCGGTGCCAAAACGCTTGGCATCGTTCATGCGCCGGGCTACCCGCTCTATCTGCTGCTGCTGCATCTGTTTTTGCAGCTTCCCTATGACACAGGCTGGCTCGCCAACCTCTTTTCGACCTTGTGCCTGGCCTTCACCGCCCCGGTGCTTTATCTGGCGCTGCGGCAGCTTGTTCCGATGGGTGTGTCGGCCTGCGCGACGCTGATCTTCATCTGGTCATACTATATCTGGGTGAATGGTCTGTACGCCGAGATTTATACCCCGCAGATTCTCGCCCTCGCGGTATGCCTGCTGCTGGGTGTCCGCTTGCTTAGAACATCCCCTCCATCATCACGGCTGTCACTTGCCCTGGGCGCGGTGTTCGGCCTCGCGGCAGCGCTCAACCCGACCAGTCTGTTTTTCGTACCCGGAATGATCGTGCTCTACCGGGCAGCCCGGATTCCCTGGCGCTGGTGCATCACGGCGGGCATCGTTGCAGCCATTGTATTCCTCGTTCCCCTGCTTTACTTTCCCCTGCGCTACAGTCCGGCACTGCCGCTGAATCTGGCTGGAAATTTCGACCATGTAGGGGTATTCCAGCCCGTCGATCTGCGTACACTGGAGGGAATCCTGTGGATGCTCAGTGGACAGCAGTTCAATGATCTGTTTTTCGCGGATGGACTTCTGCCCTCTCCCGCGCAGTTGATTGAAGTTGTGCGCCTCTACCTGAGTAATTTCCTCGGCTTCGGCTTTGTTCTTGGGTTGATCGGACTTGGCAGCTTGTTTCGGCAATGTAGGCGCGGGTTCTGGCTGTGGCTGGCCTTTTTCCTGCCTGTGACTGCCTTTTACACCACTTATGGAGCTTCGGATAAAGCCTTTATGTTCGGCACCAGTTTTCTGGTGTGGGCGGTTGCGCTGGGGTTCGGTCTGCGATGGCTGACCGAGCAAATACCCGGACGCTGGCGGTCTGTTGTCCTGGTCGGGATGCCGCTGATTCTGCTCGTGGTGAATTTCCCGCTGCTGGATTTAAGCCATGATACGTCTGTACGTGAGCGCTCTGAACAGTTTATGGCCGCCGCGCCAGAAGACGCGCTGGTATTCGGTCAATGGACGCAGATTGTCCCGCTCCAGGTTTTGCACATCCTTGAGACGCAGCGCTCAGACCTGACGCTGTATAATCTGTTTCAATTCCCAACAGGAAACGCCAGCGCCCTTATCGAACGTGCCTTGAGCGATGGACAAACGGTATTGGTGCTGGACGATGCAATGCCGGATTTTCTGGATCATCGGCAGTTCACGTTCCGGCGACTGATGGGAAGTGCGGGCGAGGACGACTCCCCCCATAATATGGATGTGATTCAGGTATTTCTGCGCTGACTTCAACAAGACCAGAGGGGACAACCACATGCAGTATGTCAATCTTGGCAGCACGGGGCTGAAGGTATCGCGCATTTGCCTGGGCATGATGACCTATGGAACGCCGCAGTGGCGCGAGTGGGTGCTGGATGAAGAAGCCAGCCGTCCGCTAATTCAACAGGCGGTTGAAGCAGGAATCAACTTCTTTGATACTGCCAATATGTATTCGATGGGCGTGAGCGAAGAAATCACCGGGCGGGCACTGCGCGACTTTGCACGGCGTGATGAAGTGGTGGTCGCGACCAAAGTCTTCTTCCCAACGGGCGACAAGCCGAATCAGGGTGGACTCTCGCGCAAGCATATCCTGGACAGCATCGACGCCTCGTTGAAGCGGCTGGGCATGGATTACGTCGATCTGTACCAGATTCACCGCTTCGACACCACCACGCCAATTGAAGAAACGATGGAAGCGCTGCATGATGTGGTCAGGGCTGGCAAGGCGCGCTACCTGGGCGCCAGCAGCATGTGGACGTGGCAGTTCGCGCAGATGCAGCATACAGCCGAGAAGCATGGCTGGACAAAGTTTATCTCGATGCAGAATCACTACAATCTGATCTACCGGGAGGAAGAACGCGAAATGAACCCCTACTGCCGCGCAACCGGTGTAGGCATCATCCCCTGGAGTCCACTGGCGCGGGGGTTCCTCGCGGGCAACCGTACGCGCGACAAAGGCGGCGATACGGTGCGCTCCAGGTCTGACCCGCTGGCGCACAACTATTATTATGCTGATACCGACTTTACCATCGTGGAACGGGTGGTCGAGCTGGCGAACCAGTTCGGGGCGCGTCCGGCACAGGTCGCGCTGGCGTGGATGCTGCATAAACCCGGCATCACCAGCCCGATTATCGGTGCCAGCAAACCGCAGCATCTCGAAGACTCAACCGCCGCCCTCAGCATCCAGCTTACCCCCGAACAGATTGCATCGCTGGAAGCGCCCTATCAGCCGAAAGCCATTCTGGGGCACACCTGATTACAACCGGATTGCAGGGGACATGGTATACCGTGTCCCTGCCTTAATTTTGCAGTGAAAGGCACTTCCCTGATGACCATTCTTTTTACCGAACGAATGTCAGACTCCCCGTACATCGAAACCGTGACCTGCGGTCAAACGGCGATGGCAGGTTCTACTGTGCGACCAGCAGAAATTCACTGGCATATGGTCGTGCTTCGGCTGGATAGCGTCACAAAATGGATGCTGGTCGGGCCCCTGGAAACTTCAGGGGTAGTGTCTTATGGTGAAGGGGCTGAACTCCTGTGGATCAGATTCAAGCTCGGTACGTTCCTGCTTCGTCACCCGACAAGAACATTTCTGAACATGGAAACTGAACTTCCAGAGGCATCGGGGAGCCGCTTCTGGCTGGACAGCAGCGCGTGGCAGGTTCCTGACTATGAGAACGTCGAGGCT
Source organism: bacterium (assembly GCA_033762735.1). Classification (GTDB taxonomy): domain Bacteria; phylum Chloroflexota; class Anaerolineae; order Aggregatilineales; family Phototrophicaceae; genus JANRLJ01. The sequence continues at coordinate 11,563 of JANRLJ010000140.1, read as the reverse complement.
TTTGTAAATCGGCTGGTGCGAGACGATATTCTGGCTTCTGATCCCATTATTCATGCCGCCTTACAGGATCGACTGCCTGAGGCGGAAATCGCCGCTCGCACGGTGCGCCACCGCTTTTTACAGGCGACCGGGCTGCCGCAGAAGCATATCCGGCAGGTTCAGCGGGCGCAGCAGGCCGCCACACTTTTAGAACAGGGGACGCCAATTCTGGATGTGGTGCACGACCTGGGCTATTTCGACCAGCCCCATCTGACGCGCTCCCTCAAGCGTTTCATCGGCGTTACGCCCGCGCAGCAGTTGGTGCGTTCGTGCGAACGCGAATGAGCGAAACGGGATGAGCGATTTTCATCCCGATTCTGCGATCCCGCCTAGCAGTACGCCTCATCTTTCCCCAGCAGATACAACACATGCCCACGCAGGGCGGTCGATGAAAACGGTTTACGGAAAAACGCGCTGATGGAAAACTGTTCCATCCATGCGAGATTGGGTTCACCGTCAGAAACAACAACCAGGGGCGTTTGCAGGTCACGCGGCTGTATGAGATGACAGACGATATGGGTGTGCGCGATATGCTGTCGTTCCTGATCGCGCGAGACACCATGCACCAGAATCAATGGCTGGCCGCGATTCAGGAATTGGAAGAAGCCAGGCTGGAAACCACGCCCTGCCCCAGCACCTTCCCGCAAAACCTGGAAAAGTCCTCGGTGGCCTATCAGTTCATGAATTTCTCGTCGGGGGATGACAGCGCTCAGGGGCGGTGGGCGTCTGGCCCGTCTATGGACGGCAAGGGTGAGTTCGAGTATGTGGCCTCCCCGCAGGCGATGGGGCAGGAACCCGAACCCAACCCGGCTGATCCGCGCCTGCACGGTACGGTTCGACCCGGCTTCGTCCAGCGCATTCTGGGACGCCAGTATGGTTTTCGTGGGACACGGCGACCGTGTCCTTTTTCTTCTTTAGAAGCTATCTCAAAATTTCAGACTTGCGGTAGGGGCGACGGGCGCGTCGCCCGTACAAGACCATTTTTAATCAAGTTCTGCTTCTGCGCCGCTTAATGCCGTTCCAGCGTGACCAGTCCGTGCTGCATCGCCAGCGCGACGGCCTCTGCCCGGTTGTTGGCGCCGAGCTTGTCGAGAATGCTGCTGACGCCCTTTTTAACCGTCGAGATGCTCAGATAAAGCGCTTTGCTGATCTCGGTGTTGTTCTGCCCCTGGGCCATCAAGGTCAGAATACTCTTTTCGCGCGTGGTCAGAACCACTTCTGAAACGGGATGGTGCATCACCTTGAGCAGCACACTGGCTGCTTCCTGTGCCAGCGCCGCTTTGCCTTCGCGTGCACCCTGAATCGCCTTCACCAAATCATCCACCGTGACATTCTTGAGCAGATAACCCAGTGCGCCACCCTGGAGCGCCTCCCGCACCAGATGATCGTCGTGATAGCTCGTCAGCACGAGGATGCGTGCTCTGGAGTCGATTTCGCGAATTGCCCGAACAGCGCCCACGCCGCCCGTCCCCGGCATCACCAGATCCATGAGCACCACATCAGGCCGTAACGTCTGATAAGCCTGCACGGCTTCCTCTCCGCTGGCGGCTTCCCCGACAACTTCAAGCTGGGCGCTGGTACTCAGGAGCACACTGAGACCGACGCGCACCATGTCATGGTCATCGACCAGCATCACCCGAATTTTGTCACTCATGATGCTCCCCCTTTGGTCAGACCGTCCATCGCAGTTGAATCGCAGCCCCCTCCCCCGGCGTACTTCTGATGACGAGGGCAGCGTTGATGCTTTCCGCCCGTTCCTGCATCATACCCAGCCCCATTCCAGAGACAGAAAGATGAGGATCAAACCCCCGCCCGTTATCCTCGACGCACAGCAGAAGGCCTTTTGGCTCGTCTGTTTTCATAAGGGCAACCTTGACTTCAGTCGCTCGCGAGTGTTTGAGGACGTTGTTCAGCGCTTCCTGCGCCACCCGGTAGAAGGTGATCTTGACATTTGGAGGCAGGATCATCTCCTTCTCCGCATTCAGGTGTATCACAAGGCGCTTGCGGCTCTGCATGGCCTCGGTCAACTGGCGCAGCAGCTCAGCCAGATCACTGTGCAGCAGCGCACTCGGACGCATCTCGATAAACATGGTGCGCAGTTCGGCCAGCGCACCCCGAATCATCCCATGCAACTGCTGAAGCCGCTGCTTCGTCTCCTGGCCGTCCTGGAGTTCCATCCGCAGCAGCCCCTGGGCGAAGACTTCGGCTGAAAACAGCGTCTGGCTGACCTCATCATGCAGGTCACGGGCGATGCGCTGGCGCTCTTCCTGTGCAGCCACTTCACGACTGTGTTCGTAATAACGCGCATTGTGAATAGCGGTCGCCGCCTGTGCCGCGAAAGCCTGCAACTGCCGCGCATGTACTTCAGTGAAGGCATTCGGCTCAAACCCTACCAGCATCAGAAAGCCAAGCACTTCTTCATTAATCAGAATAGGGGTGCCCAGAAAGGATCGGATGTGCTCAATGGATGGAATTCGTAGCCAGAAGTCCCGCGCTTGCCAGTCCAAAAGGATAAAGGGTTCGCGCGTTTCGATCATACGAGAGAGGGGAAAGGTATCAACCGTGAGCACCAATCGGGCAATCGAATCGTGCAGCACGTTCAGCCCTTTTTCCTGATAGCCGCTCAACCGCACAACCTTCACCTGTCCTGCCTCAACCAGCGAAATCTGCGCGGCATCATGGGGGACGACCTGCCGAATGTTTTCAAACACCCGGTTCAACACTTCGCCCAGGTCGAGCGTACTGGTCAGCAGGAGCGCACTATCGCGCAGCGCTTCGGCTTCACGACGAGCGGCGGTTTCCTGCTGGAGCGCAGCTTCCTTAAGCCGCGTCTCAACCCGGAGTTGGTGGGTGCGCTCCTCTACACGCGCTTCCAGTTGTGCATTCAGCAGCTTAATCTGGTTCTCAATCGCCTTGCGCTCGGTGATGTCACGCACAGCCCAGCGCAGCGCACGAATCTCGCTGTTGTCGCCATACATGGCCGTCATCGTCAGCGCAGCGTCGAAGGGATGCCCGTTGCGCGGTTGAATTCGCACTTCCCATTCCGCCGACCCCTTCCCACTCAGGCTTGTGATGAGGTTTACACCAAACGCCGCCCGGTCAACCTTTGAGAAATACATACTCAGGGGTTTACCAACCAGAAAGGTCGCTTCGACGTTGAACATGCGAGAAGCCACCCGATTGACTTCCTGCATCTGCCCTGTGGGTGAGGTGACGATATAGCCGTCAGGGGCGGACTCAAACAGATCAAGATAGCGTCGGTGTTCCTGCTCGATATCGTAGCGTGCCTGGATGAGGGCTTCGTGCTGCTGGCGCAGTTCTTCCTCCGCAACGCGCAGTTCTTCAAGGGCAGTGCTGAGGTCTTCAAGGGAGTCGCTGCTTGAGGTGTGCGGTGTTGTGGTACGAACAAGCTGCTTTACCCGCTCATCGACTTTTTGCACCCGACGGGCAAAATCATCAATGATGGAATCGTGCAGCGGTTGGCTCATGAGTCGGTTTCCTCCATGACCAGAATCACCCCGATCACATCACCGTCAGGTGCAGTCAGCGGTGTACAGGTAACTTTACATTGAATGGGTTTACCGCGACGGTTGACGGCATCCACGACCTGTTCAGAATAGTCGCTTTCCTTCGCCAGTGAGGCACGAATCGCCCCGCGCAGTTTTTCAACGGGCAGCCCAATATCCAGGTTCAGGAAATTCTTGTCCTGTACTTCGTGGGGACGCAAGCCCCACAGGTCTTCGGCACGATGATTCCAGACCTGCACCTGAAGTTCCCGATTCACCACTACCACTCCGCCGCGCAGGCTCGTGAGAATCGATTCCAGAAAGCTGTTGAGCTGGTTCATCTCCTCCGTGCGGCGGCGCATTTCATCGTTCATGGTGTGGAGTTCTTCGTTGCTGGATTGCAGTTCTTCGTTGATCGTCTCCAACTCTTCGTTGGTGGACTGCAATTCCTCATTAGTCGTCTCCAACTCCTCAATCGTGGATTGCAGTTCTTCGTTGGTCGTCTCCAACTCCTCGTTGGTCGATTGCAGTTCCTCGTAGGCCGTTTCAAGTTCCTGGTTGGACTGTTCGATTTCTTCCTGCAGCTGGTGATAGCGCGTGACATCCGTAAAGGCGATGCTGACTCCTATGAGGCCACCGCTTGTATCCATCAACGGGACAAAATGGACATCCATATAGCGGGTATCACTGGCGGCAGTCACCCAGCGTAAATCCTTCAACTGAGACGGACGCCGCTCGATGGATATTTCCTCGATTTTGGCGCGGAGTTCAGGCAGGCGGTAAGTAAGGTTCAGTTCGTAAACCGAGCGCAGGAGGTCACTGGGTTTGACCCCCAGCAGCAAACGAGCGCGCTCATTGGCAATGACCAGATGACCGTTAAGATCAATACCAATCTGGGGCAGCGGGCTGGAGTCAAAAGCTGTTTCCCGAAACCGCATGAGTTTACTCGCCTGCGTACCATCTTCTTCATCGCTTGTTTGCGGCAGCATCAGCAAACGTTCTCTGGTCGTCCCCCGCGCCACTTTGGCGAAGACGCGGCGCTTGAGGTCAACCGGGGCAAACAGATTGGCATGGGTGAACAGCATTTCCGCTTTACCCAGGAACAAAAAGCCTTTTTCGTTCAGGGCAAAATGGAAGCGGGAGAGAATTTTGCTCTGGGACTCCCCGTTAAAGTACATCAGCGTATTACGACAGATCAACAGGTCAATGCGAGAGATGGGCGCATCCTGCATCAGATCGTGCCGCCCAAAGATAATGGCCCGGCGCAAATCCTTGCGAAAGGTCGCACGGTTGTCGCTGCGCTCAAAGTACTTCTCGATATAGGCCGGGTTCATACCGTTCAGGTCTTTGAGGGCGTAGGTCGCCTGCCGGGCCTGCGACAGGGTATCTTCATCAACATCGGAAGCATAGATTTTGACCCTCTCCCGAAAGCCTTCAGTGCCCAGGGCTTCCGCCAGAATGATGGCGATGGTATAGGCTTCCTGCCCGGAAGCGCACCCCGCACTCCAGATGCGAATCGGTTCCTGTGCGGCTTTCGCAGAAACAATTTGCGGCACAATGTCTTCTGCGATGTAGTCCCAGGCAGTCGTATCGCGGAAAAAGCCGGTGACGTTAATCAGCACCGTGTCGAAAAGGTGTGCGTACTCGTCCTGATGCACCTGTAAATAATCGCCATAGCGCTCATAGTCGTCAATATTGAGCGTTTGCATCCGTTTGTTGATGCGGCGCATCAGGCTGGGATATTTGTAACCGCTAAAATCAAAGCCTCGCTCACGCTTAATCTGCGTAAGCAGCATTTCAAATTTCCGTTCCTGGTTCGCCGAATCCATGATTTGTTTAAGGCCAGGTTATGTGACGGTATTGTTTGTAATTATAACGCGCTCTTGGTTTATAATTAAGTATTCTGGCAAAGGATTCACCGTTCTTCGTGACTTTCCAAAGACTCAGGGCGTTCAGAAACCAAGCCACCCATCAATATATTGCGCAGCTGCGTCGCTTTTTCCTCCACATCCTGCGCCTGTGCTCTATAGCGGTCGATCATTATGGTACTGCCTCGCCGTTCAGCACGTTCCGCCAACCGCCGCAACAGTACCGCCTGATCTTCCAGGGTACGAATGGCCGTCCACATGGCTTCTTCGATATATTGAGCGTGTTCAGCCATCAGGGTGTCCGCCGTGAAACCATGCCCAGTGTGGCAGCGATAGCGGATGATGTCCCCGTCTTCATACTCCCGCATCACACCACCGCACTCCGGACACATCATCAGCGACGGTTTTCCCCCGGGTTCCTGTATGAGTTCGCTGCCTTTATCCATCTCGGCAATATCCTCCTGCTCAACCTCTTCATGCAGGAGTTCAGTCACGTCTTCCTGAACAAGCCGCTCCAGCAGTGGCGCAATTTCAGCCAGCGGCCTGATGTAATCCACCTTGACATGGTCAATCGCGCTCTGGGGCATCCCTGGGTAAAAGGCATCAGCCGGGTCCTGTACCACTGCCAGCCCACCGCGTTCCTTGATCTTCCACAAACCGGCGGTGCCGTCATCCAGCGTACCGGAAAGAATCACCCCGATCACGCGGCTGCTGTAGCAGCGCGCGGCGGTACGAAAAAGAACATCAATCGCCGGACGATGACCGTTTTCCTTTGGTCCGAGGATCACGCGGAGAAAGCCGCGTTTCACAATCAGATGATGGTTAGGGGGGGCGATGTAGATACAGCTTGTCTCGAAATGCGTATGATTGCGTGGATGGTAGGCCTTCATCTTCCCGACACGTGCCAGAATTTGTGGCATGACGCTGGTGCCATGCGGGTTGACGTGCAGAACGATGCAGATCGTCGCTGGGAAATTGTCTGGCAGGTGGGAGATCAGGTGCTTTAGCGCTTCTACCCCACCAGCGGATGCACCAATGACTACAAGATCACGTTTCGCCATTCTGTGTCCCATTCTCAGGTCAGGGCCTTCGGAGCGAGCGCCAACGTGATCGTGTTGTGTAAGAAGTCCCTTTATCATTTTAATCCAGTATAGAACTGCTGTATAGCATAAAAACAGCATTTGGTTATCAAAGAATAAAAAATATTATTAATATTATTAAAAGCATCTCATGGTATAATACAGGCATTAACAACTTGTTATTATCGTTCTTTGATAGCGTTTACGAGGATAACATCATGCACGCTGACTCGCCTCCGCTGACCCTGACGACTCCTGTTTCTACCGCTTCCGCCCCACCAATCGTGCCAATGGAATTATGGGCCTTCCTCGAAAATTCCGATTTTAAACGTCGCAAGGACGGCCAGATCAAGCGCTGGGATGAGGTCAAACTCATCAAGCACGATCAGTTTCTCGTGCAGGATTATGCCCTGCTCAACAGCATCGGCTGTGTCGGTGTGCGCGATGCCGCCCGCTGGTATCTGACGCATCCTGCGCCCGGTGTCTATGACTGGACGTGGATGGACGCAATGGTCGAGGCCGCCAACAACGCCGGGCTGCATCTCTATATCGACCTCTGGCACTACGGCTACCCGGACTGGATGAATCTGATGAGTCCGGCTGCGGTCGAGCATTTCGCCGACTTCGCCGAACAAATCGCCCGCCGCTACCCGACCATCCGCCATTACTGCGTCTCCAACGAGCCGAGCCTGCTGATCCAGATGGGCGGCGTTGAAGGGCGCTGGTCACCCTTCCAGCGGCGCAAGGACCCCACGCTTTTGCGCCAGCAGATCTGCCGCATGATGATCGCCGCATCAGAAGCGATTCTGCGCGTCCGCGCCGACGCCCTGCTGATCGTCCCTGAACCCTGGCACGCTACCAATCTTCGCTCCGAGGACGAGCAGGCTGCCGTGCTGGACACGGTGATGGGCCTGCGCGATCCGCATCTGGGCGGGCGCAGCGAGTACGTCAGCATCGTCGGCCTGAACCACTACCGCGACTCCACCCTGCCGCCCTTCCATCAACTCATCCTCAATGCCCAGCGCCGCTACCCCGAAAAAACACTGTGGTTTACCGAGACCTCTGGCCCGCCGCGCGGCTGGCAGCAGACCGAGTGGTTCTGGTGGATGATGGCCGAGGTGCGCCTGGCGCAGATGGCGGGCGTGTGCATCCCGGTCTTCACCTGGGCACCAGCCATTTCGATGTACGACTGGCTGGACGACACGCGCCTGCTGGAAAACGGCATCTGGACGCTGGATCGCGATGGCAACCGCCTCCCCAATGGCTACATGATCGAAGCAATTGAACTGGCACGGCAGTACGGCTATCTGCGTTAATAGAGTACCGAGTGGTGAGTTATGAATACCGAGCAACAGCGATACCAAACGGTACGACAGTCCTCCCCCGCATCCACTACCCTTCATCTGCCGCTGCATACAGATGCAGCGCCAGATCGCGCAAATCAACCTCAAAATCGGGAATTGTCAGTTCCAGCATATCGCCTTCGACGGTGATCGTCTCCGTCGAAAGCAAATTCCCCTGGTACGTCTCCCAGTATTCCAGCGTGTACGTTCCCGGCTCCAGCACATCTTCCAGCGTCAGTGTCTTGCCGAAGATGCTCACGCTTTCATCCTCGCGCCGGTCAGCCAGCAGCCACAGAATCGCTCGCTGTCCATCGGAGCAGCCCACCCGGAACACCGTGCGCTCGCTCACGCGCATCTGCTGCGAGACGTTCTCGCTGGAGAAGTTCGCCCAGTCGATATTTGCGGCAAAACGCGCCATACCCAGCAGATTGTCGCGCAGTTCGGGCAGGATGTAATGCGGATTGGTGTACGGCCAGCGCATTCCTGAACCGGCGCCGCACGCCGCCAGATGCGCCCAGCTCATGTTGTGGTGATATTCCTGGTCGAAGCGCGGATCGACAATCCAATCATCAATCGGCCCGGTTTCGCTGTCGAAATACGGACGGCGGTCTTCGATCTCCTGCAAGGACAGCAGCACACCGCCGCTCATGGTCGGCCCCGGCATGATCGGGTCGAGCGGGTCGCGGATTTCCCCCAGGTAGAGGTGGGTGTTGGCGAAATCCAGATCAGGATGGCGGTAGATGATGTCGGCCAGCGGCCCTTGCGGCACCGCTGCGGCGGATGAGGCCGTAATCAGGCGCGTCCGCCCCCAGGTTTCCGTCTCGTACTCGCGCACGAAGGCGGCCATCTCGGTGATATAAGCGTCAATGTCGCTGGTCGCCGCGCCCCACCACAGCTCAACCTCGTTCATCAAGTCCCACGCGAAGATGTGGTCGAAGCCGCCGTAGCGGTCGATGATGAAGCGCCAGCGTACTTTCTGCGCTTCGATACAGGCTTCCCCGGTCAGCCAGTCGCGGCGCGTCTCGCATGGCCCGCCCATCGTACTGTTGTAGGGGTAGCTGTCCCAATTGGCGTTCTGCCAGAAGGTGTCATAGGGCGTGAGCAGCAGATACAGCCCATGTTCCTCGGTCATCAGCATGAACGAATCCCAGAAGGCAACCACCTGCTCGTTGAATTCACCGACCGGGTTTTCCAGATAGCTTTCCGGCTGCTGCGAATATTCCATCATAATGCGGCTGACAGTCACCCCATGTGCGCGCAAATCCTCGACATAGGCTTCCGTCTGTTCGGGAGAGGTCTGGTTAAAAAGCGTGTCCAGCCCCGGCCAGGAGATCGCGTCGTTCTGCCCGATGACGAGAAAGCCCTGCCCGGCCTCATCGACGAAATAGCGGCCTTCCGGGGCGACGGAAATCCGGCCTTCATACGTGGGCAGCGTAATTTCGTCTGTCTCGTTGTCCTGCGCCTGGGCAGTACCTATCAGGCTCAGCACCAGCAGCAGCATCCATAAATTTATTCTGTATCGACGCATCCTTTAGCCCTTAATCCCCGTCATGGCGACACTTTCCACAAAATAGCGCTGGAGTATGAAAAACAGAATCATGATGGGCAGCAGCGCCAGCGTAGAACCCGCCATCAGCAGCGCCCAGTTCTGCTCGTACATCGAGTCCAGCCGCGCCAGCAGCAGCGGCACCGGGAACAACTCGACCGAGCGCAGGTAAATCAGCGGATTGAGGAAGTCGTTCCATCGAGCGATGAAGCCCAGCACAAACAGCGTCGCCACAATCGGACGCGCCAACGGCAGAAAGACGTACAGATACGTCTGGAAATAGTTCGCGCCGTCCACCTTCGCCGCGTCTTCCAGGTCTGCCGGGAGCGTGGCGAAAAACTGGCGGCTGAGGAAGACCGCGAAGGGTGTCCCGAACAGCACCGGGATAATCAGCGGATTCCAGGTATTCACCCAGCCGATGCGCGTGAACAGGATGAAGGCAGGGACAAGAATCACCACACCTGGGATCATCATCGTCACCAGCAGCAGCCCGAACAGCTTATTGCGACCGGGGAATTTCATGCGCGCGAAAGCAAAGCCCGCTAATGTGCTGGTAAAAACCTCGCCTATCGTGGAGGTGATCGCGATGAATGCAGAATTCGCGAAGCCACGCGGCAGCATGGCAATATCCCAGGCACGCTGATAGTTCTCGAACGTCAGATTTTCGGGGATCCATTGCGGCGGCAGGATGAAGATACTCGTCTCCGGCTTGAGCGAAGTCGAGAGCATCCACAAAAACGGGACGATCATGGCCGCAACGCCGATCAGCAGAATCACATACGCCACAATTTTGGTCAGAAGCGCCTGTTCGCGGTTGCCCAGGGCAATAGTGCGCCGCACGGTTTTCTTCTCTTGAGGAATTGCAAGAACGTCGGCCATAGTCTTAACTCTCGTAACTCACCCAGCGGCGGCTGATGGCAAAATTCAGCAGCGTGAAGACGATGATGATAAGCCCCAGCAGCCAGGCCTGCGCCGAAGCGTAGCCCATCTGCGTGTCGCGGAAGGCATTCTGCTGAATCACCATCACCATCGTGGTCGATTGGAAGTACGGCTCCCCTTCCGTCATCAGAAACGGTTCCTGGAAAATCTGGAACGTGCCGATCATGGACGTAATCAGCAGGAAGAAGGTCGTCGGCGTGAGCGCAGGCCACGTCACAGCACGGAAGCGCTGCCAGCCGTTCGCGCCATCGATCTGCGCGGCTTCATGCAGTTGGCGCGGGACGCTTTGCAGACCAGCGAGATAGATCAACACCTGATAGCCGAGGCCGCGCCAGATCAGCATAATCATCAGCGCGGGCTTCACCGTGTAGGGATTACCGAGCCAGTCAATATCCGACGGCAGCCCGATTCGCCCCAAAAAGTAGTTGAGTAAGCCGTAGTCGGGATTAAAAATCCACAGCCAGATCAGCGCCAGCGCCGCAATCGGCAGGATAACGGGGGTGTAGTAAATGGTTCGGAAGAAACGTGCGCCGACAATATTTTGATTCATGGCAATGGCTAAACCGAGCGCAATCACGAGTGAAATCGGGATGCACAGCAGCAGGAAGAAGGTGTTCGCCATCGCAATCCAGAAAATGGGATCAACCGCACCGAGCAGGATACGATTACCGAACAGGCTGAACTGCATCCATTCCTGGAAGCCATCCGGCAGCACCGTCCCTGGCCGGGCATAGCGCGGCTGGCATACATACGGTTCTCTGGTAATGGGGTCGGTCTGCGTCCGAAATTCCGCCACCTGCGACTCGATCACGCGCTCACGGCCACAGCGGAACATACGCTCCCCGGTGGCTTCATCGAGTTCAGCGGGCAGTGTGGTCACATGCAGGCTGAGGATGTCTGACCAGTTCTCCATGCCGACGAATTCGGGCGCCCCCGCCAGATCCCACTCCGTGAACCCAAGCACCAGCGACCCGACCAGCGGAATCGCGCCGAATAACAAAAACCCGATCAGAGGCGCAGCGACAAACAGATAGCCCCACAGCATCTCACTGCGACCCAACCGCCCGCGTATGGGTGGTGCGCTTGCCATTTCAATATCCTTTCTATCACGCGGGAATGTGCGCAGGGGCGACCTTTGGAGTCGCCCCTGACAGATTTCTGCATTACCTGAAATGTGAAACGCTTACTGGTTTTCGGCCTCGACGCTCGCCCAGGCTTCATCGAGCGCCTGCTGGAAGGCATC
>JANRLJ010000139.1:0-55873 GCA_033762735.1 bacterium | reverse complement strand
GTCGCAGGTGTTCAAATTGCTTGAGCCAGTCATTGGCCTGAGCAATCAGCGCTTGCCGTGCATCTTCGGCCAGCGTGGGCGGGAAAGGAAGCTGATTGAGCGTGTAATGCGCGTTCGCCTCCATTTGCGCCGCGATGCCCTGACTCCGGTAGGCTTTTTCATAAGCCGAATGCGTATCAATCGCAATCGCTTCCCCTCGCAGCGGCAGGGCAAACGGCTTCAGCGGTTGGTCGAAATCCATCCCAATCACCCGCGCCACTGCTTCTGGTAGGTAGACCGCGACGTGATAGGGCGTACTGGTCGTCCACTGATTTTCCATCATCCGTTTCAAAGAGCGTGTAATGTCGATCTCGACAAAATTCACGCCCTGTTTCAGCAGATCCGTCCGAAACTCACGATAGCGCAAAGCCGTCGTGGTCGTTTTATTCCCCGGCGAAATCACTTCGACCACCGTCACCAGTTTCGCAAACTGGTCGTGGATGAAAACCGCCTTTAGCACTTTGAAATCGAGTGTTTCAAGACCTGGTTCGACTTTAAGTGCTTCAGCTGCCGCTGCATAATCCCAGGATTGGTACACCTGGGGGCGATTACGACCGACGTAAATATCGGGTTCCTCACGGCGGTTTTCGATCTGTAAGCTCGTCTCCAGTGCCGCATAGTAACCACGTGCAAGCAGTTCTGGCCGAATCTGCTCCACCATCTGGTGAATAATCCCGCTGTGAATCTGCTCGAAGTAGTGTGGGTCCTCCACCCAGGGATCCATTCGTCCGGGGAATGGCCCGATGGTCAGCAGTTCAACCAGTTTGTGTGGATACTCTGGCATGACGACGGCTCTCGCTGCAAAACACCTTAAAGCGGCATATTGCCGTGCTTGCGCGGTGGATTATCATCGCGCTTGTTCTGGAACACCTGCAAGCCGTTAATCAGGCGGGCGCGGGTGTCACGCGGTTCGATGATGTCGTCAATGTATCCCCGCGCGGCAGCGATATAGGGATTCGCGAACTTCTCGCGGTATTCATCCGCAAGCTGCTTTTCGCGGGTTACGCGGTCGTCCGCCTGGTCGAGTTCGCGGCGGTAGACGATCTTCACGGCGGCTTCCGGCCCCATCACCGCAATTTCGGCGGTCGGCCAGGCGAGGTTCAGATCGCCCCGGATGTGCTTGCTGCTCATCACGCAGTAAGCGCCGCCGTAGGACTTGCGCATGGTGACGGTCAGCTTCGGCACGGTGGCTTCGCAGTAGGCGAACAGCAGCTTCGCGCCGGACATGATGATGCCGTTGTGTTCCTGGTCGGTGCCGGGCATGTAGCCGGGGACATCGACAAAGGTGATGATCGGGATGTTGAAACAGTCGCAGAAGCGGATGAACCGCGCCGCCTTGATGCTGGCGTGAATATCCAGCACACCCGCCAGCACCATCGGCTGATTGGCGACAATGCCAACGCTGAAGCCGCCAAGCCGTGCAAAGCCGACGACGATATTGGCCGCATAGTTTTCGTGGATTTCGTAGAAGTTGCCGTCGTCCACGATCTTGCCGATCACGTCCTTCACGTCATAGGGCTTGTTGGGGTTGTCGGGGATGATCGTGTCCAGCTCGGGGTCAGCACGGAGCGTATCATCCTGACTGGGCACGAAGGGTGCGTCTTCCATGTTGTTCTGCGGCAGATAGCTGAGCATCTCGCGCACCAGCATGAGAGTCTCGGTTTCGTTTTCGCCGACCACATGGCACACGCCGCTTTTGGTCGAGTGGACTCCTGCCCCGCCCAGGCCTTCATGATCGACATCTTCATGCGTGACCGTCTTCACCACATCGGGGCCGGTGATGTACATATAGCTGGTGTCCTTGACCATGAAGATGAAGTCGGTCAGGGCAGGGCTGTAAACCGCGCCGCCCGCGCACGGCCCCATGATGATGCTCAACTGCGGAATGACACCACTGGCGAGGGTGTTGTGCAGGAAAATATCGGCATACCCGGCCAGGCTTTCCACGCCTTCCTGAATGCGTGCGCCGCCGCTGTCGTTCAGGCCGATCAACGGTGCGCCGGATTTCATCGCCATTTCCATAATTTTGATGATTTTCTGCGCGTGGACTTCGCTCAGGCTGCCGCCCATGACGGTGAAGTCCTGCGAGTAGACGTAGACCAGCCGCCCGTCAATCGCCCCCCAGCCCGTAACCACGCTGTCACCGGGGTATTTCATCTTATCCAGCCCGAAGTTGGTGGAGCGGTGTTCCACGAAAGCATCGAGTTCGCGGAAGCTGCCGGGATCAAGCAGCAAATCGATGCGTTCGCGGGCAGTATTGCGGCCTTTCTCGTGCTGGCGCTGGATTCGTTCTGCGCCGCCCCCCGCACGGCTGGCTTCCCGCCGCTGCCGCAGTTCATCAATCTTCGAGAGGTTGTCTATTTTGTGGTTGATTGCCATCCGTAACTGTCTCCGTTGGTACAGCCTGCGTCCGGCATAACCGGACAATCGCAAAAAGAGGTACGCTTAGAAAAAAGACGATCATCACAACCAGGAAAGGTACGCGCTGGCGGTTGTAATCAGCCTCGGTAAAAACCAGCGCCCGTCCGATGCTGAATACACCATAACTGACAAGCGATGCCGCCGCGACCCGCAAAGCGAACAATCCTGCCCTGCGCTGCCTCCATATTAAAACCACCGACAAACCGAAAAGGTACGCCCATAATGCGCCCAGGGCAGCGCGTACCAGCGGCGGAAAACGCAGTTCGACGTTCGCCGGACTTTGCAGCGCCGCCAGCACCTCGCCCAGATTAAACAGAGTCAGCAGCACCAGCGTCACCAGCAGAACGCGCCGCGCCAGCGATGGCTTTTGGGAGTTTTTCGGCCTCATGCCGCCCGTTGTCATGAGGCCGGATTATAAAATACCGGGGCGTGAGTTGCGACCATTGAGTTAGGGGGTGACTCCAAAGCGGTTGAGCAGTTCCGTCAGCGCGTTGTTATAGGCCAGGGCGCTTTCTTCCATCACGCGAATCGTATGGGTGGTTGTGAGCATTCGGTCGATTTCCGGTGACACAACCGTCTTGCCGCTTTCATAGACGAAGCCATTATGCCAGAGGGGGAGAATGACCGATTTCGATTCCAGCGCCCATGCGATTTCCTGATGCACCACCTCGGAAGTCAGCGAATTCGGGCCAAGCAGCAGGACGAAATAATCGCGTTGGAAAATCTGCTGCTTAAGATGCTGCTGCCAGTCCTGCCCCGGTTCGATGGTCAGGTCAACGAACGCATTCAGGCCGACCTCTTTTAACCGCGCCAGCACCAGCAGCGCCAGCGCACTGCTTTCCCGGCGGCGGTAGGAGATAAAAATCGTCGCGGGTTCGACATCATCCAGCAGTGCAAAGGACTCGCGCGTCAGCTTATAGCCTGCGATGTAGCGGTTGTTGAAATCGATCTCGACATAGCCGTTATCCGCCAGCAGCGACATTTTAGGATGCTCATCGTTCCAGCGGCGCTTGATGTACTGGAGGAGGTTCGCGTCGTCGAAGTCATAGCGATACACATAGCTGCTTGGTTCTTCACCGGGGCCACTGCGTCCGGCATTCACAGACAGATACGACGGCCAGATTTCCTCCGCCGCGCCTTCTGCCAGTTCTTTTGCCAGGGTACGAATGCGCCCAATCGAACTGTTGGGCATGGGGCGTTCGAGGACTTTGTTGAGGAAAGCGTCAAAACCGGACATAGGGGGTTATTGAGACTCCTGTGATAAGTCATTGCGCCGCATCAAATCAAGAAGCGCGCGGATTTTTTCGCGGTCTTCGGGTGTGTATTTGTCGAAGGCGGGCGGGTCTTCGGCGTAATCGACGATCAAGGAAAAGAAGCGGGAACTCTGATACGTGAGGTTGTAGGCTGCTTGAAAATCAAACGCCACCACATCAGCGCCTTCCAGGGGAATGTTGATGATAGGCAGCGGATGATCAACACGAATTCCATAATGCAGTGTTGAACCCTGCTCCCAGGTCGGACGTGGGTCAGTAACGAGAATGTTGTAAGGAAATGCGCCTGTCTGGTTTTTAGCGTAGTTGGCTAAGTTATGAAGGATAGGGGCAGTTTCATGCAGATAATCGACCTCGACCAGGCGTAGTCCCAATTTCAGAACCTCTTCGCGTTTCAGAATGTACTGCTCATAATGCGATCTTGTTGGTTTGTTAGCGGGTGACAGCAGTTCAATCCGCGTGACAGGTGTGCCCAAATCTGGATGATCTTTATCAAGCAGATAGATAACGAGCGCAGGGATAGGTTCGGGGTCGCTGAATGTTTCGGGGATGGGAAGCACGGCGGTTGGGGTAGCAACCGACATGAGTTGTGCTCCCTGTAGATAAGAAGATTTAACGCCCTGGTAAATAGTAACATCGGGTCTTGTTTGGGAACGCACTTCTGTTACAGCCTCACTATCGATACTGCGAATTTGTAACGATTGTTCGGTGCGGCTGAAATACCCCTCAGGCAGCAGGAGCGTCAAAAGGTCGTCAATGTGGGCGACATGTTTGTTGTGAAAGCCTATCCACCCCCCGGTCTCATTCTGTAAATGGCTGTTCAGATGGGCATTCACCCCTGGATATAAATTCTGGTTGGCGTGGATGGGCATAGCAACCTTCCTCTCAGATCAAACCGTCACCCCAGGGCGGTACTCCCCGAACACCCCGCGCAGGCTGTGGCAGATTTCGCCCAGAGTCACCTCATTCTCGACGCATTCGATGATGAGGGGCATCAGGTTTTCGCTGGTACGGGCGGCTGAATCGAGACGCTGACGCAGTTCGCTGACGCGATTGTTGTCTCGCTGCTGCCGAAGCTGGGCCAGTTTGGCGCACTGACTTTGCTCAATGGCCGGGTCAACCTTCAGCAGGTCAGGGTGCGCTGTTTCCTCGACGGCGAATTTGTTCACGCCGACGATGATCTCCTCGCCGTTTTCAACCGCCCGCTGATACGCATACGAGGCGTCCTCGATCTCGTGATTGACGAAGCCCTGTTCAATGGCTTTCAACGCCCCGCCCAGGTCATCAATGTGCGCGATATAGGCTTCCGCCTGCTTTACGATCTCGTCCGTCAGTGCTTCGATCATATAGCTGCCGCCCAGAGGATCAACCGTATCCGCCACACCGCTTTCATAGGCGATGATCTGCTGGGTGCGGAGGGCGGTCTGCACCGCTTTTTCGCTGGGCAGAGCCAGCGCTTCATCCATGCTGTTGGTGTGGAGCGATTGCGTCCCGCCCAGCACTGCTGCCAGGGCTTGCAGGGCAACACGGACGATGTTGTTTTCGGGCTGCTGCGCGGTGAGGGTGCTGCCGCCCGTTTGTGTGTGGAAGCGCAGCATCCAGCTTTTGGGGTTCTTCGCGCCGAAGCGTTCCCGCATGATCTTCGCCCACAGCCTGCGAGCGGCGCGGAACTTGGCGATTTCCTCAAGAAACTGGTTATGGGCGTTGAAGAAGAACGAGAGCTGCGGGGCGAACTCGTCCACGTCCAACCCGGTATCGAGCGCGGCCTGCACATAGGCAATTCCATTTGCCAGCGTAAAAGCCACTTCCTGCACGGCGGTGCTGCCTGCCTCACGGATGTGATAGCCGCTGATACTGATCGTATTCCACTGCGGGACGTGCTGCTGGCAGTAGGCGAAGATATCCGTAATCAGGCGCATGGACGCGGCAGGGGGATAAATGTACGTCCCACGTGCGATGTACTCTTTCAGGATGTCGTTCTGGATCGTGCCGCGTAACTGCTTCGGTTCAACGTCCTGTCGCTTGCCAACCGCAATATACATCGCCAGCAGCACGGAAGCAGGGGCATTGATGGTCATGCTGGTGGACACCTGATCCAGCGGGATTCCTTCAAACAGCCGCGCCATGTCGTGAATGCTGCTGATGCTCACCCCGACCTTGCCGACCTCGCCGACCGCCATCGGATCATCGGCATCATAGCCAATCTGCGTAGGGAGATCGAACGCGACGGACAACCCCATGCTGCCCTGCGAGATCAGGTACTTGTAGCGGGCGTTGGATTCCTCAGCGGTGGCATACCCCGCATACTGGCGCATCGTCCACAAACGTGTGCGGTACATCGTGGATTGAATGCCGCGTGTGTAGGGATACTGCCCCGGCTCGGCGAGTTCCTTTTCAGGATTTTGTGGCAAGTCGGCAGCGGTGTAGGTCTGCTTTAAGGGGATGCCCGACGAGGTTTTAAAGTCGGGTTTGCGCTGGTCGGCCATAACGGACGTTCTTTCTCAGGATGACAAAACCTGATGGCTATTATAACGCCGAACGTCCGCTGGCCGAGTCCAACAAATGGGCGAGAGAGTTTGGCTCCCGCCTATTTCCTTTGTGCCGATCAGAGTTTTGGCTGCTCGACGAGCAGAATGCGGTTGCCTTCGGAGTCGATTAAGGTTGCGAATGTACCCCAGGGCTGCACTTCTGGCTCATTCGCAAACTGCACACCCTTGCCTTTGAGTTCGTTCACGTAATCGACCAACCCATTCACCTCCAGCGTAAGCGCCTGTAGTTTGCCCACGACCTGCTGATAGTGCTGCCAGTTTTCATCCGGGAGATAGAGAATGATTTCGGTTTTGGCACCCTGCGGCGCGACGGTCAGCCAGCGGTTCTGTGCGCCGGGGAAGATGGGTTCATCTCCATGCAGTTCGAAACCGAGGACACTGGTATAGAACGCTTTGGCGCGATCCTGATTTTCAACAAAAACGCTGACAGTTCCGACGTGCGTAATCATGATGCAGGCTCCTTTGTTGAGCGGGTTAAAGGCCACTTTCAATTCTGATGATAGAACATAAATTCTAACCTGTCAAACTGGTTACAACGTCGGGCAAGCATCATCCGTAGAGAACAAGTCAGAGGATGTAAAGGAAAGGAGCACAGGATGAGAAAGATAAAACAGTGGGTTCAATGTGTTGCTGTTGTTATGGTAAGTGTGTTTGCGAGTGTATCGTTCAGCACAGCGCAGTCAACGGAAGAAGCATTAGGTCAGGCGGTGGACGACTTCATCGAAGCGCAGATCGTGCAGCAGCAGATTCCCGGTTTAGCGTTGGCTGTCGTGCAGGAAGGGGAAGTGCTGATTGCACAGGGCTACGGGCTGGCAAATCTGGAAGAAGAAACGCCGGTAGCGGTTGATACCCTGTTCGAGTCCGCTTCGACCGTCAAACCCTTTATCGCTACTGCGATCATGCGGCTGATGGAAGACGGTCGGCTTGAGCTTGATGAACCGATTCGCACCTATCTGGAAGAAGCACCGCCGACGTGGGAGGGCATTACGGTGCGCTATTTGCTGTCCCATACATCAGGGCTTCCCTACAGTCTGCCCGGAGGAACAACTGAAGGGAATTTGCAGGATTGGCTGGCGGAAGCAATCACACTTCCGCTGGACTTTCAACCCGGTGAGCGCTTCCAGTACAGCGACCTGGGCTATTTTGTGCTGCGCGTCATCCTCGAACGTGTCTCTGGTCAATCCTATGCCGACTTCATGCGGTCAGCCGTGTTTGAACCCGCCGGGATGACCCGCACGACGCCGATCAACGATCTTGAAGATTCTGCTGATGCACAACTTGCAACGGGCTATCAATGGGTTGACGGGGTTGCGCAGCCGCAGCAGGTTATCGACCAGGCCTTTGATCTTGACCTGTATTATTCACTGGCGGATTTAATCGCGTGGGAGAATGCCTATTTTGGAGGTGAAGTGCTTGATCCTGAAACGCTGGCCCAGCAGTGGACGCCTGTACGGCTGAATGATGGCACGGCTGGACGGCATGGATTGGGATGGGCTGTCCAAACGGGAAATTTCACCAGAATCGAACATGGCGGCGTTTCGGGCGGGTTCTCCAACACCATCCTGCACATCCCTGAAGCCGATCTGACGGTGATCGTCCTGACGAATCTGCGACTGGCGCGTGCCTGGGACATCGCTTATGGGGTGGTTGGATTGATCGAGCCTGCGCTGCTGGAAGCAACAGCGACACAGGCGGAGGTTGTGAACGACCCCGAACCCGAAACGACGGCGGTGGTGGGCGCATTCGTTCAGGCGCTCATCAACGGCACGCTGGAACGGGAGCAGTTCACGCCCGAACTGCAAGCGGTCTTCGAGGATATTCTGCTTGTCGGGCAGGATTTACGGGTGCTTGGTGCGCCGACGGACGTGATTTTTCTGGAACGAGTCGATGCGGATGGACTTCGCACCTATCGCTATCGTATTGTGTTCGGGAGCATTGGCGGGAGTCTGCTGATCGCATTCGACGATCAGGAGCGCATTGCCAATCTGGAAATAGGGACGGATTGAGGCTGCGGGAGGGGTACAGCCGTTGTACCCCTTGCCTTACGCCAGAATGACCATTCCCGCTGGCGGCAGTTCCACCCACACGGCGGAGCGTCCAGCAACCTGCTCCACGATCACAGTTTCGTTTTCGGGCGGCGTCCGCAGCGCTTCGTCTGCCCAATCGCTGAGATACAGCACACGCAGCGCTTTACCAGCGGGATTCAGGGTCGAATCGACGGTAATATAAGCGGCACGTTCCTCGACACCGTTTGCGTTCAGCGCGATTACCACTTCCTGATCGCACATCACACGCGACCACGCCACGATTTCCCCGCCGCCGGAGAAGTAGAAACCGCTCTCGCGCTGGCTGATCTCGCGGTAATACTGCCGCCCGCGCCGCAGTGCCAGCCCAATCAGATCGTCTCGGTTACGAACACGAGCAATGGCGGCGATGCGCAGGTAGGTGGGATGGTCGGGATTGAAGAAGTGGCAGCCGCTCGTGCCAAAGGCGCCGAAGGTCGCGCCGAACATGGCCTCCCGCACGTACCGATCTTCAAAGCTCAGCGTCGGCTCAACTGAAAAATCGTGCCTCCCCTGGTTGCCGTCCAACGCCTGCTCCGTGCCGTAGTAGACGCAGGGGATGCCGAGTGTGGTCAGCATGACCCCGACCGCATGGGCAGTCTGTTCATGCTTTGCCGGAATATCGGTATAGGCGGCGAAGCGCTGCTTGGAGAAGCCGACCATATCGTGATCGTCCAGAATCGAGACGTGATAGCGCCCGGTTTCGCGGTGGCCGCCGAGCAGATCATGGGACTGATACTGTCCAAAGAAAGCGCGTGGGTCGCCAAAGCCTTTGACCATGCTGGTCAGGCGTTCGCGGGGTGCGCCAATATCCAGCACGGCGTCCAGATTGCGCCCGAAAATTTCGAGATAGCTGCGCGCCATATACTCGCCGCCTGTGACTTCACCCAGCAGCAGGAACTTCTCCTTGCCGATGGACTCGCAGTACTCCCGGATGGCGCTGCAAAAGCGCTTGGACGCTTCCCAGGAGATATGCTTGACGGTATCAATGCGAAAGCCGTCGCAGTCGCTCAGCGCGATCCAGTACTGATAAACCCGGATGAGAGCGTTCAGCGCATCATCGTTGCTCAGGTTAAAGTCCTTGAGGTCGAAGAAATCGCCCCGGCGGAACTCGACTTCGGGATGCAGCGGATTTTCCCAACTGGCCGCGTCCCAACTCCCGATGGAGCCAGCGCGGGTGTACCACTCGATGTTCTGGAACTCGCGCGGCCAGACACCATCTTCGGGCGTGTTGATGCTGGTCGTCGGCTGACCGGATGCGCTGCGCCAGCTATGCACCGGGTAAGGCGGCTGATAGCGGTAGGGCATGGTGTTCCAGGGCTGATCGTTATTGTCGTAGAACCAGTTGTTGCCGCTGTGGTTATAGATGATGTCCAGCAGCACATAAATGCCCCGGTCGTGGGCGGCATCGACCAGATCGCGCAAATCCTGGCGTGTGCCAAAGCGCGGCTCGATTTCCAGAAAGTTCTGGATGCCGTAGCCGTGATAGGTCTGCAAATCTGCCCGCTGTTTCCAGATCGGCCCAATCCAGATGGCCGTAATCCCCAGGTCTTTCAGATAATCCAGCTTGCTCTCGATGCCCTTCAGCCTGCCACCCTGATAGACCTTGCCGCCTTCCATCCACGCACGTTTATCCTGTGTGGCGAATTGACTGGATTGCGTGTAGTCAAAAGCAGGACGAGCGGATTCCTGCCCATCACTGAAACGGTCTGGCAGCAGAAAATAGAGTGTCTGGTCGCGCCAGTCGAGCGGGGAAGGATAGACCCGTCCACGCGGACGCAAATCCGCTTCGGTCAGCGTCAGCGGGGCATTCAGTTCGATGGTCGTCAAGGCAGCCTCCGAGGATTATGAAAGGTAGCAAGTGACCTGAAAATGGCATACCGGGTTGAATAGGGTAGGGCAAGGCTGCCTCGCCCTGCATAGCCCAACCCTAACTCAACGACCGCGCACCATAGCTTTCGATAAAGCGGTAGGGATACATCTCCGGCAAAGCGCTTACCGTGTTCAGACGGTGCACTTCGTCGGCTGTCAACTGCAAGTCCGCCGCGCCGAGATTATCCTCCAACTGCGACATTTTGCTGGCGCCCAGAATTACACTGCTGACGGAGGGCTGTGCGCGTACCCAGGCCAGCGCGATCTGCGAATAGGTCACTTCCCGTTCTTCCGCGATCTCGCCCATGACGTTCAGGATGTTCCAGTTCTGTTCGGTGTTGCGGCGGTGCCAGGCTTCTTCGGTGTCGTCGCCCTGTACGGCAATGCGGCCTTCGGCGGAGGTTTGCGGCTTCTGGTCACGCTTGTATTTCCCGGTGAGGAACCCGCCACCCAGCGGCGACCAGGGCGTGAGGCCGACTCCTTCGCTCAAAAACAGATCGGTGAATTCGTATTCGATGTCGCGCTTCACGAGGCTGTACTGGTACTGCCCTGCGACAAACCGGGCATAGCCGTTGGCCTCGCTGACGGCCAGTGCTTTCATGACCTGCCAGGCCTTGAAGTTGGAGACCCCCACATAGCGGATTTTGCCCGCTGTGACCAGATCGTCAATCGCCCGCATCGACTCCTCAATCGGGGTGATCGGATCCCAGCAGTGGAAGTACATCAGATCGATGTAGTCCGTATCCAGACGGCGCAGGCTGGCATTAGTCGAATTGATGATGTTGTGGCGGGAAAGCCCCTGGTCATTCAGGCCGCCCATCGGGAAGCGCAGCTTGGTCGCCAGCACGATCTGATCACGTTTGCCCTTAATCGCCGCACCGACGATTTCTTCCGAACGTCCGCCGCTGCCGTAGACGTTGGCTGTGTCGATGTGGTTGCCGCCTGCGTCGATAAAACGGTCGATCATCCGGGTCGAGTCTTCAGGAGTGACGTGACGCGCACCTTCTTCGCCGAAGATCATCGTCCCCAGACACAAATCCGACACAATTAACCCGGTGCGTCCCAGTGTTTTGTAGTGCATCGCAGTCCTCTTTCGATGTGTGAAGCAGGGGCGTGGCGGCGTTGGTTGAGAATCGTATGCCCCTACGATTGCTGGATGAATTCGAGGGTGTTGCCGTCAGTGTCACTGACACCGCAGATTGTACCATCGTCCGACCGATTGACGACCCGCCCGCCAGCGGACTCAACGGTTTCTAAGATTCAGTTCAGGTGGGGGACGAAAAAGACCCGGTTGAAATCACGTGATTTACTCGGCGCGTTGATTGGTACTGCCTGGAAATACAAACATCTGTTCGGTTACCTCAATGCCCTCAAAATTGGCAAAGGTCAGATCGGTGAAATCGAGGCCGAGGTTGTGCCGGACATTTTCAAACAGACTGATGTAATTGGTCGCGTAGCGTCGCTGGTTCTGGAGATCAAGTTTCTGGATGACGTTTTCGATGGCATCTGCCGCGCCTTCCAGTTCGATAAAACCGCCGTAGGGCATTTCATCCAGCACGACTTCCACGCCGTCCAGTTGGTAGGTCGTGCGGTATTTCTCGTAGACCAGATGCGGGAAATAGCCGAGTTTACCGAGGATTACCTCCATCGTGTCAAAGTCGCTCACCTCGACTTCTGCCTCAAAGCGATGGCTG
The DNA here is from genome assembly GCA_033762735.1 of bacterium. GTDB lineage: Bacteria > Chloroflexota > Anaerolineae > Aggregatilineales > Phototrophicaceae > JANRLJ01. The sequence goes on along the minus strand of JANRLJ010000139.1, from coordinate 43,964 downwards.
AGATCGCTGATTGTTGAACCCGTAGGGGGCGGCTCTTTGTATGTCAGGCGGACGCGGGTGTCCTGTCGCAGCCGCACCACAAGGCCGCGTTCCGTCAGGGATTTTTCCGCGTTCTCATAGCGCACGTTGCGTTCATAAACGCGGGGAGCCGTCAGTTCTGCTCCGGTGGCCTCCAACCGCTGCGCGAAGCCGGGCAGGTCAGGCATATAGAACTTGACTTCGGTTTCCGTATAGTCAGTCATAAGTTGTCTCAGACCATCTCTCGCAGTGCTTCCGGCAGATAGGTTTTTATCGCCGCAAACAACGTATGATAATGTCCTTCGGCCTTTTGCGGCGCGAAGATCACGCCTTTGACAAACGTCCCCGCCGCCCGTTCAACCATACAGACATCAGCCCCATATACGGGAATATGCTGCTGGTCGGGGAGCTTATCGAATGACAGAGACATGATTGTGCGCACAAAGTTTTCATAGTCACGAGTGCCTAACGTGCGTGTGAGCGGTCTGTTCCCAAAGCGCCCCACGTAGACCGCCTCCGAAAGTGCATCATTCGACCGACCACAGCACACCGTCACGACTGAGTCGCTGGCGCGAAAATCGAAGTAATGCAGGGTGACGCGGTAGACCGCTTTCATACCGGGCAGCAGGGCGATTTCTTTCACAGGCTTTAAACTGGCCCGTTCAGCAATTTCACGCAACACAGAGGCATAGCGTTCCATTGCTGTTTAGCCTTTCATCTCGTCTCGCGCCGCTTTCTTCGCGTCGCGTTTCGCCTGTTTGGCGTCCTGCCTGACCTGCTTGCCCAGTGCCTTTGCGCGGTTCGCGAACTCGTTGGATTTACGCTGCTCACCAACCGCGCGATACAGTCCGGCCAGGTTGGTCAGGGTACTGATAAGGCCGACTTTATCCTCACCCTTTTCCTGAATTGTCAAGGCCTGCTCGAAATAACTCAGGGCTTTGCGCTTCTCGCCCAGGTCAGAATAGACGCCGCCGATGTTGGCAAGGGTCGTCCCTTCGCCAGAGGTGTCGTCCACTTCGCGGCGCAGGGCAAGCGCCTGTTCCAGCACGGTCAGGGCGGTTTCGGTGTCGTCCATGTAGGAGTGCATCTTACCGATGTTGTTGAGCATGGATGCCTCGCCGCTTTTGTCGCCGCTTTCCGCATACAGCGCACGGGCGGCTTCATAGGCGGTCAGCGCGTTGGACTTGTCATCCAGTGATGAGTAGCACATACCAATCCCGCTCAAGGCCAGCGCTTCACCGCTTTTGTCGCCTTCGCCCTGATAGGCTGTCCGCGCTTGAGCGAATGTTTCCACCGCATCCTTAAATTTGCCCTGCTTCTGCTGCTCAAGCCCGGCTTCGTAAAGTTCATGTGCAGTCATAGAAAAATATCTCTGTGTTCTCCGTGTCTCTGCGGTTCAATGTTTTTGCACTCATGAAAGCTGGTATAACTCCAGCAGAACGCCGCCCGTGCTTTTGGGATGCACGAAGGCGTAAAGCGTCCCATCAGGGCGTGTTTTCGGTGTGTCGTTAATCAGTTCCGCGCCCCGTTCCCGTAACTGCTGTATGGCCGCCGCGATGTCCTCGACTTCCAGGCAGATATGGTGCAGCCCTGCGCCTTTCTTCGACAGATATTTTGCCACACCGCTGTCGGTCGTCGTTGGCGCGATCAGCTCGATCTCGCTGTCGCCGACTGGCAGAAAGGCGATCTCGACCGCTTCCTCGTCGTTGCGCTCGGTCTTGTGCAGCGGCAGGCCAAAAGCATCGCGCCAGAAGGTAAGCGCCGTGTTCACGTCTTCGACCACGATGGCGATATGGTTGACCTTGATCGGTGTCATGCTTCCTCACACGGTTCTAAGCACGGAGGCAAGCTGATGGCTGAAAGCCTCCTGCATCCGCGCTATAATCTAATCTACAGTAAATTACCATTTTTTGGAGGACTTTACCCCTATGGTCGTTGCAGATCGCCCCGAACAGGGACAGGCGCTTACCCTCGCGCTGACGCCGGAGCATGAAGATTTACGCCGCACAGTCCGTGCCTTTGCCCAGAAGGAAATTGTGCCGATTGCGCCCGAATTTGATGAGAGCGGTGAATTCCCGCTGGCAACCGTCCGCAAGATGGGCGCGATGGGACTGATGGGAATCGAAGTGCCGGAAGAATACGGCGGCGCGGGCATGGATACGCTGGCCTATGTGCTGACGATGATCGAAGTCGCCAAAGCGGATGCCAGCCACAGCACGATTTTGAGCGTGAATAACTCCCTGTACTGTCACGGCATTCTGGCGTTCGGTACGGAAGAACAGAAGCAGAAATATGTCACGCCCATTGCGACGGGCGAAAAGATCGGCGCGTACAGCCTGACTGAGCCGATGTCCGGCAGCGACGCCGCGACGATGGCAAGCCGCGCAGTGCTGAACGAGGCGGGCACGCACTATATCATCAATGGGCGCAAAAGCTGGATCACCAGCGGCCCGGTTGCCGATTACATCGTTCTGTTTACCGTGACCGACCCCGACAAGGGCAACAAGGGAATTTCAGCCTTCATCGTGGAAGCGGATAAGCCCGGCTTCATTCGCGGCAAGAAGGAACCCAAACTGGGTATTCGCGCCAGCGCCACAAGCGAAATCGTTTACGAGAACTACGAAGTCTCGGTAGAGAATATGCTGGGCAAGCGCGGGGACGGCTTCAAAATCGCCATGACGGTGCTGGACGCGGGGCGTATTGGAATCGCGGCGCAGGCGCTTGGCATCGCGGAGGCGGCCTACGAAGCGAGTATCGACTATGCCCGCACACGCCAGGCTTTCGGTGGTCCGATTGGGCAGTTCCAGATGATCCAGCAAAAGATCGCCGATATGAAGACGCGCATCGAGGCCGCCCGCCTGCTGATTTACAGCGCAGTGCAGGCCAAGCAGCGCGGCAAAATCACGGGCGAACGCTACACGCTGGAAGCGAGCATGGCGAAATTGTTTGCCAGCGAAACGGCGATGTTTGTGACGGATGAAGCGGTGCAGATTCACGGCGGGATGGGCTACAGCAAGGAAATGCCGGTGGAGCGCTACTACCGTGATGCACGTATCACCCGCATTTATGAGGGCACCAGCGAAGTGCAGCGTATGGTCATCGCCCGTAGCGAGCTAGGCCTGCGCTAAACGAAAAATCTTGCCTTCTCATTTCGATCTGTCGGGGTGGGTTTGAAACCCGCCCTTACTTAATTTTGTTTTGCTCTGAACACCAAAAGGAATTTTGATGCGCGCAGCAGTGATTACAGGACACGGCGGCCCGGAGGTGGTGGCTGTGGTGGACGATTTGCCCATTCCCGAACCAGGTTACGGCGAGGTGCGGTTGAAGATGCAGGCCGTCGCGCTCAACCGCCTCGATCTGTGGGTGCGGTTGGGCTGGCCGGGGTTAAAACTGGCGATGCCCCATATTATCGGCGCTGATGGCGCGGGAATTGTGGATGCGGTAGGGGAGGGCGTGACACAGTTCGTCCCCGGCGACCGCGTGTGCATTGATCCAACGATTCTCCCGCCCGATAGTCCGGCGTTGATGACCGGAATGGAAAACCAGTCGCGCGATATTCATCTGCTGGGAGAAAGCACAGCAGGCGTCGCGGCGGAATATGTCGTGCTGCCCGCGCGGAATCTGCTCAGGATGCCCGATCATATCCCCTTTGAAGAAGCGGCTGCGGCGGGGTTGGTTTACGTCACCGCCTGGCATTCGCTCATGACACGGGGAAATCTGCGGGCGGGGGAAACGGTGCTGGTTGTGGGCGCAGGTGGCGGCGTGAACAGCGCCAGCATTCAGATCGCGAAACTGGCCGGGGCGACTGTCTGTGTGGTGGGCAGCGACGCGGAAAAATGCGCCAAAGCCCGCGAACTCGGTGCGGACGTCATCATCAATCGGCAGGAAACGCCGCAGTGGTCGCGTGAATTGTACAAGATGACGGACAAGCGTGGCTTTGATGTGGTGGTGGATAACGTCGGCCAGTCCACGTTTAATGACAGTATCCGCTCGACACGGATTGGCGGGCGTTTACTGGTCGTGGGTAATACCAGCGGGCCGTTCGTTGAAATCGATCTGCGCCAGGTATTTGCCCGGCAGATCAGCATTATCGGCAGCACGATGGGGCCGCATCAGGACTATGTGCGCGTGATGAACCTGATCTTCGAGGGCAAGCTCAAGTCTGTGGTGGGAGCGGTGTTTCCGCTGGAGGATGTGGTCGAAGCGGAGCGACAACTGGCCGATTTTGAGGTGTTCGGCAAAATTGTGCTGAAACTCTAAGGGTAAGTAAATCAAACCGTGAGATTGTACGGACACGGCTTGCCGTGTCCCTACGAAAAACAGCGACCCTTTTCTTTATAACTGATTTCTAACAAATTTAGGCGGACTATAAATTTTTTTTCCGATTGGCTTGCCATTCGGGATGTTCTCCATACACTGAGGCATGACATATTCGTAAGGACAAGGAGATACCCGATGCGACGCTTACACCGCGTATGGTATTGGCCGCTGCTGGTGCTGTGCCTCGCGCCCGCAGTGGCCTTCGCACAGGACGTATGTCCGGTCATTGTGCAGCAGGCGCTGAACGCTGCCGATGAAGCCTGTCAGGGTGCCGGGCGCAACCAGATTTGCTATGGCAATATTCAGATAAATGCGACCGCTCGCGAAGGGACAGAAGGCTTTACCTTCCAGCAAACGGGCGACATCGTGGACGTGACCAACGTGCAGTCGCTTCAACTAAGCGGGCTGGATACCACCAGCAATGCCTGGGGCGTGGCGGTCATGCGTTTGCAGGCCAATCTGCCGGATGCGCTGCCGGGGCAGAACGTGACGTTCGTGCTGTTCGGCAACGTCGAAATTGAGAATGCAGCCGAACAACTGCCAACGGCGGCCTTAACACCAACGGCGGCGGTCGATGTTCTCGATATGCCGGGTGGGAATGTGCTTTCGACCGCAGCCGCAGGGGGTACGCTCACCGCCAACGGACGGCTGGAAGATGGAAGCTGGCTGCGGGTACGGCTGGAAGACGGCAGTCATGGCTGGGTTGAGGCAGCAGCGGTTACGGCTGATGTTGACGTGACAACGCTCGCGGTCGGCGAACCCGGTGCCCCTGTATTCGGGCCGATGCAGGCCTTTTACTTCCGCAGTGGTATCGGGGATGCACCCTGCGCCGAAGCGCCCGACAGCGGCATCATGGTGCAGACCCCCGAAGGTGCTGGTCGTGTTGAGGTTAACGTCAACGGCATCAACGTCGCGCTTGGCTCAACCGCCTATTTCCGCACCCGCCCAGAAAACGAAATCGGGATCAGCCTGATCGAAGGCAGCGGCATCGCCGAATACGACGGCTTCGTGCAGTACATTCCCTCCGGGGCATGGATTACCGTTCCGACCGACGACGAAGGCAATGTGAATGGTGCGCCGAACGCGCCACAGCCTTATAACAACGATCTCATGTTCCAGCTCCCGGTAGAACTGCTTGATCGGGAAGTGGTGGTTCCTCCTTCGCTGACGGAGGAAGAAATCGCCGAAGCGGTACAGGACTTTATCGAAGGCGAAGTGACGCCCGAACCCGACTCTGAAGCAGAAGGCACAGATGAAGCGGGTGAAACCGCCACGCCGGAAAATGCTGAAGGCGGAGGAGATGGCACCGAGGAACCAGGCGGCGAAGGCTGATTGAGGGGAACCGCGCTCATCGCCAGCAGCCCCCACCACAGCGTTTGAAATTGCAGCATTGTCCAGGGGTAGTGGTCGAACAGACCAATGATGCCATAGGCCACTACCCCGGCCAGAAAGCAGGCACGCGCCACAAAATCCGCGTTCAGCCCATCTGGCTTTAAAGCTCGCAACCCCGCTTCAAAGCCGGCAAAGACCGCCAGCACGAACAGCCCATAGCCGACGATTCCCGTTTCCACCAGTGCAGAGAGAAAGATGTGATGCACGTTATTGCCGCGCAGATCGTAATCGGTTTCGGCCAGGTAATAACTGCTGCGCCAGGGAAAGTTGCCCGCCCCCAGGCCGAAGAACAACGTCTGATTGCTCTCCGTGAGCGCACGATAGGCAAACAGCGAGAACACCCAGCGATCCGCAATTGAGCGCATTTCGGTGTTTTCGCCGCCGATTCCGGTACGCACAATCAACAGGTCGCGATAGCTGTAACCGAAAACCGCCCCCGTTATTAGGCAAGCACCAATTGCCAGCAGCACCCACCGCGTGTTCTCGCGCCGCCGCAGCCAGCGCCATAAAACGGGCAGCAGGGCGAACGCTCCCGCCGCTGTGCCAAGCAAGGCCGCTCGTGAAAATGTCAGCAGCAGCCCCCACAGCACGAAGACGATCACCCCGACCGCGATCAGCCGCGCCTTACCGCGCATCAGCGACATAAGAACCGGTGTCGCCAGAAAACCGACGGTGAGGATGCCCGCCAGCATATTGGGATGTGGCAGAAGCCCAAAGGGACGAAGCCAGCGAAGACCACCAGACATAAGCACAGGTGCGCCTGTCGCTTCTGCTCGGTAGCCGAATTCGCCCAAAACACTTAAACCGACCGCACCCTGCTGTGCTGTTTGCAGCAGGGCAAGCAGGGTATTGAGTCCGGCGCTGATGATTATCACCACAGCGACCGAGCGCGGCGGTGGCCCGGCACAGGCAGCGGCCAGCGCCCACAGCACGACCATGCTGAACTGAAAGGCCGTGCTCTGCGCGACATTGGGCTGACCATGCCCGGACATAAACGACCAGCGTACCGAAAGCCACATCCACACCGCCAACCCGACCAGCGCCACCGCCCACACTCGGCGTATCGGATCCCGCAGCAGTTGACCAAGACCGGGCAGCCCACCGAGCAGCCATGCGAAGATGGTCAGGGCAATGGGCAGCGACAGCAAAAAACCTGCTCCATAGAGCGGATCATAGGTGCCGGGGGCATAAGGCATCCGCAGCCAGAACGATGTTAGCGCGAAGCTAAGAAGTACGCCGATTTTTACAGAAGATTTGCACAGAGAAATCAATCGAAAGTCTGAGAAAAATTGCGACATCTCCCACCCCATTTGCGGTTATCCTAAAATGAGTGGTGCCGACGAGAGGTGGGTAAAAGACATGGGTGCAACGATTCGCTGGTGCGACAAAAGCAAGCGCGTCCTTTACTGTGGGCTGGATGGCAAATGGACTGCGGCACGATTGTATACCACGATGGATACGATCTGGCAGGGCGTTCAGAATATGAGCCATCCTGTTCATGTGATCCTTGATCTGCGCAACAGTTATCTCACTATCGAAGATCACGATCTGATCCCGAAGTGGTGCCCGTCCAATCTGGGGACAGTGGTCATCGTCGGGCGAACGGAAGCAATCTACAATGTGTATGGGGCGTTCCTCTGGCACAGCACACAAACTTATCTGTCGGTCGAGGTGCGCGCGATGCGAACACCGGAAGCCGCCTATCAGTTTCTTATCAGTGAGCGCGTGAACCGGACCGAACACGTCAAACCAATGCTTTAAGCCTCGATCTCCTTCAACGCGCCCGCCACTTCCATCCGAACAACTGTATTCTGTTCATGCTCGAGACGCTTCGCCAGTGTACGCCGCGCCGCCGATGTTTTCAACTGGCCGAGCGCCCAGGCCGCATGCCCACGAATCAACGAACTGGGGTCGTCCAGCAGCGTCATCAGCGGCGGCAGGGCGGCTTCGTCGCGCCAGTTCCCGGCGGCGACACAGGCATTGCGCACCAGCCGTTCCCGTTTGATTCTGGCAACAGCCGAGTCGGCAAACCATGCCTGAAACGCGGAATCATTTAGCGCGAGCAAATCGAGCAGGCGCGGTGCAGCGCGATCAACATCAACCGGGAAAAACGCGCTTTCCTGTGTGGGCATGGTGAAGCGCTGCCAGGGGCATACGTCCTGACAGATGTCACAGCCATATACCCAATTACCCATTAACGGGCGAAGGGTGGGGTCAACCCAGCCTTTGTGTTCGATGGTCAGGTAGCTGATGCAGCGGCGGGCGTCCAGTACATGCGGTCGCGGAAAGGCGCTGGTCGGGCAGGCCGTCAGGCAGCGGGTGCAGCGCCCACACATCGTCTCTGCCACAGGCGTATCATAGGCATCGAATTCCAGCGTGGTGAGGATTTCGCCCAGAAAGAAGAAACTGCCCCGGCGGGGATGAATCAGCATGGTGTTCTTCCCCACGAAACCCAACCCGGCCTGCTGCGCATGACTCCGTTCGAGGATCGCCCCGGTATCCACATAAACGCGGTGGACAGAGTCGCCGCCTGCTTCCTCGCGCAGCCACGCCGCCAGCGTTTCCAGGCGCGGTGTCATCAGGTCATGATAATCCGCCCCCCAGGCATAACTGGCGATGCGTCCCCGTGCCGGGTCGTTCAGAAGTTCGGACGGGATGTTCAGTGCGTGATAATCCAGCCCGACCATCACCAGCGACCGCACACCGGGCAGGATCATGTTCAGGTTGCGCCGCCGCTCCACCCGATCAGGTCGCGCCATGTAGCCCATTGAGCCGTGCATTTCAGCATCAATCCAGCCGAGATAAGCGTCGAGGGTTGGGGCAGGGGCAGCAGGGGTAAGACCAACAAGATTAAAGCCGAGTTCGACCGCACGCTGATGCAGCCGTTCGGCAGGAATGATTCTGTTCATGAATTACAGATTTTTGAATGGACACAGACAATTATACCCTGTACAGGTGAAAATCGGGGTGGTGTGGTACGAGACGTGAGTCGATTTGGTGTTATGCTAAACGTATTCGCCTGGGACTTGCGCACGTCCCATCCTTCGCAAAGGACAGGTACATGAGTACGGATGACTCAAAATCGCTCTCGCAGCAGCGCTTCGGGCAGTACGCCCACAGCTATGTCACCAGCAGCACCCATGCCAGCGGCGATGATCTGCATCTGCTGCTGGAAATGGCCGCGCCGCAAGCTCACTGGACGGTACTGGACATCGCTACCGGGGGCGGTCACACTGCGCTGCTGATCGCGCCGCATGTCCGTCGCATGGTTGCCGGTGATCTCACCCTGCCTATGCTGAACGCTGCCCGCGACTTTATCACGCCGAAAGCGGCGAACGTGGTCTACACCGCGACCGATGCCGAAAATATGGCGTTTGCTGACGGCAGCTTTGATCTGGTGACGTGCCGAATTGCACCGCATCACTTCCCCGACTGTTTCCGCTTCGTGCAGGAATGTGCCCGCATCCTCAAACCCGGCGGGTGGCTGTTAATTGAAGATCATGTGCAGCCCGAAGACGATCAGGCCGCCCGCTATATTGATGCCTTCGAGAAGCTGCGTGATCCTAGCCATCATCGCGCCTTCGCCGAATACGAATGGCGTGGGATGTATCTGGACGCGGGGTTAAGCGTGGAGCGTGTCGAAATCACCAGCAAAGCCGGGACGAAGCTCCTCCCCTGGGCGGAGCGGCAGGGCAATTCGCCAGAAGTCATCGAACGGCTTCAGGTGATGCTGGCGCAGGCGCCACAGGCCGTCGCTGAATGGATCAAGCCGCGTTATGTCGGCACGGCAGAGGCGGCCTTCGACCACAACTATCTGCTGATTTTGGGCAGAAAAGGCGCGTAATGGCATGACGACCTATGACAAACACTTCTGGCAGTCGATTACAGATCGCAGCTATGCCGTGCCCGATGACCCCTCGCCCAGTGCGCTGCTCCCGGTGCTGATTGATCTGCTGGCCTCGACCGACTCTCAGCTTCGCGATGAATACGGCTTTACCACGCTGATGCACTGGGTCATCCGCGAGCCACAGTACACCCCGGCGGAACTGCGCCAGATGCGCGACAGGCTGCTTGAGGGGATGCGTGTGGGCATCGGGGAAATGGCGACCGACACGGTATTTCAGCGGTCGTTTTCCGCGCTGGCGCTTGGACTGGTGGTGTACCAGGATAACGAAACCCACTTCCTCACAGCGGAAGAAGTAAAAGCACTGCTGGAAGTGACGTTGGACTATCTCAAGGACGAGCGCGACCTGCGCGGGTACGTGGAAGGGCGTGGTTGGGCGCACAGTCTGGCACATGGAGCCGATCTGCTGCGGCATCTTTCGCGCAGTCCCCATCTGGACGGCGGTGATTTGCTGCGGATTCTGACCGCCATCTCCGACAAAATGCTGGAGCCAACCCGCACCGTCTACATCCACGACGAGGATGAACGGCTGGCGCTGGCGGTGGGCGAAATCCTCAAGCGTGATCTGCTGAATGAAACCGTGCTGAAGGGCTGGCTGAACGAGTTTCATGAATGGCACACGCAGCATATCGGCGGTGAATTTGATGTCGTGGTTCACGCCACTTACCAGAACATTCGTCATCTTCTCAGCAGCCTGTACTTTCGTGTGCTGCGCCTTGACCATACACCCCCGACCACCGAAGCCCTTAAGGACGATCTGCTCAGCGCGGTCAGACGTTTCAGCCTCTAGTACATCAACAAAATGAGAATGATGGGTTGCGTTGGTACGGGCGCAGCGCGCTGCGCCCCTACAGGTAGGCAGCTTTGGATAGTCAATGTACTAGTACATCAACAAAATGAGAATGCTGATCTGTTTTGGTACGGGCGAGGCGCCCCGCCCCTACAGGTAGGTCGCTTTAGATGGTCCTTATACGAACCTCAGTTTTGGATAGGTACTATAGCAGAAACCCCACTCCTAAATCCCCTCCCCATTGCATGGAGAGGGGACTTAAAGAACCTTTCTGACTCGTTCTGCTCCCCCTCTCTACGCAGTGGAGAGGGGGTCGGGGGGTGAGGTTGTTGTGTAAGTGGCTTGAGTAGAGCTATCTGAAACTCAGGTTATACTAAGGACAAGCAAATTGAAAACGCGGTGATGAACGTGTGTCTGAGTTCAAAAACTCATCGCTCATTGCTCATTGCTTCTTTTACTGTACTTAGCGGCCTGTCGCATCTTGCCCCTACCACCGTCGTGATTCTGGTGTATCGTCATCCTGGAAAACGATGCAAAGAGGAGATTTCCTGATGCAAAAGCGATTTGGCCGCCTTTTACGGCGTTTTGGAATCAGCAGTCTGTGTGCGCTGGTGCTGATGCTCACGATAACGCCTGCTCTGGCACAGCCAGTGGACTGCCGCTCCCGCGAGGATTATCGCGCAGTGGGCGAAGGAGCGCTGCTCGAAGGCGATTATGCAGCGGCGGTGGAAGCCTTTACCTGCGTGATTCAGCTTGCGCCGAATGATGGAGAAGGCTACATCCAGCGCAGTGAGGCAGCACTGCTGGCCGGAGATTATATGATGGCGCTGAGCGACCGCGCCTATGGACTGTCCCTGGCGGGTGGGTCATTGGACGATAGTGTGCTGGACACCTATAACCAGCAGGTCGAGGAAAACCCGGACGATACCGCGCCGCTTACCCTGCGTGCGTTCTACTGGCTGTTTCAGGGCGATTATGCCCGCGCCAGCGAAGACCTCAACGCCATTCTGAAACTGGATTACGACAATACCTTTGCATGGCTGTTCCGGGCGCTGACCGAACAGAGCGAGGGCACCAGCGAAAATGCTGAAACCGATCTAAGCCGCGCCGCAGAACTCGGCGGGGAAAATCCATCGGTGCTGACCCTGCTTGGTGTGCTGGAGCTGAGCGCGGGGAATGTGCAGGAAGGGCTGGATTACTTCAACCGCGCCATTGACCTCGATCCGCAGTACCCTTTTGCCTATATGGAACGCGCCTCTTTCCTGGCGATTCAGGGCGAAAATGCCGACGCGATCAATGATTTTACGGCAGCGATTGACAGCGGCTATCTTCCGCTTGCCCGTCCGCTGCTGGAACGCGCCAATCTCTACACGCTGGAACGCAATTATGACCGTGCCCTGGACGACTATAACGCCCTGATTGAACTCGACCCTGACAACCTGACCTATTACCAGAACCGCGCCGGGCTGTTCGTGGAGCAGGGGGATTATGCGGGTGCAGTGGACGAATACACACGCATTATCGAGATCGAGCCGGAAAACGCCAACAACTTCCTCAGCCGGGGCACCTACAGCCTGCTGCTGGAGGATATGGACAGCGGCGCGAACGATTTCCTGACGTATGTGCGGATGATCGAAACCGAGGTGGTGGACGGTGGAGAACTGACCCTGGGCGAGACGGAAACGATCAATATGGCGCTGGGGCGGACGCACGAATTTACGTTCGAGGCGGCGGAAGGTGACCTGTTGGACATTCGTGCCGACTCGCCTGATCGTGCGGTCGATCCGCTCATTATCATTCTGGACGAGGATGGGAACCCCATCTTCACCAATGATGACGTGGATGCGGCTGCACAGGACTTTAATGCGCTGATCGAAGCATGGGAAGCCCCTGCGGATGGTACTTATACGCTGCTGGTGAGCCATGCAGCAGCGGGCAGCGATGGCGAAGTCGAGGTCACGCTGGACGAATCACGCGGCGGCTCCGACCTGTAAGACTCAGCCATTGACGAGATGCACAAACGGGACGTGTTGATCGTCCCGTTTGTGTAAAATGGGGCGAAGCATGCTTCGCCCCTACGGATGCACTAAAAATCAAGAAGCGTTTTTGCCGCAAACACCATTCTGGGGTGGCTTCAGGAACGCCCTGATTATCCTCACCCGCCCGCTGGAGTCGCTTCCGGGGTGGCTTCCCCTTCGGATGTGGCTTCCGGCGTGATTTCCGGCAGCAGCTCGAACACTTCAGTCGGTTCAGGGACAATCGTTCGTCCCAGCGTATTCACGATGCTGTTCTCGGCGCGTTCGGCCAGAACCTGTTCGCGAATGGCAGCCACGTCGTCGTCGAGTTCGCCCAGCACCGGCCCCAGCGCAGACGGCAGCGGATCCTGCGGAACGGCATCCCGCCACAGATCGTTACGCTCAATGTCAGCCTCGTCGCCCAGGTTAGTTTCCTGCCATGCCAGCACTGCTTCATCCTGTGCGGCGGTCACTTCTTCGGGTGTAGCGGCGCGGGTGCCTTTTTCCACCACCTGCGTCACAAAAAAACCGAGTGTGGCCTGCTGCGAAGGCGGCAGAATGTCCCCTGCTTCGGCTGCGAAAGCGGCATCGACGAGGTTCGGGAACACGTCCTGCATCCGTACACCGGAATTGGGATCAAGCACTTCACCCCGCGCCCACGCCCCGCGCCGCTGCCCCTGAGAGTAGTAGGCCAGCGTATCGCCCGCCGCGCCACCGCTGGTATCAAGTGACAACTTCGCCAACTGCGCGAAGTCTTCGCCCGCGCTCAGCCGCGCCAGGATGTCCTGCGCTTCGGCTTCGGTTTCCACCAGAATGTGACGGGCGGTGATTTGCGGTTCTTCACCCGTAACCTGGAAGACGTAATAGTTATCCTGAATCAGGAACGGCCCGACCGTATCCCCAACCGCTGCGCTGAACAGAGCGGCATCGGCTTCTTCCGACGGAATCTGTCCCTGAGACACCACACCGAGATCCCCGCCGTTGCTGCGGGTGTTGGGGTCAAGCGAGTACAACTGCGCCAGTTCAGCAATCGGTTGGCCGTCATTAAGCAGGCGGACGGCGGTGTTGGCTTCATCTTCGGTCGCCAGCACGATGCCGCTGAGGCGAAGCTGACGTTCACGGTTCAGCACTTCGATAATGTGATAGCCGAATTCGGATTGCACCGGGCCGACGATTTCCCCGACTTCGGCGTTGAAGGCAGCTTCTTCAAATGGTGCGACCATCTGCCCTGCGCCGAACGGCTGAAGTTCACCCCCTCTGCCCGTGTCCTCGGAATATTCCACCAGCAGATCGAGGAAGTCCTCGCCCGCCAGCGCCCGTTCGTAGACTTCATTGGCAGTCGCTTCATCGGTGACACGGATGTGGCGAGTGGTGACGGTTTCAACATCAGTCACGCTGACTTCGGCGCGAACGGCCTCGTCCACCAGATCACGCTGGGCACGGGCACGCGCCAGTTCATCCAACTGTTCTTCGGTGAAGCCAGCATAGGCCGCCGCCCGCTGCACGAAAAGCTGGCGGGCTTCTTCATACCCGGCAGGTGGAGTGCAGTCAGCGGGCGCTTCGAGGTTTAAATCCAGCGTCCACTGCTGCATCAGGGCGCAGTCATCGACGGTCAGGCCTCGCGCTTCGGCTTCCTGGCGGTAGACGCTCTCGCGGGTCATAATCTGAAGCACCTGCTCACCGATCTGCCAGTCGTCCATGAACAGTTCGAGGAAACCACGAATCTGCCCGGCAGCGGGATTCGCCGGGTCGTCCAGGTTGAGAAGCTGTGCGCCCTGTTCCTGCTGAGAGACAAATTCGTTGACCTGCTGATAAAAGCGGAAGCGCTCCAGCCGCACCCGCTGGCGGAACTCGCCCAGGGTAATCTCTTCATCGCGCACGGTTGCGATGACGGTATCGAGATCAAGCCCTTCCGGGTCAGCCGGAATGACATAGCCCTCGGAAGGGTCGGGCGTTGCTTCTGGTGTTGCATCCTGTGCGCTGGCGATGGCCGCCGAAAACAACAGAATAAGCAAAAGACTCCAGAGAAAAATCAGTCTTTTCCGTAAAAACAAGGCGTTTACTCCCAATGCTGAATCTGAATCAAAGAGACAAAAACGCACTAAGCATAGCGCAAACCCTGCCACACAGATACCCCGAAAAATGCTCGGCGCCTGCCAGAACACGCAGCGATTGGTCGTGATAGTATTTGCGCCTTAATGATGAATAATGGTAAACTGAAGCATGATTAGCATGAACCCGATCTTAATCCTGTCACTCATCATTCAGAGCGTATGATGGAGAGAGGATTGATTGCTGAATGAGAAGAAGGCTGTGAAAGTGACTTTACGGACGCGGCTGGAGCGGAGGCCTGCATGAAGAAGAACATCCTGGTCGTTGATGACGAAATCGGCGCACTGACCCTGATTGGCATCATGCTGGAGCGCGGGGGCTTCAGCGTCATCAAGGCCAAAGATGCCAACGCTGCGCTGGCCGTCCTGAACCAGAGTACACCGGATTTGATTATCCTGGATGTGATGATGCCGGGGATGAATGGGATCGAACTGTGCAATGTGATTCGTGAACGCGACGACACCGGGCAGACACCTGTGCTGATTCTTTCGGCACGTGGCGATGCGGAAAGCGTGATGCGCGGCATGGAAGCGGGGGCAAATGATTATCTGCCCAAGCCAATTCTGCATCATGACCTGGTGGCGAAGGTCCGCGCGATGCTGGCGCAGGTGCCCAACAACGCCTCATAAAACTTCATCAGCGCGGTGGGTGTGTCGGAATGATCGAAGAAGCCACGCGCCGCGCAGCGAGGCTGTTTACGCTGCTTACTTGAAATTTGTTTTCGACACGTATTCATTCGAAAAGGGCGAACCTGCTGGCTCGCCCTTTTTGTTGGTGTGGTGCGCTGCTCACTCTGGAGCGCCGTACAAAACCCGGTAGATGCTGTGGTGGCTGTAGATGCGCTGCACGTAAAGCTGCGTGCTCTCGATGGTAATGGCTGCCATAAACAGATCGGGGTCGCCACCAGAAATTTCCAGCCAGTCAATCGCCCGCCCCGGCCCGGCATTGTACCCCGCTAACGCCGCGTAGATGTTGCCATCAAAGCGGTCGAGATTCTCGTTCAGGAAGAACGCGCCAAAGGCAATCCCGGCATACGGACGGAACAGATCGCTGTGCTGGTAATCCGGCCAGTTCAACTGCTCGGCGATGTAGGCGGCGGTGTCGGGGATAACCTGCGTCAGACCCTTCTCCCCGGCGGCAGCAGTCGCGTAAGTGTCGAACAGGCTTTCATGCCGGATGAGCGCGAACAGCAGCAGCGGATCGAACTCGTACTCCTGCGCCAGCCGCAGCACTTCATCCCGATAGTAGGCGGGATAGCGCATCCGGGCGATGTAGCGCGGCGCATCCAGTGTGCCCACGCCGGAAGCGGTAATGACGTTCGCCGCCCCTTGAAGCGAGGGCGAAAGTGCGCCGATGCTGCGCAGGAACACGGCCAGTTGATAGGAGGCGAGTCCGTCCTCCTCATAGCGTTCAAGCACATCGAAAAACTCGGTTTCGGCGGCATCGAACACGCCGACCGTCCACAGCTCACGGGCACGCAGCAGCCCGGCATCAGCTTCAAGCTGCGGCGACAGCGGCCAGAGCGGGCCTTCCTGCGTCACAGCGAACGTCTGCCGCAGCCAGTCCTCGGCGGCGGTGATTTCGGCCAGTTCATCAAAGGTGAAAACGTATTGCGCGGGCGGCGTAAAGGGTGCGCGGCCTGCCACAAGATCACGGGCGCGCGCACCGAAGTAGCTGTCGGGCGCAGCGGCAGCGGCCTGATCGAAAGCCTGCTGCGCGAGGCTCTGCTCCCCGCGTTCGAGCGCCAGCCTGCCAAGCTGCAAATAGGCCGAGGCCGCATCCGTTCCGCTGGAGGTCGCAGCTAAACGCCCAAACAGATTTTCCGCCGCAAGGTCGTTCCCCGCGGTCAGCGCAGCAGACGCGGCAATCGCCAACCCACTCGCGGCCTGGGTGGTGTTGGGATAGAGATCGGCCAACTGCTCGAAAATCGGGATGCCCTGTTCTGGCCTTCCGTTGGTCGTGTACAGATAACCCGCCCGCCACAGTGCTTCGGCGGCGGTCGGTGTTAGCGTGCTGTAGGTGCTGGCGATGGCGAGATAGCGCTCAATGGCCTGGTCGATTTCACCCGCCAGGAAGCGCGTTCGTCCCTGTTCCAGCAGCGCCTCGCCAAAAAGCGGATCAGTGGGGTACTGCTCGACGATGGTCTGGAAGGCGACCAGCGCGGCTTCGGGATTGCCCACCTCACGATAGGCGCGGCCCAGCAGCAGATGGAGTTCCGCCGGGATTCCCGACAGCAGTGTCTCGGTCGTAAATTCATTAAAGGCCGTAATCGCTTCCTGATACGCGCCATTGAAGTAGGCGATTCGCCCGCGCTGATAGGCGTTTACTGTGCGTCCGTTTTCCAGCAGCACACCGAGCGCGTCATAGGCCTGCGCAGTCGCAGGGTATTCATCCATCACACGCTGCATCCGGTTCAGGCCGAGTTCCGTCTGCCCACCTTCCAATAGGGCAGAAGCCGCCGCATACTCGATCTGAGCGCGATACGGGGCATTTTCCGCCACTGCGAGAATCGCGTCATACTGTGCGACGGCCTGCTCGATCTGTCCACTGGTCAGGTAAACCCGCGCCACTTTCTCTCGCAGGGCAAGACCAGGCGCAAGGCTGCGCCCGGCATCAGCGGCGGCGGTGTAACTGTTGAGCGCGTCGGGCAGGGCACCGAGCGCGACCTGTGCATCACCGATGCGCTCATAGGCGTAGCTATCCACCAGGCCGGGTCGCAGGGCGAGATACTGCCGAAAATCATCGAGCGCCAACTGCCATTCCGATAAGCCCAGGTAAGCATCCCCGCGCAGGAAGTAAGCCTGTGGGATGCGTGTGTCATTGGGGAATGTGGTGATCAGAGTCGTCAGGGCGCTCACAGATTCATCGAACAGGCCTTCGCGCAGGGCAGCCTGTCCCATATTGAAGGCGGCGGCGGCTCGAAGTTCAGGGGCGGCTTCGTCTCGCGCCAGCACATTCTGATAGCTCAGCACCGCGTTTTCGAGATAACCATCAAACAGATAACGGTCGCCCATTTGCAGCGCGGTCTGCGGATCAACATCAGAAGTTGGAGTCGGTGGGATGGGCGTGGCGGTAGGAGGCAATGTGGGAATGGTCTGTGCAATGGATTGACCCACGACATCCTGCGGCGCCTGTCCAACCTGTCCGATGGGAGGCTGACCATCCGCAGGGGGTTCCCCGGTGACGATCACATAGGTTACGCTGTCCCCGGCGAGGCTGCATCCGGCCAGCAGTCCTGCGAACACGAAACCAATAAACATCATGTAGAAAGGTCGCAAAGGAGATCGAAGGGGTTCGGTCTTATAGCCTCTGTGCCTTGTTCGTTTAAACATCCGTTTTCCTGTTGATATGCCGATTTTTGTACAGAGGGGCATTATCACAGGGGCGGGCAAAGCCTGTCAATGCTGCTAACCTGACGCTATTCCGACGCTTGATGTTCGTCAGCAGGTGGTACCAGATCCCCCGAAAGCCAGCCCAGGCCATAGCCGACGACCAGATGCCCCGCCTCTGCCAGCGCGTGACCGAGTTCCTGAGTCGTCCGATATGTCCACCAGTGGTCAGCATCCGGCAGAATAGCCACGCCAAAATCCTCGACCACCAGCGCACTCAGCGTCCGCCGTACACCATCGGCGCGGGAGAGCGTCACCCGAAAGCGCGAGGGCATCCCCGATGACCATTCCGTATCGGTATAGGCCAGCAGTTGATAGTCGATGCTGTGGCGCTGTTCGTTTTCAAGGGGTTTGCTGAAACGGAACTGCCCGCCCGCCCACTGCATGGGGCGTTCTTCGAGGGTGTATCCGGCGGCGGCGTAGGCCTGCCCGACGACCGTCACAAGCAGGAGGCGAAAGTATTCCTGGGGAGATTGCTGCTGCGGGCGGTTCATCAATTCAGCCTTCACCCCAAACCCCTCTCTTTTGGGAGAGGGGACTGGGTAAGGTATTCAAACGCAAGAGGCATTGGGAGAGAGGCAGTGGTTTTCAGCCAGAAATTAGCTGCCCTGGCTATCGCCGGGAACGGTCGGTTCTTCGGTGTGTGCCTGCCCACCGTTGGAGTCGGGCTGCGTGGGGGTCATCCCCGCCATCGTATGCTCGGCCTTCTCCTTATCGGTGAAATGGGCGTTGCTGACGTTGGCAGCTTCGCGGTTCAGCCCGGTCACTTCCAGCAGCATTTCCTGATCGACCACTTCATGAGTCAGCAGGGCTTCGGCCAGCGCTTCCAGCTTATCGCGGTTCTGTGAGAGCAGTTCCAGCGTCGTTTCGTAGGCTTCGTCCACGATGCGGCGCACTTCGGTGTCGATCTTGGCGGCGGTTTCTTCACTGTAGTTGCGCCCCTGCGAGAGCGAATAGCCCAGGAACGGCTGACGATCATCATCGCCGAAATTCAGCGGGCCGATGGCTTCGCTCATCCCGAACTGCGCCACCATGCGCCGTGCCGAGGAAGTCACATAGCGGAGATCACTTTCAGCGCCGGATGTAATCTCACCAAAGACAATCTGCTCCGCCGCGCGCCCACCCAGCGCCACTTTCATGCGGGCATTGAGATAGGTGCGGGAGACGTTACGGATGTCATCCAGCGGAAGCTGGAAGGCCACACCGAGCGCACGTCCGCGCGGGACAATCGTCACTTTGTTGATCGGGTCGGCGGCGGGGGTCAGCGTCGCCACCAGTGCATGACCGGCTTCATGGAACGCCACCACACGCCGCTCCTGAACATTGCTCAGCGGCGGGCGTTCCGTGCCCAGGACGATCCGGTCGAAGGCATCGGAAAAATCGCGCCGGGTGATTTTCTTCGCGTTGCGGCGGGCGGCGGTCAGCGCAGCCTCATTCGCCAGATTTGCCAGATCAGCACCGGAGAAACCAATCGTCCCCCGCGCCAGCATTTCCAGATCGACACTGCTGTCCAGCGGCTTACCGCGTGTGTGAATCTTGAGGATGGAGAAACGGCCTGCGCGGTCGGGCACATCCACCGTGACCTGACGATCAAAGCGACCGGGACGCAGCAGCGCTGGGTCGAGCACGTCGGGGCGGTTGGTCGCCGCCATCACGATCACACTCTCGGTCTGGTCGAAGCCATCCATCTCGGCCAGCATCTGGTTCAGCGTCTGCTCACGCTCATCGTTGCCGCCGCCCAGCCCTGCGCCGCGCTGCCGGCCAACCGCGTCGATTTCGTCGATAAAGACGATGCTGGGCGCATTGTCCTTCGCCCGCTTGAACAGGTCACGAACGCGCGACGCACCGACACCGACGAACATTTCTACGAATTCCGAAGCGGCGATGCTGAAGAAGGACACGCTTGCTTCCCCCGCGACCGCCCGCGCCAGCAGCGTCTTACCTGTCCCTGGCGGGCCAATCAGCAGCACACCACGCGGGATACGGGCGCCGAGCGCGATATACTTATCCGGTTCGCGCAGAAAATCGACAATTTCCTTCAGTTCATTCTTGGCCGCGTCCTGCCCGGCCACGTCTTCAAACGTCACCTGCGGGCGCTCGACAGTGTACTCACGCGCCTGAGTCCGCCCGAAGCCAAAAGCGCCGTTCATCTGGCGCTGTGCGCGGCGCGCCGTCCAGATGAAAAAGCCGATAATCAGCAGCAGCGGCACCCAGTTCGCCAGAATCACCAGCAGCGGCGAGGTGTCGTTGGACTGCGGAATAATTTCGGCATCACTGTTCAGCAGGGCATCGGTGAGACGCTGATTGTCGTTCTCGCCGGGGAGAAGCCGAGCGCGGAAATCCGTGATTTCCTGATTGGTGGCCGGGTTCAGCACAGGCGCTTCAAAACGTCCGGTTGCGTCGCTGGCGCGGATGGCGATTTCGTCCACGTTGCCCGCTTCGGCCTGTTCCAGCAGCAGGTTATAGGGGATTTCCTGCGCCTGGGTGTTGCCGCCGAAGGCGCTGAACTGCACGAACACCCACAGCAGAATCAGCAGCGACAACGCCGGCCAGATCCACCTTCGCCATTCAGGCATATTGGGTGGAGACGGGTTTGAACCCGGCTTTTTGTCGTCATTGTTGCGGTTGTTATTCGGGTTTGGGAACATGATAGGTGTTACACCTTGTTCTGTTAGGTTTCGGACAAGTCTACACGGGAAACGTTAGAAAAGCACAAGTTCTTGCCGAATAGCGGCTAAGCGCAGGGATAGCAGGATGGCTGATGCCACATCGCCGACTCGGACGGTGTGAGAAAATCTGTTCCCATGTTTTAATTTCTATAATGTTAAATTGACATCCTGAGTGCATAATGAGAGTAGATGCAATAAGATGCTTCCACTCTGATCCTGAGGTTGCAGCGGCATGAACAACGAACCAATTCCCGATTCAGACGATACCCGTGAACTGTCACCGCTGTTCGAGCACGACCGCGCCCTTGATAAGCGTGAGATCGTCGAACGCACCATTCACGCCTTACAGCCCAAAGGCATCGTGCTCCGTCCTCAGAACGATCTTCCGGCAGCTTCACAATCCGCCTTGCAGCCTTCCTTGCAAGCGACCGGGGTCAAGAAACCGGATGAGATCAAAATCGAGCCGAGTCCAACGGCTGCCCCGCCCTGGATGCTCCAGCAGTTTTTCAATGGCGAAATTGACCTTGATATTGAACTCGCCACGCGCTTCCAGCGGATGCCACTGATGTCCAACATCAGTTTCCGAGGGTTAGGGACGAAAAACGAGCGCGGTGTTGCCACCATCACCACCCAGGACAACGCGGCACAGGTCGTGTTTGAGGCGGACGCAGCCACCCGTGTGGTGCAGATGGCCTTTACCTATGGCTCGATGCTGACGCTGCGCTTCGGGCTGCGCTCGCTCAATGACGTGGATCGGTCGCGCTGGCTGGAACTGATGCGGCGTGATCAGGGAGGGCTGGCGTTCCTGTGGGGGCCTGCTCGCTGGGAGCATGATTACCTGATCTGCATCTCGCGCAAGTACTACACCAATCTGTACGCCTTCAGCCCCAATAACTTTGAAGCGGCGGTGCGCCTGACTCCCGAAGTCACCCGCAAACTGCTGGACTGGCTGGAAAAATTCTGGCGCGATTCCGAACTCAACGAGGATGACCAGCCGCCGCTGCTGACGTGGTAGAATTTGGGTACGCACGGCACGAATGGAATAATATGAGATGAGCCATAATCTGCCTTCTGTTGCACTGTCCATAGAAGATGCACGAATCGTAGAGCGACTTCAAAGCGGTCACGAAAACGTTGTCCTTGAGCAGGATGGCGCTCCGGTTGCGGTCATCCTGTCCATAGAGGAATATGAAGCGCTTACCTCTGAACGACGGTCACAGGCACGTAAGCGTTGGGAAACAGGGGTAAGCACCTTCGGTAAAGAAATTGGGGAACGTGGCCTAACCGAAGAAGACATCGAGGCTGCGGTCGAGCGCGTCCGCCAGGAACTTCACGATCAGCGACATGGCCGTTAAGCGACGGGTGATGGTGGATGCAAACATATTAGTGGCAGGCAGCATATGGCCTCGCTTTCCCTACGCTGTTCTGCAACACGCCCTCAACGGCGATTTTCAACTTTGTCTGTCTTCGATCATCATTGAAGAGGCACGAAAAGCCGTAGACCACATCAGTCCCGCTCGACTTTCGGACTTTGAAGATTTCCTAATTGCCAGCGCATTTGAACAGGTTGATTCACCTTCAACCACTGAGATTGAAGCGAATCTCGATCTTGTGCGCGACCCCAAAGATGTGCATGTAGCATTGGCGGCGATAGCGGCAAAGGTGGACTTTCTGGTGTCACAAGATCGAGATCTGACTGATTCGGGCCAGACGACCGAATGCCTTCATCAGCGAGTGCGCGTACTGCTCCCAGCAGTGTTCCTGCGTGAACAGATGAATTGGACGAGCGAAGCACTTGAAAATATTCGTAAACGAAATTGGGAAGATTTGGATGAACCGACTTAAAGACGAAACAAGCCCCTATCTGCTGCAACACAAAGACAATCCCGTTGATTGGTATCCCTGGGGCGATGAAGCCTTCCACAAAGCGAAAGCCGAAGACAAGCCCGTGCTGCTGAGCGTGGGCTACAGCGCGTGCCACTGGTGCCATGTGATGGCGCATGAGAGCTTCGAGGACGACGAAACCGCTCGCATGATGAACGACCTGTTCGTCAACATCAAGGTTGACCGCGAGGAACGCCCTGATGTGGACGATATCTATATGGGCGCGGTGCAGGCGCTTACACGGCGCGGTGGTTGGCCGATGACGGTCTTTCTGCTGCCGGATGGCCGCCCCTTCTACGGCGGCACCTATTTCCCCAAAGATGCACGCTACGCCGGGATGCCCACTTTCAAACAGGTCATGTCGGGCGTGATGGACGCCTACCGAAACCGCCGCGAGGAAGTGGAAAAGGTGGCGGATGACCTGACCGGAGCGCTCAAGCGTGATCTGCTGCGCATCGGTGGGGATATTGATGCGCTGAACGCGGGGCTGCTGAACGAAGCGCTGCGTCGCATCAATCAGGAATTCGACCGTATGCATGGCGGCTTCAACGACGCACCCAAGTTCCCGCAGCCGATGAACCTCGAATTTCTGCTGCGCTGCTATGCCCGTACTAAAGACGGCAGCGCTCTGCACATGGTCACGCACACTCTTCGCAAAATGGCGCAGGGCGGAATCTATGACCAGATCGGCGGCGGCTTTGCCCGTTACAGTGTGGATGCGATCTGGCTGGTGCCGCACTTCGAGAAGATGCTGTACGACAACGCGCAGCTCAGCCGGGTCTATCTCCATGCTTGGCAGATCACCGGGCATGACTTCTATCGCCAGATCGCCGAGGAAGTCTACGACTACATCCTGCGGGAGATGACCGCCCCCGAAGGTGGCTTCTACAGCGCGACCGACGCGGACAGCGAGGGGGAAGAAGGCAAATTCTTCGTGTGGAGCATCGCCGAACTGGAAGACCTTCTGGGCGACGATGCGCCGATTGCCATCGAATACTACGGGGCGACGCGCGGCGGCAACTTTGAAGGCCACAATATCCTGTATGTGCCGAATGAGGATTCAGTCGCGGCGCAGCGGCTCGGCCTCACGGTTGAAGAACTGCGCGAGAAAATCACCGCGATCAAGCACAAATTATATGCTGCACGCGCCCAGCGCATCCCGCCGGGGCTGGACGACAAAATTCTGACCTCGTGGAACGGGTTGATGCTGGCGAGTCTGGCGGAGGCCGCGAGAGTCCTCAATCGCAGGGACTATGAAACCGCTGCTGTGCGCTGTGGTGAGTTTATCCTGGATTCGCTGCTGGTCGAGGATGCCGGGCAAATGCCCCGCCTGCTGCGAACGTACAAGAACGGCCAGAGTAAGCTCAACGGCTACCTGGAAGACTACGCCAATATCATTGACGCCTTCCTCGAACTGTATCAGACGACGTGGGATGAGCGCTGGTTCACGACCGCCCGCGCTTTAGCAGACCGGGTTCTGGCGCATTTCGCCGCACCCGACGGGGGATTTTATGACACCAGCGACGATCACGAGGATTTGATCGTCCGCCCACGCAATGTGCAGGACAACGCCACGCCTTCCGGCAATGGGATGATGAGCAAACAGCTTTTGCGTCTCGCGGCCTACACCGGCGATGGTCGTTATATGGATGCGGCGCGGGGAACGGTGCGCCTGCTGACGGAAGCGATGCGGCAGTATCCGCTGGCCTTTGGCGAGTCGCTGAGCGCCACCGATATGCTGGTCAATGGGGTGGCCGAGGTTGCGCTGGTGGGTGATCCGAAAGCGCCGCAGATTGCGCCGCTGCTGGAAGAGGTGCGCCGCCCGTTCCGCCCGAACCTGATTGCGGCGCTGGCGCGGGAAAACGTGCCGGACGAAGCGGTGATCCCCCTGCTGAGCTATCGCACCATGCGCGGCGGACAGCCCACCGTGTACGTCTGCCGGGAGTTCACCTGCAAGATGCCGGTGACGACCGCGGAGGAAACCCGCGCGTTGCTGGACGAGATGCAGGGCTGACAAGGGGAATACTGCCTGCTTAAGCACCGAGACTAGTACATTGACCATCTAAAGTTGCCTGCCTGTAGGGGCGCAGCGCGCTGCGCCCGTACCAACGCAAGCCATCATTCTCATCTTGTCAGTGAACTAGCGCATACACGGAGCGTTTTGAGTTGAGTAGGGGAGCACCCGTGTATGCTCCCTTTCTTTGGAGACGATCTGCATTGACCGAATATAAACCCCTGCAACGCGATTACCTGGTGGTGGTCGATGTTGAAGCCACCTGCTGGAAGGACAACAAAAATCCGCCGGGCGAACAGAGCGAGATTATCGAGATCGGTGTTTGCCTGTTGAATCTGGAAACGCTCGAACGTGGCGACAGGCGCAGTCTGCTGCTGAAGCCGACGCGCTCAAAGGTCAGCCCCTTCTGTACGGAACTGACCTCGATCACGCCCGAAATGGTGGAGGATGGCATGAGCTTCGCAGAGGCCTGCGCCATTCTGGAAAGCGACTTCGGCACGAAAAATCGCTTATGGGGCAGTTGGGGCGGCTATGACCAGAAGATGTTCGCCGCACAGTGCCCCAGCTTCGGTGTGCCGTATCCCTTTGCGGAACAGCACGTCAACCTCAAGACTCTCTTTGCCGAAAAACTCTCGCTCAAACGCGCTGTCGGAATGGCGAGCGCCCTCCAGATGGTCGGCTTTCCGCTGGATGGCAAGCACCACCGGGGCGATGACGATGCCTGGAACATTGCTCGGCTGACCGGATACGTGCTGACAAAACACCCCGACGCGCTGGCAGCCTTTTATGAGCCGGTTGAAGGATAAGACTGAACCGCAGAGACGCGGAGAACGCAGAGAAGTTTTAGCGCACTTCCACCCTGTTGGTCAGCTATTCGATTCCGACCTGCCAGCGCAGCCCTTCGCCATCTTCGACGACATGGCCTAACCCCGGAAACGCGAAGTGATAGGTCAGGAGGGGCGTTTGCTCCTGCGCGGCCTGCTCGAACATCACGCGCCGCGTGGTGGCCGATTGCTGCTTGTCATAATCGAAGGTGGGCGACCAGTCCGGGTGCATCACCTGAATCGGATGATGTGCCGCGTCTACCAGATGCAGCAGGCGCTTCCCGTTCGATTCGACCTTCACGCCGATATGCCCGATAGTGTGACCGGGAGTGGACACGGCGCACAGGCCGGGGATAATCTCGGTTTCCGCTTCCCCGAATTCGATCATGCTGATGCGGTCGGGGTTTTCCATCAGCTTGCGCCAGGTCGGGATCGCCGGGTTCTGCCCGCTAAGGCGCTGCTCGTCGGTCTGGAAATCCCATTCCACGCGCGAGATGGCGTAACGGGCGTTGGGGTAGGTGAAGTCGCCGTTCGCGTCCAGAATACCACCGACGTGATCGAAATGCCCGTGCGTGATGATAATCAGACCAACCGACTCTGGCGCAATGCCATTATCGCGCAGCGTTTGCGGTACGCTGATGTCGCCTGCTGGCAGCCCGGTATCGACGAGAACCGTTTGTGTCCCGGTCTTCACCACCAGCACATTCAGCGAAAACTCAACGGCGTGGGCGTCATAGCCGTTTGCGGCAGCAGTCTGTTCGACGGTTTCCGCTGCGACATCAGGGAAAAGCTGGACGGCATCACGCGGGCCGCCCCCGGCTTTAACGATCAGGCATTCAAACTGGCCGACTTGGAAGATATGGGTTGCGGTTGTCACGCGGGTATCTCCTCAAACCTGGGAAACAGTAAGCATCACTGGACGATTATAGCGGTGGGCAGTACACCCTGCATCGTCTGCGACCACATCAGCTTAATCGTATTGGTGTACAGGGCGATTGCATCAAAACTCGACGACACTCTAAAGAGCTTTTTTGAACCACAAAGGCACGAAGGACACGAAGACAAGAAAAAATCTTTGTGTCCTTTGCGCCTTCGTGGTTTTTGTTGATCTTTCTAGGCCTGTTTGCAGAATTTGATGCGTTTGCCCTGTGTTGGTGTATTTTGCGTGGTCGTTTCCCCATGCCCCATGCTACAATGAGACCGATTCTCAGAAGTCAACATGGGGCAAAAAGACCACAATTATGGTGATACAAGAACACGTCCAGGATTATCTGTTTCGGGGCGATCTGATCGACTTCGACCCCGATGTGGCTGAGCTGATTCGCCATGAAACGGCGCGGCAGGCTCGTTATCTGATTATGATCCCGTCCGAAAGCACCGTGCCGTATGCCGTGCGCGAGGCGCTGTCTTCCGCCTTCCACAACATCTATGCGGAAGGCTACCCGCTGGATTCTAATCGTACCCTGACCGAAGAAGAAATCCTCGATTATGAAGCCCGCCTGACGGAGTATCGTCGCGCGGGTGATCGCCGCTACTACAAGGGTACGGAGTACGCCAATATCGTGGAGTCGCTGGCGCGGCGGCGGGCGGCGGAAGTCTTTGCCGCGAACGGCCTTCGCCCGGAGCAGTTGTTCGTGAACGTGCAGCCGCTTTCTGGCGCACCCGCCAACAGCGCCGTTTATACCGGCCTGCTGCAAGTGGGCGATACGGTGATGGGGATGGACTTAGCGCAGGGCGGACATCTGACGCACGGCAGCCCGGTCAACCGCAGCGGCAAATACTACAAGATCGTCAGCTACGGCGTTGACCCCGTGACCGAGCAGATCGACTACGACAAAATGCTGGCGCTGGCGCTGGAACACAAGCCGAAGATGATCATCGGCGGGTTCACCAGCTATCCCTGGTCGGCGGACTGGCGCAAATTCCGTGAGATTGCCGATGCGGTAGGCGCGTATCTGCTGGCGGATGTATCGCATGTGTCGGGGATGATCGCGGCGGGGGTCTATCCCAGCCCGGTCGGTATCGCGGACGCGGTCACGTTCACCACGCATAAGACGCTCAACGGCCCACGCGGGGCAGTCATCATCACCCACCGCAAGGATTTGTATGCCAAAATTGATCGCGGTGTGTTCCCCGGTGAGCAGGGCGGCCCGCATGTCAACAGCATCGCCGGGTTGGCGGTAGCGCTCAAGCTGGCGCAGACCGATCAGTTCCGCGCCTTGCAGCAGCAGACCGTCATCAACGCCGAACGGCTGGCGCACCGGCTGGCCGAACGCGGGATGCGAATCCCTTATGGCGGCACCGATACGCACATGCTGAGCCTCGACTGCCGCAGCGTGATTGGGCCGGATGGTACGACGCTCCCCGGCGATTATGCGGCTCGCATCCTCGACCTGGTCGGCATCGTCTGCAACTTCCAGACCATCCCCGGCGACGTCAGCGCTTTGCGGCCTTCGGGCATTCGCCTGGGGACGCCCTGGATCACGCAGCGCGGCTTTGGCGAGGCGGAAATCGACGAACTGGGCGACATTATCGCGGACGTGTTGCAGGCGTGTGTGCCCTATACACTCTCCAGCCGCAAACGCCCGGTTGCCCGCGCCAAGCTGCCGTTTGAAGTGCTGCAACATGCGCGGCTTCGGGTGCGCGATCTGGCGCTGCGCGTCGGCATTGACACAGATGTGCAGGCAGATGGCTATCCCCATTTCGACTATCTGCCCGCCATCGAAGAAGAAGCCAATCCGCAAACGCTGCTGGTGAAGGGCGAAGAAGCGCAGGCCTTCCTCAACACGGCCCTGACCGCCGATGTTGCGAATATGCGCGTGGGCGATTATCAACTTACGGCGATGTTGACTCCCCAGGGCGAGGCTATCGCGGGCGGCATTGTGGAGATGGTGGCCGACGGGGAGTATGCGCTGCACGTGGAACGCAACGCGGCTTATGCAGCGGCGTGGCTGCGGTCGCTTTCTGACGGATTTGTGCTGATTGAGCCGGACGACCCCTATGCCCGCATTGTTGGCCCGGTCATCGTGCGGCAGGTCGGCGCGGCGGATTTGTCGAAGTTCGAAATCGACATAAACTACGAGATCGAGTGGAAGCAGGGCGACCTGGGCTACGCCGATAACAAGACGACCTTCATTGGGCGCAGCGGCCAGCACTACAGCGGTCCCACCGGGGAAGCGCTGCCGCAGTTTATCTGGGAAGAACCGGTTGAGGAAGCAGGCGCGGAACTCAACACCACCACGCTGCACAGCCTCCACAAGCAGATGAACGCCAAGATGGTGCCGTTCGCCGGGTACGATATGCCCGTGTGGTACACATCTGTCACCAATGAGCATCTCGCTGTGCGCCAGAGCGCGGGCGTGTTCGATGTGAGTCACATGGGCGTGTTTGATATTCGCGGGCGCGGCGCGGCGGCCTTTCTGGATGTGGTCACGACCAATGATGTGTCTGCGCTGGAAGTGGGACAGTCCCACTACACCTATTTCCTGGATGTGCATGGTCAGCCGTTGGACGACCTGATGATTTATCGTCTGGCCGCCGATTACTTCCTGATCGTGGTCAATTCCAGCAACAACGACAAGGTGTGGGCGTGGCTCAAGGCGGTCAAAAATCAGGACGTGATGATTGACCCGGCACATCCAGGGCGCGTCGCGGACGGCGCGGCAACGTGCATCCTGCGTGACCTGCGTGACCGTTCGGTCGGCAGCGAAATGCGGGTGGATATTGCGCTGCAAGGGCCGAAGGCGAAAGAGCTTCTGCTGTCGCTGGAAGGACTGGAAGAAGACAAGCAGGCAGTGGCGGCGCTGCCCTGGGCGGGTGTGACGTATGCTCATCTCGGCGGGTTTGACCTGATCGTCTCCCGCACAGGCTACACGGGCGAACGCACGGCCTATGAACTGTTCGTGCATCCCGACGCTGCGCCGGAACTGTTCGTCAAGCTGGTGGAAGCAGGGGCGACTCCCTGTGGATTGGCCGCGCGCGATTCACTCCGCACCGAAGCAGGTCTGCCGCTTTATGGGCACGAACTGGCCGGGCCGCTGAGTCTCAATCCGGCGGACGCTGGCTTCGACAACTACGTGAAGGTGTACAAGCCGTTCTTTGTGGGGCGGTCGGCCTATCTGGCGCATGAGCGCGAACGCGATGCGGAAATCGTGCGCTTCCGGCTGGAAAACAAGGGCGCTCGTCCGCCGCATCAGGGCGACCCGCTGGTGGATTCGCGGGGGCGCGTGGTCGGCATCGTGACAAGCTGCTCCATCGACAGCGAGGGCTATCAGCTTGGGCAGGCCTATGTCAAGCTGGATTACACCGACGAAGGGACGAAGCTCGGTGTGTTTGCTGGCGCAGCCCGCACCAGAGCAGCCGATATGAGCACACTCAAGCTGGGTGATAAGCTCCCCGTGCCCGACAGTGTGGTCGTGCTGAGCCGCTTCCCCAAGCCGAAAAAATCGGTGTAACCCCATTAAAAGTGCGGAATATTTTTCGTAGGGGCGACTCGCCGAGTCGCCCCTGCTGCACCAACACGGTTAAATGCGATGCCCGCCTTTATCCCCGGTCTTCAACTGAGCGAGATGTTTTACCGCGAGGCCGTGAAGCCGATTCTGGACTCGGATTTTCCCGGCTTGCAGCACAGCGCCTGCCGCCTGGGGTATGGGTCGGAGGTTTTGGGCTTCGATACGGAGATGTCGCGTGATCATGACTGGGGGCCGCGCGTCGATCTGTTTCTGAGCGAGGCGGATTTTGAAGTGTATCGGGATGCGGTTGATGATGCGCTGCAACGCAGGCTGCCATCCTCCATTCATGGCTATTCCACCCATTTTGGCGAACACGTTGAACCGACCGGGCAGATCACGCAGGTGGTTGGGGAAAGCAGTGATGGACGGATTCGTCATCTCGTGAGTTTCACCACGCCTGCCCGCTTCTTCCGGGGCTATCTGGGCTGGGAAATTGAATCGCCCCTTGCGCCCGCTGATTGGCTGACCTTCCCCGCGCAGCATTTGCTCACGATTGCCAGCGGCAGGGTTTATCATGATGATCTCGGCGTACAAGCCCTGCGGGAGAAACTCGCCTGGTATCCGCATGATGTCTGGCTGTATCTGTTGGCGGCGGGGTGGACGCGGCTGGGCGAGGAAGAACATCTCATGCCGCGTACCGGATACGTCGGTGATGAACTCGGTTCGGCGCTGATCGGCAGTTGTCTGGTGCGCGACATGATGCGCCTGTGCTTCCTGATGGAGCGGCGTTATGCGCCATATGCCAAATGGTTCGGGACGGGCTTCATGCGCCTGAACTGCGCGGCGGAACTTGCCCCTTTGCTGTGGCAGGCGCAGATCGCGGAGACGTGGCAGCAGCGCGAGGCGGCGCTCGTCCCCTGTTATGAAGCCCTTGCCCGAATGCACAACGCGCTGAATCTCACGCCGCCGCTGCACACGGAAGTACGCTATTTTTTCTCCCGCCCGTTTAAGGTGATGGTCGGCGGTATATTCTCGAACGCACTTGTTGAGCAGATTGCCGATCCAGTTGTGAAGGCAATTGCCGAAAGAACGATGGTCGGCGGCATCGATTTTCTGACCGACAATACCGACGGTTTCTCCCCGGTTGTACGGGAAGCGCTTCGGACGCTCTACACCTGAGATTCCCCCTTGTGGTGGGTAGCGCACTCCGCCGGGTTGATGTATGGTGAAGGTGTGTCTTCCCATACCTGGAGCGCGTCGATATGACCACAGCCGAGCCGTCTTCCCCGGCGCAAACACCCCCTGCACCTCGTAAACGGCGCTTCCGCCTGCCAGAAGGTCAGTCCTTTGTCTGGTCGATGATCGCCCTGCAGCGTGGGTTTGTGCGGCAGGTGATCGCGATTGTCGCGTTTGTGCTGCTGCTGCATTTCGGCCTGCGCTGGTCGTGGAGCCTTTCCGCCGCGCTGATTATCAGCATGTTTCTGCATGAATGCGGTCATGGGCTGGTGTTCGGGCTGGCACGTATTCGCTATATCATCCTGTTTTTGTTCCCGCTGGGGGCGGTGGCTGCGCCGATCAACAAAGAGGAAGATGCCCGTTCAGACAAACTCCACTGGTACACGATTAGCTGGCTGCTGCAAGCCGGGCCAGCCGTGAATGTGCTGCTGATTCTGCTGTTCCTGGCGCTGCGACCGGTCTTTGTACAGTCGGCCAGCGGGACGCTTCTGCCGCAGTTTGCGCAGGACATGATTTACGTCAATGGACTGCTGGCGGCGATGAACCTTGTGCCGCTGTGGACGCTGGACGCGGGGCAGCTTTTCAAGGTGATTTACAGTTCGCTTGAGGAACGCGAGGACAACTGGTTCACTGGCCTGCTGCTGAGCGGGTCAATTGTGCTGCTGCTGGCGATCATCGGCTTTCCCGGCTTCGTGAGCTGGGCCTTTATCCTCAGAAATACCTTTTTCCGCCTCGGATGGGTGGTGTTCCTGCTGATGTTCACGGTCGGGCTGCTCAACAAGCAGGGGCGGGATGATCCCCTCCATGCCTATTCCCGGCAGGCAATGAACAATCGACAGGTTCTGATACAGCTTGTCGTGTATATCGTGCAGGTTGGGATCACCCTGTGGGTATTCAGCGGCCCGCTGTTCTAGCATTTCGTCGTTCCCAAACCATCACAGGAGTCTCTGATGCCGTCTGATCTTGCCGCACAGCTTGAAACGCGCCTGCGTGCCCGCCGCCTGCTGGAATTTCCGGTTACGTGGAACGACGAACTCATCTTCCCCGCGTATCACGGCCTGTCTATTCTGAACGTCGCGGCGACGATTGGGGCATTATTCGGCGTGGAGACATCGCCACCACTGGATGAAGCCGTGTGGCAGGGGGAAAATCCCTTCGGGCAGGTGCAGCGCGTCGTGCTGTTCGTCAGCGATGGACTCGGCTACAAGTGGCTGCGCCAGATGATGGATGAGGACGTCGCAGTGAATGAGGCTGTCGGCGATCTGACCGACGGACGCGGCGCACTCCCGCTCACGTCGATTGTGCCCAGCACGACCGTAGTCGCGCTGCCGACGCTGTGGACGGCTGTCCCGCCGCTGCAACACGGGATGATCGGCACACTGATGTACCTGCGCGAAGTGTCGATGCTGGCGAACATGCTGCGCTTTGGTCCGGCGCTTGGCCCCAGCGCCCCCGGTACTCTGGAACAGGCGGGCTTGCTGCCCGAAGCCTTTATCCCGCTGCCCACACTGCCACAGCGCCTGCTGGAAGTCGGGGTGGAGACGCATCTGCTGCTGGCGGAAGGGCTGATAAACACCGGGCTTTCCCGCCTGATGCACCGGGGCGTGACGCACAAACACGGCCACCGCCTGTTTAGTGATTTATGGCTGCGGTTAAAGGATGTGCTAAAGGCAACCGTCGGTCAGCGCTGCTATATCAGCGTGTACTGGGACGGGGTGGATTCGCTCTCGCACTACTACGGCGCACACAATGCCTATCTGCGGCAGGAGATCGCCATGCAGTTGCAACTGCTGCGCGGGGTGTTGAACGACCCTGCTGTGCGCGATGGTCAAACGCTGTTTATGCTGATCGCCGATCATGGGCATCATGATGTGCAGACTGCCGTTGACCTCACAACCGAACCAGTCGGGCAGTCGATTGCCGCCGCACTCCGTGCCATGCCGTCGGGTGATCGCCGCTTCAGCTATCTGCACCTTCAGCCGGAGATGCGCCCCCAGGTGGAGCAGGCTTTGGCCGCGCACTACAGCGACCGTTTCGCGTGGGCAGCGCCGCGTACTGCTGCGGAGGCGGGATTGTTCGGCAGCGGCACACCTCACCCTGAATTCTTCGCTCGCGCCGGGGATTTGCTGATGACGCTGCGCCTGGGTAGTTCGCTGATTTCCCCCGCGAAGCCGCACAAGCCGGGGCCGCTCCACAGTATGCACGCGGGATTAACCGATTGGGAAATGCTGGTGCCGCTGCTGTGGAGGCGACTTTAAGGCTTTCGGTGCAATTTGAATGCAATTTCGGTGATGTTCTTCCCACAGTTTTTGACAACCTCTTAACCCCACCTTAAAATCTAAGGATGGTGATTGGTCGTCGGTTTTCAAACAGGGGCCGGGCGCGACAATCGCAGAACAAAACGGCGCGTCCCGTGCGGCCAAACTCAAGACGACCACGAGCCAATAATTAGACCATTTATTGGAGGCTTGTCATGAAAGAGTACCCAACGGAGAAGCTGCGTAACGTCGCCCTCGTCGGCCACCAGGGAAGCGGCAAAACGACCCTGGTGGAGGCGCTGCTGTTCAACAGCGGGGCGATCAACCGCCTCGGCAGGATAGAAGAAGGCAACACCGTCTCGGACTGGGACGAAGACGAAAAAGCGCGCGGTATCTCCCTCTCGACTTCTGTAATCCCCATTGAATTTGAAGACAATAAAATAAATGTGCTGGATGCCCCTGGCTATACCGATTTCCAGGGGGAAGTGAAGAACGCCATCCGCGTGGCCGACTCGGTCATCGTCGTGGTGGACGCGGTATCGGGCGTGGAAGTGGGCACGGAACTGGCCTGGGAATATGGCAGGACGTATCAGCAGCCCTTCATTGTGGTCATCAACAAGCTCGACCGTGAAAATGCCGATTTTGAGGCAACGCTGGGCAGCCTGCGAGAGCGCTTCCCTGATTATAAATTTGTCCCGGTGATGCTGCCTATCGGCAAGGAACACGACTTCAAGGGCGTGATTAACCTGCTCACCATGAAGGCCTATTACAACGAGGGACGTGAGCGCTCCGAACTTCCTGCCGATATGGTCGATGCCGCCCAGGAAGCGCGCACCCAACTGGTCGAGGCTGCCGCCGAAGCCGATGAAGCACTGCTGGATAAGTATGCCTCTGGTGAAGAACTTTCTTTTGAAGAAATCCGCGACGGTATGCGCATGGCCGCCCGCGATCATCTGTTGAATACGGTGCCCGTCTTCGTGACCTCCGGCCTTAAAAACATCGGCACCATCCCGGTTCTGGAAGCCTTTACAGTCTATGTGTCGCCGCCATCGCAGCGCCGCGTGGGTATCCGCCGCCCCAATGCCGCCGAACACGAATACCTGACCGCACCGCAGTCCAACGACGGCCCGCTGGCGGCCTATGTCTTCAAGACCACGACCGACCGTTTCGTCGGGCAGTTGAACTACTTCCGCATTTTCTCCGGCACGATTGAGGCCGACAGCCGCTATCACAACACGTCCACCGGGGCGGAAGAACGCTTTGGTACGCTGATGGTAGCGCGGGGCAAGGACACCTTCCCGCTCAGGAAACTTCATGCGGGCGATATCGGTGTCGTTGCCAAGCTGAGCAGCACACATACGATGGACACGATCAGCGATAAACCGGGCGCGTTTGAAGTCCTCAGACCCGAATTTCCCGCGCCGATTTATAGTGTTTCCGTCACGCCGCGCACCCAGCAGGACAGCGCCAAGATGGGCACGACGCTGACGAGCCTCTCGCTGGCTGACCCGACCCTGCGCTGGCGGCAGGACGCCGATACCAAACAGGTCATCGTGGAAGGCATGGGCGATACGCATGTCGCGGTCGCCATCAGCCGGGCGGAAAAACTCGGCGTGGGGATTGATACCCATCTGCCCAAAGTCCCCTACCGCGAGACGATCACCAAACAGGCACAGGCCACCTACCGCCATAAAAAGCAGACGGGCGGCGCGGGGCAGTTCGGGGAAGTGTCGCTGCGGGTGGAGCCGCACAACGGCGAGGGCTTCGTCTTCGAGACGGCGGTTGTCGGTGGCGCGATTTCGGGTGTGTTCTTCCCCTCGATTGAAAAGGGTATTAACTCCGTCCTGGGCGAAGGCGTGATTGCCGGGTATCCGATTGTGGACGTAAAGGCGGTCGTGTTCGACGGCAAGATGCACCCGGTTGACAGCAAGGACATCGCTTTCCAGATTGCCGGACGCGAAGCCTTTAAGGAAGCGTTTATGGCCGCCAATCCGGTACTGATCGAGCCGATTATGGACGTGAAGATCACCGTGCCCGAAAGCATGATGGGCGATGTGATGAGCGACCTCAACACCAGGCGCGGGCGTGTGCAGGGCATGGATACCGCCGCCAGCAAGAGCGTGGTGAACGCACAGGTGCCGCTGGCCGAAATGCTGCGCTACAGCAATGAGCTGCGGTCGATGTCTGGTGGGCGCGGCATTTACACCATGACGTTCAGCCATTATGAGAAGGTGCCGTCGAACGTGCAGGAACAGATCGTGAAGGCGGCGCAGGCGGCGGTTTAAGGGCAGTTTGGCGGTCGCCGATGGCCTGAGTTGTGCATGTGCTCAATGGAATAGAATGTACCGAATTGGGCGCACCGGCTGGTGCGTCCTTTTTATGAGTATTCGACAAGAAAAATTTACGGACACTTGAGATTGCCCTCTTTGAAATGTTGATGTGTCGCGTAGAATAGCACTATAGTCTATTGGTCTTCTTAGCCCCCCTCGCAGCAAAGGCGCTACATCGGCCAGAGTGTGTGCTCTGGTATAGGAGAATCCCGTCATGTCTCAGGTGCTCGTCGTTGAAGACGATCCCAATATTCGGAAATTTGTCTCGATTAATCTGCGGGTGCGGGGGTTCGACGTGGTCGAAGCTTCTACCGCCGAAATCGGGTTTTTCATTATCCAGCAGCGCGCCCCGGATATGCTGCTGCTCGACCTGCAACTGCCGGGCATGAGCGGGCTGGATCTGCTCAAGCTGCTGGACGGCGACCGTTTCGACTTCCCGGTCGTCATCCTTTCTGCCTGGGCGCATGGGCAGGAATATACCCTCAAGACCTTTCATAAGCAGGTGGTCGATGTTCTGACCAAACCCGTCGGAATTGAGCAACTGCTGCTCAGCGTACATGAGGCGCTGTGGCCGGATAGTCGCAGTCAGTAAGGGGTCTTCTTCAATCGCCTGCAAGTCAAACTTTGGTCTGAGGGCGCTCCCACCTTCGTCCCTGCGTATGACCCGACTTTTTTTGTGGTGAACTTCCAACCCTTGCCTGAATACGCTTTGGGGCTGTTCTGATAACCTACAGAGAAAGATCGGATGAACTTATTCCCCGACGAGAGGAACTCATCATGCGCTATTTCTCCGCAGGCATCGCCACACTGCTGCTCACCCTGGTGCTCTTTCAGCCTGCGCTGGCGACGCAGGGCTGCAACCGCGCTGCCTCTGCCACTGCTGCCGATCTCTGCGAACTCGTTCAGCAGGACAGGGAAATCGTGGAAGCGGGTGAAATTATCTCTGGTACACCGCAGGCCTTTGATCTGCTGCACGGCCAAACCCTGAGCCTGACCTTCCGCGCTTCCGCCGGGCAACTGCTCGACCTGAACGTGCTCGGTGAAGACGGGGTTGATGCGCTGTTTGTGCTGCTTGCGCCCAACGGCAGGGCATTGGTCGCCAGTGACAACCGCGCAGACGATGACCTGAATCCGCTGCTGGAACACTACGCCGCCCCCGCCAACGGCACCTATACGCTGCTGGTCACGCTGCACGACGATGGCGATGCTGGCGCGGTGGAAATCGCGGTCGAGGTGAATGGTACGCTGCAATCCATGCCCGACATCGGCTGAGGTTGCATTCAGCGCCTCAAACGGCTGAAAATAGAGCGGTTGTCCCTGGGGCAGCCGCTTTTGCGTTTTTAAACATAAGGGTTACTGTGATGAGCCTTGAACGAAGCGCCCTCGATGCGTGGATTGCGCACCAGCTTTGCTGCGATGCGGAAGCACTGGAAATCGACACCTTTCATGACAGCATGACGGGCAGCGTCAGCCGGGTAAAGGCGGGCTATGAAACCTTTTACTTGAAAGCCTGTAACGCCGTGTTCCCGCATGAGCCGCGCCTGACCGCCGCACTTTATGAATGGTTCCCGGATCGGATTCCCCCTGTCTATGGCGTGGGCGACACACAGGGCTGGCTGCTGTTAGGCGATGCCGGGGAGACGCTGCGCACCATCACGAAACGGGACAATGACCTCTCGCGATGGGACAAGATGCTGCGCGAGTATGCTGTTTTACAACGCGATATGATCCCACGCACTGACGCCTTACTCACACTCGGCCTGCCAGATCGTCGGCTGGAGAAGCTGCCCGATCTGTTTGAGCAGCTTATTGCCGATACCGGGGCACTGCGCGTGGGTCACGAAGACGGTATCAGCGAGGATGTGCTTGATCGATTACAGGCATTCAGGCCGCAGGTTGAAGCGTTGTGTCAGCAGGTGGCCGAGGTTGGCATTCCGGCCTCGATTGAGCATGATGATTTCCACGCCAGCAATGTCGCGGTCAGGGGGGACGAATATCGCATTTTCGACTGGGGCGAAAGCTGCATGGCGCATCCCTTCTACTCGCTGCTGATCGTGCTGCGCGGCGCGAAATTTCTGCATCAGGCGGACGACGCGGCCTTGAATCATCTCCGCGATGTGTACCTGGAAGCATGGACAGCTTACGCGCCCCTGGAACGGCTGCGCGAACTGATTATGCTGACCAACCAGCTGGCGGCATTGGGGCGGGCGCTGAGCTGGCAGCAGGTGTATCACCGCACAGAGGCCCGTTTCCGTGCGGAGATTGCTGACCTGCCTGCTTATTGGCTGCGTACTTTCCTGAACAATACACCTCTGGAACTGTAAACCAAAAGGCGGCACGATGGCCGCCCGTTCGGTTCTTCACGGTATTTCAGTTCAGCCGATGCCCTTGAGCACCGGGGCGCAGCACAGCACCAGTTCCTTCGCCGCGCGCACTTCATCCACGCGGGAAACGGGCATGTTATGCGGGGCGTTGTGCAGCAGACCGGGGTTTTCCCGCGCTTCCTGGGCGATCTTCTTCATCACCTCGATGAAGTTATCGAGCGTAGCTTTGTCCTCGGTTTCGGTCGGCTCGATCAGCAGCGCTTCCGGCACGATCAGCGGGAAGTAGTTGGTCGGCGGGTGAATGCCATAGTCCATCAGGCGCTTGCTGATATCGAGTGCGTGAATGTCGGGCGCGTCGTCGAAGTGGCCTTCCAGCACGAATTCATGGCCGCAGTAGCGGTTATAGGGCACTTTATAAGTGTCCGCCAGCATCGCCCGAACGTAGTTGGCGTTGAGCACGGCATGGTAGGAGACATTTTTCAAGCCCTCGCCGCCGTAAACACGGATATAAGCGAAGGCGCGGACGTGCATCCCGAAGTTGCCCCAGAAGGCTTTCAACTGCCCGATGGATTTTTCCGGCATGTGCAGGCCATAAAGCGCTTCCTGCTCGTCAGTGGCTTCTTCCATCACTTCGACAATGGGGCCAGGCAGGAAGGGGCGCAGCCGCTCCGCCACGCCGACCGCGCCGCAGCCGGGACCGCCGCCGCCGTGCGGGGTGGAGAAGGTCTTGTGCAGGTTGTAGTGCATCACGTCGAAGCCGAGTTCGCCCGGCTTGACCACGCCCATCAGCGCGTTCATATTCGCGCCGTCCATGTACATCAGGCCGCCCGCCGCGTGGACGGTTTCGATTACGTCCAGGATGCCGCGCTCGAACAAGCCGAGGGTGCTGGGGACGGTAATCATCATCCCGGCGATCTGGCTGGCCTTCTCGCCCTCGCAGGCGGCTTTAAGCGCTGCCAGATCGACATTGCCTTCCGCGTCCGACGGCAGTTCGATCACCTGCATCCCGGCCATCGTCACAGTGGCGGGGTTGGTGCCATGTGCGCTGTTGGGGACGAGGATTTTGGTGCGCTGCGTATCGCCCCGGTCAAGGTGATACTTACGGATCATCAGGATGCCCGCGAGTTCGCCCTGTGCGCCCGCTGCCGGGACGAGGCTTACGCCCGCGAAACCGCTGACTTCCGCCAGCCATTCCTGAAGGTTATACATCAGCGCCAGAGCGCCCTGTGCGCCTTCCTCGTCGGTGAGGGGATGCAGATGCGCGAAGCCAGGCAGCCGCGCCGCGTCCTCGTTGATCTTGGGATTGTACTTCATCGTGCAGGAGCCGAGCGGGTAAAAGCCCTTGTCAATGCTGTGGTTCATCTGGCTCAGCTTGACGAAATGCCGCACGACCTGAAGTTCGCTCACTTCGGGCAGTTCCACTTCATCGCGCAGGAAGTCCGTCGGCAGTTCGGTTTCCGGCACGTCACACTTCGGTAAATTCACGCCGATGCGTCCGGGGACGCTCTGGTCATAAATCAGGGGTTCCATTGGTTTCCTCTGGTTTCCATCAGGATTGTTTATTCTGGAGTTCCATTTGCTGCTGGCGCTCACGCCGTCGCTGGAGCGCTGCGGATTTTTCGGCGCGACGCTGTGCCAGTTCTGCTTCTGTTGGCTGTACAAATTCCGCCGGGTGATCGGGCGTATAGTGAATGGTCGTCAGAGAAAGCGGGTCAATACCAGAGGTGCGCACACTCAAAATCTCAATACCGACGATTTCATCAAACTCATCAAGATCGAGCGCGACGTTCTCGTTAACCGACCGGGTGGTCACAATCAACTTGTCTGTCAGTTTGATATACATCGCATCACCGCTGTGATCGTAGGTTATTTTCATGGCTACCTCGGTTCACGCACCCTCTGTTATGTCAATTACGGTAAGGATAATCCTTTTTGCCTCATCAATCACCACCTGAACGACCAGCGTTTCGCCCAAATCGGGATGCACAATCTCAGCCTCATACACATCGCGGCCATGTGGCTGGGTGGTCAACATTCCGTTTTCCAACACATCAATCACCATTTGCTCGGTGATGTCGCGTTCCAACATGCGAAGCGCGGCATGGTCAATGATGGTGTAGGTCTTGTTGTTCGCGACGATGGTAAAGGCCATAAGGTTGAGCGATTGTCAGATCGAACCCAGCGCTGCGACCAGCGCGTCAATCTCGTCTTTGCTGTTCATCTCGGTCACGGCCAGCAGCATGTGATTCTTCAGGTGGGCGTAGTCCTTGCTCAGGTCAACGCCGCCGATAATGCCCTGCTCGATGAGTTTGTCGTTGATCTCCTGCACCGGGCGTGGGCAGCGGACGACGAATTCATTGAAGAAGGCCTTTTCCTGCAGGACTTCATACCCCGGCAGGGCATTGATCTGCCTGGCGGCGTAATGCGCCTTGTGGAAGTTCAGTTCGGCCACGCGCCGCAGCCCGGTCTTGCCCATCAGCGACATATAAATGCAGGCGGCCAGCGCCATCAAGCCCTGGTTGGTGCAGATGTTGCTGCTGGCTTTGTCGCGGCGGATGTCCTGCTCACGCGGGCGCAGCGTCATCACATAGGCGCGGCGGCCTTCGCCATCGACGGTTTCGCCCACGATGCGCCCGGCGATGCGGCGGACGTACTCGCTGCGGGTGGCGAAGAAGCCCAGGTATGGCCCGCCGTAGCTGAGCGGGATTCCGAGCGGCTGGCCCTCGCCGACCACCAGATCAGCGCCCAGTTCCCCCGGCGATTTGAACATCGCCAGCGCCATCGGGTTCACGACCATCACCAGCAGCGCACCGACCTGATGCACCTTATCCGCCAGTTCCCGAATGGCGACGGGCGACTCCAACTGGCCGAAATAGTTTGGATAGCTGATGGCGAGCATGGCCGTGTTTTCGTCCAGCAGGTCGATCAGTTCATCGACGGTGGCCTGCCCCTTGTCGCCCACGATGCGCACATCGCGTCCCTGATTGTAGGTGCGGACGACGTTGCGATACTGCGGGTTGATGGCGTGGCTGAGGATGACCTTCTTGCGCTTGCCGCGCCCGATTTCCAGCGCGACGGTCACGGCTTCGGCCAGGCTGGTCGCGCCGTCATAGTGGCTGGCGTTGGCCGCGTCCATCCCGGTCAGCGCCACCATCATGCTCTGATACTCGAAAATGGATTGCAGCGTTCCCTGGCTCATTTCCGGCTGATAGGGTGTGTACGCCGTGTAGAACTCGCCGCGCAGCAGCAGGTGATTGACGGCGGACGGGACGAAGTGATGATACGCCCCCGCGCCCCGGAACATCGCAAAATCGCCAGCATGTTCGTTGGCTTCCGCCAGCGCTTGCAGTTCGGCCATGACTTCCATTTCGCTCATCGCTTCCGGCAGGTTCAGCGCCGGGAAGCGGTGGCTGGCGGGGACGACATCAAAGAGGTCTTCGATGCTGTTCACGCCAATGGCGGTCAGCATTTGCTGCCGCTCGTCTTCAGTATGGGGTATATAGCTCATCTCTTATCTCAATCTTCCACGAACAAGTCGTTCGATCACAAACGATAGGGGAGTTATCTGATTTCAATAGATGGTTGTCAGAAACGGCGGTGTATCGTTTCCGACAGCATCAGATGCCTGTGCGGTGGTGTAGGGGAGGGTTTCAAACCCTCCCATTTGTCAATCCGTTCCTGCCAGGGATTTCTCTTTGTACGGGCGACGGGGTCATGTACGACAAGCCACCCAACCACTCATTTTTGCTACGGGCGCAGCATGCTGCGCCCCTACACAATGTAACCTTTTCTATGTTTTTGTACGGGCGACGCGCCGCATTATCCTTACGGAAGCCCTTTTATCTGCCATTGAAAACTAACCACTGATAACGAAAAACCAGGCACTAAAAACCACTCACTCCACCTGCTTCTGCGCCCGCTTGACCAGCCACACGCGCCAGCCTTCCGAAAGTGCTTCACAGGCCGCCAGCGCCAAATCCTGTTCCGGGTCGTCCCCGTTGGCGACTTCGTTCACGCGGGCGACCGTCCACTGCGGATAGGGGCGTTCCAGCAGATGCAGGCTCATTCCCGGCGCGACCTCACCCTCTTGCAGTACCCGCAGATACCAGCCGCCATAACCGTTCACCTGCACACGGGCGGTCAGGTCTTTCACACCCCAGCGCCGCGCCAGTTTGTAACAGGGGGTACGGGGCTGGCTCACCTGAACGCGGGCGGTGTTTTCGCCGTCGCCAATGGCGTAGATGTCGCCGATGCACACGCTGTCCTCGGTCTGTTCGCTGATGGTGAAATTTTCCCCGAAGCCGCCGTTGACCCAGGCCACATCCGGCAGCACCGCGCGCCAGTAATCGTAGCGGTCAACGCCATACGCCAGCACCGCCTTATCGACGCCGCCGTGATTGATGCGGTCGGCCTGGTCGTCCCCCGCCAGGTTAATCGTGTCCAGCCAGAGCGGTTTATCTACGGGCGACTTAAAAATGCCCGTGAACCATTCCTGGCCTTTCGGATTGGCCGGGCTGATTTCGGCATGGGTTTGGGCGGGGCCGATTTGCAGGGTGAGGATGGTCGCCACAGGTCAAACACTCTCTCTACTCAGGGACAGGACTGGCGTTTACAGGCCGTGTTGAACAGAGGCGACTCTTTATCGCAGAGTCGCCCACATCAACTCGTCAAGGCTACCATTAGCGATTGGCGTTGTGCTCGCGGTAGGCGGCGGCGTCCAGCAGATCGCTCAGATCAGGCGAACCATTCAGCCGCAGTCGGACAATCCAGCCCTTGCCATAGGGATCGCTGTTAATCAGTTCCGGCTCGTTTTCCAGCGCGGAATTGACTTCAATCACTTCACCAGCGACCGACGCATACACGTCGGACGCGGCCTTGACCGACTCTACCGTCCCGAAGGATTCGCCTTTGGCGAACTTGTCGCCCACCGAGGGCAGCTCGACGTAGACAATGTCGTTCAGCGCGTCCTGGGCATAATCAGAAATACCGAGCGTGGCGGTGTCGCCTTCGATTCGCACCCACTCGTCAGATTTGGCGTACTTCAGGTCTTCGGGATATTTCAGGTCGGCCATTGATTCGCTCCTCAGGCAGCAAGAACAGTTCAGAAAAACAGGGTCAGCGCACTATCCGTGACAACAAAAAAGCGGACAGACGAGGATGTCATCTGTCCGCCTGTTGATAACGCCACTAAAAAGCCGTTATGTTCAGGACGTTCGGGTCTGCAAATCCTTGAACCTGAGAGTTTCGGGAAATCGTTGATTCCCTTGCCCCTTCGGTGGCCGCCGGGAAAACAGGCGCGGCACTCTCTTTACAAACCGAAAGTGATTGTAACCCGTGTGCCGGGTGGATGCAAGAGACTCAAACGTCGGGCGCGTTTTCCGCTTCGCTGATGGGCAGCCAGTCGAAAAGCGTCTGCCGAACGGTATCGGTCAGCCGCAGGTTAAAGCACATATGGCCGGTCGCATCGGCCACAATCGTAGGGCGCATGACCAGTGAGCCATCCTCCTGCAAGCCAAGCGCCAGGAACGCCTGCCCGGTGCCGACCTGCCGCGTGGTCTGCAAGCCCTGTACCGGGCGCAGGCGGGCTAAGGTGCGCCCGAACTCCACAAAGCGCAGCCGCAGCGCGATTTCCAGCGGCCCAGAGCTGGCTGAAATGGCAACATAACCGCCTTCGCGCCGCATCGAGACCGTGCGCGGCATCTCTGCCGATGTGCTGGATGTGATGGAAATTATGCCGGAGGTGGCATCGGTGGTAACGTGATCGAGCGTGAGAAAATTCCGCATGTTTTCCCTCGATGATGGCGCTTAAGCGCGTGAAAGCGGCGCACGAGCTGTGGTTGAAGAATGGTCATAAACGCCGCGAGTATAACATAATTGACCTTACCTAGACTACGACTGCTCGCCCTCACCCTAAATTGACCTTACCCCGAATCAACGGACAGGAAAAATGTCAGGGGCAGGCGCGTTGCTCAAATTGGGCAGGGCTGAGATAACCCAAAGCCGAGTGCCGCCGCTGACGGTTGTACCATAGTTC
>JANRLJ010000138.1:0-7034 GCA_033762735.1 bacterium | reverse complement strand
CCGAGAAGATCACCGACGCGGTCTGGAACAGCCTGTGGGAGGAATGGCAGGACCGTCGCCGCGCGATCCGCGAGCGTCTGGAGGGGTTAGAGCACAAAATTGACACGCACATCGAGCATCTCGATCAGGCATTGACGATTGTGGCCAAAGTGGGTGTATTATTTGAGGAGATGGCGCGCAGCGAACAGAAGGCGCTGCTGCGCGAGATGGTTGAGAGGGTCATCATTGACCCGGA
Organism: bacterium; assembly: GCA_033762735.1. GTDB lineage: Bacteria > Chloroflexota > Anaerolineae > Aggregatilineales > Phototrophicaceae > JANRLJ01. The sequence continues at coordinate 6,799 of JANRLJ010000138.1, read as the reverse complement.
TGGCACGGTGCTTCGCCTGGAGCTGCTTCCCCCGTTCGCCTACCTGCATCGGTTGACCCAGCAGGTGAAGGGGAAGCACAACGGCAGGACGACAAAAACCAGCAGCGCTGGATCTGCTGGTTCGTGTTCGATGGTTGTCTCTAGTGGTGGACCTGAGGGACGGCGTTTCAAAAACTAGGCATCACTTCACCTTCCCCATTCCGCCACCACTATCAACAGCCACCAAGCACCTGTACCCCGATAAAGCGGAATTGCTTGCTACCATTCTTGCGATGCGTGCCGATGGGCTAAGCTACCGGGAGATTAGCAACCTGCTGGAAATCCACTGGACACGAGTGGGGCAGATTGTAAAGGGCGGTGGCGCGCTTTGAAGTCTCGAGCGGTGCTTTGGGCACCAAAACAGGCTATACTGTTTGTAATGAGACTGTTGGGAATTCCTGATGCCCATTACCGCAGCTGACAATCAGTATTTTGGCGTTAATGCCCATTTGCAGAGTTACTATCAGGCGCAGGGTGGCTGGCCGTCGTTCCATGATAGTTATATCGTCCATCTTCAAGCCCTGCTGGATACAGCGCTGCGCCCCTTTGGTTATGTGGTCGATAACGCCGCCTCGTTACAGGTCCGTGAAGTTGCTGCCGATAGCAGTGAGCGACAATATGTTGAGAAAACGGATGTCGCTATCCGCGATCTCCACCCTACGTCTGATACACCAGTCATAGCGCCAGCCGAACGCGCAGGAGTTCTCACCCTCTCGATCCCCGAGGCGGTCGGTTTAACGGAAACCGATCTGCTGCGCGCACTCGCTATTCGCGAGGTCAATCCCGATGACAAGCGCCCCGGACGGATTGTCACCTGGATTGAGGTACTCTCGCCGAGTAACAAGCCGGGCGGGCAAAACTGGCGTGAGTATTCAGCGAAGCGCTTGTCGCTGATGCAGGCAGGAATTGTTCTGGTCGAGTTGGATTATCTGCACAAGCAAGCGCCCGTCATCGCTCACCTGCCGCGCTACGGTGCCACTTCCAAAGAAGAGCAATCCGATGAACAGGCACAACCATACTACATCGCGGTGAGCGATCCACGTCCCTCCCTTTACGTGGGGCAAACGTTCGTCTATCGCTTCGGGATTGATCAACCGTTCCCGCTGGTACATCTTCCGCTGCGCAATCAGCAGGAATATCTGGTGGATTTTGGCGTGCCCTACCAGCAGACGTTTCGGGTTGGCATTCATGCGTTTTTGGTGGATTACGAAACGCTCCCGGCTGAATTTCACACCTATACCTCACGTGATCAAGCGCGGATTCGCGCCAGAATGCGCACGATTGCCGATCATCAACAGGAACTGACTGACACGCCTTTCCCGATTGATCCTCGCTATCTGGAGGGGTGAAGCATGGGCGTGATGGCACAATTGCTCGATGCACAGACGGAGACGGCTTTTTTCGCGCAGCTCGCACGATTGACCGAACAGCGTGCGCCGACAGGGGTTAGAGTGCTGCTCAGTTCTGTGATGGGCAAAGATGGCGCAGCACTGCAACTGACGGTGCTGGAAGCGGTTCAGCACTCCTATGGTGAGTGCATCCGCCTCGAGTGGGAGATGACCCATGTCTTCACGTTGAACGAAACAGGCACTTTAACTTGGCAGCACAAGGGTGAGATTGTTGTTGGGCTGGGGAATATTCAACGAGAACTGCGTTGCAACAGGCTCATCAATCGAGTCTTGGAACACCTCCCTAACCCTTGACCAATCGACCCATTGATCAGCCTGCCCCATTTCAGATAGGCAGACAACGAAGGGCTGCAAGTTTTCACGACGACAGGTCGGCTGATGATGTCACAGCAGCAACAACGCTGAGAACAAATTAAACGAGAACTTTGTACGGGTTCTTGTCGCGCCGCGTCCATTCCGATTGAGCATTAACTTCCTTCGTGACGAACTCTACAAAATGTGTTCCACTGCTGGTGGGGCGGACACCTGTCGATTGATTCTCACGACTGCATTTGCATTCAGGAGAGGAGCGGCATTTATGTTTGTCAGACGTCGTAAATTGTCCCGACAAAGAATAAGGCACCTGTGTTTTGCCTTCTCGTTCACCATTTTCGTTTTTAGCAGCACTGTGCTTTCACAACCCGGTGGAACGCCTCCGGACACATTGGCTTCCCCCCATGTGGAGACTTACCTGCGCGCTGTGCCCGACATTATGACATCTCTGGTGGAAGAGCAAGCGCAATCTTCCTTGCTGGCAAGCGTCATTGATGCCGAATTCGCAGCACGTTATCCCGATTTGGACGGCGCAACCTTTAAGCTGCTGTTCGATGCATACCGGGCACTGGATGACGATAATTATGGCTTTTTTGAGCAGCGTCCCTACTGGAATCAGCGTTTGGTCATGGCGTGGATGGATGAGCACCAGATTGATCTCGATAAGACAGAGCAGTTTGCCTTCGAAAACTACACCGTCCGTGTTGAGCCCCGTGATTTCAACGCCGATGGCATCCACGAGTGGCTGCTTGACGTACAAGCGCCGCGTTATATGCAACTTCTGGTTGTCAAGCGGGATGCTGAAGGATACACCCTTGTGCCTACCTCCCTGCCCTACTTCACCGGTGGGCTGCAGTATTCGTGGACGGCCAGCGGGTTCATGGAGGAGCAGCTTTTCGAGGACTTGAATAATGACGGGTTACCGGAATGGGTGTTAGCGGTCGGCGGTTACGGCGCAGACAACATGACTGGCGGGTATTTGCAGGTGTTGCAGTGGCAGGACAACAGGTTGATAAGTGTGGCACCTGAGAACTATCCAGACACCATGTCCTATGAAGCGCCTGCTGGTGCCGCTTTGCCCCTGTTTCCGTTTGGTGTCACCGTCAGTTTTGAAGATGATGATGAAGATGGATCGCGCGAAATCGTCATCTTGCAGCACCAAGGCGACAACTGGGGATGTAATTGGCTGCTGCGGCGCGTTTTTGCCTGGAATGGGGCGCGGTATGAGTTGGCGAAGACCGAGCGAAGTTATGATGCAGTACGCGGCTGCGAAATCCGACGTGCTGAAGAAGCATTCTGGATGTTCGATTACACGACAGCCATTAATCACTATGAACGCGCTTTCACTTTGCCTCCAGGTGAAAACACCTGGTTCGTGGAACAAAGCGAACTTGACCGATATGCAACGGCGCGTATGGCATTGGCGTACACCTTTGCAGGTCAAGACGAAAAGGCGGCATCCGCAATTCGTTCGCTGCCTGCACGTTCCAGCGACCCAAAGGCGTTGGCAGACTTGATCGTCGCTGTAAAGCAGCATCTGGGGGATGTACGTGCAATGTGCGATGCCGCCTATGAAGCCTTTCACTTTGAGTTTGAAACTCAGGATGGAGCATTGGGTTCCCCGCTCAACACCATTGTCGGAACAACCTTGGAAAACAACGGGGATCCGCCGGGGCACCCACGCAATTCGTATCCCACACCGTCACACGCGGGTTGTGATTTAGCACTACCACTTCGAAATGAACTCTCTGCTTCACCGCTTCGCATTGACTCCCCTCCCGCTGATCAACTTGTTGCACGCGGCTACCCAGTCCAGCGCGCTACCGCATTTGACCTCGATGGTGATGGCATTGAGTCATGGATAATCGAATTCACTCAAGATATTGTCCCTTTGGTGCTGCATCCAGTCGATGGCGTTTCCGGCTACCAGGTCACGTTTGACAGTGAACGCAGGCTGCGCTATGCCTTTGCCCGTCCAATGCCGGACGGCAGTGGGATTCAGCTTCTGACTCTTGGCAGCACTTCCTGTCCACCACAACGGAGAACTGGCGAGCCGGGGCACAGCGAAGGCAGTGGTCAGACTGTTATTCTTTGGGGCATGACAGCTAACGAACTCATTGAAATGGAGCGTATCATCTTCTGTGAAGATACATCTCCGGGGGTGTTCATGGGGTCTGACGGGGACACCCTTCCTTGGGAAGTCCGCGCATGGATTAAACTGTCCGCTCCCAGCAGTGCAGTGCTTGGCGCCACGCTCTCTTGGGATTCAGCGACAAAGACTTATCTTCCATTCCACATCCAGCCGCAGCCATTTCTGGTTCCTGACTACACGGTTGATACTTATGATGCGCTGTATGATGGTCGGAAAGCGCTGCGGCAAGGTGATGTTCAACAGACATTGGAGATCGTTGAAACTGGATTATCCAATAGCCATCTGGAGCCAGATGTAAGCACCGCTTTGCGATACATGCGGGCTGTTGCACTTGAGCTGCTTAACCAATCCGAACAAGCACTTGCGGAATACGACGCCATTTACCAGGCAGCACCAGACTCAGCATGGGGACAGCTTGCTGCACTCCATGTGCAGCGATAAGAGACGTACTCGCGGTTTCAACACCAGCGGCATTCATGTAGGGAGTACGTTTTGTCGCACTCCCTATACATATGCTGTTCCTGCTCAACCAGCAGGCACGGGTGGCGCGGCGATGACTAACATCTGCCCCGCAGTTCGCCCAAAGACGTCGGGCATGATTGCAGCGTAGGCGTGTGTTGGCATCACCTGAAACTCGCCTGCGATGGCGGCTTGAGCTTCGTAGGTCACGATGTATGTACCTTGTGGCAGCGCATCGGCATAGAAGTGAATCTGGCTATCGCCGTAGACACTTCTCGAAAATGCGCTGCTCCCATAGAACCAACGGTAATCGCCTCTGGAAAGCAACCGGGACACCGAAATGCCGCTGGACGCCACGTTGATGAGCGAGGGATCGTCGGCGATGAGCCCAGCAGGGAGGGGATCATCAAGGACAAAATAGTAGATGTCCTGGGAGGCGGTGACCGTCAAGCGTACAAACACACTCTCACCCAGAACGACCTGGTTGAGTGGATTGCCATCCACATCCAGGTATTCTCGCGTCATGGTAATGCCGCGTGCGATGGGCGGTGTTGACGCGGCGTCCAACGTGGAATGCAGCACCGCTGTGTAATACAACACGCCGTCGCCAACGCTGCGTTCAAGTTCCAGTGTTTGATCGCTCTCGCTCCGCCCCAATGGCAGCACCAGTTGTTCATTCAGTCCTGTGCTTGGGAGTGATGCGGCGGCGGGCACCGCGTTGAGACGGACATCCACCGTGTAATCAGTGTTTGCTTCATTAAAGGCAGCAGCGTAGTCAACGAGTGCCGTCACTGCCAACCCTGTGTCAATTGGCGTTTCCCAAAGGTCACCGCTGCGCGCGACCACCAACCAGCGCACCGTGTTCGACAGTAGGTCAATATCTGGCGAGACTCGGATAAATGCGCGCAGCGCCACAGCAGTTGTCAGTGTATCTGTGTCCCACATCCTCCAATATTCCCCTTCCCAATGTACACCCGTTCCGGTGAGGATGGCACTTCCCAACAAATCGTCTCGCAGCGTTTGTGCCATGCTTCGATTCTCGCTGGTCGCACGGTTGAGGCTAATCAATAGATAGCTCTTGGCTGCTGTGGAAAGCCGGTCGCGGTATGCAAACAGGTTTTCAACATAAACCCCGTTATCTATCCCGCATAAGGACCTTACATAGATAGTAAATGCGCGTTGGTTGAACGAGGCGCTGCTGGATGACGCATCCAATAGTCCAGAAGGCCCTATGGTGTCGCAGGCGGTTGAGCGTAGGGCATCCGCTTCAGCAAATCCCATTTGTGCGGCTTCTGCAAGTGCGATGATTGCGTAGCCTGTGGTGAAGGGATCTCCCGAATCGATGGTGCTGATCCATGCCCATCCCCCTGACTGTGCTTGCAGCTCATCCAGCCGTGCCAAATCATCAGCAATTGCTTCGGACAGCGTTTCATGTCCATCTGTGTGGTAGAGGGCAACGTTAATCATCAATCGCCCAATAATCTTATCAAGTCGCTCATCCGGGGCTGGTGGGAAGGCGTTGAGCGCATCGGCAGCAGACTCAGTGAGTGACGACGCCAGCGAGAGCCGCAGCTCGCTTTTGAGCGCATTGCTGGGCGGACGCACGACTTCAGCGCGCACCTCCGGCTCATCAAGGATGCCCGCCGTTGCCAGGGTGTCCGGAGCCACATAGGACAGCACGGGGATGAGATTATCTGGCAGCGCAGGTTTGGCCGCGTCCTGTACGACATCATTGCCGACCATGAACGTTACATCGACGCTGGGCACATCCTCCACCACTGCCCGCCATGCAATGCGCTGCTGCGAATGGGGTGGAAGCGTGACTGCCCAGTCGGGGGCATCAAGCAGCGTAACACCCTCCGCCTGAATAGACGCGGTTATGGTCTGTGCGGTCGCCGTTTCGTTATTGACGAACATCGCCAGTTCGACCGTGTCACCGACGACCAGGAAACGCGGTGTCTGCGGACGGACAAAAAACGGCAGTGATGACACCAGCCTGAGTTCGCTCTGCCCGACGAGCGTCGACAGAGAGACCACCTGCGCATCAAGATGCCAGCGCGTGAGGTTGTCCGGCATGATGACGCTGACTGAAGCATGCCCATCTTCGTCAGTGATGACATTCGGAATCCAGAGGGGCGTTGTTTCGAAATCGCTGCGCGGGTCGATTGTCGGTGCAATATCCCCGGGCCACCCTCCTCCCCCGCCACCCATTCCAGGCGGGCCCATTTCGTCAAGCAGATCATCTGCTAGCCCCCGCAATGAAATGCCCGTCCTGATGCGGTTCCGCTGAGAAGCATAAAACGTCTCTGCCAACGATGGGCTCACACGTGGTGCCAGCGACAGGATGGCGTCATCGACCAGTGCCAGCCCGACCTCAGCGCGAATCGGAATGCCGCGTTGATCGGTGACCCGGACATCGAACCTGACG
>JANRLJ010000137.1:0-39825 GCA_033762735.1 bacterium | reverse complement strand
GGCAATACAAGGTTTGCCCCGTTACATTATCTGCTCTCGCATCAGCAAGCGCTCGATTTTCGATTTTGTCGCTACCAATATAGTCCTGAGCGATAAAATTCAGGCGTTCGTGTTTAGTGATGATTACAGCTTCGGCATTTTGCAATCCAAACTCCACTGGATATGGTGGTTAGAGCGCGGTGCTACCTTAAAGAGCGACCCTTCCTACACGCCGCACAGCATCTTCGACACCTTCCCCTGGCCGCAGCAGCCCATCCCCGCGCAGGTCAAGGCGGTGGCGGAGGCCGGGCGCAACCTGCATGAGTACCGCCGGGGGGCGATGCGTCGCAATCCCAAGCTGACGCTGCGCGAGATGTACCGTTCGCTGGAACTGCCGGGGAAGAATCCGTTAAAGGATTTGCACACGGCGCTGGATGCGGCGGTGCTGGCGGCCTATGGCTTCGGGATGGGGTCGGCGGCAGGGGCGAGGCATGCCTCGCCCCAACAGGAGGACGATGCGCTGCTGCAAGGGCTGCTGGCGCTGAATGGGACGGTGGCGGCGCGGCTGGCAGCAGGGGAGCGTGTGACCGCGCCCGGTGTCCCGGCGGATTATCCCACGCCCGCCGATCTGGTGAGCGAGGGGTGCATCCAGCCGCCGGAATTGATCTGAGCCGCTGACCGCATCGCTAACCGCGCCGCTGCTGATGTGGTAAGGCGTTGTGCCATTTGCCCCGCAAACCCTTGTCCCTCATAATACTTCCTGTGCCGCACATTGACGTTTAAGAAAGCACATTCAAGGGGGAAACATGTTTCGCAAAATCACCATAATCGTATTCGCCCTGTTCATCCTCGCCGCCTTTTCATCGCTGGCCGTCGCGCAGGATCAGGCTATGATCGCCACCGGATTGATCTATCCGCGTGGGCTGGCCTATGACAGCGCGGGCAACCTGTATATCGCGGAAGCGGGCACGGGCGGCCCAACCGTGCTGGAAGGCCAGGATGAGTTCGGCAATCCCATCACCGCCGGGGCGACCGCGCAGGTGTCGCTGCTTTCTGCTGACGGAGAACAGACGGTCATCCTGCCCAACCTGCCCAGCTACAGCGGCGGCCCGCTGGGCGCACAAAATCTGCTGGCGACGGACGAGTCGCTGTGGGTGGTGTTCTCCGAAGGTGTGACGCTGATGCCGTTCGCGTGGAGCGTGGTCGAACTGGATGCTGAAACCTATCGCGTCCGGCACTTCATCGACCTGTACACCTATGAGCAGGAAAACAACCCCGACGGCACGGAAGAAATCTACAGCAATCCGCACGATATCGCCTTTTCGCCGGATGGCCTGCTGCATATTCTGGACACGGGCGCGAACACCATCTACACCTGGACGGCGGACGCTGGATTGAGCGTGTTCAAAGTGTGGGACAATAACCCCGTCCCGACCGGGATTGCCTTCGCGCAGGACGGGACGCTGTGGGTGAGCTACCTGGGGCAGGGCATCGCCCCCGGCGCGGGCTATGTGGAGCATCTGAGCGCGGACGGCACGGAAGTGCTGGCGACCTTCGACGGCTACACCGCTGTGACCGATGTGCTGGTGGCGCAGGATGGCAGCGTCTACTTTGTGGAACTGATCGGCGGCTTCGGCGACGGTGGCCCGCAGGACATCCTCCCCGGCAACGTGCATCGCATCGTGGATGGCGCGGCCTCGCCTGTGGCGGAGCAGCTTCCGTTCCCGTTCGGGCTGGCACAGTCGCCCACTGGTGAACTGGTCGTCAGCGTGGGGTCGGTCTTTGTCGAGCCGGGCGAAGGCGGCGTGATGCGACTGCCTGCGGCGGAATAAGTTGTGACCGTGAGTATCGTGAGGGGTGCAACCACCCGCACCCCTCACGTTGACGATTACCCCGTAGGCACCACCGCCCCCGCCCGCATGAACACCGGAATGCGGTCAAGCGGCGCATCCAGCGTCACGGCCTGCCCACCCTGATAGGCCGTGTCCGTCCAGAAGTCGCGCCAGTCCCCCGGCGGCAGGTTGACCGTCCACTGCGTCACGCCCGGCTCGACCACAGGCGACACCAGCAGATCGCGCCCGAAGCAGTAGTCGTAATCGCTGGCGGCGGGATGGATCAGTTTGGCCGCCTGCATCAAGGGCTGCCCGCTGGCGGCGGCGAACTGCGCTTCCCGCCACAGATAGGGCATCAGCCGCAGCCGTGTGTCCACGAAATGCTTAAAGGCCGGGATGACGCGGGCATCGCCCGTCCGCGCCTGCATGTTCCAGGGCGTGCGGTCGTTGGAGGGCTGGCGGTGGGCGTTGTACTCGGAGTGAACCTGCATCACCGGGCAGAAAGCGGCCATCGCCGTCGCCCGCAGGTAGAGTTCGGCGGTCGGGATGTCGCCGCTGAAACCGCCGATGTCCCAGCCCCAGAAGGGAATCCCCGAAATGCCCGCCGATAAGCCCGCCAGAATCGAATGGCGAAAGGCTTCCCAGGTCGAGTTTTCGTCGCCCGCCCAGTGCAGCGGCGCACGCTGCGACCCAGTGAACCCGGCACGGCTGAAGGTGATGGCCTCGCGCCCGGCCTCACGCCCGGCTTCGCGTTTCTGATTGGCGAAGTCATAATAGGCCTGCGCATAAAGCTGTGGATAGGCGTTCCACAATTCTGCGCCCGTCCGTCCGTCATGGAAAACGACCGACTCGCCCCACAGGTGTTCGCCGCCGTCGGTCTTAAAGCCGTCGATACCGACTTCATCCAGCAGATAGGCGCGTTTATTTAGCCACCACTCGCGCTCCGCCGGGTTGGTCACGTCCCAGATCGCCCCGCCGCGAAACCAGAACGGGCGGATTTTGTGCAGCGATCCGTCGGCCTCCCGCACCCCAAAGCCCGCCCCTTCATAATACTGGCGGTCGGCGTCGTGCTGCGGATGCGGCTCCGGGTTGGCCTTAAGCGCTGGAATCTGCCACAGCAGCAGTTTAATGTCGTGCGCGTGGAGATAATCGACCATCGCCTTCGGGTCAGGCCATTTGCCTTCTGCCGGGAAGGTGAAATCGCTGTAGCGCGGGATGTGGTCGCCGGGCTGCGGTGTATACTGCGCGTCGTTCCAGATGTAAAAGGTGGTTTCATCGCTCCACGCCTCGATCACCAGCACGGTCGCCGGGATGCCATGTGCGAGAGTCTGCTCGACTTCGTGCAGCACCCGCGCCTGCGAGTTCCACTCGTTGCTGCTCAGCCACAGGCCGAACGCCCACTGCGGCGGCAGCGCGACCGGGCCAGTAGCCTGCGCGAACTGCCCGACGATGGCATATGGGTCATCGCCCTGATAGAGGATAAGCTTTAGTGTTTCATCCGCGCCGAGATCGGCTTCCAGCGTCCAGCAGTCAGGCTGTGCGGCGGCGAGATCGAACTGCATCCAGCGGGCGCTTTCGACATGCAGCCCATAGCCCCGTGCATCCGCCGCCGACCACACCAGCAGGAACGGAATCGGCATGTAGGTGCGCTTGCCCTGATTCTTGTACTGCTCATAGCAGCGCACATCCATGATCTCCCCACGCTGGTTGAGGGCGTTAAAGCGTTCGCCCAGGCCATAGAAGCCGTCTTCGGGTGAACACTTTACGCTCAGACGCACCCGCCGCGCCCGCGTTCCATCCGTGAGCCATTCGACCCGGCAGATCCCCGGCAGCGGTGCGACCAGCGCGGCGGACTCCAACGAAGTCGCGTCCCGGCGCAGGCTGAGCGTTCTGTCTTCGCTGGTGGTGATACCGCCGCCCGCCACCCACTGCTCCCCAATCAGCATAAAGCGCTCGGTGGTGATGCCGTCGGCCTCAAACCAGTACGTGAGCGTCTGGCCGTGTGCTGGCGCGATCAGCCCCGCCTGCCACACATTCTGCTCAATCCGCACGATGCGTTCCAGATATTCCGCGCCGACGCCGTGTTCCAGTTCTGGTCGCCATTCGGGGACGCGCTCCGCCGCGAAAATGGGCTGTGGAACGCCGTTCAGTTCGGAATGGACGTTCACCTCGACTGCCGCGCCCACGGGACGAGTCACGACTCCGGCAGTGAAGGGCTGCCCGGCCAATGGCTGGCGCGGGAACCGCTCTTCCGGCAGTTGTTCGTAAGGGTGTTCGAGGCCATAGGGTGTGTGCAGCAGCGCGAGAAGCGTCATCACGCGGTTTCCTTTTTGTGGCATATTCGACAAAATTACATGATATTTCTGGCGTAACCGTAGGGGCGACGCGCCGCGTCGCCCGTACCACAGAAGCCTTACGTCTTCCCGGATGCACTGTTGATGGCATCATCGAGAATCAGATACATGGCATGTGACCACAGCAGCGGGCAGGCCGATTCGCCCCACTTTTCGACCCAGCCCTGATAGGTGCTGCTGTCCAGCAGGTGATGATCGACCTGTTCGGGGAGTTCGCCGTCGGGCGTGGCCTGCGCTTCGATCCAGTTGCGCAAATGGCGGGCTTCATCAAGGCGGCCAAGCTCGACATACGCCCAGCCCAGCCAGGCCGCCAGCAGCAGCCATTCCCCGCCGCCGAAGTAGGTGTCGTCGCGGTAGCGGTAGACTCCGCCGCCGGGGACGTGCAGATCGCGCTCAATGTGGGCCAGCGTCTTCTGGAAGATTGGGTCATCCACCGCCACCAGTCCGAACGGCACCGCCACCCACAGCAGGCTGGCATCGACCGCCTTCCCCGACGCAGCATCGGGCGGGATAAATTTGCTCAGGCCGCCGTCGGGATGCAGACCGTGCGCCAGGGCATAGTCGCGGATGGTGGCGGGCAGATCAGCCGGGACGAGCGCCGGGTCGTGACTCTGCACGGCCCGGAGTCCACCATACAGCGCGGCCAGCGTCGCCGTATGGACATGATCGCGGAATTCTTCCCAGCAGTCGTAATTGGGCGATGCCCACAGCGCGGCCAGATAGCGCACCAGCAGCGCCACCGCCGGGCGCACCTCCGCCCACAGCGCAGGCGTGATGTGCTGGCAGTGCTGCACCAGCACCCACAGCCACGCGCCATAGCCGTCCAGTTGAAAGTCCGTCCATGCGTCGCGCCCCAGGCCGCCGTCCAGCGTGAAGCGCGTCGGCAGGTAATCGGCCTCGGCGGGCGTTTCGCCGCGTTCCAGCGTCGCCAGCAGCGTTTCGATCTGCGCTTCGTAGTGCAGCAGTGTTCGCCCTGCCCAGCGGTGGAAGGCGCGGGCGCTCTCATGATCGCCCACCGTGTCCATCGCGTGGGCGATCCAGGCACCGTCGCGCAGCCAGGAATAGCCGTACTGCGAAAAGGTGGGGGAGGCGACATACGCGCCGCTCTCGGCCTGTCCGTCGCGGATGACGTTCAGGCTGATCTGGCGCAGATCGACTCCGGTCTGTATTGGCATGGCAACCTTCAATCTCTTTGCCCAATCTGTGAGCGAGGGGCAACCGAATTCACAATTTGAGTCAGCATCACGGGTATCGCGGTAGGGGCATCACGTCCATAGAATTGAAATGTAGGGGCGAGGCATGCCTCGCCCCTATGGAAATCATCTTAGAAGAAATGTTGCCTATTGAATCAGCGCGTCCAGTTCTTCCTTCGCCTGGTCGAGCGCTTCCTGCGGGGTCAGTTCGCCATCCAGCACGCGCGTAATCAGGGCATTCACGGCATCCTGCATCTCGTTCTGACGTTCGATCACGGGCGGCGTGACCGGGCTTTCCAGCGCCTGGAACACGGCAGCGCGGTTGGTGGGCGGGGTCTGTTCCAGGTAGGCCTCGAAGTATTCGGGCTGATCGAGCGCGGGCAGTTCCCAGCCAGCCTCGACGCGCACATTGGCGGCGGTTTCGCTGGCGGTCAGGAATTCGGCCCAGGCAGCGGCAGCTTCGGGATTTTCAGTCGTGGCGGAGACGGCCACACCATTGGCAAAGAAGTGATGCGCGTGCTGATTCAGCGCGGGTTCGATCTGCACGTCCCAGTTGAACGGAGCTTCTTCAAACGCGCCGAACATCCAGATTCCCGTGACCAGCATCCCCAGTTTCCCGCTCAGGAACAGTTCGCTGTCAGAGACACCGGACAGATCGGAAGCGCTGGGCATCAGGCCGCTTTCGATGAAGCCCACCATCGTCGAGAGCGTTTCCACACACGCCGGGGAATTGATGGTCGATTCGGTCATGTCCTCGTTAAAGAAGCTGCATTCACCGTTCTGCGCCGCTTTCTTATAGAACTCCCAGAACTGCACGGGTGAATACAGCCCCCACACATCATCGCCCAGTGCGCGGATGCTCTCGGCAGCGGCGGTAGCATCTTCCCACGTCCATTCGGCAGTCGGGTATTCGACCCCGGCCTGGTCGAACAGGTCGGCGTTGTAGAACAGCAGCACGGTGGAGAAGGTTTCCGGCAGGGCAAGCTGTGACCCTTCATACTGGAAGGCTTCCAGCGCACGCGGGTAGTAGGGCGCGTCGCCCGTCAGATAGTCGCTGATGTCTAGCAGCGTGTCATTGGCGGCATACGTGACGAAGTTCTCATAGTTCAGCTCGAATACGTCGGGCGCATCCCCGCTGACCACATCCGCTTGCAGCAGCGTGAAGTAATCGGCGAAGGGCGCGGTGGTGACTTCGATGGTAATTCCGGGATTTTCTTCCTGGAAGGCGGCGATGATGGCGTCCAGTTCTTCCAGATAATCCGGCGCGGCGGAGAAGGTGAAGTAGCGCAGCGTCACATCTTCCTGGGCAGCGGCGGGCATGATGCCGACGACCAGCATCAGCAGGGCGAAAAGTAAAATAAAGCGTCTTTTGTGGGTGAACATGATTTTTCCTCTGTCTTCCTGCAAATCGTTTGTTCAATTATTTCGCCCGCCAGCCCACAACGGCTGAACGGTGCGGCGAAACCAAAGTTGAGAAAACTTTCTTTTCCTCTCCCCCTGACCCCCTCTCCATTTCATAGCGAGGGGGAAAGTGTTTCTAAAGTCCCCTCCCTATGCAGTGGGGAGGGGATTGAGGGGTGGGGAGAGTGCCGAAGCAAAATCCGTAGGGCCTTACCCCTTAATCCCGCTGCTGATGACGCCGCTGACGAACCAGCGCTGCGCCACCAGATAGACCAGCAGAATGGGCAGGACGGCCACCACCGACCCGGCCATGACCATGTTCCATTCGGTCAGGGCGCGCGGCCCGGCCTGGAGCGTCGCCAGCGCGACGGGCAGCGTCATGACTTCCTCGCGCCGCGCCACAAACAGCGGCCACAGATAGGCATTCCACGACCCCATGAAGCTGAACACGGCCAGCGTCGCAATCGAAGGCTGCACCAGCGGCAGCATCACGCGCCAGAAAATCACGAACGGATTTGCGCCGTCTACGGTGGCGGCTTCCTCGAAATCCTTCGGCAAGGCCAGGAACGCCTGCCGCAGCAGGAACACGCCGAACGCGCTGAACAGGCCGGGGATAATCAACCCTGTGTACTGGTTCGTCCAATCCAGCCAGCGCACCAGGATAAACTGCGGGATGACCAGCACCACCGCCGGGATCATCAGCGTCGCCAGATACAGCACAAAGACCGTATTGCGCCCACGCCACTGCATCCGGCTGAAGGCATAGCCCGCCATCGCCGCGATGATGATCTGCCCGATGGTGCTGGCGACTGCCACAAACGCGCTGTTGAACGCCATGCGAAACAGGTCGATTCGCTCAACCAGCTGCGTGTAGCTTTCCACCGACAGCGGACGCGGGATCAACTGCGGCGTAGCCTGCAAAATGTACTGCTGCGGCTTGAGCGAGGTGCTCAGCATCCACAGGAACGGCAGCACCATCACCGCTACCAGCAGCGCCATGATGACGATGCGCCCGGTTCTGTTGAGAAGCGCCCCCCAATCCAGGCGTGAAATGGGTTCCGGTTCATGACTAAGAATGAGTGGTTTAGTCAACCTCATAATGCACCCACCGTTTTTGCAGCCGCAGTTGAACAAAGGTGATGATGAAGATCAGCCCGAACAGCACCCACGACATGGCGGAGGCGTAGCCCATCCGGTTATAGGTGAAGGCGTTTTTGACCACTTCCGTCACGATCACCTCGACCTGACGGTCAGCCGCGCTGTCGCGCATGGGCATCAGCCACACCTGCTCGAACATCTGGAAGTAGTTAATCAGCAGCGTAATCAGCACGAAGAACATGGTCGGGGTGAGCAGCGGCAGCGTGATATGGCGGAAGAGGCGCCAGCGGTTCGCGCCGTCAATGCGGGCGGCCTCGTAGTAGGTATCGGAGATGTTCTGTAACCCGCCCAGATAGAGCAGGGCAATATAGCCCACATCCTTCCATACGCTGGTGATGACCATCGCGACGACGGCGGTTTCCGGCTCGAACAGCCAGGCCGGGCCACTAATCCCGACGATGCCAAGCGCGTAATTCAGCAGACCGTAGGAGGGGTTGAAAATCCATTTCCAGATCAGCGAGACGACCACCCAGGACGCGACCACTGGCAGAAAGGTCGCTGTGCGGACGATCAGCATCCCGCGCACTTTTTGATTCAACAGCAGCGCCAACCCTAAGCCGAGCACGAACACCACCGGGACATAGAGCGCGATGAAGGTCAGCGTATAGCGCAGGGCAGACCAGAAGGCATCATCCCTAAGCAGTTCACGGAAGTTATCGAGGCCGATCAATTCGGGCGGCGACAGCAGGTTCCACTCGGTAAAGGCCACTCCGAACGAGGCCAGAATCGGCAGGACGACGAACACCAGTAATCCCGTCAGGCTCGGCCCCAGAAACAGCCCCACCCATCCCCATTTGACCCACCCGCGCTGTCCGACCATGCTGCCAAACTTCTTTCATTCAATGAAATAAGTGTGCGAAAAAATTTTGCTGCCTCAGTGCATAAATCCAGTGATGCGCTGCCGCAAAGGACAGGGATTTAAATCCTTGACTCTCCCCCTTCGCCCTCAGGGACAAGGGGGCCGGGAGGTTGAGGGCTGAAAACATGCACCCGCGCCTCGACCGTCGGCGATTCAAACACCTTGCTGATGACCACGCTGGCGGCACCGCGTGCCCAGGCTCGGTCGTCGGTCGGTTCGACCACCACTTCCACCCGATCCAGCAGGCCGTTGAAGGTGTACTGACGCAGCGCGGCCATCATCGGCTGGAGGCGATAATCCCCGGCGGCGATGCCTTCCCCGCTCAGGATAATCAGTTCCGGGCCAATTGTGTTGACAATATTGGCGAGGCTGACGCCAATTGCTGTACCGCTGTCGGCCAGCACCTGGCAAGCCTGCGAGTCACCTGCATTCGCCAGCGCGATCACATCCGCCAGCGTTTTGGCCGATTCGACCGCCTGCACAACCGCCGGATCAGCCGCTACGTCTTCGAGCGTCTGCCCTGTGCCGTGCCACAGGATGTTGTGGCCGATCTCCCCCGCGCCGCCGAACGCCCCCTGATAGAGCTGGCCGTTGATGACCATGCCCATGCCGATGCCGCGCCCGACCGTCACCACGATGAAGTGGCTGCGGTTGTAGCCCGCGCCGAACAACTGCTGGGTAATCGTCAGCGTGTTCACATCGTTCTCGACGTAAATCGGTAGTTCCACCCTGTTCTGTACCAGCTTCGCCAGCGGCACATCGCGCCAGCCGAAAAAGGGCGAGTGATGCACGATGCCGCTCTGCGCGTAGATCACGCCTGCCAGTCCGATTCCCGCCCCGAAAAGCTGATCGCGGTCGATGCGGGCTTCAGCCAGCGTGATCTCAATCACCGACGCGAGGATGCGGCTCAGGTTGTTGGGATTGTCATCGAAGTCAAAGTTGTAATCGCGGTAGTAGAGGACATCCGTCTCAAAGTTGGTCACGGCGGCGACGACGCGATTTTCCATCAGCTTCAGGCCAAGGGCATAGCCCGCCGTCGGATTCAGCCGCAGGATACTGCGCGGACGACCACCAGTGTCCTCGTCGTGATCCTGCTCCAGCAGCCACCCCTGATTCAGCAGTTCGTTGACGATCTGTGATACCGCGCCGACGCTGAGGCCAGAAGCATCGGTTAACTGCTTGCGCGTGATAAAGCGATGCTGCCGGATGATGTTCAGCAGCAGGTTACGGTTCATCGCTTTAATCAGATCACGGTTGCCGCGCACGAAGGCACTCATCAGGACTTTTATCACTCAGTGAACTAACTTGCGGTTAATGTAAACCGATTTTGAGAAGTTGTCAAGCAGTTGGTGAAATCATCCTAACGGAAACACCAGAACGAACCCGAACAATCGCAGGGGCGACGGGCCGCGTTGCCCGTACAAACAAATTATTCATGTTGATTTCTGCATAAGTCCACTCAAAAAGAAACCGCGCAATGTTTTTCGTAGGCACACGGCATGCCGTGTCCGTACAACCCCACCTATTTAATTTGGCTGTACTTGAGCAAAGTGAAAACGTAGGATGATAAGCGTTTCAGTTCAAACCCTCATTGCACATCGCTCATCGCTTCTTTTACTGTACTTCGTGCCCTCTTGCTCAGCCACCTGCATGGCTTCTGCACGCGCTCTCCATAACTTCTGCAAAAGCGCCCCTTAAGGTAGGGAATGTACTGGCTTAACCACAAGGAGTTCATGGATGAATAAACGTTTGGCAGTGCTGATGGGGGTGAGTACTTTGCTGGTCGGCGCACAGGCCGTCAGCGCACAGGAAGTCTCTCCACAGGCGATCACGATACAGGCAGAGGAAGCCATCTTCAGCGATGTGGCGTATGATGCCGCTGGCGGCAGGCTGCTGGTGAGCAGCGTCAGCGATGGCGCGGTTTATGCGGTGGACGAGGAGGGCAACCTTACTCCGGTGCTAGAATCCGAACTCGTGACCTCGGCCAGCGGCCTGGCCGTTGACTCCGCGAATAATCGTTTGATCGTACTGTCGTCGGGTTTCGGCGCGATGTTCGGGGGTGGCGCAGGGGGATTTACACCGCCTGAAGGTTTCCCCACGCCGGACGCGACCATGATGGCGCAGGGCGGGCAGATGCCCCAGCCCCCGGCGGACTTCCAACTGCCGGAAGGCGTAAGCCTGCCTGCCAGCCATGTCCTCGCTTTCGATCTGGAGACGGGCGCATCGGTGTATGACGTTGATCTCAGCGGCGTCGCGCCCACGATGGGCGGGCTGCTGGGCGGCGTGGCGGTGGATGCCAGCGGTAGCGTGTACATCACCGACAGCCTGGCGGCGGTGGTGTATCGCGTGGACGCGGCTGGCGCACCCACCTTCCTCAGTGATTCGCAGTTTGGCGCACAGGGGCCTGGGATCAGCGGTATCGCTGTACATCCCGACGGCTATCTGCTGGTCTCCAAAACACTGGACGGCTCGTTGTATCGCATTGACCTTACTACAGGTGCGGTTCAGGCCGTAACGATCAGCGATGCGCCCGCCAGCCTTAGCGATTTAACCGTGCTGGCGAATGGCAACGTCGCAGCCCTCAATGCTGCCGATTCCTCCCTTATCATCCTGACCAGCGCCGACGGCTGGCTGACCGCTTCCGTCCAGACCACCCTGCCGCTGGAAGCAGGGGGAACTGCCCTGACCGCCAATGGCAACACGCTGTATGTGCTGCAATCCGGCCTCCCGCAGGGACTCCCGCAGGGACTCCCCCAGGGACTCCCCCAGGGACTCCCGCAGGATGCCATGCCCCAGCCAGAAAGCACCCCCGATTTCGCCAACCTGCCCCCGGTGACTTCCACCATCCTCCGCTTCGAGTTTTAAACCGTAACCGCAAGGCGATCTCTCACGAGGTCGCCTTGCCGTTCCAGCGGCAGCGTGACGGTGAAGGTGGTCCCAAAACCTTCCGCCCCCAGGCTGCTGACGGAAATCGTCCCATCGTGCATTTCCACAATCGCGCGGGCAATCGCCAGCCCCAGCCCCGCGCCGCCCGTCGCCCGGCTGCGCGATTGATCGGTGCGGTAGAAACGCTCGAAGATGCGCGTCTGATCTTCAGGCGGAATGCCCGACCCGGTATCGCGCACCTCGATCTGTACCACGTCCTCGCGGCTGTACAGCGCCAGCGTGATGCCCCCGCGCTGCGTATGAGCGACCGCATTCTGCAACAGGTTATGCAGCACCTGCGCCAGCCGATCCGGGTCAGCATTTACAGAGAGGGGTTCGTCCGGCAGGTTGAGATGCAGCCACAGATCGTGCTGCGCCACCACTGCTTCAAAGCGTTCCACGACGCCTTCCAGCAGATGATTTAACTCAACGCTGGCGAAATGCAGTGGCAGTTGATGCGCCTCGGCCTGTGCCAGTTCGTGCAGGTCGTCAATCAGGCGGCGCAGCAGGTCGGTCTGCGTCTGGAGATTTTCAATTTCGTTTTTGTCCAGCGGATACACCCCGTCCAGAAGCGCCTGCAAATTGGCCTGTAACACGCTTAACGGCGTTCGCAGTTCATGCGCCACGTCTGCTACGAGGCTGCGCCGCAGACTTTCCGCCTGCACCAGCGCGTCGGCCATCTCGTTAAAGGCCGTCGCCACGTCGCGGACTTCGACTGTGCCGCGCACGGGCGCACGCAGGTTCATATTGGGCTTACCAAACGCACGGACGGTTTCTGCCAGTGCACTCAATGGTGCGGTGAGATAACGGCTGACGATGGCGCCTGCAATCACACTCAGAACACCGATCATCAGCGAGAACGGCACCAGGATATTAAGCAGGCCGCGCGCCAGGAAGTTCGGATCCGCGTTAAGCTGCGCGGCATCAATCGGCTGGAGCAGCAGGTAGCCGCGCGTCTCTCCATAGAGTGGAACAGGAATCGCCTCTGCACGTTCTGCGTCCGTCAGCGGTATGCCTTCGCGAATGTCGAATCCATCGTAAATGATGCGTCCGTCTGCATCGGCAAAAACCAGCGTCAGCGGTGGCTCACCAATACCTCTTGGCAGGATGATGTCGAATTCGCGCAGGAGGCTGATCGCTTCGCGCCAGTTCCCGGTATCCTCATACAATGCGGTCAGCTCTTCTACCAATCGATCCTGTGCTTGCAGGCGTATCGCCCATGTATTCGGTGCAAATGTCCCATCGAAAACAAGGCGCGGCAGCAGTATGAACAGAATCACGCCCACTCCAATCACGAGCGAGAATACGAGGCTCAGGCGCACCCACAGACGATTCGCCCTTCTCATGGCTCCCCCAGTCGATAGCCGACGCCATAAACCGTCTGCACGTAAATCGGCTGGTTCGGGTCGGGTTCGATCTTCTTGCGCAGGTTGCGGATGTGGCTGTCCAGCGTGCGCTCCAGCGTGTCATAATCGTAGCCCAGGCGCTTCTGCACCAGTTCTGCCCGGCTGAAGGGATAACCAGGGCGCTGCATCAGCACCGCCAGCAGATTGAATTCAGTCGGCGTCAGATCAACAATTTTGCCCATCATCGTCACTTTACGGTTGACCACATCCAGCATCAGGTCACGATAAAAATAGACCCGTTCGCCCCCCTGTTCCTGCATTTCCAGCCGGCGAAAGGTCGCCCGCACCCGCGCCACCACCTCGCGGGGGTTGAACGGCTTGGTCACATAATCATCCGCGCCCAGTTCCAGACCGACCACTTTATCGGTGTCGTCAATTCTGGCCGTGAGCATCAGGATATAGGTCTGCGCCAGCGCGGGATTGGCGCGGATGAGGCGGGTTACTTCCAGCCCATCCTTGCCAGGCATCATCCAGTCCAGAATGATGAGATGGGGATGTTCGTGCTGGGCGATGTGCAGGGCAGTGCTGCCGTCGTAAGCGGTGAAGACGTGATAGCCTGCCTGTTCGAGGTAAGCGCGCAGGACGCGCACGATTTCCTTGTCATCATCGACAACAAGCAGGCGTTGTGCAGGAGTATTCTCGACGCGATTGTTCATGATTTTGTTTTCCACGCTTGCACTTCGATTCGTCCGCATCGTAACCTGAAAGAGGGCACAACGCACGGTGCCCTCCACAGGAATTCGCTTTTTGCCTCGCCGGGTTTATTCCTCACACTGGCTGAGGCACACCCCGGCGTTATAGCGGCTGATCTCGCTGACCTGCCCGCCCTGCGCCTGCACGATGAGCACCGTGCGCGTCAGTTCGCTGGTGCTGTACGTTTCCGGCGCATAGCTCCCCTGTACGCCGATAAACGAGTCCTGCGCTTCCAGCCAGGTCTGCATGTCGCTGACCTGGGCGCCGTTCTCGCGCACCGCATGGCTGATGAGATACACGGCATCGTAGTAGGCCGCGCTCTGTGGGACAGGCGCATCGTTATAGCGTTCGGCATAGCGAGCGGCGAAGTCGCGGCTCGTCCAGTCTTCGGCAACCGCCCACCAGCTCACCGCGCCCACCAGTTCGCCCGTCCAGACCGTGCTCGCTTCGACAAAGCCGGGCGTAAGATAGCCGTAGGCGATCACGCCGTCCCAGCCTTCGGCGGCTAAGGCTTCGAGCAGCGCCTGCGCGGCAGGCTGCGGCGACCACACGGCGACGGTTTCTGCACCGCTGGCGGCGATCTGGGCGGCGATAGCGCTCATATCCGTCTCCGCGACTTCATGTTCCAGCGCCAGCACGATTTCGCCATCGTCGGTGGCACTGACAGCGTCGCTAAACGCATCGGCGGAGTCCATGCCATAGTCGGTGTTGACATGCACGGTTGCAAGGCTGCTGAAACCCCGTGTATTGACCAGATAATCGGCGGTCGCGGCGGCCAGCACACCGTCGGTCGTGCGAAGCTGATACACGTACCCGCTGGCTTCGTTGCGGGCGATGCTGTCGCTGGTGGCGGATGTGAACTGAAGAATGGCTGCGTTCTCCGCATCGTCCAGATTGGTGAGAATCTGCCCGTTATAGTCCGGCCCCAGGATCACGCTCACGCCATCCTCGGCGGCTTCCTGCATGGCCGTTTCCGCTTCCGCCGCGTTCGTCACCTCATAGACGTTGAGCGACAGGGTATAGCGCGTACCGTTCGGGTCGATGATGCCGCCCGCCGTGTTTACCTCGCGGATGGCAAGCTGCGCCGCCTGTTCGATCCGCTCCGCCAGGGATTGATTGGGGGTATCGCCCGCCAGCAGCAGCCCAATGCGGAGGGTGGCGCTGTCAGTAACGTCTTCCTCGCTTACGTCTGCGGCATAAAGCGCCGGGCAGTTGCGGCATTCACCTGCTTCATAAACGGCGGCTTCCAGCGTAGCACCCTCGCTGATCTGGAACAGGCGCACCGTCTGCGAAACCCCGGCGGCATAGCGACCCGCCACACCCTCCAACGCGCCGCTGCTGCTGATCCAGTTGGCGATGTTGGCGGCGTTTGCACCGTTATTGTCCACCGCTGCCGCAATCAGGCTCACCGCGTCATAGGCCAGCGCCGCGACATCGGTGGCGTCGGCGCTGGTCTGCGCTGCGTAATCGCGGGCAAAGGACTGGCTGCGTTCATCGTAAGCCGCGCTCGTCCAGTTCGCGAGGCCAAAGGTCTTGCTGGCGTGGGCAGCGTCAAGCTGGGCGGCGGTGTCCGCATCCAGCCCGGCGTAGACAATAATCCCCTCCCAGCGCAGCGCCTCCAGCGCTTCCTGCAGCGCCAGCATTTGCCCGTCCAGCGCCCAGACGAACAAGGCCTGCGCTTCGCTGTCGCGGATGGTCTGCGCCTGTGCCTCAAAGCTGGTGGCTTCCACATCGACCTGTACATCGGCCACGATCAGAGAATCTTCCGTCGCGGTCAGGAAAGCCTCTCGTGCGGTTTCGGCGCTGGTGGTGTCGTTGGTCAGCAGAGCGATTCGGTCAAACTGGCGCACGTTCGCCAGGTAATCCGCCGCTGCTTCCGCCCAGGCCGCATCATCCGGGGCAAGCGTATAGAGATAGCTGCCGCTGGGGCCATCAGAGGCCGTCAGCAGCACAGGCACAGCGGGCGTTCCGGCATCGTCCAGCGCGGCGGCCAGGCCAGAGTCGTGCGGGCCAATGAGCGCCACCACATCGTCTTCTACTGCTTCGGCCAGCGCGTCCGCCACATCGTCGGCGGTGGTTACGTCGTAGCGCAGGACTTCAAAGCCATAGCGCGTATTATCCGGCGCGACCACGCCTTCGTCGTCAGCGCTGTTAATGTCTGACGCGGCCAGCAGCGCCGCTTCATAAGCGGACTCGTCCAGCGCAGAGCCGGACTGTACCAGCACACCAATGCGCAGCAGGTCGTCCAGGCTGTTTTGGGCCGTCGTCAGGCTGACGCCCCCGGCAATCGCCAGCGCGACGAGCACGCCCGCGAGGAACATGATAGAACGTTTCATGGTGATTTCTCTCCTTTGGGCGCTATTCGTAGCGCAGTGCTTCAATGGGTTCGAGCGCCGCCGCCTGGTTCGCCGGGTAAACGCCGAAGAAAATGCCGATGATGATGGAAGACCCCAGCCCCAGCGCGACCGCGCCTGCCGAAATCGTCGTGCTGATGAGGCCGCTGGCATCCACCGCCAGCGCAATCCCCACGCCCGCGCTTACGCCGATGATGCCGCCGAGCAGGCTGAGGAAGATGGTTTCGATCAGGAATTGCTGGAGGATGTGCCCGCGCCGCGCACCGATGGCTTTCCGCAGGCCGATTTCCTTCGTGCGTTCCGTCACCGAGACGAGCGAAATGTTCATGATGCCGATTCCGCCGACCACCAGCGAGATGCTGGCAATTGCGCCCAGCAGCACCGTGAGAATCCCGGTGATATTGCCTGCCGTGTCCAAAAGCTGCTGCTGGTCGATGATGTTGAAATCGTTGTCCTCGTCCGCCTCCAGGTCGTGCTGTTCGCGCAGCACCGCTTCCACGTCCTGCGTTACAGCGTCCACGACTTCTGCATCGGTGCTTTCCGCCGCCACCACAATACTGCTCACGAGGTTATCGCTGCTGCCACGCGCCTCAGCATCGAACAGGTAGCGGTAGCCCGTGGACAGCGGGATATAAATCTGGAGATTGGGATCCTGCCCGAAGCCGCCATCCTGTTCTTCCAGCACACCGATGACCTCGAAGCGCTGGTTGTCCACGCGGATATACTCACCGACCGGGTTCAGACCGCCGAACAGTTCTTCCGCCGCCGCGCTGCCCAGCAGCGCCACACGCTGATTCCCCCGGTATTCGCTGGTGTTGAAGTAGCGCCCGATTTCGATGTCGATGCTGCGGGCTTCGGCATAATCCGAAGTTGTGCCCAGGACGGTGGCGCTGTAGCTGCTCTGGTCGCTGCGCACGGTGTAGGAACTGCTGTACTGCGGCAGCACCGCCGTGATCTGGTCGACCTGGCCGGCAATTGCTTCGGCGTCAGCATAGGTAAGCGTCTGCTGTGCGCCACCACCGCCGCCACCCCCGCCGGGGCCAAACCCGCCCGCGCCGGAGGTGATCGTGATGAGGTTCACGCCTGTGCTGCCGATCTGCTCGGTGATGGAGCTTTGCGCACCCTGACCCACCGACATCAGCGCCACCACCGACCCGACGCCGATAATCACGCCCAGCATGGTCAGACCGCTGCGGAGCTTGTTCGCCATCAGCGCATCCATTGCCACGCCGAGGTTCTGCCCCAGGCTGATCCCGCCGCGCTTGATCGTCTGCCGATCCAGGATTTCCGCTGCGTTGCTGTCGTCCGCGTCCATCTCCTGCGGGCGTGGGATGAACAGTTGAAGCACCAGCCCCACACTGCCGATCAGTCCAAGCCAGAAGCCCACGTTCACAAAACTGGTCAGGCTGACTGGCAGGGGCAGAAGCGCATCCTGCACAAAGAATGAGACGTAATAGGCCAGGCCGAGCAGTCCGCCCACCAGCGTTAGCCCGGTCGCCAGGGCGTTGTAGCGCGGCTTCCAGGCGCTCACCACCGCCATGACCACACCCACCATGCCGCCTACCAGCACCAGCGGGCGCAGCGGAGAACCACCTAATCCACCGCCGCCAGGGAAACCACCCGTGTTCGGGACGCCCGTGTTCGTGCCGCCCGACGTATCGGGTGCTGGCTGGGCTGCGGCGCTGTTAGCGGCACTATCAGCGGCGCTGCTGGCGGGTGGCTGAAAGCCCTGACCGTCGCCGCTGGTCGAAGGCGCTTGCACGGGCGGCGTGAAGCCTTCGGGAAGCTGCATCCCCTGCGGTGGGGTAAACCCTTCCGGCACCTGAATGCTGCCATCGGGGTTGATGGAAAAGCCTTCCGGCAGTTCCATCCCCTCCGGCGGCGTGAACCCTTCCGGCAGTTGGAACGTGCCGTCTGCTCCCGTCGGCGGGGTAAAGCCTTCTGGGAGTTCGATCCCTTCCGGCAGGGCACCGCCAGCGCCGAACAATGCGCCGGGATTAAGGCTGATGAAGGGGGCAAAGGCGAAGTAGACCACGATGATGAGGACACCTATCACCCCCACGATGATGTTTTTGCGGTAAAGCCGCACCACATCTCTCCAGGCGACCCCTTTAAGCGAGGTTGCGATATTCATCGACCACCTCCCCATCGCGCATCGTGATGACGCGCCCGGCCTGTTCGGCCACTTCTGGCGAATGCGTCACAAGGATGAGCGTGATGCCCTGTTCGGCATGGAGCGTCCTGAACAGATGCAGAATTTCCACGCCCGTTTTGCTGTCCAGGTTGCCCGTCGGCTCATCGGCCAGGATGAGCGAAGGGTTGTTGATGAGCGCCCGCGCAATCGCCACGCGCTGCTGCTGCCCACCCGAAAGCTCGTTCGGTTTGTGATGCAGGCGTTCGCCCAGCCCCACCAGTTCAAGTGTCTGCCGTGCCCGCTGCTGGCGCTGCGCGGGAGGAACCCCGGCATAGACCAGCGGCAGCGCGACATTGTTGAGCGCCGAAGTCCGCGCCAGCAAATTGAACTTCTGAAAGACGAAGCCGATGCGATAGTTGCGAATGTCGGACAGGCGATCCTGGCTCATCCGGCTGATCTCCACGCCGTCCAGCTTGTAGCTGCCGCTGGTGGGTTTATCCAGTGCGCCGAGGATGGACATCAACGTGCTTTTGCCCGACCCCGACGGCCCGACGATGGCGACCATTTCCCCTCGTTTGATCTGAACCGACACGCCGCGCAGTGCGTGAATATCCGTGTCGCCCATGCGGTAGACCTTTGACAGATCGTGCGTTTCAATCACCGGAGTGTCCGTCATGGCAAGCGCAGCGCGATCCCATTTCTCTAACGGTTGCGTTGTCGTCACCATCTCAGCCCCCAAACGGCGACGGAAACCCGCCCGGCGCAGTTGAGTCAGTCCGCTGCGGCACGACAACGGTGTCGCCTGCTTCAACATCGCCATTGATGACGGTCAGCCCGTCCAGGCTCGTTCCGGTTGTCACCGTGACACGGCGGGTGGTGTTATCGCCGTTCAGCACTTCGATAAATTCAGTGGTGCCTTCCCGCTGGATGGCGTCCGTTGGCACCACCAGCACCCCGGCTTCGCTGCCCGTGATGATTTCCACGTCGGTCGTCATGCCGACATAGATGGTTTCTTCCGTCGGATTGGTCAGGTCAATGCGCACGCTGAAGGTGACGATACCGTTCTCGCTGCTGCCTGCCGGAGCGATGCGCACCACCGTGCCTTCCAGCACAACGCCTTCCAGCGCTTCCGGCGTGATGCGGGCAGCCTGCCCCACCTGTACCTGTGCGATGTCAACCTCGTCAATATCGACCTCGACATGCAGGGTGCTGGTATCCACGATCCTCAGCACACCCGCATTCGTCGCGGCGGTTTCGCCCACTTCCAGATCGACCTCGGCCACAATCCCGGCAAACGGCGCGGTGATCTGGGCATCCTCCAGGCTGGTGCGGGCGTTTTCCAGTTCCAGCCGTGCCTGCTCCAACTGGGCTTCTGCCGCCGCGATTTCTGTCTCGGTCGGGCCTGCCAGCAGCGCATCCAGCGCCGCCTGCGCCTGATCGACACTGGCCTGGGCAGAGGCCACCTGCGTCTCATACTCGTTGGAGGGGGTGATGTTGTTGCACTGGGCGACCGCTACGTCATAGGCACGCTGGGCATCATCCAGCGCTTCGCCCTGTGTGGAATCGGGGTCAGGGAGGAAGGTGGCATCCTGCTCATAGCCCGCGTTGACATAATCGTCCCAGGCTTCCTGGGCATCCAGCAGCGTCACTTCGCGTGTGGTCACATCAGCGCAGTTGATTGTTGTGCTGTTGGGCGCACTTGCCAGCGCGTTCTGTGCCTGGAGAAGCTGTGACTGCGCAGAGGTAAGACTGGCCTGCGCCTGCGCCAGTTGCTCCGCTGTGGGGGGGGCAGTCAGCGCGTCATAGTTGTTCTGCTGAACGATGAGCGCCTGTTCCTGAAGTTGAATCTGATATTCGATCTGCGACGTTTCCAACTGTGCCAGCACGTCGCCCGCCGCGACCACATCGCCCACATCAACGTTGACCGCGCTCACTACGCCCGATGTCCCGAAGCCGAGTGTTACCGACTGCGCCGGGGCGATGCTGCCGGAACTCTCAATGCTGGTGTTCAGGTCGGTTCGCTCGACCTGCGCGGTAGTGACTTCCTGCGCTCCGACTGCGCCGCCCTGTGAACCCGAAAGCATCGGCAGGATCAGCACGCCGACGACAATCGCCGCCCCAACTGCTCCGATCAAAAGCCATTTGCGCATCCTCTGTTCTCCTTATGATGTGTCATTGACCACTGTCGTACATGGTTCATTCTGGCGGTCAATTCTGGAGAACTTATGGAGATCGCTTGCAGGTTGTGCGTAAACGAGGGTTAAGCAAGCCCGGACTCAAGGGTGCGCGGTGCGCACACAGCAGCACTCAGGGGTGATAAGGCCGAGGTGCCCGGTCGTTATTCGCTGTGGAAGGGCGGCAGCGCATTCACGAGCCTGACCGTCTCAACGCTGACGCGCACCACTCGTTCGACTAAATCGATGATGTAGCGCGGGTTCTCCGGCGCACAGCCGTTGGGGTCATGTGTGATGCCGCTGCGCTTGTCGGTGCTGACCTGATACTGATCGACCACCCATTCCAGCGCACTGCGAGTCCCCAGGCGGTACGCGAAGGCTTCCGAACGAATACAAACAATGGTAGGGACGAAGCGCACTTGGCCTGTACATAGAGTTAAAAGTTATTCGTGTCTATTTCGGTTTGTCCATAAGTACAGGCAAAAGGAAAACGTGCGTTGTTTTTGTACGAACATGACATGCTGCGTCCGTAATATCCCACCGTTCTAATTTGCTTGTACTTGGGAAGTTCAAACGATAGTGTAGAGAATTATCATAAATCTTGGTGCCAGAGCAGGTTACAAAACTGCTCATTATGTAAAAGCTGTAGTCACGTAGCCTTTCAGCAAAGTTTTACACCTGTCATGTTGCTGCGAAAGGCCACCATTGCTTCGCTGGCGCCGAAATGAGCAGCGACCTGGGTAGCGGAGTACCCTCTGCCCGCTGCCCATTGCAGTCCGAGACGAGGAATTTGCAAACATCCTCCCAGATACACCGCTTCAGCTTCGCATCGGGGGTTGCGGAGAGGCAGCCCGGTTTTAGGATCAAAGCCCACCATTGGATGCTTCAACAGCACGTGCGCCAGTTCGTGCATTAAATTAGACTGATGACGGGCAGAGGAGTGGGCGGGGTGGTAGACAATGAGCAGCGGCTGAAGCCACACGATGCCGGCTGACCAATCGTTCGCCTGTAATAAGTGTGCCACGTGCTCAGGCGGCATTGTCGCGAATTGATTAGGTGGCCTGGCTTCACCTTTCATTTTGATAAGCAGTTCTTCTGCGGGAAGTGGGTCAAAAGGCTGCTTCTTCAGCTCATAGCGCTGCTCAACCGCAATGGCCTCGCATCGCCGCCTAAAGGCTGCTTCCAGTTTCATGCCCGTTCATCTTCCGCAATTTGCGCCAGGATTTCTGTATAAGCCGCTCGGAATAACGCCTCAAAAGCGTTTGCGGTTTCCACACTCATGTCCTGCGCGGCACGAAGCTGGGTCGTGATGGAGTCATCGCTAGCGGAGTCGTCAATGAGGAAAAAGTGCCCGACATGTAGACCCAACCAGTCACAAACCTTGCATAAATTGTGGTAATCAACCAACTGCCCTTTTTCAATGCGTGAGAGCGTTGATTTTGGTACACCTGTTTCAACTTCCACGTTGCGTAAAGATTGCGCTCCTCGTTTTGTGCGCACCATCTTTGCCAACGCATCGGCATCAAATCGATTATTTAAAGGCCGTTCCATCAATACCCTCTGTTTTGTCCCACTTATAGGACAGACTAAGAATCTGATTGTATTGATCAAAAACACGTTGTATTTTAAATGTATGCAACGATATTCATAATAAGGTACAGCCAAAATGACTGATATACCAGAGGTGAGCGTTCGTCCCCGACGGGACGATCAGAAAGTATTTATACAGCTTATTCAGGGGCTTCATGCCTATATAAAATCGTTAGAATCAGATGTACCCGCTGTACCACACCTGATGCGTCATGCGCTCAATGCGCTGGCGTTTGCTGCACCACGCACTCTGCCAAAAACACTGCACAGCTTCATTCAGTTAGCACATCATCCGTTGATGGAATGGTATCCCCTGCTCGTTCCTGACACCTTTAATCCTTCGCAGCCTCTCATGTATGAGGGTCGCCTGAGTGAAGAAGTCCAGGAATATGAACAGGCTTTGGTAGAGCACTTACAGGCTGCCTCCATCGAAACTATTTCACAAACAGACCTTGAAAACTTAGCCATACGCGAGTTGCGCCTGCGGCTTAAAAGTCAACCAGACCAACGTGCAGCCCAGCAGTTATACGAACAAGTGCGCGGGTTCCTTATCAAAAATTCCTGGACGACCCAGGAACACCTTCGTCGACTATCGAACGCTATCTTTCAGGAAGTGCGCGCTTTCTATGAGGAGATACCGTACATCCCCGGGGATGTTCTTCGGGTATGCTCGCGTTGTGGCTTACTGATTTGGCGGGATGGGAAGTGGCATGGCATCAAACCTCATTATTGCAGCGACCACGCTGACGACTCGCCTTATGCTCAGACAATCCTCAACCGGAGACAACTCTACCGTCTTAGCAGAGGCGCACACCTGCGCGTCTTTATCCCTGGCAGAATTGAACTGGCCTTATTTGAATTCGCTGAAGCTATGCAAGAGGGTTACGCCGAGCAACTCACTGGTGTGGAATTCTATCCCGGCATCGATACCTATGATTTGCGCCTGACTTTCCGCGATAAGGAAGTGTGGGCGGTAGATGCGAAAGACCAAGCCTATCCCGGACGCCTCGCTTCCCAAATTCAGCTTCCTTATGGGGAGGGCAGTCTGGCCTATAACTATGCCTTTTTCGTCATTCCTGATGCACGGCTAGAGGAAGATGGCTATTGGGAAACTCTGGAGTGCGCTGTTGGCTCACGTCCAAACAATCTAATTGTACTGTCGCTCTCCAACTTCCAACAGCGGCTGGAGGGCAAACTGAAAATGCTGGCTAAACCTAAACGCACTCGCAAAACGTCGAAAGAGTAATGTCATGTATGCACCACCTCAATCTTTTAAAAACCTCGTCGGAAACCTGACCGATGTACTTGGTTCTTTAGAAAAAGCGACATTAATGGTCTATGTAGAGCTGACCCTATTCTTGGCAGAACAGTTACAGCTAGGAAGCGAGCCTTTGGCTGTGGGTTGGGTGCTATTAAGTCAGATGCCGCTTTATCATCCTCAACTGAAACGCCTGACCCCTCAGCAGCGCCGGATGCAGGCGAACGCAGCATCAATTGTGCCATTAAGTTCCCGTTATGCCTGGGAAAGCGCGTTGATGCGTTATGGCAAAGAAGATTATATCCCAGCCCATCTGCGACTTTACGCTCTCCCCCCAACACCGCTGCATAAAGGGATGATTAGCCTGTGTCGACAGTCTCCTGACCCTGACCCGCTCCGCAGCGCATATTACGAGGCCATACTCACCGAACAACTGCCTTTTGAGAAACGTCCCCAGCGATATCCCAAAGCGAACGAAGTGTATAGGGTGCGAACCAGAGGCGAGGATGGTGAAACACATACAGGGCGAGTCAAGGTAACGCCTCAAATGATCCGGATGGTAGAGGCCAATACACACACCACATGGTTCGAGGGAAAGCCTGCACGTACTGTACTCAACATCAGTCTTCCCGACCTGCTACCTACCGCCCAGTTTCTCGATGACTGTGAACGACGTCTGGGAGGGCGCATACATTGGGTACGTGACTTACACCAGCTCCGACTGCGGCGTGTGAGCCGCTTACACGGCGAGATGCACCTGGGAGAAGTAAACGCAGATGCTCTTATCCTGAACGGCGCGGTTCACCTGCCTGGCATGGTCTCTGCAGGCAAAACCACGCTCGCTAAGCTTATCATCGCCCACTGCCTGCGACTGGAGTTGGATACTCGGATCACGCTCGTGGTTGGTGATACCAACTCAGCTATTGAAATTGCACATCAGGTTAACAGCTGGTTCTGTGAGTCGCCTGCCGATGACGCCGTAGTGGCTGTACCGCTTCTGGGCGCAAGCCAGCGCGAAGTGCATTTAGGGCGCTTACTCGCCTCACGCCATTACCGCCGCAGCCTGGAAAAAGACGAGCCACACTGGGGCGAGCGCTGGTTGATGCCCGTGTGCCCGCTGGCTGCCCATATTGAATGGGAAGGCATCTCTGACGTTCAGTTTCCAGCAGGGAGCGAACCCTGTGAGCGATTGATGGATGAACCGCGTAAAGGACGCCCTAAAAGGCATCTTTGTCCATTGTTCAGTATTTGCCCCTCAAAGCAGATCTATTGGGATATGCCTGCTGCCACAGTATGGGTGACCACACCAGGGGCGCTGGCACAGGCAGCACTCCCTCTACACTTGGATAACCGCATCATCAAGATTGGAGATCTGGTTTATGAGCAGTGTGATCTCGTCATTCTGGATGAAGTGGAAACCATTATGGATTGGTATGACCGAATGTTTTCCCAGGAGGAAGCTTTAAGCAATGGCGTGGATGGGTTATTGGATCGGCTGGACACACAGATTTCGGCCTACTGGAGTGCCAACCGGGTGCTGCCGGGTGCAGAACGCCTTTGGGTGAGTACAGTGCGTGATGCAGTCAAGGCCTTGAGCGGTGTTTTGACCGCGCTGGCAAATCCTAAACAGGAACGCATTACGAAAAATTGGGTAAAGCGTGGTTACTTTACACCTAACCAGCTTGCCTATCGATTGGCGAGACGTTTAGCTGGGCTGAAGGAATGGGACTCACCCGATCTTCCACTTGCCCAACGCCATGAAAACGAACGGCTAACACAGGAACTTTTCTCCGTTTTTGACGATTTATTGAACTGGCCGCCCGACCCTATGCGGCGTCAGATTCCCAATTTGCCGAGTTTAGGTGCAGTGGATGAGCTGGCCCGCCTTATGCAGACGATGAACAACCTGCCAGATGACATCGGTGAGGCCGATTTGTTCCAGCAGTGCCGGGACTGGATTGTGCGCTGGTATCCTGCTGTTGAAGAAAAACTGACAACCCTTCGGCAGCAGTTGGAACATAGCACAGAGCAGTTTGACCAGGAATATGCCGAAAAGCAGTTGGATCGCTCTGTGGATGAGCTTGCTGGTCGCCTACAGTTCACGCTGCTGGTCGTGCTGCTGGATCGGCATATGCACATCATCATTCATGAATGGTATAACAAACCGGAAAGCCTAGATGTACAACAGCCCTTTAGCCGTATTCCTCGCGGGATGCAGCGCATCCTCCCCCTGCCGCTGACAGGGCGACAGTATGGTTTTGTCATCCAGACAGGCAAATACAATCAGGATGCAGTCAATCGTCTAGGGCTGTTCAGCTATACCAATATCGGGCGCAGCTACCTGTTGAATTTTCATCACCTGCGACAGGATTTTGAAGGGGAACCCGGCCCGCATGTGCTGGCGCTTTCCGGCACTTCCTACCTGCCAGAGTCGACTCCCTTTCATGTCTCTCTGCCGCCTGGTGGAGTCCTGCTGCCACCGCCCCAAACAGCACAGGCCATCAATGACAGTCGTTTCATCTGGCGTTTCTTCAGCAATGAGCGGGGAAAACCCATCAAAATTTCTGGCGTAGACAACAAGGAAGCCATGCTGCGTCAGTTGGTGAACGCCATGTTGGCTGATGGCGGCGTTCCAGGTGGCCTATTGGGGAGTGTGCTGGCGTGGCTGGAAAGCCAGGGACAGCAGAATCCCGACCAATGGCAGGATAGAGCACGTCTACTTCTCCTTACGAATTCCTACTCGCAGGCCAAAGCAGTTGCCAGTGCCCTGCGCGACGGCTGGCGGGATACTGCCGAAAGTATCTTCCATCTCAAGCGAAATCGAGACGAAGACTTTCAGATTGAAAGGCCACACGGAAATCAACTTCAGCGCATGGATATAGAGCAGTTCGCTAACTATGAAAATGGCCGCATTCTGGTTGCGCCTATGCAGTCGATTGGCCGAGGCTTCAACATTCTGAACAATCTGCCTGAACCAAAGGCAGCCTTTGGAGCGGTCTTCTTCCTCACACGCCCCATGAATGTACCCCATGTGCGGGAAACGATTGCCCAGGAATTAAACCGCTACGCGCTGCAGTGGGCAGAAGATGCCGACTTCCCAGCATGGCAGGAAGATACGTTGTACCAACGGGCGATCAAAGCGCGGGAGAGGGCGGCACTTCTCACTCATGCAATTGAACGCCGACGCAGCTACAGCGAATTGGAGAACAACCCGGAACTGCGAATGTACCCGCGACGCGATCTTGCGGCTACCACTGCCGGACGAATTGTGCAAGCCGTAGGCCGCCTGCTGCGTGGTGGTGTACCCTTTCACGCCTATTTTATTGATGCTGCCTGGTCACCCAACCTCGCTCAAACTGGAGACATTGACCACATCGAGTCGGAAGAGACGAGTCTCCTCACCGCCCTTATTAACGTGATGGAAGCGTATACATTCGATGATGTGATCGCCAAGCATTTGTATGGTGATCTCAGCGAGGCACTGACGGCCACTGTAAACCGGGATAACAACTAACTCCAGTCCAACGATCCTTCTCATTTATTCATGTCCTACGGAGAAAACAATGGCAAAACGTTCGATGTCCCCTCGGTATATTCTGCCAACACGCATGTCGTTCCAGATCCCACCCCATGCGCACATCCATTTTTCTATTCTGGATTTTCCCTTCAGCAACGCATTTCAGGCTTTTTGGGAGCGTTTCAAACGCATCTATCAGCAGAAACATAACAAGGAGATGTCCTACGGGCTGCGACTGTCTTTCCGCCAATTGAACGATGCACTGCTGGCACTTGCACCCAGCCTCATTCAAGGCTTTGAGGGTGAAGGCTGGAATAGCCGGATGGTTGCTTTCAGCCGCTATGACGAGAACGGGCAGCCAGAGGACTTCCCCTCAGTGGAACAAATCCGAAGCCTGCTGCGTTTCTGGCTGGAACGTTGGGGCGCTCATCCTGAAATCAGACCCCTGCTGGATACTGACGGCAGGGAAGCGTGGGAGGTGCTAATGGCGGCACTGGAAGAGGCACCGGAGACGAAGTGGGAGCATGGCATCACGACCCAAAGCCTTACTGACGATCTGAACCATACGGATGGACTGGCATTTATCGCGCTGCCCGCCTTGCTGACGGCGCTGGTGCATACGAAAGAGATGACGATTCAGAGTGAGAAGGGCGAATACATCATTCGCTGGCGGCGGGCAAACGAAGGCGGCAAGCATGGGCTGCATCTGGTCAGTCAGCCGATTTCTTTCCAGGGAGATTATTTCGCCTATGCGCTGGACTTCTCCATCCAAACCCAGGCAGGTTATGGCGACAAGCGCAAGCCAGCCTTCTGGATTTTCGCGCATTTGAGCATTCAGCGTTACATCACGGAGCAGTATCGAGGCGGTAATAGGGACAGGAACATCTCAATACTGGTGGGCTATAACCGCGAGGGCTTTGCCAGCAACAACCGCTGGGACGATGATACCACCTTAATTGCACTGAAGGCAGATACCGATCAGACCTGGAGGGAAGGAGTCGGCAAACTGCTGGACGACTTTTCAGTTCGCAAATTGCTCCCACCGCATGAAATTCTCAAAAGTCCCGCCAGCTACGGTATCTATAGCGATAGCCTACACAAACAGGAGAATGAATATTATGTGGTGTACGCAGAGGGCCGTAAGTTCAGCGACGACAGCCGACGCGGGCGGCAGCACCAGGTCAAGACGGGAACGAGCCTGCGTGAGCGCAGCCAGATTATGGCGGGGGTGCTGCAACTGCTGCAGGGATGGCTGCAAATTTCCCCGGCACTCGAATACGACAGACAGAATCCAGAGAACACCTTTGCCCTCCGCGATTACGACGATATGGTGAAAAAACCCCAAAAGAACGCAAAGCAGGTAGAGGCATGGCAGGCCGCGCTGCAGACTTCGCTGGCAAACAGCGCCCGTGCCACGGCGCACGTCGTCGTTCTGTATCGTTCCGATAATTTTGCTCATTGGGCGAAGGCGCAGATTGAGGAAGCTCTCATGGGTGTGGACAAGGGCGATCAGCCGCTGGCAGCAGTAACACTGCTCCAACTCCCCCCGCTGCTTTATGCGCCGCTTGACCCTGGCAACCTGGACCCATCACTTTATTACAAGCCCGCTGCTGAAAAGCCTGCCGGTTTTCTCAATCAGTGGAATGAGCAGATGCGCCTCAGCTACCGTAAAAAACGGGAGGAATGGCGCAGTTTTCTACAAGACATTGCCTGGCAGCCAAATGCTCGCCGCCTGCTGCTGATCGATTCGACAGGCGAATTCGGCTTGCCGTCCAATCAGAAAATCAAGGGTGCAGTACGCGAGGCGTGTGTGCGCGAAGGCATTTCCTCACAATTTCTCGTGGGTAATTTAAAAGCTGATACCAGTCTGAAACGTTCTGGGAAGCTGACCGGTGAGTCTGGCGGACGGCTGAAAAATGCGGTCTTAGACCTGCTGCTGCGTCAACAGGGGATTTTGTATGCGCCACCTCGCGAGCTCTATCATCTGGCAGCAGGGTTAGAGGAGGCAACTGCTTCTCAACTGGATGTAGTCGCGTTCTGTCGTGTGCAGCGAAACCAACCGAAATTACATTACGGGCTGGCCGTGCGGCTGCGAGCAGGCGGTGAGGTCGATGTGATGCTGCCTGGAGAGAATATGGCCTGGCTGCCCTATGACGCGGCTGCGTATTATCTGGGGCGGTTATTTGCTGACCAATATACCACTCTCAACCGTTTAGGACACTCCGCACTGCGGCTGGATCATGGGGCGATGGTGAAGTTTGTCGAAATGGTTCTTACCACCAAACTGGAGCGTCCTACACTGGCCGTAATTGAAGCGGAGGGCTGGCGCAATGGACGTGGGCAGGACGAAGCCAAACACTGCTGGACGCAGCTTCGCAATTCTGACCTGGCTCGCAACCTCAATGTACTGCGCTTTGATAATCAGCAGACCTACGCGCGTACTTCCCCCAAGCTCGATTTGGTACTGGGTGTGGTACGGCTGCGGATGAACCACGAAACGCCGCAATACATCACTGCTGAAGCGTTGACGGCGGAAGACCCCATGCGTGATCTTCGCTACCTCACAGGCTATGTTGACCCCTGTGTGGATGCACCGCTGCACTATATGTCCATTGCAGGGCTGTCTAATACTCAGAAAGCTCAGAAGGGCAAACACACAGTTGAAGCATTCAAGGGCGACCCGAAAACTGAGTGGGATAACCTGGCCTACAAGCACCCCCAAATGGTCGAACTCGTGCCATTCTTCGTTCACCCACGCTATCAGCACGAGGAAGGGCAGCGCCAGCTCTGCCGCTGCATCCATTTCCTGCGGCTTTCGCCTGGCTTTACAATAGGCGAAATTACGCTGCCCTACCCCATGCATCTGGGTGACACTCTCATCAACGACATGCTGTGCATCATCGGGGGGGAGGAGTGAGTGTAGATAAAAGGGGGTAAAAGGGTTGTGCCTCAGGGTACGGATCGAAGATTTAGTGCTGTATTTTAGGAACATGCACATATTTCAAAATCCTCCACAACCCTATGTCTGACTATATCAGCTTGAAATAGCAATTGCAAAAGATCTACTTGACGAGGTACAAGTTTAGGCATATAGTTCCTTTTAGTAACATTCACATAGGCTAAAAGGTTTTATATGATTGATATAGCTTCTGATTTGCATACGGCACTTCAAGAAATCAAACGGGAGCTTGAAGTGGTTAAACAACGTCTATTTTTGCTAGAAGTTCATAGAGAAGAGGAAGTAGGGAAACAAGAAGTAATTGAACGCAAGTTAAGATGGTTAGATGAGAATGATAAAGAACACGAGATGCAGATAGACAATATAACGAGACGCATATCTAACGATTTTCCAACTGCTCCTTGGGAAGATGATTGAGGTTTCGCTATCCCCACAGATACGGAATACGACTGCACGTGCAATAAGTGGCAACTAAAGAAATATTTAGTTCACAATGATATGGTATGACAGAAAATCTTAACGCTCTGAAGAAGCAATCTCAGCTATAGTTTAGGTAATCTAGTGATTATGTAAACGCTCGTAATCATTGGAAATACACCGCCTATAGAGAAAGGAGCAGCCATGCTGCAACTGACCGGCTTCGTCCTGCCGGACGTGGGCATCCTCACCATTACGGCGATGGCGAACAAATCTGACCCATCACAGGTGACGCGCGAAGATTTAGACGAAATTGCAGAGGAATTGCAGACCTTCTATTCGCAGGGCGTGGGCAAAAGTCTGGCCGCAGGGGTCGTCTTCCCCAATTCGGGGTTCGTCCAATCGGAATTCGATAAACCGCAGTTTCAACATAAGCGCCAGGCCTGGGCGGATTTCGTGCTGCGCGGGCATCAGCAGCTTGATCTTGAGCCGATTTTGCAAGCACTGGACAAAAAGGAATATCGGGCAATGGTGCTGCGCGGGGTGGAGAATGCGTCGCGCTGCGCTTTTACAGGCCAGCCTGCCTACCTGCGTGTAAGCCGCGATATGCTCCCCATGTTGAACGGGCGTGGCATCCCTAACTTCGGCCCTATGGGCGCTGCTGGTCTGCCCGTGAGCGATGTCATGCTGTTGGCGATTCATGCCCTGCCACTGGGCTGCATCGTGACGCAAGGGGCGCTGCTGGCGGTGGAAAGCGACGATGCCGACTTAATGGCCGCTTTCGTCCGTGCGAACCTGGCAGAAAATCGCCGTTTTATTAACCTGGCACGACAGGAAGGATATGAGAAATATCCGAACCTGAGCGCCTATAAAAGCCGCCTCATTACCGTGCTGGCTGAAGCGTTGAGTAAGCAGCAGCAGCAGTGGGGCGATGCCTACCGAATGCCTTCGCTGATGGCCTATCACTTCTCTAATAATGGCACAAGCGCCCGCGTCACGCTCTATGCGCTGCCTTCCTCGACGGTGCAGTTCGTGTACAACGTCAGTGAGGGGCAGCATAAAGCGGCCTGGAAGCGCATTGTGGCTTCCGGCTGGACGGAGGACAAAGCCGAAAGCGAAGAACTCAAGAGCAAGACGCCGAAACTGACGCGCCGAAATTTTATTTACGAAGACCTGTTCGATCTGCCAGAAAACGCCCGCGACTTTCTACGAACGTATTTCCTGCGCCGCCCGTTGAAGGCGTTCAAGCGCGACCCGCGTGCCACTTATAACCTGTTCAAGGAAGCCGATTTCGTTTCGTGGGATTTAACCGCCCTTTTCCTCAAGGACATCATAAATATGGAAACAAGCCGCATCGGACATATTCGCACATTAGGAGATCGTCTCGCTACGCACATCCGCGAGACCAATGACCGCCGCCTGTTGAAAGCGCTCTACTACGAGAACAAATACTGGCTTTTCCGCAAGGCGCTGCTGCGCGCGATGTACGGCTATACCGGCGATGAACCTCTGGTGACGTTCGAGGGCTATGTACAGATTTTCGAGTCCTTCGAGGAAGGGCATGGCATCGAACGCGCCGACTGGAATCTGGCACGCGATCTGCTGCTGATTCGCGTCTTCGAGCAGCTTCACGCACAGGGCTACTGGTCAGCCGTGACCGAAACACTGCAAGGCGAAGATGAAGACGCCGTTCTAAAACCTGTCACCGATTAGTCCGCACTTTAACCGCGCTCTCTATATAAGGAACCCACCATGGCCTACCTCACTGCAATGCTCCTGGTTGATGCACCCGCCAGTGCACTCAACAACTCCGGCGACCCGATTCCCAATGCGCGGACGGACAACACTTCCAGCGTCAAGTTTATTCGCAAGATGAGCGGCGGCATGTACCCCTACGTCACCGCGCAGGCCTATCGACGCTGGCTGCGCAGTACCATCGACAGACACCCACAGGGCTGGCAGTCCTCGCCCGTGTACCGGGAGGAAAAAGTCGCTTATGTCGATGCGAACCCGATTAAGTATTGGGACGATGATCTGCTGGGGTACATGCGCGCACCATCGAGCAAAAGCAAAAAAGACAAATCGGGTATGGAGGGAATGACGCCGCTGGGTGACGATGTAAGCGCGCTCACGCGCATTTCGCCGCTTCGTGTAAGCACCCTGGTCGCCGTTTCGCCTGTCTATATCACCAACGACTTCGGCGTGATGGCGCGGCAGGAAGGCGACCCTACGCCGTTTGAGCATCAGTTTTACCGCGCCACACTGCAAGGGCTGCTATCGCTGGACATGAGCAGCGCGGGCGTCTTCACCTACAGCCAGCGCACAGGTTACCAGAACCTGGACAGTGTTCGCCGCAAGGAAGCGGAAGAACAGGGGTTGGAGCATCTACCCGACACGAGAGCCTATCGACTGTCTCAACAGGAACGCCTGCGGCGGGTGCGGCGGCTCATTGAGGCCATTCCGCTGGTGCAGGGCGGCGCCAAGCAAACACTGCATTACACCGATGTCACGCCCGTTGTGAGCATTGCCGCCGTCACGCGCTACGGCAATCATCCCTTCAACTATCTGTTTGAAGACAAAGGCGATGAGATCACGTTCAAGGCGGATGCGTTTGTTGACGTTGTGCGCGCCTATCGTGACCAATTCCTGTCGCCCATATACATCGGCTGGCAGCCCGGCTATGCCAAAAGCCAGTATGATAAATTTGGGGGGATGCCAGAGGATGTCCGCGAGATTCTCGCGGGTGGCACACCACATCAAGCCTTCGGGATGCTGTCGGACGCCCTGGCGCAGACCCCGGCCTGGCTGGATTAAACGTTATGAGCGCGTCTGCTTCTGACCAACTGCTCGTCGTCAAGGTGGTGCTGGGCGGCTCGGTCACGTCGTTTCGCTATCCCCATTTTGTACAGGGTGTGCAGCCGACTTACGAGATGCCACCGCCTTCCACCATTTATGGGCTGCTGTGCGCGGTGACGGGCAGTTTCCCTGAGCCAGATCAATTTGTCTTTGGTGTGCATTTCACCTATGAAGCCAAGTTCCGCGATCTGGAGCATGTGCATCTGAGCGTTCCCTACCAGATGGCGAACCCGTTTCAGCGGGAGCTGTTGTTCAACCCACGCTTGACTTTGTACCTGGCGCCCGCACAGTATGTAGACGCCTTTCGCAAACCCTATTTCCCGCTGGCACTGGGGCGTTCGCAGGACTTAATGACGTGTTTGGAACTTGAGACAGTGACACTTCAACGTGCAGACCAGGCCTATTTCGAGCATACGCTGCTGCCGGCAGACTATGCGCCGCGCTTCCAGCGCACCATCGCCGCAACAATGGCAAAATTTATCGACCCCCAGCGGCGGCCAGTGTGGGGGCAGTATGCCATGCTGCGAGATCGTGTGTTGTATCCTGACCCTGAAGACGGTTTTCGTCACGATTACGAACCCATCTGGGTTGATCCAACCGTCCCAACCTACCAGGATTTGCCACGCGGCGTTGTGCTCCATCGCTTCGTGTAAATCGCAATCACCCCAACCTCTTTTGTATCCACATATATCTGGCTGGACGAGGCAAGGTTGAACCCTCGTCCCCAGTTGCTATCTCCAGGGGGATTTTCTATGGACGTTTTGCCTACCGTTCAATCCGATCTCCACGCCCTCCTTGCCAAAAGCAACCCACCCGAAAGCCTGGTTGAACACACCTGGCACGTGCTGTCCCGCCTGGCCGATCAACGGCAGCTGCGCCCTATGCTAGCGGAGTCGGTGGGGCAGCCGCGCCTGTGGCACTGGCTGTACTGGGGCACGTTCCTGCATGACTTCGGCAAGGTGGCAGACGGCTTCCAGGCCATGCTGCGCACGAAAGGCAGAGCGCGGTGGGGCTATCGACATGAGGTGCTTTCGCTGGCCTTTGTGGATTGGCTCTTCCCCGAAGGTCATCCCGACCGCGCCTGCATCATCGCCGTGATCGCCTGCCATCACCGTGATGTTGAGGTCATCACCAGCCAATATCAGCGCAACCGCCTGACGCCGGATGAAGATCGCGCCACCCAGCTCATTGCTCAGGTAAAGCCTGCTGACGGTGAACGCCTCTATCGCTGGCTGGCCGACTACAGCCGCCCCTGGGCAGAGCAGTTGGGCTTCGCGCCTCATATCGAATTTCCGGCGCTGCCACCGCTAGAAACGGCGCTCAGGCAGGTGACGTCCAGCACCATTCACAGCGCCTTGAGGCAGTTAAATCCGTTCGTCCAACCTATGCTTTTCACAGACAACGCAGCGACGGCGCTTATAGGAACACTGCTGCGCGGCCATATCCTCACTGCTGACCATGCAGGATCAGCGCACAGCCCGACGTTTCTGCCTGCTGTCTTGCAGCGAGAGGCAATCAAAGCTGTGCTTGGCACAAAGCCGCTGTTCGCACATCAGAGCGCTGCCGACGAATCACCCGCTGTTTCCACGCTGCTCATTAGTCCCACCAGCAGCGGCAAAACCGAAGCAGCGCTGCTGTGGCTGGCACGGCAGCAGCGCTTTGATGGACTGCCTGCCCCGCGCATCTTCTACCTGCTGCCTTACCAGGCGAGTATGAACGCGGCCTACGAGCGGCTGCAAAAGGTGTTTAATCCTGACGCCGTTGGCTTGCAGCACAGCCGTGTAGCGCAGGTGCTTTTTGCGCTTGCCCTGGCGAACGAAGGCGATACCACGTCGGCGGCGGCTTTCGCCTATCAGCAGAAAGAACTTGCCAGGCTCATGAGCTTTCCGGTCACGGTGATGAGTCCCTATCAACTGCTGAAAGTGCCCTATCAGTTGAAAGGTTTTGAGGCGCTGCTGACGAACTTCTACGGCGGGCATTTTATCCTGGACGAAATCCATGCTTACGAACCAAAGCGCCTAGCCCTCATCATTGCTGTCCTCGCGTTTTTACATCAGCACTGCCGGGCGCGTTTCTTCATTATGACCGCCACCCTACCGCCCCAGGTACGCCAGAAGCTCCACGCCGTACTACCCGGACTGCACGTGATTGAAGCTGACGCTGCAACTTTTAAGCGGTTTGAGCGACATCGTGTGAATTTACTGACTGGCGATTTGCTCGCGCCTTCCACCGTCGAACGCATCGTAAACGATGCCGCCGATAAATCCATCCTGGTGTGCTGCAATACGGTGCGTCGCGCTTTTGAAGTGTACGGTGTGCTGGAGGGGAAGCTGCGCGAACGCTACCCCGATGCCGACGACTTTGAAGTGATTCTGCTGCACAGCCGCTTCAACAGCCGGGATCGCAACGCCAAGGAAAAAACGATCCTGCAGCGCACCGGCGTGGGCAGCCAGCAAAGAGGCCACACCATCGTCATCGCCACCCAGGTGGTGGAGGTCAGCCTGAATATCGACCTAGACACGCTCTATACCGAGGCTGCCCCGCTGGAAGCCCTGCTTCAGCGATTTGGTCGTGTGAATCGGGGACGTGGACTGGGGACAGCCGATGTGCATGTACTGCGCCAACAGCCAGAGAGTGTGAAACACATCTACAGCCTCGACCTGATCGACGCAGCACTGACATGCCTGGAGGAGGTGGATGGGCAGCCCATCGACGAAAGCCGAGTGAACGAATGGCTGGGCCGTGTTTACAGCGGGACAGCGCTGGAACGCTGGCGGGACGATTATGA
Source organism: bacterium (assembly GCA_033762735.1). GTDB lineage: Bacteria > Chloroflexota > Anaerolineae > Aggregatilineales > Phototrophicaceae > JANRLJ01. The sequence goes on along the minus strand of JANRLJ010000137.1, from coordinate 3,978 downwards.
GGCGAGTTGGCACAGCTTTCACAAGGAGGTCATGGCGAGTCTGCGTCCCTTCCACGCCAGCGACCTTGAAACGCTGTTTTTTCAGATGTTCGACAGCATCGACGTGGTGCCTAGCCAGCACCTCAACCATTATGAAACACTGGTGCAGGAAGGGAAGTATCTGGAAGCGGCGGAGTGGCACGTGTCCATTGCCTGGCGTCAGTATCGCCCACTGGAACGAGCAGGACTGGCTGGGTATCAAACGCTGAAGGAAAAGTACGGTGTCTACGTGGTCAGCGCACCCTATTCCTCGGCGGACGGGCTTGATCTGTCCAGCGCTTATGTGCCGCCCAATCCTCTGCCGACCACTCCCCTGGACGATTACGATGTTCCCCTGGAGGCCGATTAACTATGGTGGATGAAAACCGCCTTGTTCACCCCATGCAGCATTTTAAGGCCACACACTTCCTGTTTGTGTGCGAGGCCACCCAGCTTATTCAACTGGACGCGCAGCCGGGCACGGCTATACGCGGCGCACTGTATCATGCACTCATCAATCTGTTCAGCCCCAAAGAACCCATCCCCGGTGTCCCGCTCGATCCTGTGCGGGCGCTGCTGGCGGAAGAAGATGAAAGTAACCCACGCGGGCGGGACATCCCCCGCGCCTTCGCGGTTGAACCGCCTGCCGCCTACCTTCAGGTAGAGCCGCGCCGCCGTTTCCAGTTTGGCGTATCGTTGTTTGGTGCGGCGGAGGTGATGATGCCCTATCTCTTCCGGGCTGTACCACAGATGGGTCACCAGGGCATCGGCAGGGGACGCGGCCAATTTCGGCTGGTTCGCATTGACGAATTCCTCCCACTAAACGACTCGCGCCGGGTGGTAATGCACCATCAGCGGGTGGTTGAACCACGCCTGACGGTAACGCATCGCCGTGTGCTGGAAGAAGTGGGGATGCGGCGGAAAGACGAGATCACGCTGCGTTTTGAAACGCCCATGCGCCTGGTCGAAAACGGCGCTCTTGTACATCAACCTCGTTTGGGTGTGCTTTTACGTCGCCTTGTTGAACGGGCGCAGGCATTGGTTGAACACTACTCTGCTGAGGGTGAGCCGAAGCCGCCGCGTGAGATGTGGCTCGCCGAATGGCAGAAAATGAGCGGCCTGGCCGATGCACTCGACACTGAAGGACTGCTGCTGGATGAAACACGATGGGTGAACATCGACAGCTACAGCCGTGCACGAGGACGCCGAACCCCGATAGGGGGCTTTGTGGGGCAGGCACGCTGGCGCATCCAATCGCCGGAAGTGCTGGCATGGCTGCTTTGGGGGCAGAGTTTGCACGTGGGCAGGAACATCGCCAAAGGCGACGGATACTTTCGGGTCGAATGAGCAAAGGAAATCATCATGAGCATGGTTGAGGAGATGCTTGCCGATGTCTATGGCAGCTTCATCGGCAAGCAAAGCGAACGGCTGATTTATTCCAAAGGCAAAACGGTGTTTCAGCAAGCGCCGCTGATGCATCTGGAGCGCGTCATCATTGCGTCTAAAGGGGTGAGCATTTCGGCGGATGCCATTGCTGCGTGCTGCGAGCGCGGCATTCCGATTTACTTTGTCAGCGGCATTGGCGATCACTATGCCTCACTCTATGCCACTGGACTGGGCGGTACAGTCCTGACCCGCCGGGCGCAGCTCGCCGCCTATGATGACGGACGCGGCAGTGACATCAGCCTCGCGATTGCCGAAGCCAAAATCAATAATCAGGCTGCCACGCTTAAGTACGTCGCCAAGTCGCGCAAGGAAACCGACCCGGAAGTTTACGCCTACCTGCGCGATGCCGCTGTCGAAACGGCCAGCCAATCGGAGAAACTCTCCAGGCTGCGCGGAATGAACCTGGAAGACATGCGTGCGACGCTTATGGCGTTCGAGGCCAATGCCGCCGTGCATTACTGGGCAGCGCTGCGAATCGTCGTGCCAGAAATGTATGGCTGGACGGAGCGGACAGGACGGGGCGCAACCGACCCCGTGAACAGCCTCCTGAATTACGGCTATGGGATTTTGCGAACACGGGTGGAACATGCCCTTCATCTGGCTGGTCTGGACGCCTTCGCCGGGTTTATCCATGCAGATCGTCCCGGTAAGCCTTCGCTCACGCTGGATATGATGGAAGAATTCCGCAGCGTCGTGGTAGATCGTCTTGTCATCGGCCTGGTCAACCGCCGTTACACCGTAGAAATCACCGAGCAGGGGATGATTCAGGACGATGTGCGCCGCAGCTTCGCCGGCAAGGTGAAAGCGCAGCTCCAGGCGACGGTGCGCTATGATGGGGATCGCGTACCGTTGAGCATCGTCATCCAGAAACAGGCGCGCCGCCTGGCCGCCCACCTGCGCCAGGAAACCGAAGCCTATCTGCCCTACCGGGCGGAATGGTAGGGAGAATGCCCGATGCATCTCCTGCTTGTATACGACATCGTGAATGATCGCCAGCGAACGAAAGTGGCAACGGCCTGTCTGGATTATGGCCTGGATCGAATTCAGTACAGCGCCTTCATCGGGTCCTTGAGCCGCACCAACCAGGAAGAACTGATGCTGCGGATTAAGGACATTATCGGGGATGGCGCGGCCTGCGTCCATCTTTATCCCATTGATGAAAAAGCGTGGCAGAAGCGCCTGCTGCTGGAAAAGCACATGGACCGGGTTCTGAATTTCCAGGAGCGCGAGGACGATGACGACGTACCCCGATCTGCCGATGAATGAAGACGATATGCTGGAGGTTGCGCCAGAGACTTCCGTTGAAGACGCTGTTCCCATCAGCCTGTTAAAGCAGTATATCTACTGCCCACGTGTGGTCTATTATGAAACCTGCACACCGAAGGTGCGGCCCACCACCTATAAAATGGAAGCCGGCAACGACGCGCATGATCGGGAACGCAGCCGCGCGGCGCGACGCACCCTGTTCGCCTATCATGCTGCTGGAGGGGAGCGTCATTTTGACGTTCGCATCCTTTCGGCCAAACTCTCGCTTTCGGGTTTGGTTGACGAGGTGGTCATCGCGCCAGAGGAAGCCATTGTCGTGGATTACAAAATGGCCGATTGGGCAGGGGATAATCATCTTATTCAACTGGCCGCTTACGCCCTGTTAGTGGAAGAAGCGTTTAGGCTGCCCGTGCGGCGCGGATTTATTTACCTGATGAAGGCGCGGCAGTTCGAGGAAGTGGCAATAGACGAGGCGCTTCGCAACTCGGTGCTGGAAACGCTGCAGAACATCCAGCGTATTCGTTATTACGAATACATGCCGCCGCCCGTCGAGGCGAAAAACAAGTGCCTGAGCTGTGAGTTCCGGCGCTTTTGTAACGATGTCTGACCGATAAAGCTGTCGCAACTCCCCCCTGTTTTTTGACGGTGGAGGAGTTGCGAAATTTCGGGAATTTGGCTACACTTTTTTGGAGTTGAGGTGAAAAGTCATGCGTCTACAATGCCCCAAAAACGCGCTGAAATTCAATGGAGGTCAAACGATCCTTGTGGGCTGTGGAAAACTCGCGCGGGCTTCAACCTATCTCGATCCGTAGAGGATATTGAAACTGCATGGTAAACTGTCCGTTATGAGGCGGGCGGGCGTGCTTCAACCTATCTCGATCCGTAGAGGATATTGAAACGTCTTTGCAGATAGGTGTATTATGGGAAGTGTAGTAGCTTCAACCTATCTCGATCCGTAGAGGATATTGAAACTACCAGTTGCGCTTACTGTGGACTCTGACGTGTAGGCTTCAACCTATCTCGATCCGTAGAGGATATTGAAACTCGACAAATGCAGCGGATTCTTCGCAGGGTTTGAGGCTTCAACCTATCTCGATCCGTAGAGGATATTGAAACTACCAGTGTGCGCTTACTGTGGACTCTGACGTGTAGCTTCAACCTATCTCGATCCGTAGAGGATATTGAAACCATACTGTGGCTTGCGGCACAGCTGCCGCGCATGGGCTTCAACCTATCTCGATCCGTAGA
>JANRLJ010000136.1:0-35424 GCA_033762735.1 bacterium | reverse complement strand
GGGGGATGACAACGGCGACCCGGTAGACTGGGGTGCGCAGCCCGGCGCGTATACGATGGATACCATCCCCTACAGTGACAACTATGGTCGTGGGACAGCAGGCAGCCGCTATGTGGTGAGCTTCACCTTCGTGCGCCAGACCGCCGCCGCTACGGTTACACCGCGCCCGACGATTGCGCCCACCAATACGCGCATCCCGCCGACCTTCGCGCCGCCTACCAGCACGCCGCGCCCGATTGTCGTCCCGCCCACCGCGACGCCTGTGCCGCCGACCGCGACGACCCGCCCGACCAATACACCTGTGCCGCCGACCGCGACGACCCGCCCGACGAACACGCCTGTGCCGCCGACGGCTACACCGATCCCGCCGACCAATACGCCTGTCCCACCGACCGCGACAGCCGTGCCGCCCACGAATACGCCCGTCCCGCCGACCGCCACGACGGTGCCGCCGACCAACACGCCTGCACCGACCGCGCTGCCTGTGACCGGCCACTCCATCATTCACTTTATTCTGGTGGATGGCGACACCGATCAGGACATTCGTGTGATGACCAACGGCGAAACGGTCAACCTGGCGACGCTGCCCACGCGCAACATCAATATCCGCGTGGTCACCAATCCCACGACTGTCGGCAGCATCAAGTTCATCCTGAACGGCGCCCAGTTCAGCAACGCCAACCGCGTGGAAAACACCGCGCCTTATGCGCTGTGGGGGGATGAAAACGGCGATTACTACGGCTGGCAGCCGCGTCTGGGCAGCTATACCCTGCTCGCCCAGTCCTTTGAACTGCGCGATCTGGCTGGCTCTGCGGGTCGCCCGATGACGGTTCAGTTCAATGTGGTCGATGCTCGCCCGGTGGAATTCGCCCTCGATGTGAACGTCGTTGGCAGCGGCACCGTGCAGATGAACCCTGCCCGCACCACCTTTGAAGCCGGGACGACCGTTCAGATGGTGGCCGTGCCCGAAGCAGGCTGGCAGTTCGCGGGCTGGTCTGGCGCGATTTCCAGCGCTGACGTTGCCGCGACCGTGACCGTGACCAATAACCTGGATGTAGTTGCCAATTTCGTGCAGGCCCAGACACCGCCGACCAGCTTCCCGCCCACTGTCGCCGCGCCGACGACGACTCCGGTTACACCCACTGTTGTGGCACCCACTGTTGTGGCACCCACCGCCACGCCCATCCCGGCTACACTGCCGCTGGCGCTGTCGATGGACGACGGCCAGAGCACCAACTGGACGCTCAACGGCAGCTGGAGCATGACGACCATCAGCGCTTATGGTGGTACTGGCTCGGCCTGGATGGCAACGCCCGCCACACAGTATGGGATGCTGGCCTATGCGCTGCCGATTGACCTGCGCACCGCCATTCGCCCTGAACTGACCTTCCAGTCTCGCCTCTCTGCCACGCAGCACAGCCCGGCGCTGGAGATCAGCACCAACACCCGCGACTGGACGCTGGTCGTCAGCCCGCAGCCTTCAGCCGACTGGACGGAATATACGCTTGACCTGACTGTCTACACCGGGCAGATGATCTGGCTGCGCTGGACATGGACGCCGCTGAGCGCTACTGCGCTGCAATCGACCGATACCTGGATGATCGACCAGGTGACGGTGGCCGAGTTCGTGCCCGATCCGATTGTGCCGAGCGCAACACCGCTGCCTACGATTGCACCGAGTACCACGCCGCTGCCCACGATTGCGCTAAGCGCAACACCGCTGCCCACCATCGAAGTGCCGCCGACGGCCACGCCGCTGCCTGCGACGCCCGTTCCCACCACACCGCCGACGGCCATCCCGGTGGTGCTGCAACCGCTGACGCTCACTTCGGTCTGCGCCGGGACGTGGCAGATCGACAACCTGAACGCGGTGCCGCTCAATGTGCAGTGGGAAGTCGCGGGGACGGGGCTGCGCACACCTCTGACGGCCAATCCCGGCGCAACACCCCTTGTGACGGGTGCGCCCGCCGGACAGCCGGAGTCGATCACCCTGATCTTTGATCTGGGCGACGGCCTGGGCGAACGCAGCGTGACGCAGGCTTCCAATATGGCGGCCTGCCCCTGAGCGAAACCTCTCCCAATCAGGGCGTGCTGCGGTGCGCCCTGGTTGGAATGTCCCAAAAATGCCTCTCAGAATGCAGGGACATGAGTGACCGTGTCCCTGCAATCAACCTCTGACTTCAACTGATAACTGTATTTTTACAAGACCACGCAGTCTGAGTCCTATGCCATCAACGTATTGTAAAGAAAACTGATCGGGCAGGTTCATCCGGCAGAAACGCAATTGCGCCTGAATCAGTACAAATTGGCCTTGCAAGATTGATGTTTATCTTGCCCAAAACCGCTATAATATGGCAAGGGAAGGGCTTACCTGAGTCTTTGCACACCATTTCAATAATTTCTGGTAACGGCGTGGTGACGGCGTGGAAGAAGCAATCGTAGGGACGAGCATCGACGGCTACTACGTCGAGGAGCGTGTTAAGGCGGGCGGCATGGCGGTCGTGTATAAGGCACGCAGTCCGCAGGGCGAGCCTGTCGCTATTAAGCTCCTGCAATCAAGCTGGCTGGAACATCAGGAAGTGCTCGACCGCTTCGAGCGCGAAGCCAGCATTATGCGCGGGCTGCGTCACCCGCATATCGTCGCCTATCTTGACCAGGGTCGCTATCAGAACCGCCCTTACATTGTGATGGAATACCTGCCCGGCGGCAGCCTCTCCGAACGCCTCAAGGCCGTCGCACGGATTAATCTGCAAGCCTCTGCCCGACTGCTTGCGCAGCTTGGCAGCGCCCTCGATTATGCGCATGGCAAAGGCATCGTCCACCGCGATCTGAAACCCGGCAACATTCTGCTGAAGGACGACACCCACGCCTCGCTGACGGATTTCGGCATCGCCCGTGTGCTCACCCTGGATGAATTTACCCGGCTGACAATGGTCGGGCAGATGCCGGGGACGCCGCATTATATGTCCCCCGAACAGGCCAAAGGTGAGGTTGAACGGCTCGATCATCTTTCTGACCTGTACTCGCTGACCGTCATCGCCTATCTGCTGGCGGTGGGCAGCCTGCCGTTCACGGGCACCGATCCCCTCGTCATCATCAACCAGCACATGACCAAAGAGCCGCCCCGTCCCAGCGACCTCAATCCGGCGCTGCCCAAAGCGCTGGACGATGTCCTGCTCAAGGGGATGGATAAGGAACCCATGCTGCGCTACCAGACGGCGCAGGCGTTCACCGAAGCCTTCCAGCAGGCCATTGAGGGCTTTGGCGATGTTGAAGTCGTTATCAGTGCGGCCAAACCCTCCCGGCAGGAAGGCACGCGCATCGAAGTGCTGCGTGAACCGACGCCGGAATCGAAAGAGCGCGTCTTCAGCGATCAGGCTATGCCTGTGCCGATGGACTATGAAGCGACCAACAATCCCATCGAGGTCCCGCGTCCTTCGACGACGGAAAAACCGAGCCGTCGGGCCTGGCGGGTGTGGGTGGCGCTGATCGGTGCGATTGGCCTGCTGGCGTTTGTTGCCTATCTGCTGGGCAGGAACAGCGATAATACCCCGGCTGTTGCAGCGAATGACCTGACGCTGACAGCGGAGGCAACCGCTACACTGATCGCGCAGGGACTTGCGGAGGACACACCCGTGATTATCCCGCCCCTTTCGACGGCAACGGCGACCGCAACCGCAACGGCGACCGCGACTCCAACCAATACAGCCACGTCAACTGCAACGGCGACCGAGACTCCAACAAACACAGCCACATCAACTGCAACCGCAACCGCGACCGCAACCGCAACCGCGACCGCAACCGCCACAGAGATTCCAACCAATACACCGACGCCGACCGCGACGGCGACCGCAACCGCGACCGCGACCGCGACCAACACCCCCAACGTCACCCTCACGATCCGTGCAATTCAGGCCGGGCAGACGGCGGTAGCCGCGACAGTGGTGCAGGAAATCACGCTCACGGCGCGGTCGTTCACCAGTACGCCGACACCCACCATCACCCCGACCATCACGCCTTCGCCCACAGTGACGCCGTCACCCACCGTCACGCCTTCGCCTACGGTCACACCATCGCCCACGCCGACCGCCACGCCAACCGCGACAGCAACCGAAACGCCGACGCGCACCCCCCGCCCATCCGGGACGCGCACCCCCGGTGCACCCCCGCCGACGCCAATTTTAAGGCCGGAAAGTGATCTGAATGATGTGTTGGAGGCATTTGTGAATGCGGGAGGCCGCCCGGCCAGTTTCAACTGCCAGATTTACGCCCAGGCATATGAATTTTTGGTCGCTCGGCTGGACGCGCGTGATCCCGAATTCACGCCTGCACGAGAGATCGTGGACAGCGAACGTGACCCGGCCACCGAGCTATACGCCCTCTACTGTCGCCAGAACCGCGACAACGAGCGGGTAAGCGTGGATGCCAATATACTGGGCAATATGCGCGGCGATGTTGATCGAATTATCAGGAATAACCGTTGAGCAATTATTCTATCGTCCCCCTGTTTCCGGTGCCGGGGCGCATGGACGCGGTACGCCGCGCCTGTGCCCGCTTTTCGCCGCTCGCTTTATCACACGAAAAACGAAACCGGGTTCATCATCTTCCTCAGTCAGGATTTGACCTTTCACTCACAGGGGCGGATTTGAAACCCGCCCTTACAAACGATAAATCGAACAGGTTGAATTCATGGCGCTTGTTCGCGCTTCTGCTCGTCGCACTCATCATCCTTCCCCACACCGGCATCGGCGCATCTTCCGCCAGCGCACAATCCCCGCTTTCCGCCGAAACCGCTGCCCCGCTCTGCGCCGACATCAGCTACCTGATGTCCCGCGACATCACCCCCTATGATCTCGACTTCGGCGGCGGGGTGCTGCCCATCGATGACGCGCAGACTCGTTCGCTGCCCGTCGATACACTGGGCGATACGTGGTCGTTCCGGGTGGAGCGCGTGCTCAACCAGCTTGAACAGACACAGCCCGCCCTCCTCACCCTGACCTTCAGCCAGCTTGAAAATGCCGCGCTTGAAGTCGGTCTGTTCCGGGGAATGCAGGGCATCACGGATGCTTCCGGCGAGGTCTATCAGACAGTCGGAAGTGAACCAATCACGTATACGTTAAGCGAAAATGGCCTGTACACGCTGGTCGTCCGCCGCACACAGGTGCGCGACGTGACCGAAGCCGGGCGCTATACCCTCCGAGCCACGCTGGAAAATGTCGATCCTGCCTTCATCAGCCAGATCGGGCGCGAGGCCGATCTGCGCGACGACAGCGCAGGCGGGGCACTCCCCCAGCAGCCGAGAGTTGAGAATGGCCGCGAGATCATCACGCTTAACGCCCGCACGAACGAACCCTCAGCAGAGGTGCAGATTCATCCCGGCGCGGCCTTTCTGGTCGCCAGCTATGCCGGGGACGCCCGCCAGATTTACTACGGCGCGACCGACGGTACGGACTACATCAGCCTGGGGGACTGGGCAGATTCCATCGCCCTGCTCGGTGGTGATCTGGCTGCCAGCGGCACGAACGCGGCAGGGCCGCGCATTTTCTATCTGGAAGACTTCGGCTATGCCTTTAACAATGGGCAGGACATCAACCTGCTTAACGTTGAGGATTCCAACGGCACCCGCTTTCAACTGAGCTGGGACGCATTGCAGGGCGTATGGATTGATGAAGCCTGCGCCGGGTTCAAACTGCGCGATACCGGGCGCACCTTCATCGGCCAGCTTATCCCTGGCACACGCGATCTTGCCTTTCAGGGCACGCTCGACCAGTTCACGATTCGGCTGCTCTCGCCCAATGTCGCCGCGCAGCCCACACCACATCAGGTCGCGCTTAACTGGACGGGCATCCAGCCGGAATCCGAGACACAGTTTTACGAAGGCGTATTCCGCACCACCTTCGAGGGCGATCATGCGCTCTCCGTCGAGGCCAGCACAATTGACCTGCGCCCCGAACAGGCCCCCGAAACCGACCAGCGGGCTTACGCCGTGCAGCTTCTTGATCGCGGTGCGGCGCTGCGGCTGGACTGGCAAAGCCTGAACAGCCTGTCCTACACCGGGCAAACGCTGCGGCTGGCTTTCGAGGATGAAGTGCGCACCACCACCACCCGCAGCGAGGTCGATCTGCTGCTGCTGGAAGACCTGGGGGGCGTGGTTCGCATCGTGGAAAAACCGACCGCCGACGCACCCGATCAACCGGGCGAGGAGCGGCTGCTGTTGCCCGCCGGGGAGAGCTTTATCGAGATCATCACCCCCGCCGGGCAGCCCGGTTTCAACGGGCGGGCGCTGCCGGGGGAAGCAGGCTATTTCCCGCGTGCCCTGAACAACACCGGGGGCGAGTGCTACCCGGTCAATACGCTGCTGCCACAGGCCAACTGTCCGCCGAACGGCACCCCCAACCCGGCCAATGGCAATCTGTGGTACGCTGTGACCGATCATCGTGCGCTCGGCAGTGGTCCCTACGGCACCCGCTTCGATCTGACGCTCACCCGCAGCTACAACAGCGCGTATGCGGATGTGGATGGGCCGTTCGGGTTGGGCTGGACGACGCCCTATCTGCTGGACTATGCCACGCCGTTTGACGAAGGGACGAACTCCCGCCCGATTGATGCCGAAGCAGCCGCTGCCCATCCGGTCGGGCTGAACCTCACCTGGGCACCGCGCGGCGTGGTGACGTTCACCACACCCAGCGGGTCGCGCCATGTCTTCACCAGCGCGGAAAGTGCCTATGCAGGCGGTACGCTTACGTCGCCCACCATGCCGGGGTGGACTCTCAGCCGCGAGTCGGTGCGCGATAACTGGACGCTGGTGCAAAGCGATGGCCTGACGTATGAATTCGACCGCGCTGGACGCATCCTGAACTACGGGTATCCGGCGGTAAATCGCATCATCACCATCGACTACCCCCGCAATCTGCTCAATGGGCTGGCCGATCTGGAAGACGATCAGCCCGTCATCATCACCGATCAGGCTGATCTGCGCCGCCTCGAACTCTACTACGACGACAACAGCCATATCGTCCGCAGCGTCCTGCGCGATCTGACTACCAGCAGCGACGACGCGGGTTGTGATGCCGCCTCGAACTGCTTTGAAGCGCTTTACCGCTATGATGAAGACGGACGGCTGATGGGCGTTCGCTATCCCGATGGCGCAGCGGCGGAATACACCTATGACGACGCCAACCGCCTGACTCAGCATGACGACCCCCGCGCCCCCATCGCGCAGATCATGCGCTACCGCTACGATCAGCCGGACGTGTTCGTGAGCATTGAGGCGGTCGATCCTGACAGCGGCGCGATTGTCCCCTGGCGCATGGTGTCGCTGCCGACGTTTTCCGGTGAGGACAACAGCAGCGACCCCACGTTACGTGCTGTAACCGTGACCGATGATCTGGGCAATACCCGCACCTATACCTATGCCCAGGAAGATGGCAGTCTGCGCGAGGTCGGCGCGGATTTTACCCTGTTGAGCGAAACCAGTCCCCTGGCGGAAGCAGGCGGAATCGAAGCCGTGCCGACTCAGTATCAGTGGGAAAACGGTCTGCTGACGCTGATTGGAGCACGCCAGCCTGTGCAGGCCAGCGCGGGGGCGGGGCGTAACTCCATCGCATTTGGCTACACTGGCGATCAGATCACGGATATTCGCGGCGGGGTGCCCACGCTCACACTCGGAATCGACCCCACGACCGGGCTGACCACGAGCCTGCAAACCTCGACGCAGGGCAATACGCAGCAGCCCGGAGTCACGACCGGGCAGGGCTACACCTTTGACCCGCAGACCAATCTGCTCCAGACGTTTACCAACCGCTCCGGCGGTGTCTACCGCTTTACATGGGACGAAGCGGGCCGCTTTCCCGCCACCATCACCACGCCGGACGAGCGTACCACCGAGTACATCACCAACGCGCTGGGCTTGGTGACAGCGGTCACGCAGACGATTGCAGCGCCAGCCGCACCCGCTGCGGAAGCGGGCACACCCGTCCCCTACACCATCACCTACAGCTATGACGGCCTGGGGCGGCTGACGCGCGTCGATGACCCGCTGACGGGCATTTATGAAATTGCCTATCCCGCGCCGCGCGATGGCACATCGGATATTCTGGTGACGGATGCCACTAGCGCCGTAACCCGTTCCCGCTTTGATGCAGGCGGACGGCTGATGGAAACGTGTTTGGCCGCCTCAGCCGACGCATGTGATTCCGCTGGATTCCTGCGCCGCACGACCTATGCCTATGACCTGTTCGGACGGGTGACACAGGAAACGCGCTGGCTGGCGCCTGTGGCCGATCTGGACGAGAGCGAGGCCGAACCCCAGCCGCTCACCACCACCTACACCTATACCCCGCTTGAATCGCTCGACCCGCTGCCCGGCACAACCGCTGACAGCGGCGATGAGGCACCTACGCTCATTAACGGCTATCAGGTCACGATTACCCAGCCGCCGCCCTTCCTGCGCCCGCGCCGCTACACCTATGATGCGCTCGACCGCATCCGGCAGGTGGAGGACGAATTCCGCCGCATCACCCGCTTTGATTACAGTGTGGAAGATACCGGAATCGTTAACCCCGGCGACAACCCTAACGGCCTGCGCATCGTTGGGCGCGAACTCGTCAACAGTCGCGTGATTACGTCCACCTATCTGTTTGACGCGCAGTGGCAGCTTCGCCGTGTCACCCGGCAGACGCCCGACGACGGCGAGGGCGACGACGATGAACTCCAGACCTGGCGGCTGATCGAACAGAGCGGCGAGCGCAGCCTCGTCCTGGCAGACGCCGACGGTTCCCAGATCAACGAGCAGACCTGGGGCGGACTCGTGCGCGGGCGGCCTTCCAGTGTGCGCACCGTTCAGCTTGATCTGCCGCTCAACAGCGGGGTAACGCTGCCTGTGCCGTCCCTTACCGCCGCTGTCGATGAACTGGGGCGACCGCTCACGGCCACCGATGGCGCGGGCAACACCTACAGCGTGAGCTACTGCCCGCTGTCGGGGAGTGTTGACCGCGTGGTATATGTCCAGTTCAGCGGTAATGCGCCCACGAACGTGCCTGCGTCCGATGCCTTCTGCCAACAGGAAGCGCCCACGCTGGCGCTTACTTTTGATGCTGCCGGGCGCATTGTCCAGGTGGAAGAACCGACGGGTACGCGCGATTACGTCTACACCGCTGACCCGGAAGCACAGCAGTGGCAGGTAAGCGTGACCTTTGTCAACGCCGCCCGCACCGTTACCCAGCGCTGGCAGTTGCGTTACAACGCGGCGGGCGATCTGGTGGAGTGGACGGACGACAACGCCATCACGCGCACGTATCTCCACGATACGCTTGGCCGGATACTGCGCGTTAGTACGGGCGGGCGCATTAGTACGGGCGGGCGCATTAGTACGGACGGGCGCATTAGTACGGGCGATGACAACCCCGAAGCCGCCATCACCTATACCTATAACGAGGCCGATCTGGTCACGTCAGAACTCAATGACCTGGGCAGCGGTACGACCTACGTCTATAACGACCTCGCGCAGTTGACGGTGGAGCAGGACGCCCGCACGAGCAATGCCACCATCTACGGCTATAACCCGGTTGGTCTGCTTTCCACCGTGATTTCGCCGCTCGGCAACACCACCACCTATCTCTACGATGACGCGCATAACCCCTACCGACTGACGGGCATCATCGGCCCGACGGGGAATGTCACGCGCTTTCGCTGGGATGACGCCACCAACACGCTCACCTATACCGATCAGCGCGGCAACAGTACCCGCTATGCCTTCGACAGCTTCGGGGCGCTGTGGCGGATTGACGAGGATTTCGACGCGGAAACGGGCAGCCCCCGCCGCACACATGAATTGAATTATGACGCCGCTGGCAATCTGATAGCATGGCGGCAGTCCCAGCCCAGCGGTAGCAGCCCGGCGCGCTGGCTCACGCTGACTCGCTCCGGCAATGGCGAACTGCGCCTTGATGATGCGCTGGCGGCCAGCAGGGGCGAAACGGCCTGGGCACGGGTGTTCCGCTTCGCGCCGTCCGGTGAACTGCTCACCACTGGACTGCCTGACCAGCCGCAGTTGAGCCTGAACTACGAGGCGCTTGGTCGGCTGGCGGCGGCGGAGAGCGAAGGCCGCATCTGGACTCTGCGCTATGCGGAGGATACACCCACGCTCGAACTGACGACCGGGTTCGGCGCGACCACCCGCTATGCCTATGACGCCCTCTACCGTCAGGTGTTGCAGAGCACGACCGATGGACTGCCGCTGGTTGAATACACTTACGGCAGCAGCGGCGCGGATGTGACCGTGCAGGCACGGGAGGACACCACCGAGCGCCTCTACGTTTATTCACCCGGCGACAGCGCCACCCGCCAGCGCAGCATCAGCCTGCTTGCGCTGGGAAACCGCACCACCTATACCTATGACGCCAACGACCGTCTGATCGAGATCAGCACCGAAACCTGCGTCGGTGAGCTTCCGGTCGATACTGCAAACGCGACCGCAAACGCGACCGCAAACGCGACCGCAAACGCGACCGTGACTGCAACGCCGGCGGCTCCCCAAACCGACGAGCTTCTCAATGCGCCTGATCCCTGCCTCCAGACTGGCGAGGTGCGGCGCACCGTCGAGCGCTTCAACTATGACCCCCAGGGGCGGCCTCTGCGCTATGTCGATCAGGACGACAACATCACTGCTTTTGCCTATGACGACACAGGCAACCTCATCAGTTATCAGACTCCTTCGGGGCAGACCTTCAGCTACATCTATGACGCGCTCAACCGCCTGTCCGCGCTGGACGGGCCGACGGGTGTGCGCCTGCTGCTGCGCTACAACGCGCTCGATCAGGTGGACGGCATCTGCCGCAGCCGCACCGAGATCAGCGATACCTATGCGGAATGTGCGGGGGGCGAAGGGCAGGTGCTGGAAGAATACGCCTATGACAGCCTCGCCCGCCTGACTCAGCAGCTTTTCCCACAGCAGAACGGGCAGCCTGCTTCACCGTTTGAAGTGGAATATGACTACGCGGCGGATGGACTGCTGTCGGCATGGGGCGGTGGGACGAGCGGAATCCCACGCCGCGTGACGATTCAGCGCAGCCCCGGCCTCGGCCTGTTGCAGCAGATCGACGTGACCGGCGCGACTCAGTTCGGGAGTCCGCTGGCAGGCAGCGAAGCCAGCTACGTGCTGACCTACGGCGCACTCGACGCCCTGATCGCTATCGAAGGCACGGGCGTGCAGACCTACGCCTACGACGCTTATGGGCGGCTGACCGAACTCCAGACGCCGACTCATCGCCTGCTGTACCGCTATGAGCCTGCCGATCAGGGCTACACCATCACCGACGCGGAAAGCGGCGAGGGAATCCAGTTCCGTCTGGACGAACGCGGCTTCCTGGACGTGATCGACCAGGTGCCGACGGTCGATAGCCCGCTGGTTGATTTCAACTATGCGCTGGCAGTCGATGGCCGGGTGCTGGTGGTGGAGGTCAACTTTGCCGATGGTGAAGTGGTCGAGCTTCAGCTCAACCGCCGCCAGACCGGACTCAGCACCGCCTACGAGCGCAGCAATCTGTTCATTAACTATGTGACCGATCTTTCCGGCGAAGTGCAGCGGCAGGGGATTTCCGGTCTGCAATCCTACTTCGTGCCGCCCAATACGGGTTATGTCGTGCTGCTCGGTTATGACAGCGATGGACGCCCGCTCACGATGCGCATCAACGATCAGGCCAGCGGTCGGCTGTTGTATCTGCTGACCTTCACCTACGATTCGCTCGGCCAGCGCGAAACCGAAACGCGCCAGTATGGGGATGCGCTGCAAACGCAGGTGTCCATCGACCTGAACTACGAAAACGTGAATCAGTTGGAATCGCGCCGCTTCTCGGTGGGCGGCCTTGCCCGTTCACAGGGTTCAGCCGCGCTGCTGCTGCTGCTGCCGCTTTCGGCGTGGCTGGTACATGCCTCTCGCAGGCGGCGAGCGCTGCTGCTGGCATTGGGGACGCTGCTGCTTTCCACCTTTACGCTCTCGCAGACCGGGGCACAGCAGCAGGTCTACAGCTTCCGTTACGAGTATGATGCAGCGGGCAATATCGCCACCATTACGCAGGATTTCGACGATGACGCCACCAACAATCAGGCGCTCACCCCCTGTGTCAGCTATTTCTATGATGGGGCGAATCGGCTGGTGCGGGTGGCGCGGGCGGATGGGACGGAGCGCCGCTACACCTACGATGTCTATAATCATCTGATCGGCATCGACGACGAGCGGCTGCACTACATCGGCGACAACGATGCGCTCATCGCCGTCTATGACGCGCAGGAGACGCCCATTTTCTACGGGCAGACCATTGATCTGCCCGGTTTCTTCCAGACCAACCGCGATCTTTCAGGCAGCAGCGACTTTGCTGAGGGCGGTGTGGTGTGGCTGCTGAACGATGGCCGCAGCCAGATTATCGCCGCGCGGCCTTTTGGCGCGGAAGCCGCGACTGGCCCGGTATGGCTGTTCGACCCGGCAGGCCGCTTCACCAATCTGGAATCGCCGCTGGCAACCGAGAATCCGTGTGAAGGCGGGGGCATTCCGCCGGAACTGGCCGCGCTCTCGCCTGTACAAACCCTGCGCGACGACATCATCTGGGATGCCGAA
This sequence comes from bacterium, assembly GCA_033762735.1. Classification (GTDB taxonomy): domain Bacteria; phylum Chloroflexota; class Anaerolineae; order Aggregatilineales; family Phototrophicaceae; genus JANRLJ01. The sequence continues at coordinate 22,811 of JANRLJ010000136.1, read as the reverse complement.
CTCAACCTGTATTTCATCGACGGGCGCGTCTATTCGCCGCAGATCGGGCGTTTCCTCCAGCGCGACCCGCTCGGCCCGGATGCGTTCGGCAACGTCTATGCCTATCCCTCGCGGCAGGTCACGCCGCCCATTCGCCCGGCTGAACCTTCATACGCAGTCGGCCTCAACCGCCTGCGCGAAGCCATCGACAGCATTGACGCGGTTCGCCAGCGCACGGCGGAGTCCGTTCGGCAGACGCATTACCCGGCGCTGCGCCCGCGTCTGGTGGAAGAACTGTTCGCCCAGCTTGACCAGACCGGCCAGATCACGCGCAATCGCCTGACGCGGCAGTTGGATTTTCCGGTCTGGTTGTCGTCGCAGTATAACCTGAGCGCACCGGGACTCGATGCCCAGGGGCGGCTGCAATCACCCGGACTGAATGCCCCCGGTCAGGGGAACGGGTTCAGCGAAGCACTGGTGTCCATCAGTGGTGTCTTTGCCCCGGCAGATCGCTTTTCGCCGCGTCTGGACAATGCACTGGGACGCTTGGAATCCCTCACGGGCAGCACTGCTCCGGCCACTGGTGTCAGTACCCAGTATGAGACGTTCGGCTGGCAGCCTGCCCTGCCCGCGCTCGATCAGGCGTGGCGCTCCCCGGTGATGCAGTACAGCCTGAACCAGACACCGCAGGGTGTATGGGAGTGGCTGCCGCAAACGCTGCTCACCCCCCAGCAGGCCGCCGCCGCGCTGGATGCCGTACAGTCGATGAACGCCATGCCCGACCAGACAGGCGCAGACTGGCTCAACCGGGCGCTTGATCTGTCGCTGCCACAGCCGCCCGTCCTGCCCGAAATCAACGGCGAAGCGTACCTGTCAACCTTTTTCAGTGAGGATGTGCTGGGGACTGAAGCCGTGCTGCGCCGCCGCTGGCCGCAGCCGCCGCGTGTGGATGTGCCCGTGTATGGATTGGGCGTCAATTGGACGCGCCTGCGCAGCGACCGCCGTTAACGTTCGAGAATTTCCCGGTAGAGATCGGCGTAGCGCCTTGCAACCGCGCCGATCTCGAACTGGGTTTCGGCCTTGAGTCGTGCCTGCCGGGATAACCGGGCGCGGCGGTCGTCATCTTCCAGCACCCACGCGATCCCTGCTGCCAGATCATCCACCTCGAACGCCCGCGCCAGATAGCCATTCTGCTGATGGTCGACAATATCGAGTAAGCCTGTGGCAGCAAAAGCGACTACGGGCGTCCCACAGGCCAGGCTTTCAGAAGCGGTCTGGCCGAAGGCTTCCTGCACAGAGGGAACAACCGTTACATCTGCCGCGGAATAAAGCAGCGCCAGGCTGATGTCGTCATACAAATGCCCTGTATAGTGCGCCTCAAACCCCATCTGAGGTGGGTTGTCCGGCGGGTTTGCCCCGAAGATCACGACCTCGGCGTGGTTGCTCCATACAGCGGAAAGACGTTGCAGCGCTTCAATCAGAAACCCTGACCCTTTCCGGGGGTCATCCAGGCTCTTGATCGCCCCGAAAACAATCAGCTTCCTGTCCTGTGGCAGCCCTAACGCCTGCCGCGCAAACTCACGATTCAGCGGGCGATATCGCGAGAGGTCGAGACCGTTCGGAATAACTTCTACTCGTCGATTCTGAAAAAGGCTGCTTGATCGGGCGCATTCAGCGAGCCATCGGCTAGGGGTGACGATGGTCAGATTTAAATCGCGCCAGTGCTGTGCCTTGCGCGTCCAAACCGTGCGGCTCAGGTCGTCTTCCCTGTTGGAACCCAATAGTGGGCAGCACCCACACTGTTTCAGATAGCCGTCGCACTCTCCTGCATAGTGACAGCCCCCGGTGAAAGCCCACATATCCGGCAGGCGCCATAGAATGGGGCGATGAAAGTGTTTGAGCGCCTGTACCGGAACAAAGTTACTCTGCGTCCAGGTCATATGAATCAGATCAGGCTTGAGAGTACGTACCTGCTGGGCAATACGATTGGGATAAAGGTTAACACTGAACGGGTCATCCTTCCGCTTGGGATAGCGCCGCAGCGCAAGCCGTTCGGCCTGTGGAGCAAGAACATAAGCCAGGCGTTGGGTGATCGAGGCATTTCTGGTGGCACTGATAACCGAGCCGTTATCACTCTCTTTTCCTCTAACCAGCATTTGGGAGTCGATGCCCGAAGCCCGTAAGCCCTGATGAAGACGATAAGCCGCCCGCGCTGCTCCGCCCTTCTGGTCGAATGTGTTAAGAAACAGAATTTTCATGTGCTTGGTTTGAGGGCTTCGGCAAACAGGGAGTGCGGTTTACGGATCACACCGTCGGCGTTCATGTCAAGTTGGTAAGTCTCCCAATCAGGAATACGGCTCGTTTCGGCAGTCATCATCTGTACTGCTGTAAAGCCAATGTCCTCAAGCAGGTGCCGCAGCGAGAGCGCATCATACATCCACAGATGAATTTCCCCACGCTGGCGATAAAGTGCCAAACGGTAGGACTCACCCAGCAGCGCCAGTAGTGCGCGATTTTTGAGGATGCGCCAGACTTTGCCCGGTGTTGCCCGTTTCAGCCGTGTGACCAGCGAGACACTCGGCGCTGGTTTTGCCCGCGTCATTTCATCCAGCAGCGTCCCCTGGCTGCGGATAAATTCCTTATCCAGCAGATTAGGGCGGGTCACGAAGCGCCCCAGTTCGCCGCCCGGCGTGGTGCGCACCATCTGGTCGATAACGTTAATAAGTGCCCACTCGTGCCGTTCGGCTTTGACCGGGTCATCTGGCGCGGCCTGTGCTTCTGTATAAAGCTGCACGTAGCGATGACAAACATAAGCCAGATCAGGCACGACCACCCGAATAACGCCGCCAGGCTTCAATACTCGAAAACATTCCGCAATCATGCGCTTCCCGTCCGCTCGATTAAGGTGTTCGAGGACGTGCGAATGATACACAGCGTCGAAGGTGCTGGCGGCGTAGGGCAGCCCTTTGAGGATATTATGCGCAATCACTTCTGGCGCGGTAGAAACCAGATCAATATTCGTCCAGTCAGGATGAAAGTGAGAGCCAGCACCCACATTGAGATAAGCGCTGCCGTCTGGTAGCTGTTTGATGTGCATCCTTCCCTACTTGCAGGTTAATCAGAATAAGTTGGTATTATCGTAGAGGCAACGCGTCGCACTTACAAACAATCATTCCAGTTATCCATTATTTATGTACCGTTGATTAGTCGCATCATCAATCCAATGACGACCCGCCTGACGATTAAGCTGGCGGTGTTGAAGCAGGGACGGGAAATCTTTTGCGGTCTTAAAGGCGGCTGACACAAGGATAAGGATATTCATGATGCGCAGTTGCAGCAGCATTCGCACCAACTTCCTTATAGTTCTCCAAAACCATAGCAGGCTCAGAATAAACAGGGGACGACTAATGTCTTTCAGAAAGGCTTCATCAACGACGTTCTGGTAAGCTGCCTTTTTCTGTAGCTGCTGCCGGAAGCTCAATGCGCCAGTGGGATTTTTACCCCTCACATGATAAATCAGTGCAGAACTGACAAGGCCAGTTTTAAAGCCATGAAACTGAATTCGCTGAAACAGATCGTGGTCCTCCCCATAGAAGAAAAACAAAGGATCAAAGCCTCCTGCCATTTCAAGACATCGTCTCGACAATAACCAGGCAGCAGCATTGACAAAACCAATTGGATAAACAGGTTCTTCCTGTTTTGACCATGATCTTGAAAGAAGGGAAGTATTTGAGGGATTTGAGGGGCGCAGCAAACAGGCAGCGAAATTTGCATCCAGTGCTGATCCATCTCCATTCATATGTGTAGGGCTTAATAAGCCATAAGCCGGGTAGTTCTGCGCTGTTTCCACAAGTTTGCTGATCGTATCCGGCTCAACAAAAGTGTCCTGATTGAGTAGAAAAACAAAATCTGCCTGTTGTTGTAGAGCATACCAAATCCCGACATTGTTAGCCCGCCCAAAACCCAGATTTTCTGTTTGAGGCAGTAATTTTACCTGTGGAAATTGCTGAAGTATGTCCTGAGTTCTGTCGGTAGAGCCGTTATCAACGATCAGAATTTTAATCGGGTAATTACCCTGCAACAACGTTTGCAGACATTTTTCGATCCATGGTTCACCGTTATACGTCACAATGATGACATAAACGGTGAGTGCTGACTTGCCTGTAGATTGATTAAGACCAGTAGAGGATGCCGATACCATAGCCATCCTGCTCTTTGTCCTCAATCAGCTCTTGGCTTTGATATTGAGACTTAATCTCCTGCCAGAATTGGGGAACTTCCCCCGTTTTATGCTCAGTTTGAATACCTTTCCGAGCCTTATAATCTGGAACAATATCATGAAACCCAATAATGCCACCTGAACGCACCAGTGGACTGTACATTTCAAAATCTGCTTTGACCCCTGCATAGGAATGATCGCCATCGATAAACAGCACATCCAACAGTTTCCCACCAAGGGTCTGTTTTACCAGGGTGAGTGTACTGGCCGCGTGCGAGTCTTCTCGAAGCAGATGAACGTGCTGCTGTTGCTTTTTGCCGGCAATAAACATTTTTTGTCGGCTAGGTGTAGTGCCGGGATCAACGGAAAGGATAACTGCATTGGACTGTGCCGCACGCATAAGTAGAAAAAGCGTACCGCCACGTGCCGTACCGATTTCACAGACGTACCGCGGCTTTAATGCTGTGATTTGGGTCAAAAAACTGACGATCTCTGGCCGTTTTTGCTCAGTATGGAGTGGGCGGAACCGCTTGACCACATCGTACCACTGCTCTGGGTTGCTTGCCTGATCGGCCTCCGCCGCCAACTTTCGAATCTTAAAAGGAATCCAATAGTTTTCGAGAACGTATTTGCGCTGAGCCTCGGGCAGCAGCAGCCATGAAGAACGAACTGTGTTTCTGAGTAGACTCGTCATCTTAATCCGCTTTCTGAAGTTCCCATACAGCCTGAGTGCGCCAAGCACCATGAATTGTCCCTGTCATCATCGAATCCATACTGTCTCCACGAGGCAGAATCTCGAAAGCCATCCCTTCGTAAATTGCATCCAGAAGGTTTTCCTGAGAAGGCCCGACGCCCACATTCACGAAATAAGTTCCAGGTAGCAGAGGAAGCTGAGGCAGAACGCACCTTACGTCAACTACTCCCTTAAAAGATGGCAGTTCTTGGCCGGAGAAGTGCGAACCCACTGTGAGAATACGCTGTCCGTTCCCATTCTCGATGGTAATGCCCACCGTTGGTCGCACAATCGTTTGATCGGAATTTACCCGAACCACGATTTCAACAGCTTGGTCAGGGTTAAAGTTTTGATCGTTTTCAGTCCCAGGATTGCGAATCCAGACATCGGTTAGCAAAGGTCTCGATCCTGGTCGCCGACCAGGGTGATTGCGTAAATCCGCATAATTAATCTGGTTGCTAATGCCCTCATGTAGATATTTTTCGATAATTTTGTTGACATCGCCAATTTCCTGCGTTTTTCCACGACGCAGCAGTAAGCCCCGCGTGCAAAGCTGCTGAACCGCCGCCATATTGTGGCTGACGAACAGCACAGTGCGACCGCTCCGGGCGACATCGCCCATTTTGCCGAGCGATTTTTTCTGAAAGGCCGCGTCGCCCACCGCCAGCACCTCGTCCACCAGCAGAATTTCCGGCTCCAGGTGCGCCGCGACCGCGAACGCCAGCCGCATGTACATCCCGCTGGAATAGTGCTTGGCGGGCGTGTCGATAAACTGCTCGATTTCGGCGAAGTCCACGATTTCATCAAACTTGCGGGCGATCTCCCGCCGTGTCATGCCCAGAATCGCGCCGTTGAGATACACGTTCTCTCGCCCGGTCAGTTCGGGATGAAAGCCTGTCCCCACTTCCAGCAGCGACCCGACGCGCCCGCGAATCCGCGCCTCGCCCTGGGTCGGCTCGGTAATGCGCGTCAGGATTTTGAGCAGGGTGCTTTTACCCGCCCCATTGCGCCCGATCACGCCCAGCACTTCGCCGTAGGGGACATCAAAGTTAACATCGCGCAGCGCCCAAAAGGTCTCGCGGGTGGATTTTTCACCCCGGCGCACAAGGCCTTTCACACTGTTGACCAGCGTATCGCGCACCGATTGATAGCGTCCGGCGCGGCGTTCGCCCAGGCGGTACTGCTTGCCCAACCCGCGCACCTGAATCGCATACTGACTCATTTAAATTACGTCTCCGAAGCGTCGTTCCATGCGGCGGAAGTAAAACAGCCCACCAATCAGCACCAGCACCGCCACCAGCGCAGAGACGAAGATCATCGGCCCTGGCGGGGCAACATCGGCGGCGCGTCCGCTGCCCAGCAGCACCCAGCGAAAGCCTTCTACCACCCCGGCCATCGGGTTCAACCCGTATAGCGTGCGCCAGGGTTCGCTGAGCAGGCTGGAAGGATAGGCAATCGGCGTGATGAACAACCAGAACTGCACCAGAAAGCCGAGCGTATAGCGCACGTCGCGGTATTCCACGTTCAGCGCCGCCAGCCACAGCCCCACCCCAAAGGCGGTGATGAAGGCCAGCAGCGTCAGCGGGATCAGCAGCAGCACGGCCACCGCCGAGGGGAAGATGCCGTAGATCACCATCATGCCGATCAGGATCAGAAACGCGAGGAAAAAGTCCGGCAGCACCGCCACCACCGCCGCCAGTGGGGAGATCAGGCGCGGGAAGTAGATTTTGCGCAGCAGATTGGCATCCGCGACCAGGCTGTTCGCCGCCTGAGTGAGTCCGCTGGCGAAAAACGTCCAGGGGATGAGCGCGGCGTAAGCGAAAATCGGGTAGGGCAGCCCGTCGGACTCCACCCCGGCCAGATTGCCGAAGAAGAACGAAAAGGCCACCATCGTCATAAAGGGCTGGATGAGCGCCCATGCTGCCCCAAGCGCCGCCTGTTTGTACTTGACCTTGATATCGCGCCACGCCAGGAAATAGAGCAGTTCCCGGTACTGCCACAATTCACGGAAATTCAACCCCGCCCAGCCCTTCGAGGGACGGATGACGGTTTCCGGCAGATCATCCGGGATGTCCACCGCAATCAAGGGGTGGTTCAGCTCTTGCGGTTCAGTCAGCGCCATAAAAGGGTTCCAGCCAGCGGTTCGGTATCCCCGCATTATAGAGGCACAACGTCAAAAGTGCGCCCCACGATCTTTCCCTGAGCAACCGTTGCGTGTGGTTTTCACACGTTTATTATATAGAAGCAGCAGGACGACTAGAATAAAGACAATAGGCGCTGTGAGATGTTGACGACAGGAAAAACATGACTTATCAACTCGGCGTTCTGCGGGACGCGCTTTTTGCCAGTGAACCGCGCCAACGTTATGTGAGCCGCTTTCGCATTTTAAATGCACTGCTCAAACGCATGGGCTACCGTCTGTACTACAACAACGTGACCTGGCTGACGGATACGGATTTTAAGCAGGTGTGGGAGCGCTTCCCCGCCCGCACCAGAGATATTCTTGACCGTCAGTACAACCTCTACTCGATTGCACATTCCGTCGCGGGAGTCCCCGGCGATACGGCGGAATGCGGCGCGTTCAGGGGCATGGGCAGCTACCTGATCTGCGCAGCCACCCAGGGGCAGAAGCTCTTTGAACATCATATCTTCGATTCGTTCGAGGGTTTATCCGAACCCGACCGGGAAGACATGGCGGCGGACTCCAGAGCGCATCAATGGGAAAAACACGAGCTTTCTGCCTCACTGGAGTCGGTACAACGCAACCTGAAGGATTTTGACTTCATTCGCTATCACAAGGGCTGGATTCCCGAACGCTTTCACGAAGTCGCGGATCGTCGTTTTTCGCTGGTGCATATTGATGTTGATCTTTATCAGCCGACCTACGATTCGCTGGCCTTCTTCTACGAGCGCATGAACCCCGGCGGCGTCATCCTGTGCGACGATTATGGGTCGATCAACTGTCCCGGCGCGAAAAAAGCCTGTGACGATTTCATCCGCGACAAGCCCGAACGCAGCATCATTCACCTGACGACCATGCAGGGGATGATTATCAAGCAGCCCTAAAGCCCATCCATCAACCGACGCGCCCGCTGCTGCCAGGTATGCTTCTGCACATCGGCATATGCCCGGCTGGAGAGGGTTTCGGCGTGAATTGGATTCTGATGCGCCTGCTCAATCGCCGCCTGCCAGCGGTCAACGTCGTCGGGCGGGACGAGGCAGGCATTATTGTCGTTGAGCACTTCGCGCAGCACGGTCAGATCGCTGGAGACGATCACCCGCCGGGTTGCCATATACTCGAACATCTTCATCGGACTCATAAAGGCTGCGCTGTTGCCCTTGCCGCCGTGAACCGTGACTTCGCGCTGATAGGGCATCAGCAGTACGTCCGAGGCGGCGTACCAGCGCGTGAGTTCCGCGTTTGGGACGAACCCGGTCAGCGTCACGTTATGCAGCTCAAGCCGGGCTGCTTCCTGCCGCCAGTGTGCTGCATCTTCGGGTGTTCCCCCCACCAGCAGGAATTGAAATGCGGGCAGCCGCCGCGCCAGTTCCAGAATCAACTCGATCCCGCGCCCCGGATACAGATGCCCGCTGTAGCCCACCGTGAAGCGCTCTGGCAGACCAAGCGCCGCCCGACCTGCTGTGGGCTGCGGGAGCGCGGCGAAATCATCCAGATCAATACCGTTGGGGTCAACGCTGACCTGCTGCGGAGAAAGGCTGCCGGGGTAAAGATGCAGGTAGATGCCCTTAAGTACGTGCGTGGTCACGTTCAGCCGCCGGAAGCCGCGCCCGCGAAACAGCCCACTCAGATACAGCTTGCCCATGCGTTCACCGGGCGGCGCGTGCAGGTCAACCACCGTCTCCAGCCCAAGCTGCGCCGTCCACAGTCCGGCGACAATATTGCGGGCGTAGACATGCCGGATGCCGCGCCGCCGCACCTCTGCGACCGTTTTGACGGCCACATCATGCCCGCGCAGCACAGGGCTGCCCTGCACAAAACGAATCTCGAACGGCTGCTGAATGCCATAGAGATGCCACAGCGAGTTCAGATTACCGTCGAAGTCAGGTGCGCACGGCGTGAACAGAGTCACCGCATACCCGGCCTGGGTGAAGCCCTGGCACATTTTCATGATATGAACGGCGTCGGCAAAGACGTTCGGCAGCGCACGATGGTAAAGACACGCGAGAGGCTGTTGGGTCACAGATCAATTTTCGCTCGATCAAACGATGCTAGAATGGAAGCAATCGTATCAGGGGTGAAGCAGCATGTCTACAATCACCATCGTCACGCCGTCCTTCAACAGCGGCCAGTTTATCCGTACCACGCTGGACAGCATCCTTTCTCAGCAAGGGGCAGATTTTGAGTGCCTGGTCATGGACGGGGGTTCGCAGGATGGCACGGTGGCGATTCTGGAAAGCATCACGGATTCGCGCCTGAAATGGATGTCCGAGCCAGACCGGGGTCAATCCCACGCGATCAACAAAGGGATGCAGCAGGCGCAGGGTGAGATTCTGGCTTATCTGAACGCGGATGATGTGTATCTGCCGGGAACGCTGCGCTTCGTGGCGGCGTATTTCGATCAGCATCCCGACGCCGATGTGGTGCATGGCAACTGCCTTCGGATTGATGCGCATGGGAAGGAAATGCCCCCGCCCCTGAAAGGCGACCAGTACACGCTGAAATCCGCCTTTATCAAACGCTGGCACATCCCCCAGCCTGCCGTCTTCTGGCGGCGGCGGGTGATGGAGCGCATCGGGCTGTTCGATGAACGGCTGCACTACACGATGGACTATGATTACTGGCTGCGGATGCTGATCGCAGGCTTCCAGCCGCGCTATGTTGACCGTGACCTCGCCGCATTCCGCTTTCACCAGGCCAGCAAAACCGTCAGCCAGAGCATCAAATTCTGGGAGAACTGGCAGCTTGTGCTGGAAAAGATTTACAGCCAGCCCGATCTGCCCGCAGAGATTGCCGTTTTCAAACCACTGTCTTATGCTTACATTGATCTGTATGGCGCAGAAATTTTCTGGCAGGAAGGCAATCGCCCGGGGGCGAGGCCTTTCCTCAGCCGACTCCTGCGCCGGAATGCCCCTTTTCGCCTCAAAACCTATGCCGGGATGATGCTGGTGGACAGCTACCTGAAAACCTCGCTGAGCAAGCGACTGCACAACCTCAACCGCACGATGCAATCGAAATCGGCCTATGTTGACCCCGTCTGATGCTGTGAACGACTCGGAACTGGTCATCATCAGTGGATTGACCGCGCGGCCTGTCACACGCTGTCACCTCGGTCACAGCGCTGCCCCTCTCCATGTGTGGGATAAGGACGGCTTCGGCTATTACCGCTGCCCGCAGTGTGGGCTGCTGTGGGTCAGCCCGCAGTTGACGGATGAGTCCGTCGCGCAGATTTACAGCAGCGGCTTTAAGAGCAAACATGCCACCCGCCCGCGCCCGGCGAATTTCCTGGCCTATCGCCCCCGGTTGCAGCGGCTGGCGCACTACCGAAGCACAGGCCGCCTGCTGGACGTGGGGTGCTTTACCGGGCATTTTCTGCTGGCGGCACAGGCTGCCGGATGGGCGCAGGTCGAAGGGACGGAAATCAGTACGCCTGCGGTGGAATATGCCCGCGCGCAGTATGGCCTGACTGTCCACGAAGGCGACCTGACCACCCTCAATCTGCCGCACGATCACTATGATGCCGTGACGCTTTCTGATGTGATCGAGCATGTGCGCGACCCACTGGCGACCATTCAGCAGGTGCACCGGATTTTGCGACCGGGCGGTGTGCTGTACATCGATACACCGCATGTGACCAGCCTGCCCTACGCGCTCTATAAACAGGCCTGGAGTGTGTTCTTTCCCTGGCATCGCACTTACTTTTCCGCCCGCAACATGCGCCTCGCGCTGGAGCAGTCCGGCTACAGGGTGCGCTATCTGGCGGCGGTCGGTGTGCTGCCGTTTAACCGTCATAATGCCTGGGAAGCATATCAGGCCAGCAGCAGTGTACAGCCGCGCGTTTCCGGCTTAAAGTCAAAATCGTTCATCCAGCGCTACCGTGATGTGCTGCGTCCGGCGTGGCTGGCGGTTAAATGGGCACATGAATTCCCGTTTCATCTCCTCTCCCGCGCTGGTATCCATGTAGGCGCAAAGCTGATTGTCTATGCCGAAAAACGCTGAGAAACCGCGCGTTTATATGCTCCTGAACCGCTACCTGCCCATTATCGGCGGGGCGGAAATGCAGGCCGCGCAGCTTTCGCGGGAGCTGGTCAGGCGCGGCTGTGCGGTGACGATCATCACCCGGCGCATTCGCCCGGAACTGCCCGCCCGCCAACAGATCAACGGCGTTCCGGTGCGGCGGCTGCTTCCGGTGGGATTGAGCACCCCGGCCAACGGGGCAATTATCCTGAGCATGATCGCGCATCTGGTAGCCCACCGCCGCGACTATGATGTGATTCACACGATGGGGCTGGGGCCGATTGCGATTGCGGCCACCCTCGCGGGCAAACTGGCGCGCAAACCCGTCATCCTGCGTGTCTCCACCCAGGGCGATCTGCGCCGCGAGAATTATGAGAAGCTCAAACTTCCGCTCTACCGCCGCCTGATCCGGTCGCTGCTGGTGCCGCCCTCGCTGTGGAACGCCATGCTGAAATCGGCGGATGCCCTGATCGCGCTGAGTCAGGAAACGGTGGCGGAGGCCGAAGCGCTCGGACTGGGGCGTTCGCTGGTGCTGCTGCCCAACGGTGTCGATGCACAGCGCTTTCGCCCACCACAGGACGAAGCCGAAAAAATGGCGCTGCGCGAACAGCTTCACCTGCCACCCTCAGCCACCATCCTGCTCGGCACGGGTCGGCTGGTCACGCGCAAACGCTTTGATCTGGCGATTAAGGCGCTCAAACACATCATCAACGACTTCCCTGACTGTCATCTCGTGCTGGCCGGGTCGGCGGAGCATCAGAATGACGCGGTGGAAACGCATCTGCGGGCGCTGGTAGAGCAGTCCGGCCTGACTGGAAAAGTGACATTTACGGGGAACGTCACCAATGTGGATGAATATCTGCGGGCGGCTGACCTGTACTTTTTCCCGTCCGAGCGCGAAGGGATGCCCAACGCGATCTTAGAGGCAATGGCCGCCGGACTGCCGATTGTTGCCAGCCGGATTGGAGGCGTGGTTGATCTGCTGGATGACAATACTGCCTGGCTGTTTGAATCTGGCAATGAAGCTGCCTGTAATGCAGCCCTGCGAGCGGCCCTGTCCGCGCCTGTGGAACGTCAGCGGCGCGGTGTGGTGGTGCGCCAGCGAGTGATGGATGAGTTTTCGCTGGAAGCCGCCGCTCAGCGCTATGAAGCACTTTACCTGCGGTTGATGAAGCAATCAGTGGGGTAAAAGCACACCCGTGTGTGCGCCCTGACAATGGGTTGCCCTCATGAGATTTTCACGGCAGCCGAAAGCCCGCCGCCATCCTCGCCACGTCCAGATGTGTGCGGGCGCGTTTGCGGTCGAAGGGCAGCCAGCCGAGCGCAAACAGGCTGTGCGACAGCAGGATTGCCCCCCGCACCAGCGCGGCCTGCCATGTCGGACGATACAGCAGGTAATAGCCCAGGATCGCCTTGCGGTCTTCGACCAGCACCCAACCCTGCATGGTCAGCCGTGCCTGTCCCGAACCATAGTGCGTGACCTGCGCTTCTTCCACCAGCATGACCTTCCACCCCGCCCGCCGCAGCCGCAGATGCCAGCCATATTCCTCGCCATAAGCGCGGGTGATCTCGTCCATCACGCCCGCCTGTTGATAAGCCGCCCGCCGCACGACCATCGCCACACCCTTTATCACTGGAACCGGGCGCGTCCCGGCGTTTTCCCGCAGCGACTCGACCTGCATCCCCTTAAGCAGCCCCGTGCGCAGCAGCAGCTTTCGCAGCGGGCTTTGCTGGTGTGTGAGCGAAGCCAGTCCTGACAGACGATACAGGGTGCGGGGGAGTGATGGGTCACTGTAAGCGCTCACCTGCCAGGTCTGATCGGGATTCTTCAGCGCTGGCCCGACCAGCCCCACGTCGGGGTGTTCCGCCAGGTAGGTGACGAGCGTGTCGAGCGTACCGTCATGCAGCAGAATATCGTCGTTCAGCAGCGCCACAGTGTCGGTTTCCGCCCGATGCAGAATTGCGTTGTGGTTCTCCGCAAAGCTGCGCGGCTGTGGATTGATGTGAATCTGCACGTCAGGGAATTTCTGGCGCAGCGGCAGCAGGCGTGGGTCATCCCCGGTGTTGATCGTCAGATAGACCACCGAAGGTGTGCGCGTGGTGGCATAAAGGCTGTGCAGCGCCCCTTCGATGTGGCTGTAGTCGCTGTGCACGATCAGATGAACGGTCAGGATGGGTGTCATGGCATCAGCGAGGCGCGACTCAGCGGACGAGATGCTGGCGCTGGAACCATTCCCAGGTGTGCCGCAGGCCTTCGGGCAGCGCCACCTTCGGCGCGAAGCCCAGCGCGGCACGGGCACGGGCATTGTCGCAGTAGGTAATGCGCGGTTCGCTGGCGGGCGCGGGCACGGGGTTGAGGATTGCGGTTTTCCCCGTGAGTTCCTCGAAGATATGGATAAAATCCAGCAGCATCACCGGGGAGCCATAGCCCAGATTGAATACGCCGTAACCGAGCGGGCGGTCCAGCGCGGCGGTAATCCCATCCACCACGTCCTGCACATACGTCCAGTCCCGCTTGAGCAGGCCGTCATCGTAAATCTGGATAGGCTGGTCGGCCAGCAGCGCTTGCATGGTCTTGATCGGCATCATATCCGGACGGCCATTGGGGCCGTACACGTTGAACAGCCGCAGCACGGTCACGTTCAGCCCGAACAGATGATGATAGCTGTGTCCGAAGATTTCGGCGGCGCGTTTGCTGGCGGGATAGGGGGAAAGGGGATGATCGGCAGCATCTTCCTCGTTGAAGGGGACGCGGGTGGTGTTGCCATAGACCGACGAGGTGGAAATCTGCACGAAGATTTCGACGTTGTGCCGCCGCGCCGCGTCCAGCAGATGCACACTGCCCTGCGTGTTCACTTCGGCATAGAGCGCCCCGTTTTCGGTGGAATAACGCACGCCGCTTAATCCGCCCAGGTGCGCCACGCGCCGAATGGGATATTGCTGGAAAAGCTGGTCGATCAGCACTTTGTCGCGCAGATCGCCTTCGATCAGGGTTACGTTGTCGGTGAGGCCGGCGATGTTGCCGCGTTTGATCGCGGGGTCGTAATAGGGGTCGAAGTTATCGAAAATCAGAACCGGGTGTCCCTGTGCCTGGAGTCGCCTGCAAAGATGGCTGCCGATGAAGCCCGCGCCACCCGTTACGAAAGTGTACAGAGCAGTTCCTGCTTTCTATCTTGTGGACAAATATACACATCCAGATTGTTCCTGCTTCATCCGGGTCAGCCGCCACCCCGAAAGGTCTTGGTCTTACGCCCCGTCCACAGGCAAGTTTTATGTCCCGTCCAAGCCAGTACCGGGGACAGCGCCAGTCGTGTTACGGACTGCTGGCGCTCAGTCTCAGCGCTTCGTTCAGAAGGTTGATGGCCGCGTTGTGGTCACGGTCAAGCGTAAACCCACACTCAGGGCAGACAAACACACGCTCAGCAAGCGTCACATCGGATTTGACCCGCCCGCAGCAGGAGCAGGTTTTGCTGGACGGATAGAACCGCCCGACCGGTATCACCTTGCCCCCCGCCGTTGGCACCTTCGTTGCCAGCAGTTGGGTGAACCTCCCGAAAGCGGCATCCCCCAACGCCTGCGCTAACGCATGGTTCTGCATCATGCCTTTGACGTGTAAACTTTCGACCGCCACAAAGCCGTAGGTCTGCGCGATGTGCGTGGTGGCCTTGTGCAGCAGGTCGTCGCGGATGCAGGTAATCCGATAGTGGAGTCGTGCCAGCTTGCGCCGCGCTTTCTCGCGGTTGTGGCTGCCTTTTTGCTTACGGCTCAGAGATCGGCTTAGCCGTTTGACCTGCGACAGCAGCGAGCGCAGCGGCTTTTGGTTTTCAAGCACGCTGCCATCGCTGAACGTCGCTAAGTGATTCAGGCCTAAGTCGATCCCGACTTGGCGCTCCCCCACCGCTTTCGCTGGATCAGGCATTTCAACCGCAATGCTGACGAACCACCAATCCGCTGTGCGAGTGATCCGCGCCGATAACACCTTGCCCTGAAAGCGCAGCTTCTCGCTCATATTGACTAGGCCGATGTGCGGCAGTTTGATCCAGTGCCCGGACACATCGAACTTGTCGTTGGCGACGTAGAACCCCTCCCGGCTGCGCTTTTTGGCCTTGAACTGCGGATAACCCACCTTCCGTCCCACCTTGCGCCCTTCAAAGAAATTCTTGAAAGCTGTCGCCAAGTCCATGAATGCGCCTTCCACCGTGCACTTCGTCACCTCATACACCCAGGGAAACTGCTCACCTTTGATAGCGTTAAACTGCTTCTTGAGTGCCAGCGCCGACGGTTTCTCCCCTGCCTCAACCTGCCGTTTCCACTCTGCCAGTCCCCAATTGAACACAAAGCGGCGCGTACCAGCAGCACGGGCGAAGTAGTCTGCTTGTTCAGGCGTGGGGTTTAGCCGAATGCGGTGACTGCGGATCATCTGCTCATGCCTTCTTAAGCGACTTGCGAATGCGCCCACTGAAGATGTACTTATTATGAGTACATTGTAACAAATCTGGCTACATTAAATCAATTTAGACAGCGTCTCCTGGTTGGTGTTGGTCGCGCTATTTTGATTCTATTATAGAGGGGATGAACCTTCCCGACACCCTTAACCTTTGCCGGAAAACAAACAGGGCGACCTGTTCAGGCCGCCCTGCTCGTTCAGATTGCGGGTTCGTGATTAGTTATTGCTGGCCCGCAGCGTCCCGTTGGTGCGAACCGGGATGGTGCGCGGCTGGGCTTCCGGCGCTTTGGGCAGCGTCAGGGTCAGGATGCCGTTCTCGAAAGTGGCCTCCACCCCTTCCACATTGACTGCCATCGGCAGGGTCACGCTGCGGCTGAAGCGGCCATACACACGCTCCTGCAGCAGCACGCGGGTGTTTTCCGCCGGTTCAGGGGCGTTCAGTTCGCCGCTGATCGTCAGAACACCGTCCTGGAAGTGGACGTTGATCTGCTCAGCGTTCAGGCCGGGCAGCGCGGTCGTGACCGTGTAGGCGTTGGCCGTTTCATGGACATCCAGCGCCAGCGCGTTCCCCGCCAGCGTGGGGCGGACGTTGCGCCAGGTGTCGTCAAACATGCGGTCAATCATGTTCTGCATTGCGGCCATTTCACGAATGGGGTTCCAGCGAACGATGGTGCTCATGATTTGGGTTCCTCCCTACAAAACTTGATTGGTTCGTTTTCAGATGTTGTGGTCGTTGTGACCTTACGCCCTCTAAAATAGCGCGGCTGTGTAAGAAAAATTTCTGCGCAACGTAAACGTTGTATCGAAGTTGTGTAGGAGAAGTATCAGCAGCGCTTGTGCACACTGTTTGCCCTTCCATTGACTCCCCCCCTCTCCGTTGTTATGATGACGCGCGATAGGCTTAAGATTTGTAAACCTCAACCACGTTCGGGATTTCGTGGGGAATTTCCTGTGCCAACCATCTTCCAGATCGCCTGGAAACGCTTTAATACGCTGGCTGCTGTCCTGGGGGATGTGCAGGGTCGCGTCATTATGACCGCCTTTTACTTTACGATTTTGCTGCCCTTTGGCCTGATCTCCCGGCTGACCAGTGACCCGCTGCGCCGCAGGGATACACGCCTGCTGTGGCTGGAACGCGCCCCCGTCCCGGAGGATTTAGACTCAGCCCGGCAGCAGGGCTAACCCGACAGACGAAACGACATCTATGTATATCCTCGGTATTTCCTGCTTTTACCATGACTCTGCCGCTGCGCTGATCCACGATGGGCGAATCGTCGCCGCCGCGATGGAAGAACGCTTTACCCGCAAAAAGCACGACAACAGCTTCCCCAAAAACGCCATCGCGTTCTGCCTGAAACAGGCGGGCATTACCTCAAATGACCTGGACTACGCCGTCTTCTATGAAAAGCCGTTCGTCAAATTCGAGCGCATCCTGCTGAGCACACTCAACACCTTTCCATCGTCGGCGGATGTGTGGCGCGAGTCCATCATTAGCTGGATGGGCGAAAAGCTGTGGATGAAAAGCATCATCCAGCGCGAAGTTGGCGTGGACGCGGGCAAAGTCCTGTTCTGCGACCATCACATGAGCCACGCCGCCAGTGCCTTTTTCTGCTCACCCTTTAAAGAGGCGGCGGTGCTGACGGTCGATGGTGTGGGTGAATGGACGACGACCAGCCTCGGCACGGCCAAAAGCGTGTGGAAAAGCGATGTTGCCACCAATGGAGCATCCGGCGGGCGCAATGAGATCAACCTGTTCGCCGAACAGCGCTTCCCGCACTCCATCGGCCTGCTCTACTCCGCGTTTACGGCCTGGCTGGGCTTTCGCGTCAACAACGGTGAATATAAGGTCATGGGCATGGCACCCTATGGCACGCCGCGTTACGTGGACAAGGTGGAAAAGCTGTTCCGCTTCAGCCGCGATGATGGCAGCTTCCACCTGAACACCGACTATTTCAGCTATCACAATTCCGCCACGCGCAGCTTTAACCAGAAATTTGTCGATCTCTTTGGTGAGCCGCGCCGCGACGAGAGCGACTTCTTCACGATGATGACCAACCCCGAACGCGCCGGGGAAAAGGACGCGATGGCGCGGAATCAGCATTATGCTGACGTGGCCGCCAGCATCCAGCAGGTGACGGAAGATGTACTGATCGCCATCGCCAACCACCTGCATAAAAAGACTGGCCTGAGCAAGCTGGTCATGGCCGGAGGGGTAGCGCTCAACACCCGCGCCAACTATCGCATCCTGGCCGAAACCCCCTTCGACGAAATCTACATCCAGCCCGCCGCCGGGGACGATGGTGGGGCGCTGGGCGCGGCGCTGTGGGCGTATCACATCGTCTGTGGTCAGCCGCGTGATTGGGTGATGCCCCATGCCTACTGGGGGCAGGCCTATTCTGACGGTGAAGTCCGCGCCTTTCTCGATGAACGCGGCATCGCGTATGAATCCTATGTCGATCATGCCGACAGACTGATGGACGTGGTGGCAGAATCACTCACGCGCCAGAAGGTCGTCGGGCTGCATCAGGGGCATTTCGAGTGGGGGCCGAGGGCACTGGGCAACCGCAGCATCCTGGCCGACCCGCGCTCTGAGGAGATGAAAGAGGTCGTCAACACCAAGATCAAATTCCGTGAGCCGTTCCGCCCCTTCGCTCCGGTCATCCTGCGGGAACGGTCGCCCGAATATTTCAGCTATCCCGATGTGGACAAGCACGAAGCCCCGCGCTACATGCTGATGGTCAGCCCGGTGCAGGCAGACAAGCAGGACAAAATCGCCGCCGTCAGCCATATGGGAACAGGGCGCTTGCAGACCATCGAGCGCGAAACGAACCCGCTCTACTACGGCATCATCGAGCGCTTCGGGCAGATCACCGGAATCCCGGTCGTGCTGAATACGTCATTCAATCTGCGCGGGGAGCCGATTGTCAACACCCCACGCGAAGCCTTCAACACCTTCCGCAACAGCGACATTGATATGCTGGTGCTGGGGTCATATCTGGTCAGGAAATAGGGTTCAGGGTTTTATAAACCGCAACCATTAAGGAACAACAATGCGTGATCTTGTAAGCCGGATGGGGGTGCTGGGGGAACTGCTGCAATTTCTGTGGCGGCGTAAGCTGTACTGGCTGATCCCGATGCTGCTGACGCTGCTGGTGTTCGCCGCGTTCGTCCTGTTGAGCAGCAGCGGCCCGCTCGCGCCGTTTATCTATTCGCTGTTTTAGACATGTGACTTACGTAGTTGCAATTTTTCGCCCTCACCCCAAACCCCTCTGCAAGAGGCGCTCTCCCTCAGGGAGAGGGCTTAACCGCTCGAAGGCGTCTTTCTCCCCCTCTCCCAGTGCCAGCGGTTGGGAGAGGGGGGCGGGGGGTGAGGGCAACTGCGTAAGTCCTATCCTTTATTTCTGATGTTCCCGTAGGGGCGCAGGATGCTGCGCCCTTACAACAGGACACGGCATACCGTGTCCCTACAAGAAGATTGGGTGTTAGTGCCTGACTGTTACCGACCTTCCTTCGTATTCCCCTATGCCCAAATCCCGTAATTCGCAACGCAGGCTTCATCTGCTGGCGGCGGCCTTTTATGCGCTGCTGGCCGTCATCATTCTGCATGGCATCCTGTTCAACACCAATGTGCGCATCGCCGGATTCGATTACTTCAACTACAACTGGAACTTCTGGTGGATTCGCCACGCGCTCAGCAGCGGCCTGAACGTTTATGAGAGCGATTACGTCTTCTACCCCATCGTCAGCAACTTCGGCTATCACGCGCTGACGGCCTTCTGGTTCCCGGTCTGGTCGATCTTCGAGCCGCTGCTCGGCACGTTCGCAGCGGTAAACGTGATTCTGTTCCTCGGCTGCTTCCTGAACGGTTATGTGCTGTTTGTGCTGCTGCGGCATTTGGGCGTTGCGCCCGCGCTGGCGCTGGTCGGTGGCGCGATGCTGCAAGCCTCGCCGCTGGTGCGCTATTTCTACTACAACACGCATCTCAACCTGATGGACTGGTTCTGGCCGCCCGCCCATCTGCTGCTGTGGTGGCAGATCGTCGCTTCGGTCGAGGCCGGGCGCTGGCGGCGGGCACTGCTGTGGGCGGTGACTCAGGGTGTGGGCATCTGGGGACTCGGCCTGACGGATTTGCAGATGCCCATCTTCACCGGGTTTCTGCTGGTGCCGTATGGATTATGGACGCTGTGGAAATCGCCGCGCCGGGTGAGGCTGGCCGGGTATGGGCTGGTCGCGGTCGGGGTGGGATTCGCGCTGCTGTGGTTCGCGGGGCCATTGCCGCACATGCTGCGCTTTCAGGACGAACTCATGCCCGGCCCGGCGGAAGACCGCCCCGGTATCCCCTTCCCCGGCGGCTATCTGCGAACGTACCCCGTGTGGTGGTGGTGGGATGTGCCCACACTCGGCGCGAATGTGACGCTGGCACTGGTGGTGGCGCTGATAGCGGCGCTGACAGCGGTTTTCATCGCTGGCCGGAAAAAATTGAACCACAGAGGACAAAGCCCTCAACCCCCCGGCCCCCTTCTCCCTCAGGGCGAAGGGGGAGAGATACGGTCTTTAAGCCCCTCTCCTTTGGGAGAGGGGTTTGGGGTGAGGGCGCACAATGGCATTGCAACCATCCCTCCCCCCCGCTGGTTCTGGCTGGCGGTGCTGATTCCGCCGCTGATCCTGTCGATGGGGCCGACGATCACGCTGTTCGGGCGGGAGATTCTCATGCCCTACCGCCTGATGCACGAACTGACCGACGGCATGTTTCGGATGCCCTGGCGACTCGCGCCGCTCTACATTATCGCGGCGGCGGTGTTCGTCGGGCAGACCTTCACGCCGCTGCTGCCGCGCCTGGGGAAAGCTCGTCCGCTGATGATCGCGGCTGTCCTGCTGCTGATCGGCCTCGATGTACGGCTGTATGAATCTGCCCCGCTCGACCCGCGCCCACTGGAAACGGCTGTGCTTGATCCCGCGCCGCTTGACCCTGCCCCGCGTCACTACGATTTTTACGAGCAGATCGGGCGCGAACAGGGCGACCCCTATGACGACTTCGTGCTGATCGATGCGCCTACCGGGCGCGGCACCGGGGAGGCTCTGCTCGGAAGCTGGCAGGGGATCCAGTTCCAGTACTACGGAATGATTCACGGCAAGCGCATGGTGAACGGGTTTGTCTCCCGCGCGTCGGTCGATGATGTATGGCCGATTGTCACGGGCGACCCGCTGCTGAGCTGGCTGGGGCAGCGCATCCCGCTTGACCCGGCGGCGGTGGAAGCGCAGTTGCGCGGCATGGTGACGGACTGGCCGCTGGGCTATATCGTGGTTCACGAAGACTTTATCGGGCGCACCACGCCCACCTTGCAGGAGATTTACGGCTATTTCAACAGCCTGCCCGATCTGCTGTGCCCGGTATTTTTCGAGCCGGGGGCGGTGGTCTATCGTTCCACCGCGCATCCCGACGGCTGCCCAAACCGCATCCCGCCGCAGGTCGAGCCGGGGGTGTATCAGGTGGACATAGGGGATCGGGGCGACGAACGTTATCTCGGCTGGGGCTGGCACTGGCCGGAGGACATCGCCGGGCTGAGTATGCGCTGGACGGGCGAATATCCGCAGACACGGCTGTACCTCGATCTGCCGCCGGGGGATTACACCGTCGAGATCGCGGCGCAGGCCTTTGTCGAAGCGCGGACGCTGCGCCTGCTGGTGAATGATGTGCCTCTGGGCGACGTGCAGACCGTCTCGCCGGATACGCTGCAAACGCTGACGTTCACGCTGCCCGCCGAGGTGGTCGGGGACGGGCAGCATCTCACGCTGACGCTGGATTATGACGGTTGGCTGGTGCCCAGCGAAATCGGCCAGAGCGCCGACCCGCGCCGACTGGCTGTGCTGGTGGACTGGGTGCGTTTCCGCCGCTAATGCCTCTGAATAATCATCCGGCTCTAATTGCAGTAACCCCAGAAGCGGTACTCTGGTGAGCAGTAAGGGGTATGTGTACCATCTTCCATTCCCGGTGGAACGATCATTCTTGGTTGAACAGTAGGGGCGATAGCGGTAGGGAGCGACAACGCTCTGGTTGGGGTGACTTCTGGTTGAGGCAAAACCGGCGCACTGTTGTAGCTGCCGTTGTGAATGTCATCATTGTTGGGTGTGCTGTTGAGATAAAAGCCAGGCTGAGGCCATTGTGCTGCGGTGGGGCTGCTCGGCAGGACAAGCAGCATGACCAGCGCCATAACCATCAGCAGGGCAAACGCAATACTAAGAAACGTCTGATGTGAAAAGGAGTTGGCAAAAAGGAGAACGTCTAGGAAGATCGAAGTACGGCTACCTCGTATCTGAAAGACGTTCTGATGAACAGTATAACACTGGAAGAAGTGTTCACCTACCTGTATGTGTTGGTGGATGATTGGTATCAGCAGGAAGGACAGCGCTACATGCAGGGAAAAGTGGGAGCCAAACCCAGCTTTAGTGATAGTGAGATGCTTACGGTGATGTTGGGGCATGAATTTGTCCCCTATCCAAGCGAAGGGCAGTACCTTGCCTTTCTACGCGCCAACTACTTGTCGCTGTTCCCACGCTTGCCCGACCAAAGCCAGTACAACCGACGGGCACGGAGTTTGGTGTGGTTGACCGAACCGCTGCGACGAGCGGGCTTGCGTCTGTTGGGGGTTGAACACCCCGATTATCTGCTGATCGATACCAAACCAATTCCCGTGATGGGGATGAAACGCAGCAAACGACACAGCGCTTTTCGGGCGAAAGCCGATTACGGGTACTGTGCTGCCCGCCAAATGCACTACTTCGGCTACAAACTGGTGCTGCTGACGACGCTCGATGGGCTCCCGCTGGTCTACGACCTGGTGCCTGCTTCCACTGATGAGCGCCTAGCCGCCGAAACCGTCCTGGAGCGCGTGACCAACACCACGGTTTTGGGCGACAAAGGCTTTGTGGGCGATGCCTGGCAAGCGGAGATGTTGGCTCGCACAGGCAACCGCATCTACACCCCCAAGCGAACCAACCAAAAAGCGCAAAACCCGCCTCACTTTGATCGTCTGCTCAATGCTGTCCGTGAACGCATTGAAGGCGTGTTTCACTCCCTGCAAAATACGGGGCGCAATCTCGAACGCTTGCTTGCCAAGCAGGAGCGTGGCTTGCATGTGCGCGTCGCTGCCAAGATTGCTTCCTTTGTTTTTCGTCATGTCCTCAACCGTTGTTTCGGTCTCGATATTTTATCCTTTTCCATTTCACATTAGACGTA
>JANRLJ010000135.1:0-17227 GCA_033762735.1 bacterium | reverse complement strand
CTTGTGTCGTATGCCGTTGGCTCCAAATCCGCAAAACGGGGGCGCCTGAAGTTACATTAGACACGCCTACATTTTACCCTAAAACGCCACAGAAAGCCATAGGGATGGTTAACGTTCGTCATACCATCCGCCTGTTTGCAGGCCGGGTGTCTGTGGATTCGCATCGGAGTCCTGCACGACCAGTGCTGCCGCTTCAACCCAGAAGCAGACATGATTGACCACCCGCCAGATGCTGTTGAATTTCTCACGCGGGACTTGCAGCGCTTGCTCAGCGGTCAGACCGTCCGTTGCAGCGGCGAAATTAAGGAACGCGCCGTGTCTCTCAGCGAAATAATGATGCAGTGGACGCGCGATGTCGTGTGCGATCTGTTGGGCAGGGGTGGACATGGCCTGTTATCCTTTCGGAATGGGTGCGCCAGAGTAAACTGTGATTGTACCCACTCATCCCGAAAGAAGCCCTTATGCCCGACGCATTTATCGAGACGCTGCGAAGCTGGCAGAATTTCTACTTTATGACGGGCGGCGCGGCGGCCACGCTGCTCGGCCTCATGTTCGTCGCCATGTCGCTGGGCATTAATCTGGTTACGGAGGAAAACCGGGAGGAGATCAAGACGTTTGTTAATCCCAGTGTGTTTTACTTTACCTCTGCCTTCATCATCTGTGGTGCGATGCTGGTGCCGTTCTATACGCCGTCTGCACTGATGCTGATATTGCTGGTCGGTGGTGGCTTGGGATTCAGCCGGGTGTTGGTCTTCGCGCGTCGCCTCATCCGCGCTGCACTGACCTATCAGGATTTCGATCCGCTGGAGTGGCTGACGCAGGTGATTCTGCCCGTAGCCGCTTATGCGCTGATCGTCATCGCCGCCCTCTGCTACGGCGGTCAGGAATGGCGCGTCGGCTTCGTGCTGCTTGCGGCGGCGATTATGATGCTGCTGGTCAGCGCGATTGGCAACACCTGGAGTCTGGTGATGTGGATTATTCACCAGCGCCAGTAAGTACACAAAAAACAGGGCGTATCCTCGTGAATACGCCCTGTCTGCTGTATTACCCTTCCTGCACATCCGCCTGCGTGGTTTCGGGGCGGGTGCGATTCTTGCCCTGCCACACGAACGGCTCATCGGCAATGAAGGCTTCCACCATATCGCGGGCAATGTCATCGGCGGGCTGGATGGGCGGCGACTTGAAGAAGTAGCTGCTGGGACCTTCGATGGCACCACCGAGGCCGCGATCCAGCGCCAGCTTGGCGCAGCGCACCGCGTCGATCACCACGCCCGCGCTGTTGGGGCTGTCCACCACTTCCAGCTTGAGTTCAACGTTGAGCGGCACGTTGCCGAAGCTGCGGCCTTCCAGCCGGATGTACGCCCACTTGCGATCCTGCAACCAGGGGACATAATCGCTGGGGCCGATGTAGACGCTGCCGTCTTCCATCTCATAAGGAAGCTGACTGGTGACAGCGTTGGTCTTGCTGATCTTCTTGCTCTCCAGGCGGGTGCGGTCGAGCATGTTATAGAAGTCCATGTTGCCGCCCACGTTGAGCTGGCTGGTGCGCTCCATCACGACGCCGCGATCCTTGAACAGGTTCGTCAGGACTCGATGGACGATGGTTGCGCCGACCTGGCTCTTGATGTCGTCGCCAATCACGGGCAGGCCGCGATCTGCAAAGCGCTTCTGCCAATAGGGTTCGCGGGCGATAAAGACCGGAATGCAGTTGATAAAGCCACAGCCCGCGTTCAGGATTTGCTCCACGTACCACTTGGTGGCCTGTTCGCTGCCGACCGGGAGATAGTTGATGACAATATCGGTCTTGGTGTCCTTGAGGATTTCGACGATGTTGTCGGTTGCGCCGGGGGCTTTGGTAATCTTCTGGCTCAGGTAGGGGCCGAGGCCGTCGTGGGTCATGCCGCGATAGACGTTCACACCCGTTTTCACCGGGACTTCGGCAAAGCGAACGGTGTTGTTCTGCCCCGCCCAGATCGCCTCGCCCAGGTCCTTGCCGACCTTTTCGCTGTCGATGTCAATCGCAGCGGTGAATTCGATATCCCCGATGCGATAGCCGCCCAGAACGTTGTGCATGATGCCGGGGATGATCTCGTTATCCGGCGCGTCCCGATAGTAATACACGCCCTGCACCAGCGCGGAGGCACAGTTGCCCACGCCGATGATGGCGACACGAATTTTGTCCGACACGTTTGAAACTCCTGTGAAAATCTGAAAACACAAGAAGGGTGGTTGATATTCCCACCCTGCATCTACGGTTAGATGCTGCACGTCTTTTGGCTCTTACGCCCGTATGCGGCCTAATCCATGAGCAATCTGTGAATCCTTAGGAGCAGCCGCTCATGGCGCGGTAAACGCCTCTGATACCGCAAAGCCATTCCCGACCGGGCCGCCTGTGCTGTAACCGCCCGGCCCGGCGGACATGACAGCCAGATAGAATTCCGTTCCGCTTACAATCGGTGCGGGCAGTGTCACCGTAATCTCACAGTCACCCATGTTCTGGCAGCCGAGCGCGGTGGAGGAATGCCACTGGAGATAGAAGGTCTGCGCGGCGCCTGCCGTGCCCAGCCAGAGGTAATACCATGTTGCGCCCGATGTCCCTGTAAAGTTCACGATCACCTGGGTGCCATTCCCGGTGACCACCGCGCCGAGGCCTTCAACCAGTGCAGGCGCTTCAAAGTTGATGGTGAAATCACCGAATTCGTTGGGGTTGTTCGGTTCATCCGGGCCATTAAAACCGTTCCCGAACAGCCCGCCTGTCGTCACCCCGCCAGGACCTTCTGCATTGATCCAGGCGGAATAGCTGCCATTGGGGAACATAATGGCATCGTCCACCACCGTGCAGGTCATGCTGTTGCAGGTCAGTTGAGAATCAAGCGATTTTGTGTAGTAGCGTCCCCACACCCACTGATTGGCCGTCCAGCTATAAATGGCGAGGAAGTGGCGCGTCGCGTTGGGGTCGTTCTCCCAGGAGATAGTCGGCCTGCCCTGGTTCACAGCGACACGTGGGCTGGCGGGCAGGCGTGGGTTGGCGATGTGGTCGGGCGTGAAATCATCGCCTTCCCAGCCATTGTTATAGGTGCCGCCCACTGCTGTACCGCCTGTGCCTTCCGCCAGAATAAAGGCATAGTAGGCACGGTTGTCCTGCAAGTCGAGCGGGATGGGATAGCTGCACACATTGCCTGAAGGGCAGGCTACCCGCCGCCAGAGGATAATATCAATGACAGGGGCGGTGAAGAAGGCCTCCACTGGCGCGATGTAGACACGGAACGAGGTCGCCAGCGCGTCGGTCGTCCAGCGCAGGGTGGGACGCGGCGTATTCAGATCAATGACGTTAAAGCCGCTGATGGGTGCAGGTGGCAGCGCAGAGACGGTGAAGATGAACGGCCCTGACCACGCTGCGAGATCATCGCACACCCCGCCGCACAGATAGGCCAGATGCACCCCGTTATAGAGCCGTGCCTCGTCGTTCAGCAGGGGCGCATTCACCGGGTTGAAGTTGCAGGTGCCAGCGGGGCAGTAGTCATTAGCGCTGATATTCTGATTGAGGTAGTAAGGGGTATTCATGTCGTCCTGACGGAAGATCGCCAGCGAATAGGTCGAAACGCCGCTGATCGTCCAGCGATAGGTAGGCGCACCCTCGCTGATGGTGCCTGTCGGTTCACTGAGCGCAAGGGAAGGGACGCTGCCCACCGAGGTGACGTTGAGCGTCAGATCGCCCCCGGCAGAGGTATACCCATGCACCAGCAGATAGTAGGTTGCCCCACCAGAGAGATACGTCTCGATCTGTGAACTCACGCTGTTGAAGTCATCGTTGCAGGCGATTTCGGTCAGGCTGCCGCGTGTGCCGCTCCAGAGCGTGATGATGGTGTCGAAGTTCGACCCCTGGGTAGAAAAACGCACGACGCCGGATGTGGCAGGTGTGTAACGAAACCAGACGGTTTTCAGGCCAGCGAAGGTGCAGCCGGGGTTCGGGTCGTCGCCGGCGCGGGTGGCGCTGGTGGTGGATTGGGTGTGCGTAAAGGGCAGCGCACCGACCACAACCGCGTTGTTAAAATCATCGTTGGGTGGGGGAGTCTGGGCGCTCGTGGCAGCAGCGCCGCACAGCCCGACGAAGGCGATCAACAGGGCGATCAGCGCAGGTCGAAGCAGAGATGATGTGTTCATGGCGGTGTTCCTGTGTCTACTCTGATGCAGGTCTGTTACAGAAATGAAAGGCTTATCTTAATTTGTGGAAGGTGAAAAGTTCCGCTTTCTGAGCAGCGGCGAGCATGATCTTATTGTATCAGATAATGTCTTTGTGACACGATACAGAATTGCAATTGGGAGTGGTGAAAATCAGGGAGATGTACGGGCGAAGCGCGCTTCGCCCCTACCGGTCATATCCTCAAACTTCACCACCTCCTTGCAATTCCATTCAGCCGCTTCGCTACATGAGAAATCGCTGGGTGTGTTATCCCTCTGTAACCTTCGCTTGCTATAATCACCCCAACAGCAAAGGCATGGAAAGAGACAGGTTATGTTCAAGAACGTGTTAGGCCGCCGCGACGAAGAAGAGGAAATGAAGAAATCGGGGCGGCTCCCACCGGGGCAGTCGCTCACGAATAAGTTTCCGGTGCTGACCTATGGCCCGATCCCGAAGTTCAACCCCGAAGCCTGGGATTTGCGCGTCTTCGGCCTGGTCAATCAGGAAATGCGCTGGACGTGGGATGAGTTTCTCAAGCTGCCTACGGTTCAGATCACCGTCGATATTCACTGCGTCACCCGCTGGAGCAAATTCGATACCGCCTGGGAAGGCGTGCGCTTCAGCGATTTCGTCGAACTGTTCGGCATCAAGCCAGAAGTTCAGCATGTAATCGCCCACTGCGACTACGGCTACACCACCAACGTGCCGCTGGAAGACATGATGCGCCCGGATGTACTGCTGGCCTATAAGTATGGTGGCGAGTTCCTCGAACCCGATCATGGCGCACCGGTGCGGACGCTCGTGCCACACCTGTACTTCTGGAAAAGCGCCAAGTTCCTGCGGGCGCTGGAGTTCAGCCATGTGGATAAACCCGGTTTCTGGGAACAGGCGGGCTATCATAACTACGGCGACCCCTTCAAGGAAGAACGCTACGGACGGCGCGGCTTCTTTTAAATCGGTGGGCTGATTCCCGTTCTACTTTCGTCCCCCCCTGCCTCTACTCGCGTGTCTCCGTTTGTGTAGAGTCCGAAAAGAATTGGCACAAAAGGCGAAAATCGTAGGGGAAGGTTTTAAACTCTCCCCTACAAAACATTCGAGAGACCTTACACAAGCCGATGGGGGAAGCATGTTGGAAGTTGGAACCCCCTTTCCTTTGGGAGAGGGGTTTGGTTTGGGGTGAGGGCAGAGCGCTTCTCCTCATCGCTCATTGACCCTCACTCGTTGCTTCTTTAGCGTTTGTGAAGATTTACACCCATTTCACCCGCGATTCGCTATAGTTAAAGGCAAAGTTCGCGCTTTCGGACAGGACCGAGAGCAGTTCCCCGGACGCTTCCCATGCCTTACCTGATCGACGGCCACAATGTGATCGGCCAACTACCCGACCTCAAACTGACCGACCCCGACGACGAAGCCAAGCTGGTGCAAAAGCTGCTGAGCTATGTCGCACGTACTAATCAGCGGTGTGTGGTCGTGTTCGATCATGGGCTGCCGGGGGGACTCTCCAAAATGTCCACGCGCAATGTGCAGGTGGTCTTCGCCTCGCAGAGTTCCACCGCCGACCGGGTGATGATCGAGCGCATCCGCAAAACGCCGCAGCCGGACATCTGGACGGTCGTCAGCAACGATCATGAAGTGCTTTCCACCGCCCGTCGTTACCGGATGCAGACCATGCAGGCGTCTGCCTTCGCCGCGCTGATTCGGCGTCCGCCGCCGCCCTCCACGCCAGGGCGCGATGAAGCGGTGCATGTCCATGTGCCGGACGAAGAGGTCGAGGAATGGCTCAAAATCTTCGGCGATGTTCCGGCGGCGAAAGCCGGGCGCACACGCTCCAGCCATCCCAAACAGCCAAAGGGCATCAAATAACCGCCAGCGGCAAAACCTAACCCGATTGTAAGCTGCCTCAACCGCAAATTTGTGCTACTTTATGGGGAGTTCTTCGCTTCTAAAATAAGAGACTCCGATAATGCCGCAGCACATGAAGCACGTCCGCGAAAAGGCGATTCAACTCCGTACTGAACACAAAATGACGCTCGATGAAATCTGCGAACGTCTTTCACTGCCAAAAGGGACGGTCTACTACTGGATTAAAGATATTCCGATTCCCCGCACCGATAAACAGACGGAACGGCAGAAGATCGGTACGCGGAAAATGCAGGAGAAGTTCAGGGCCGTTCGGGAAGCGGCTTATCAGCGGGGCTGGGAAGAAGCACCGGAATTGATGCAGAACCCGCTGTTTCGGGATTTTGTTGTATTGTATCTGGCAGAAGGTTATAGAAGAAATTATCAAGTTGTTTCATTGGGCAACTCCAATCCTAAAATCGTGTCTCTGGCCTATTTTTGGATAAGCCAGTTTACAACCAACCAAATCCGGTTTCGCCTACAACGGCACGTTGACCAGGACGAAGACGAATTGCGACAGTATTGGAGTGAGTTACTTCAAATTGATCCTCTCAAGATTGACATTATGCGTAAGTCGAACAGCGGTCAATTAGAGGGGCGTAACTTTCGGTCAGCAAACGGTGTCATGATGATTGAAGTAGGGGACGTACAATTCCGTGCAAGATTGCAAGCATGGATGGACTTTGTACAAAATCAGTGGTAGACTATTTTTATTGCGGGGTGTAGCGAAGGGGCATCGCGCTGCTTTTGGGAAGCAGAGGCCGCCGGTTCAAATCCGGCCACCCCGACAAAACCAGTTGCTGACCCAAGAAAAATTCTGGTATACTGGTTTTACATGCGGGTATGGTGTAGTGGTAACACATGACCCTTCCAAGGTCCTGTCACCAGTTCGAATCTGGTTACCCGCTTATTAAGAAAAAGCACTCACAACGAGTGCTTTTTTGTTGTCAGACGGCGTTTTTGTTCAACTGCGGATTGTGCAGTTCCGCGTGGCAGTTGTGACACAGCAGTTCGCACTTTTCCAGTTCGGCCAGCAGCGATTTCATCGAACGGTTGGCGATGCTGCGTAAATCCAGGCGGTAAGATTTACCCCGTGTATGATGAAAGGCCAGCCCTGCTAAGTTCTTTCTGTACCCACAGTGCTTACATTTTCCACCCAGTTTGTTTACAAATTCCAGTTTGCGTTCAACCCCTCGGCGCTGCTGCATCTCATAACTTTGATAATAACCGTTGCGACACCTCATTGAGCAAAAACGCATATATCCTTCCTCTAAGTCTTTGCCGCAGGTGATGCAATAACCCGAAGAAGAGTCTTTTGTAGCTCTCGGCAACGTGGGTGCAGGTTGGCTTAAGTAATCATGTATGCGCTCAAACGCCATCCAGGGATAATGATGCTCAAAATGACAGTTGTGGCAGAGCAGATCGCACTTTTCTAATTCTTTCAGAGATTCACTTATTGGAAGCCGACCCAGCATCGTGGACGAAATAAGAAATTCCTTCTGTTCTCGGTGGTGAAATACCAGAGCGGACTGATTGCGATCATAGCCACAGTGCTGGCATTGCTTGCCGCTCATCTCTACGAAATTCTGTTTGCGTGTAAAGCGTCGTTTTTTCTCATTAGGGTACGTGCCGTGATGTGCAACTTTGCAGGTGCGACTACAAAATTGGGTTTGCCTGCCCGTTAGCGCTTTCCCACATCGCAAGCAGACATCTGTGGTTTTTGCAGACATAGGTTTATAAAACTCCGTGCCATAATTGGGTGCAAACGTTCTTTGTTTGCACCGGACGGAGCAAAACTTTCTTTGTCTACCTGTAAGGGTTTTACCGCAAACTTCGCACGTTTTTATGTTGTTCTCTTGACGTGTTTTGAACTCATGTTATCATAAAAACAATATAACTGGGTCCATACTTCAATGGCAGAAGAATCGTCTCATAAACGATCAGTTGAAGGTTCGAGTCCTTCTGGACCCAAATTAACACTAGCACAACGCTGGTGTTTTTGTTTCCCCATCTTTGGCGTCCGCGTTTTTCACCAGTACGGCATCAACCTGTGTTTTCCGCCAGATGCTAAAGCATCCGACTGCGTGCGAACTTCGTTCGCGCAAAGACAAGTCCACTAAAGGGACTAGAAGAAACCACTAGGAATAATCCAGCAGCGCCTTCAGTGCGCTTGGCAGTTTGGAGCCGGATGTTTCAACGTCTGGCGGGAGGAAGTGAACCGTAATTACCCCTTGTGAATAATGGATAAAACCGAACTGAAGATTCCGGCTCAAAATCTTGGCGTTGGCGATGGTTCGCACGGCGTCCTGGCGATTAAAAATTGGTTGTTCGTGGCAGCCAATTTTAAGAGGACGAAGACGCTTCCGCCGTCGATTCCGCATCGGGCACCGGGCGTGGGTCATCCTTGTCGATGCCGAGCTTGGTCAGTTCGCGGTCAATCACAGCGCGGAAGACATCAATCGGCTGTGCGCCGCTGAGGAACTGCCCATTAATCAGGAAGCCGGGCGTTCCGGTCATGCCCACGCTGTCGCCGTCGGTGCGGTCGAGGATGACATCCTGTCGATGCGTTTCATTGGTCAGGCAGGACGTGAAGCTATCCACATCGAGTGAAAGCTGCCCGGCAAAGCCGATCAGCGTGTTTTGCAGACTGTCCGACGCCAGCGCCGCCTGATTATCAAACAGCAGATTGTGATAATCCCAGAACTTGCCCTGGTCATTGGCGCATTCCGCCGCCAGCGCTGACTGATAGGCATAATCACCGCCAACGCCGATATAGTCGCGGT
Organism: bacterium; assembly: GCA_033762735.1. GTDB lineage: Bacteria > Chloroflexota > Anaerolineae > Aggregatilineales > Phototrophicaceae > JANRLJ01. The sequence goes on along the minus strand of JANRLJ010000135.1, from coordinate 8,362 downwards.
AAACATACTTCACTAGCCCGTTATATTCCTCCATCAGCGGGTTCAGCGTTTCCCGATAATGGCGGCCACAGAACGAGCACAGGAAATCGCTGAATTCGACAATCGTCACGGGCGCATCCGACGGACCGAGGAAGGGGTCGTCATCGGCCATGTAATCGACCGGACGGGCAGCGCTTGCGCTCAGATCGAGGGCGGCCAGTTCTTCACGGATGGCGATGCGCAGGGTCGATTCATCGATGCCGCCGTTCCCGCCAAAGACCAGTGCGCCCAACGCCATTCCAACAATCAGGAAGAGAATGGCGACCGCGCCGTAGTTATAAAGCTGCGGCGAAAGGGTGAACACCTGCTGATCGGAGGAAGCCGCAGGTGTTGAGGCGGCTTGACTGGGCGCGATATAGGCAGAAGGCGCGGACGGCGCTGTGCCGCTGGCTTCTGAGGTAGGTTCAACCGGAGTTTTTTCTTGGGTAGACACGAGCAGCAGCCTTTACACATGGACAAGCAGATCAACAGCGTGCGTGACGCCTAGCAGTGTGACACACACAGCACATTCGCCCCTATTATAACAGGGAAAGGGCGGGTGTGAATGCGATAAACGGCAGCAAATGATTGGAAAACGTCAGAATTTGCTTTCCTATTTTGTGAAAATTTCGTTATAATTGATGCAGTGGGGAGCGAGCATCGCCAGGGCAGTACATCCCCGTTCTACCGAAGTTCGCACCGAAATTCCTTGACAACGGTTATAGCGCGTGTTCCGGGTGGGATTTTATATCCCTGCCAGGTTTTACATCGACGGTGCCGCAGCAAAGCGCGGTGTTTACAGCGATGGATGGGTCAACTGTCGCTCGCTGCGTCTCTACTTTTCAACCTTTGCAGTAAAAGCATCCTATGAAGGAGGATTGCGTTTGGCGGATCAATTTTTGCACAGTGTGGATCATGTTGACCTTTTCGCTCAGAACAGTGAAGCCCAACAGCGCAAATGTCAACACGGCTTGGTCGTAAAGGAGCAGAGCGGCTTTTTCTGGGTGGAACTGGCTGACGGTACGGTGTATATGTGCCGCCTGCGCGGGCGTTTGATGGAAGAGGCGCAGTCGTCGGACATTGCGGCGATTGGCGACCGGGTGCAGATCAGCATTCTGGAGCAGGACGAGAGCGGCCTCAAAGGCGTGATCGAAGCGGTGGAAGAACGGCACAGCGCCCTTTCCCGCGCCGCCCGCACCGAAGGTCAGCGCGGGGCAGGGGAAGCGGAACGCGAACAGGTGATTATCGCCAATGCTGATCTGATCTTCTTCGTCTTTGCCGCCGCGCAGCCCACCCCTAACATGCGGATGCTCGACCGTTTCCTCGTTGTCGGCGAAAAATCGGGTGTCGACCAGCTTGCCATTGTCGTCAATAAGATCGACCTCGAAGACCCCACCAACATCCACAGCCTGTTTAAACCCTATCAGGACATCGGCTATACCGTCCTTTACACCAGCGCCCGCGATGGGCAGGGCGTGGATGATCTGCGTTCACTGCTCACGGGCAAAATTTCCGCTTTCGCCGGCCCGTCGGGTGTGGGTAAGACCAGTTTGCTCAATCTCTTGCAGCCGGGGCTGGGGCGGCAGGTCAAACAGGTCAGCAATTATCACGAAGAAGGCCAGCACACCACCCGTGACAGCGCCCTCATCAAGCTGGTGGGGGATGATTACGGCAGCAACACCTACCTCGCAGACACCCCCGGCATCCGCTACCTCAGCATCTATGACGTAGAACCGACCGAACTCGACGCTTATTTTGTGGACATCGCGCCCTATGTGAGCGAGTGCCGCTTCGGGGACTGCACCCACACCAATGAGCCGGGCTGCGCGGTTCGTAAAGCCGTCGCACACGGAGAAATCCACAAGGGGCGTTATCACAGCTATCTCAAGCTGCGCGCCGAACTCGAAGAGGCATTCGCCATCTACTGACGTTCACCTACCGGGGTTCAACAAATGAACTGTTCCTGTTAAAAGGGGGCGCGGTTGCACATCTGACCACGCCCCGTTTTGTGTGCAACGATGGTGGTTAAACAGATGTAAGTTCTGGTAAAGTGATGGTTGCAGTAACTTAAGACTCAGGAGTGGGCGATGTATATGAATCGCATTATTTTGCGCAACGTCCGCAGCATCGAGCATCTCGATGTAACGTTACGCAATGACTGGACACAAAAACCACTCGACAGCGTTCTCGTCGTTGGGCCGAATGGCAGCGGGAAAACAACCCTGCTGAGGGTGATTGCAGGGCTGTGGGAAAAATTCTATTTAAAACCGCCGAAATTCGAAGAGCCACAATCCGACAAATTTTGGGATTTTGAATTTACTGCAATTCAAATTCAAGAATTGATGGGACAGACGGTTTGGCTCTATTGGGGTGGCAAGTTTGATGTGCAAGATGTCAAACAGACTGATATTGTGGTTCAGGTTGCTCGTACATGGAGTACAGCATACGTCGAACAAGGACCACAAGACTGGTTGGAAGCATTTACATACCAACGACGAAAAGCGGAAGTAGGTGCACCAGATGCTCTTACACTCCCCAACTTAATCTATCTTGGTGTCGAAAATCGGGAAGTTATTCAACCTATAAGCGGTGATGAACCAAGTAGTTACTTTGAGCCTTCTTATCGATGGTTAGTTACTTATAACGCTACCAACCAACCTAATGTAGCACTTGAAACAATGCTTCGGAATGCAAAATTGCGAAGTGAAAGCGAATTTTATAAATTACTGCATCAGATCAACACGTTTTATGAAAACAAAAATATTTTTGATTTCGATAGTCATCTAAGATTAGTTGTGACCCTGAGCGACGGTAGAACACACTACATCGAAGACCTGAGCGCGGGTGAACGGCAGTGCCTGATTCAGATGTTCATGGTCAGTCGTTGGCTGCGCGAAGGGGGAGTTGTCCTGATTGACGAACCTGATTTGCATCTGCATGTCGGCTTGCAGCGACATTTTATCCATGAGATGGAAAAGCTCGTTACCGGACGGGGCGGACAGTTGATTGTCGCCTCTCACTCCCCAGCGCTGTGGGAAGAATACGACCTGCGCCAGCGCATCAGCCTCGGTCAGCCCAATCCAATCGAGGGGTGAGCGTGGCAATCGATCAGGATACATTAAGAGGGCGCAGAGCGGTTGCAGTCGAAGGGGAGCGTGATCGATCTGTTCTCGAAGCTTTTTTGGAAGCAGGTGCAAAACGAGGGAGATGGCGCACAGACTGGCGTGATGTGGTTGCCATTATCCCTGTGCGGAGTTCACCGGATGTCATTAAGGCTGCCAATGCTCCAACCGTTTTCGGGATTCTTGACCGTGACTGGCGTTCAGAGGATGAAATCAAAGTTTTGGAGACAACACCCGGCTTGTGGGTGCTGCCCCGTGTGATGATCGAGAATTATGTCCTGGATCCAGATGAACTTGTTCGGCTCATGCCAGCAACACGTCGCGAACAGTTTGAGCCAGTTCATCAAGCTATTGTCTCTGAACTCGATCACTGGTTGCAGAATGGAGCAATGTGGAAAGCGACGTATGAACTGGGCGCGGATTATTTTTGCCGGGATAAGGACGATCAACCAGGGTATCCCCAGGGATTGAGACGACTGGTTCCTGTTGAGCGAAATCGTGCAAGGGAACTGCTTGAGGACTGGTATCAGCGACTCGACCCAGAACGAATTCTTGAACGCTTTGAATTCCATCTTGCTGCTTTCCGTAAGCAATCCAATCCCTATCATCGCTGCATTGCGGGAAAGGATTTCTTTAACCAAGTGGTCTGCAAGGCGCTGAACGATACTTTTGGACAGCAAACGGCAGACCGCTGGATTGCAGACCTGCTTACTGACCCGCCCGACTGCCCGGTTGATCTTCTCCCAATTCTGCAAGCCGTCCTCTCATAACCATTCCCCGCCGCGTGCGACCAATCCAGCGCGAATCCGGTACAATAAAGGGAAAGCAGCACGTCCATAAAATAGAGCTTGTTAAACAAAGACGCGAGGAAGGGTCATGGTCAATCCCCCGGTTGAGGTACAGAAGTACGGTCAGAGCATCTGGGTCGATAACATCCGGCGCAAGTTGTTGACAGACGGCACGTTCCACCGCCTGATCGACGAATACGGTGTGGTAGGCGTCACGTCCAACCCGGCCATTTTCCAGAAGGCCATCGGCAACAGCGACGACTACGATGAGGGGATGCGTGTTCTGCTCGACCTGGAAGCCACTGAAATTTATGAACAACTGGCAATTCAGGATATTCAGCAGGCCACTGATCTGTTCATGCCTGTGTATGAGCGCACCAATGGGCGGGACGGCTATGTAAGCCTGGAAGTGTCGCCCACGCTGGCGCGGGATACTGAAGGTACGATTACGGAGGCCAAGCGGCTGTTCAAAGCAGTGGGGCGGCCTAACGTGATGATTAAAATCCCCGCCACGCCGGAAGGCATCCCCGCCATTGAGGAAGCCATTGCCGCCGGCATCAACGTCAACGTGACGCTGATTTTCGCGGTGCAGAACTATATCGAAGTGGCCGAAGCCTACATCAAAGGGCTGGAACGCCGCCAGGCCGCCGGAGAAGACGTGACCAAAATTGCCTCGGTCGCCAGTTTCTTCCTCAGCCGCATTGACACAATGGTCGATAAAATCCTCGAAAACAACATCCACGCTGCCCGCACACAAGGGGATACGTCGCGCATCACCGCAAATAGCAAGCTGCTTGGTCAGGCGGCTGTCTCCAATGCAAAGGCGGCTTATAAGCGCTTCCTCGACCTGTTCTATGGCGACCGCTTTGCGAAACTGCGCGAGGCAGGTGCGGCGGTGCAGCGTCCCCTGTGGGCCTCCACCGGCACCAAGAACCCGGCCTATCCCGACACTAAATACGTGGACTCGCTGATCGGCAAGGACACCGTGAACACGCTCCCGCCGGAAACGCTGGAAGCATTCAAGGATCACGGCACTGCCGCCGACACACTGGCGCAAGATTTGGACGAGGCCGAGGAAATCCTCGATATGCTGGCCGAAGTGGGCGTGGATATGGATCAGGTCACGAAGCGCCTCCAGGATGACGGGGTTGACCTGTTCGAGAAGGCGTTTGCGGAACTGATGACGCAGGTCGAAGCCAAGCGCGTCACGCTGCAAACAGGCATCGTTTCCCGCCAGCGGATGGCGCTCGGCATTTACGCCAGCGATGTGGACAAGGCGCTCAAGACGCTGGAAAAGGACTTCTTCAACGGGCGCATCTGGAACCATGATGGCAGCCTGTGGAGCGACCGCGGCCCGGTCATCCTCAAGATTGAGAATCGCCTCGGCTGGCTCGATGTGGAAAAGACCATCGACCTGCCACGCCTGAAGGCGCTCCAGGAAAGCGTCAAAAGCAGCGACATCGCGCATGTCGTCTTGCTTGGCATGGGCGGCAGCAGCCTCGCGCCCGAAGTGCTGTATCAGACCTTCGGCCAGCAGGAGGGCTTCCCGGCGCTGCTCATGCTGGACAGCACTCACCCGGCGCAGATCAAGGCCATCGAAGACCAGATCGACCCGCAGAAGTCGCTGTTCATCGTCGCCAGCAAATCCGGCGGCACGGTGGAAACGGCCAGCTTCCAGAAGTATTTCTATGAGAAAGCCGGGAACGACGGCAGCCGCTTCATCGCCATCACCGACCCAGGCTCACAGTTGGAGCAGACCGCGAAGGAACTCCACTTCCGCGATACGTTCCTCAATCCCGAAGACATCGGCGGGCGTTACAGTGCGCTCAGCTATTTCGGCATGGTTCCGGCGGCGCTGATCGGGCTTGACCTTGACCGCTTCTGGAACAACGCGCTGGAGATGATTCGCGCGTCGGCGGATGGCATCGCGGCGGAGTCGCATCCCGGCCTGGTGGTGGGCGCGGTGCTCGGTGCGCTGGCGAAGCAGGGGCGCGACAAGGTGGCGATTTTTTCCAGTGCCGGAATCAGCACCTTCGGTAACTGGGTGGAGCAGTTGATTGCGGAAAGCACGGGCAAGGAAGGCACCGGGATTCTGCCTGTCGTCGGCGCGACGGTGGGCCGCCCGCACGATTATTCCAGTGACCGTCTGTTCGTCTATCTCAAGCTGGATGGCGACCCTGCGAATGCCGAACTGAGCGAGGGCATCAAGGCACTGCGCGAGGCCGGGCATCCCCGCGTGACGCTCGATCTGCCGGATAAATATGCGCTGGCGGGCGAGTTCTTCCGCTGGGAATATGCGACGGCTGTGGCTGGCAAGCTGCTGGGCATCAATCCGTTCGATGAACCCAACGTGACCGAGAGCAAGCAGAACACCACCCGCCTGCTGGATCGTTTCCTGATTGATGGCAAGCTGCCACAGGTGGAGCCGATCATCGCAGGCGAGAATGTTCAACTTTATGCGGGCGAGGGGACAATGACGCCGCTGCGGGAACTGTGCCAGGCACACGGCTACGACGCCAACAGCCGCACCGAACTGCTGGCCGCGCAGATCACCTGTGCCCGCGAAGGCGATTATTTCGCAGTGCTGGCCTATCTGCCCTATGCGCCTGAAATCGCCGACAAGCTGGAAGAAATCCGGCGCCGCCTGCGCCATGTCACGCGCCGCGCCGTGACGCTTGGTTATGGTCCGCGTTACCTGCACAGCACCGGGCAGCTCCACAAGGGCGGGGCGAATAACGGTATCTTCTTTCAGATCACGGCGGACATCGCGCAAGACCTGCCTATCCCCAGGGACCCGTATTCCTTCGGGACGCTGATGCAGGCGCAGGCGGCGGGCGATCTGGAAGCGCTGCAAACGCATGGGCGGCGCGCCTTCCGGCTGCACATCAGCGGCGATCTGATGGCCGGGCTCGAAAAGCTGCTGGCGGCGATCAAGTTCGTGGAAGATCGGACGCATGATTAAGCGATAAGCCGTTAGCAATTAGCGGTTAGTAGGGGCAAGGCATGCCTTGCCCTTAGCAACATCATGCGCGTGTCGAAGTCCGTCTTTATGTTATGATAGCCAAACGAAGCAATGAGGTTGATGTGTGATGGCTGTTTCCTACATCGCCACGATTTATGACGAACTGCTGGATTATCTCGCCAGCAAAGCGACACCAGAGGATGTTCTGGCCTTTCGCCCTTCTGAGGAAGCCGAAGCCCGTGCGGTTTACCTAAGTGAGCAGAACGGTGCGGGGTTGCTCACACCCGATGAGTCGCTGAAACTTCAACAACTGCTGGATTTTGATCGCAAAGTTGGGCTTTTGAAAGCACGCGATGCTCTAGCGTTAAAGCAGCAGTGACGCGAGTTTCAGAGGCACTGGGGGAACAAGTGCCAGTCTGAATTCTCTGCGATAGGAAATACTACATCTGCATTTCCCTCATTGCTGCTCCCCCTTAACCTCTTCTGCACATCACGTTTACACCCCGGTTACAACCCTAAGAGCTTGCTGAATATCCACACACGAACTCATCCCGCTCCGGTAGTATTTGCGAAGTCAATCACAACATCCTTGTTTACCTTCCGGTTGGAGATGAGACATGCAGCGCAGCAACCTTCTGTTGATAATTGTCGCCCTGGTCTGCCTGGGGCTGGGCGCGGGCGGCGGCATTCTGGTCTATAACGCCGTCGTCGGCGGCAATGCGGAGCCGAGCAGCGAGATCAGCGCACCAACGCTGGACGTGAATGCTGTGCCGACCCAGAGCGTCGAACAGCTTTCCACTCAGGTAGCGGATTTACAGGCGACGAATACAGGCTTAAATACGCTGATCGAAGAACTGCAGGCGAATCTGGCGCAGCTTGGGACGCGCGAAGCGGAATTAGGGCAGGCCAACGCTGACCTGCAAACGCAGGTCGCGCAGGGCGGCAGTGAAGGCAGCGGTGCTGAGGACAGCGTCGCCGCACAGCCGAGTGCAACGCCTGTCCCTGTGACTCCCACCGCTGAACCAACGGTCGCGGCAGCCGAAGAAGCGACGGAAGCGCCTGCTGCGGAGGCTTCCGGTGGGGCGCGTTCGCTGTTCCGAATCGTGCCGGAAGAATCACGAGTCAGCTTCTTCATTGACGAAGACCTGTTCGGTAATCGCGTCACGGTGGAAGGCACGACCGATCAGGTGGCCGGGGACATCATCGTCGATTTTGGCAATCCGGCAGCGTCGCAGCTTGGGACGATTCGCACCAATGCCCGGACGCTGGCGACAGACAACGAGTTCCGCAATCAGGCCTTACGCGCGCGCATCCTGCAATCGAGCCAGGATGCCTATGAGTTCATCGAGTTTGTCCCGACGGCAATCACGGGTCTGCCTGCGACGGTGACAACGGGGCAGGAAATCACGTTTCAGGTCGTAGGCGATCTGACGGTGCGCGGCGCGACCCGCACCGTTACCTTTGATGTGACG
>JANRLJ010000134.1:0-80214 GCA_033762735.1 bacterium | reverse complement strand
TATATCAGGTTTGTATTCTTAATGCGCCTGTGTACCACTTTCGGCGTGATTGTTGATCGTTCCACCGTCCTTCGGCGTCACTCTTTGTTCCATTTGTCTCAAACTGTGGTAATATGACCGATACGTGTAGAACATAGCAAGCGAGCAGTGCTGACCAGTACCGTGCTCATCTGGTACTGGTGTGGCATGTCTGGTAGCATTAACATTATCGTCAGCGAAGATATGGCTTACTGCGAAGCAGGGTTCATTCACTTTTCCCCTGTCAACTCATATTCAAACTTTAGCGGAACAGAAAATACTGGAAGCGTAAAAGGGAGCCAGCATGTCGATGTCATCGAATCCTTCCGATAACATCCCAGATATTGTGATTGGTCGTCTGCCCGTCTATCTGCGGGCATTGAATCGGCTCTCACAGGAGGGGCACGAGGTAACGTCATCGCACGAGCTTGGTCGGCGGCTTGGGATTAGTTCCGCCCAGATTCGCAAGGATTTATCCCATTTCGGCGGTTTCGGGAAGCAGGGAACGGGGTATCAGATCGCCTATCTGGAGGAAAAGCTGCGCCAGGTTTTGAAGGTCACACAGGACTGGGAAGTAGCGCTGGTGGGCGCTGGTGATCTTGGCAGTGCACTGGCACACTACCGAGGGTTTTCCAATCGCGGTTTCCACATTACGTGTGTGTTCGACAATGATCCCACCAAAATTGGTCAGCCAGTCGGCGATTTCGTCATCCAGCCGATGAATGAGCTGTACAACACGGTTCATAATCGGCAGATTCAGCTTGCGATGATCGCTGTTCCAGCAGAATATGCGCAGCAGGTGGCTGATCAACTGATCGAGGCAGGCGTCCGGGCCATTTTGAATTATGCGCCGATCAGCATCAATGTCCCCAACAACGTCCATGTACAGTACATTGATCCGGTCGTCCACATGCAGCGCATGACCTACTACCTCGACACCCAGAATACGCCCCTTTCCTTGAAGTGAACGCTCCTCCTGTTCGGCGAATTGACTTCATCGACCACCATTAATTCACTCAATAGGCTTGCGTTACGCGCCGGAGAATCGCCGGGTCTTCCAGAGCACGCCCGGCACCGGTCGCGACGGCGATCATCGGATTCTCTGAGCGGTAGACCGGCACTTCTGTCTCACGGGTGAGGAACAAATCCATCCCCCGCAGCAGTGCCCCGCCGCCTGTCAGGGTAATTCCGCGGTCGATAATGTCCGAGGCGAGTTCAGGCGGGGTATTCGACAGCACATTTTTGACCACCTGTGCAATCGCGTTCAACACCTCCTGCATGGCTTCAACCACTTCACCGGTATGGAGTGTGACCGTTTTTGGCAGTCCGGTGACGTTGTCACGTCCACGAATTTCCATCGAGAGCGGTTCGACTCGCTCGGTTGCAGCGCCGATCTGAATCTTGATGGCTTCGGCCATCGGCTGACCGATGTTGAGGTTGTACTTACGCCGCACGTAGCTGATGATCGCATCATCCAGTTTGAGGCCACCCACCCGACCACTCTCTGCCCGAACAATATTGTTCATGCTGATGACCGCTGCCTCGGTGATTCCCCCGCCAATGTTGACCACCATATCACCAGCAGGCGTACTCACGGGCAGCCCTGCCCCAATTGCCGCCGCCAGGGGTTCCCAGATCAGAAAGGCTTCACGTGCTCCGGCTGCAACAGCGGCTTCATGCACGGCGCGTTTTTCCACACTCGTCACGCCCCAGGGTACGGAGATCATCACGGTCGGACGCACCAACCGAATTCGTCCCGCGATTTTGCCGAAGTAGTAACTGAGCATCGCTTCGGTGACTTCGTAATCCGCGATCACGCCGTTTTGCAGAGGGCGGACGATCTGAATGTCCTCCTCGTACACCCTGCCGAGCATCTCGCGGGCAGGCTGTCCGATTTCGATCACGGGGATTCGTCCCCGGTCATCTTCTTCCGGCCCAAGCGCGACCAGCGACGGTTCCTGCAGGACAATCTGCCCATTCTCCCAAATCAAAACGTTGACCGTTCCCAGGTCTACACCCAGACGTTTGCTGAACAATGGCATGTGTTTTTCCAACCGGGTTTATCTTGAAGGCATGAGCGAAATTATACCTATAAAAAACGCCTGCACGATAGGCCGTCGCACAGCCACCGTACAGGCGTTTTGTTTCTGGATTGCTGGACGACGATTATTCGTCTTCGTCCACAATGCGGAGTACTGAGCCGCGCTGCTGAATCTTGCGGCTGATCTGCAATTCAAGGTTGGCACGGCGCAGTTCGATCTGTGCCTGACGGCTTTGTTCCGGCGGAACGCCTTCACGCAGAAGTTGTTCGGCACGGCTGCGTGCCGCTTCCGCCGCCGCTTCATCCAGATCATAGGACGACGCTGCCAGGTCAGCCAGTACGACGACCTTACCGGGCCGGACATCAACGACACCACCGAAGATGGCGAAGCGTTCCTCACGCCCTGCCTTGCGGACGACAAGTTCGCCGAAACCCAGGGTCGTCAGGACGGGTGCATGACGCGGCAGCACACCCATTTCACCTTCCGCCGCCGGAATGAGCACCATATCCGCGGCCAGTTCCTCGAACACTTTCTTTTCTTGCGTGACGATTTCTACATGGATAGTCATGACAGTCGGCCTTTAGCACTCGGCTTTAGGCCGTAGCCCGTTCGGATTCTTCGTAACGCGCCAGCACATCGTCCATCGGCCCGGTCATATAGAACATCTGCTCAGGAATATGATCGACCTCGCCGTCCAGGATCATTCGGAAGCCGCGAATGGTGTCCTTCACCTTCACGTAGCGACCTTCACGCCCGGTGAACTGCTGCGCCACCGTCATCGGCTGGCTCAGGAACAGTTCGATCTTACGCGCACGAGACACGAGCAGCTTGTCGTCGTCGCTCAGTTCGTCCACGCCCAGAATGGCGATAATGTCCTGCAAGTCCTTATAGCGCTGAAGAACCTGCTGCACTTCGCGGGCGGTGCGGTAATGTTCTTCACCGACGATATTCGGGTCGAGAATCTTGCTGGTGCTGCCGAGCGGATCCACTGCCGGGAAGATAGCGCGTGCCGCAATCGAGCGTTCCAGCGCAATCGTCCCATCCAGATGCGTGAACACCGCCACAGGCGCGGGGTCAGAATAGTCATCCGCGGGCACATAAACGGCCTGCATCGACGTGATCGAACCCTTGTTGGTGGAGGTGATGCGTTCCTGCAACTGCCCCATTTCGTCCGCCAGAGTCGGCTGATAACCCACCGCCGAAGGCATACGACCAAGCAGCGCCGAGACTTCCGCACCCGCCAGCGAATAGCGGAAGATGTTGTCGATAAACAGCAGCACGTCGCGGCCTTCATCGCGGAAGTATTCGGCCATCGCCAGCCCTGACAGCGCAACGCGCAGACGCACACCCGGCGGCTCGTTCATCTGGCCGAAGACCATCGCCAGCTTGTCCAGAACGCCCGCTTCTTCCATTTCACCGTAAAGCTGCGTCCCTTCACGGGTACGTTCACCTACGCCTGCAAACACCGAAATACCGCTGTGCTGCGTGGCGATGGTGTTAATCAGTTCCATGATGGTGACGGTCTTGCCCGTTCCTGCCCCACCGAAGATGCCCGTCTTGCCACCTTTGGTCATGGGCGCAATCAGGTCGATCACCTTCAGCCCGGTCTCGAACACTTCCAACTGGGTGGACTGTTCATCGAAGGTCGGCGCAGAGGCGTGAATCGGTCGGCGCGGCGCATCTGCCGGAACGGCTTCGCCCTGGTCAATCGGGCGACCGATCACGTTGAATACACGACCCAGCGAGGCCGTGCCTACTGGAACCGTAATCGGTGTACCCAGAGCATACGCGGGTACACCACGCTGGAGGCCGTCAGTAGTATCCATCGCCACAGTGCGGACTTCGCTGTCGCCCAGGTGATTCTGCACTTCCAGGATCAGTTCATCCTGGCCTTCACGCGGGACACGGATCGCTTCATAAATGTCGGGCAGTTCGCCCGGTGGAAATTGGACATCGACCACCGCACCCAGAATTTGTGTTACACGGCCTTGAATTTCAGCCATTCGAATAATCTCCTCGTTCAGAGTCGTTGTGCTACAGAATGAATCAGGCGTCGCGCCCGGATGTTAAAGTACGTTGCAGTGCAGCCAGTCCGTCCCAGTCGCCATCAGCAGCCAACTGCGCCTGACGCGCCCAGGTCGTCAGGCTTGGCGAGAAGCGCATCCCAGCGGCTTCAATCGCAGTGCGCAGTTGTGCTTCCGTCGTGTGTGCCAGCGCCGCATAACTGGTGATGCCAGCGGCCTTGAGCGCGGCGGACATCTTCTGGCCGATGCCTTCAATTTTCGTCAGGTCATCGTTGCCACTTGGGGCCGCGACCTTCGCCGTCACGACCTGCTGTGGTACGGCAATACGGGCGCGGGTGCGAACGGCTACCTGACCATTGCCGGGATACGCCGCCTCCAGTGACTTCGCGGCAGAATCGAGCGTTTCCTGCAAGGCTTCTGCTCCGCCCACGATGTCCAGGATTTCCGCCGTAATCGCGGCCTGACGCGCTTTGTTGTAAAGCAGGGTCAGATCAGCGCTCAGTTGTGAGGCGTTCTCGCCTGCGTTGCGCATGGCAACCATACGCGCGGAGTGCTCGCTGGCCTGGCTTTCCAGAATCGCCTGATAAAGCTGAAGTTCCGTAAAGCGCGGGACGATTTCGTCCAGAATTGCCTGTGGGTTCGGCTCGTATTCGTAATCCTGCCGACCACCTGTGACTTGGGGAACATCCTTTACATATTCGGCAGCAATCGCATCCTGAATGTTATGCGGGATGAGTGGCAGCCAGGGCTTGACCACCGGGCGCTGCGAAAGGGTGTTGATGAAGTCGGTGTAGGCGATGAACACATCATCCACCCCACCGCTCAGAAATTCATTGATTGCCAGCCGCGCAACCGGGGCAATATCGCGCAGAGTTGGGTTCGCAGGCAGTTTGCTGAACTCAGCAATCACATTCATGCGACCTCGCACCAGCGAGTCACGCGCTTTCTTGCCGACCGCCACCCACTTGACGGGCTTGCCCATCCGCTGCGCGAAGCGGTTGGCGACGCGCAGGATGTTGGAGTTATAGGACCCCGCCAGCCCACGATCTGATGTAATCACCACCATCAGAATGTTGTTGATGTTCTCGCGTTCCGTCAGGAGCGGGTGCGCTGCCCCGCTCCCCTGCGTCGCGCTTTGCACGTTCAGCAGAATTTCCCAGGCCTTTTCCGCGAAGGCTCGGCTTGCCAGTGCGCGTGACTGCGACCGACGGACTTTGGTGGCCGCCTCGGCTTCCAGTGCGCGCGCGATCTGGGCGATGTTCTTCACGCTGCGGATACGTTTCTTGATCTCGCGTGCGGTTGCCATCGATTACGTCCAGTTTTCGTTGAAGGTCTTAACGGCCTGTTCCAGCTTGGCCTGCGTTTCCTTCGAGATCGACTTTTCGTTGGTGATTGCGGTCACAACCTCGGGATGCTGTGTGTTGATGAAGCGCACGAAGTTGGCCTGCCATTCCTTCACGCGGTCGAGTTCGATCTTATCCAGATAGCCGTTCGTCCCCGCGAACAGCAGCACAATCTGGTCGGTCAAAGCCACAGGCTGATACTGCGGCTGCTTGAGCAGTTCCGTCAGGCGCAGACCACGATCCAACTGCTGCTGGGTCGCTTTGTCCAGGTCAGACCCGAACTGCGCGAATGCCGCCAGGGAACGGAACTGGGCGAGGTCGGTCTTCAGGCGGCCTGCCACCTGGCGCATCGCTTTCGTCTGGGCATCACCACCCACACGGCTCACGCTGATACCGACGTTCAGCGCCGGACGCTGGCCGGAGTAGAACAGTTCCGCTTCCAGGTAAATCTGACCGTCGGTGATGGAAATCACGTTCGTAGGTACATAGGCAGATACGTCGCCCAATAGCGTTTCAATAATCGGGAGCGCAGTGAGGCTACCACCGCCACGCGCATCGCTCAACTGCGCGGCGCGTTCCAGCAGGCGGCTGTGCAGGTAGAACACATCACCCGGATAGGCTTCGCGTCCCGGCGGACGACGGAGCAGCAGCGACACCTGGCGATAGGCCCAGGCGTGCTTGGAGAGATCGTCATAGATCACCAGCGCATCCTTGCCGTTTTCCATGAACCATTCGCCAATCGCGCAGCCGGCATAGGGCGCGAAGTAGTTCATCGCGGCAGGGTCAGAGGCGGAAGCCACAACGATGGTGGTGTACTCCATCGCGCCATATTCTTCGAGCAGCGCTTGCAGACGCGCCACTTCGCCCTTGCGCTTGCCAATGGCAACGTAAATGCAGTAAACGTCCTGCCCTTTCTGGTTGATGATGGTGTCGATGCACAGCGCGGTCTTGCCCGTCTGGCGGTCGCCGATAATCAGCTCACGCTGACCGCGACCAATCGGGATGATGCCATCGATGGCGACAATACCAGTCTGGAGCGGCCGGTACACGTTACGGCGATCCATCACGCCGGGGGCGAGGCGTTCGATGTTGTAGTAGTCAGACGCCTGAACGGGGCCTTTGCCGTCGAGCGGATTACCGAGCGCATCCACCACACGCCCGACCATTCCCATACCCACTGGCACGGAAGCGATACGACCGAGCGGGCGCACTTCGTCGCCTTCCTTGATCGTGGCATATTCACCCATGATCAGGACACCGACATTGTCCTTTTCCAGGTTGAACACTAGCCCGGCCACACCATTCTGGAAGCGCACCAGTTCACTGAAGCGGATGTTGTTCAAACCAGAGACGCGCGCCACACCGTCGCCGACTTCTTCTACAACTCCAACCTCGACGTCTGCGACCGATGCCTGGAAGTTTTGGATCTGCTCCAGAATTGCGTCATAGTAATTTTTGGCAAGTTCTGCCATGTGTAGCTCCTTATGTAAAATGTACAGTTTCTCGTTGACCGTTCGACGCAGTGCAAACGGTGTATTCCCTTAACCAATGGTTGATGGAGCGTTGTGGTATGGCAACAAGATTGTGACAACAAGGTTGCAACGTGATTGTAGCGCATTCGTTCCCATTTTACAACGCAATAGCGCCATTTTTCACAAATTGATGAATCTTTTTCCAGTACTCATATTGAAAGGACTGAATCAATCTTCGTCTTCGTCTTTTTTGCCCAATTCTATCGAACGCTGATAGGCCGAAAAGACCGCCTTTGAGATCACCGTACGCAAGCCGCCTTTCTCCAACTGATAGATGGCCGCCGCTGATGTCCCACCCGGACTCGTCACCTGATTGCGCAACTGGGCAGGATGCAGCCTGGACTGAATGGCGTACTCGACCGACCCACGCATGGTTTGCAGCACCAGTCGTTCGGCATCGTTGCGGGAGAAGCCCAGATGCACCCCGGCGTCGATCAGCGCTTCCATCACCAGGAACACATAGGCCGGCCCTGTACCGTTGAGCGCAGTTGCCATATCAAGATAATGCTCATCCTCGACATACAGCGTTTCGCCCATTGCACCCAGAATCGCGCTGGCAACGTTACGCTGATCGCCGGACACATTTGGAGTGCACGTCCATACCGTTATTCCCTGGCCGATCTGTCCCGGCGTATTGGGCATTGATCGCACGACCATGTCACATCCACTGCCCCGCTTGATAGCATCAATCTTTACCCCGGCAGCGATGCTCAGCAGCAGGACACCGTCGCGTGTTTGCCCACGAATATCGCGCAGTGCCTTCTCCATGACCTGTGGTTTGACGGAAAGCACAATCACATCTCCCGCCTGAGCCGCTTCACGGTTGTCGGTCGTAAAGACCAAACCATAGCGTTCCGTAAGCTGCGCACCCCGTTCTCTGTGAGGATCAGAAGCGATGAGGCAGTCGGGGCGAATGAGATTCTGGCTCAAAAGCCCTTGCATCATCGCCTCGGCCATCACGCCGCTGCCAATAAAGGCGACTGTTTTATTTTCTAACGTCATGATTTGACCTACCGATCTGCGTCTTGATAAGACCAATCCATACCCGGCCCAATTACGAGAACTTTGCCCTCAGGCGTAAACAGCATCCAATGTTCCACATCAGAAGAATTTACGGGGAATAAGCGCAAGGCGTAACCTTGCGCAAAGGAAAGAGAAGTTTCAAGTGACGGCAACACGAGGGCAATTTTTTCAATGGCGAGCCCCTCCAACGAACGGAGTGCGTTTTCGATCACCGTCAGTTCATCTTCAGAAGCCGCTAAGACTTTTTCCTGCGTTTCCAGTCGCCATGCACAGTCATACACCCAAAGGTGCCACGCACCATGAATATGCCCACCTTCTTCTACAATCGGCTCTCCGAACTCCATTGTGATGAAGGAGCCAACACCCTTTTTGACATTCCATGCAGGTTTGCCCAGCAGACCTTCAAACCGCTCCTGAATTGCCTCGACTTGAGCTACTGTCATTTTTCGCCCTCCTCGGTCGAGTCCCAACGGTCGTCTCCTTCACTGTAAAGGCTGACAATGAAATCGACAAGTTCGTCCAAACTTAAGTTCTGACCGTAATTTCGTCATGAATACGTCGTCGATTGGCAAAAGTCATTTTTCTGTCCAGAAGACGCTCTGCTCTCCGAATTGCCTCATTGAACTGCCGATTCTGCGCACGGTTGTTTTCCGGCGTATTTCTTTCACTCATTGCACTAATAAGGCTTTTCAGCCTTCCAGAGTGCAACGGCATCGGCCAGACGATCTCGCTGTACCTCCACCCCGATTCCCGGCGCATCCGGCACGGCAATGCGACTGCCTTCGCTGAGTTTGAAGGAAGGCTCAGTCAGATCAGGGTTATAGTAGCGGTCGGTCGCGGAAATATCGCAGGGCAGCGTCACACAGGGGAGCGAGGCAAAAGCCAGATTTGCCGCCCGCCCGACACCCGTTTCCAGCAGGCCACCAATCCACAGTGGCACCTGATGCTCCGCGCAGAACTGATAGAGCGCCAGGCTTTCTGTGTAGCCCCCCACTCGCGCCGGCTTGAGATTAATAATTTTGCACGCGCCGATTTCAATTGCCAGCCGTGCCTCGTTGGCGGTGTGGATGCTTTCGTCAAGGCAAATCGGCGTTTCCAACTGCGGCTGCAATTGACCATGTTCATAGATGTCGTTGTAGCCCAGCGGCTGTTCCAGCATCAGCAGATTAAACTCGTCCAACTGCCGGAGATGATCGGTATCTTTCAGCGAGTAGGCACTGTTCGCGTCCAGCATCAGCGAAATATCGGGGTAAACCTGCCTCACCGCCCGCGCCAGCCGAACATCCCAGCCCGGTTCGATTTTGAGCTTGATGCGACCGTAGCCCTGCTCCAGCCGTTTGGTGATGATCTCCAGCGTCTTGTCGAAGGTTTCCTGAATACCAATACTAACTCCTACCGTCGCATAGCCCTTTGACGCATGACCTTCGGGCAGATGCGCCGCAAACAGATCGGCCAGGCGCATCTGGTTCGTTTTTGCCGCTGCATCCCAGGCCGCCGCTTCAACCGAAAAACGCGCCATCGGATGCCCGCGAATTTCGTCCAGCAGCGCGGGGATTTCCATCGGGCTTTGAATCGTCCGCCCCAGCAGCGCGGGAATCATAAACTCCGAGAGGACGTGCAGCGCCGTGCCCATCGTCTCGTAGGCATAGCTCGGTGCCATCTTAGTCGGGCACTCCCCCCACCCCACCACGCCCTCGGAGGTGATGAGTTCGACAATCACCGCCGACTTAAACGGCTCATGGCTGGCACTGGTCTTTAGTTTTTCCACCAGCGTCAGCGCGACCGGGTGGAGGTTGATCTGTTCAATCGTTATCCCGCGCATCACAACCACGTTTCCCCCTAACTCAATCCAAAACCCGACTCGAACCCACCACTAAAGCTCAGCAGATAAAAGGCGCGTTCACGCCCATCCGACTGCCCGCGTAGAAAATCCGTCACAATAAACCCCTTGTCGAGCGCATCCGTGAACGCCTCACGCAAATGCCGCTGCCACGCCTGCGCCAGCCCTTC
Organism: bacterium; assembly: GCA_033762735.1. GTDB lineage: Bacteria > Chloroflexota > Anaerolineae > Aggregatilineales > Phototrophicaceae > JANRLJ01. The sequence continues at coordinate 70,222 of JANRLJ010000134.1, read as the reverse complement.
GTCTTCCTTCACCAGTGTCGTGTAATTCAAAGGGATTTCCAGCAGCGCAAAGGTCCCTTCCGCTTCATGCAGCGTCATCCCCGGATGCAGTGTGTTATCCAGCCATTCGCCGGGATTAATCAGACTCGCGTTTGCGTCAAGGTACTGCGCCAGTGTCACATTGGTGCGCGTACCGCTGAGCCGTTCTTCCACGCGGCGATTCGTCACCCACCATTCCACCACCAGACGATCCGACGCACCAAGCGTCGCCAGACCACTGCGTTCGCTGGTGCCATAGTAGTCGATCAGGTAGGTCTGGCAGATGCCGCCCAGCTTGCGCAGGTTGAGATTGGCGTTCATTGCCAGCAGAGGATCAAACGTCCAGGTCACAAGTCGTATTCCCTGCCGGATCGCCTGTTCACGCTGCGCCAGCTTCAGCTTATAGCCGACCCCGGCATTACGATACTCTTGCAGCACGACCATGCGCTTGGATGCAACCAGCAGATTCGCCATCGCTGGACGATCAACTTCATGAATGTTAGTTCCGATCAGTCCAATGAGCACACCGATCATCTTCGTCTCGTCAAAAGCTGCCAGCACATGACCACCATAGCTGGCAATGGTGAACAGCATATGCGCGGGCACAATCGACTCCAGGTCAGTGCCCCAGTAGGTCTGTTGTAAATCCACTGCCTCGTACATCTCATCGAGTGAATGCAGCGGCCTGATTGTAATCTGTGTCATACCACTTATGATCCCAGGTTTCCGGTACAGGGAGAAACTAAATGCCGCGTGGACGGCGGCGCAGTGAATAGCGCAGTGCTGGCAGCAGAAATGGCTGCTGCGGCAGATAGGTCAGCAATGTATCTTCAAAGCGGCGGGGGTGTAGCCCAAAATAGGTGTACATATTGCCCAGATGCGCGGTGCGGCTGGCCGCCAGAATATCAAGCCACTGCTGTGTCATCAGTGAGCGTGGCAGAACACGGCTGTAGAAGGCCGTTGCCCAACGCATGACATAGGGTGGCACACTGAAGATTGGGCGGTACTGCCCGGTCACGCGCATGACAGTGCGAATCAGGTCTTCCAGCGTAAGGTACTCTGGACCACCGATTTCAAGCGTTGCATCGACCGTCTCAATCTGGCTCAGGGAGCGGTAAATCGCTTCGACCAGATCGTCGATGTAAAGCGGGTTCAGGACAACCTCACCCTGCCCCGGCATGAGAAAGAAAAGCGGGTTGAGCCGCAGCATCATGGCAATATGGGTCACAAAGGCATCGCCCGGCCCAAAGACTACGCCCGGACGCAGAATGGTATAGGCCAGACCGCTGCTGCGAAGCAGGTCTTCCAGCATGCCTTTGATCTTGAGGAGGGTAAAGGCAGAAGACGGGGTTGCGCCAAGATGACTGAGGGTGATGATGCGGCCAACTCTGGCAGCACGTGCCACAGCGACCAGATTGCGCGTACCGACCAGTTCCACCCGTTCCAGATCGCGCATTCGTCCCCACCACTGTGCACTTTCCAGATGGATAACCGCATGAACACCTGTAACAGCCTGAAACAGAATTTCCTCGTTCAGAACGTTTCCGGTGATGATTTCCGGCAATGATTCGCTCTGCCACGGAAGCCGCTTAAGACGGCGTTCCGGCAGCAGACAGCGCACAGGCCACCCTTCATCCAGAAGGCGCTGCACAACATGTCTTCCGATGTAGCCTGTTGCTCCGGTTACCAGGATCATGCGCGGTGGAGTTGGTGAATAACACAACGTTTTCAGATGATGGATTATACACAGGGCATTGGCCGAAAACTATTCTGCGTTCAGAACAGAGCAAACCAGTAACCTGCATAATTCAGGCAGGTTTCGCTATAATAGTGATGATATTGCAAAATTGGCGCAGTGCTGGGAGGTTGTTGGTGGAACGACGGCGTGTGGTTGTAACCGGAATGGGCATCATCTGCCCCACTGGCAACAGTGTGGAAGAAGCCTGGCGCAATACTGCGCTGGGTCACACCGGCATCGGTTACATTACGCGATTTGATACCTCTCACCTCGACAACCATATTGGCGGTGAGGTTAAGAATTTCGATCCAGACAGCTTCTTAGGCAAACGCGAAGCCCGTCGTACTGACCGTGTAACGCAGATGGCGCTGTATGCGGCGGAACAGGCGATGAAAGACTCCGGCTTGGCGGTAACAGCGGCCAATGAGTATCGTGTCGGCGTTACGGTCGGCACTGGTATCGGCGGAATCGCCACTGTCGTCGCCAGCACCAAAGCGTATCTGGCTCGTGGTGCAAAGTCGGTGAGTCCTCTGCTGGTGCCGATGATGCTGCCGGATGCACCTTCTGGCAAAATCTCGATGGTCTACGGTCTCAAGGGACCGAACTTTGCCCTTTCTACCGCCTGCGCAACCGGGAACAACTGCATTGGTGAAGCGCTGGAGATGATTCGCTATGGTCGGGTCGATGCCATGCTGGCGGGCAGTTCGGAAGCAGCGCTTGAAGAACTGACGATTGCCGGATTTCACAACATGACGGCTATTTCCCGCCGCAATGACGAGCCGGAAAAAGCCTCACGTCCATTTGACGTAGAGCGGGATGGCTTCGTTGTCGCAGAAGGAGCGGCCATCCTGATGCTGGAAGCACTTGAACACGCCCAGCGCAGGGGCGCACACATCTATGCGGAGGTGCTGGGTTACGGACATACATCCGACGCCTATCACATCACAGCACCCCTGGAAAATGGCGAAGGCGCGGCGGAGGCCATTCGGCAGGCGCTCAATGATGCGCGGCTGCGTCCAGAGGATATTGACTATATCAACGCACACGGCACTAGTACGCCGCTCAATGACCGCAGCGAGACGATGGCGATTAAAACCGCGCTGGGTGAACACGCCTACGAAATTCCGATCAGCTCCACCAAATCCGTCACAGGACATCTGATGGGTGCGGCAGGAGCGGTTGAAGCCGTGTTCACAATTATGAGCCTGAACGAGGGTTTTATCCCTCCCACCGTAAACCTTGATGCGCCGGACCCAGCGTGCGACCTCAACTACACGCCTAATGTCGGTGTGAAGCACAATATTCAGTTTGCCATGAGCAATTCCTTTGGTTTTGGCGGCCACAATGCGGTTCTGATCTTCGGCAGGTACAGCCAAAATGGCAAAGCAAAGTAACGGCGTCGGCCCGCGTTCCAGCGAAACCAGCGGCATTTACGCCCATATCGTCGGCTGGGGAATGAGCGTGCCGGATACCCGGCTCACGAATGAAGACTTAGAAGCCATTCTGGACACAAATGATGCGTGGATTCAATCTCGCACCGGAATCCGAGAACGCCGTATCGCGGGTGAACGCGACTCGACGGTGACGCTTGGCTTTAAGGCGGCCAAACAAGCGCTGGAAGTCACCGACATCCTGCCTTCCGAAATTGACCTGATTATCGTCGCCACCAGTACACCTGAGAGCGTCTTCCCTACGACAGCCAGCCTGATCCAGAACTGGCTGGGTGCAAATCACGCGGGCGCGTTTGACCTCAGTGCGGCATGTTCAGGATTTGTCTATGGCATTCAGATGGCAGCGCAGTCGATCCGTTCCGGCAGTATCAAGACCGCGCTGGTTATTGGTTCTGAAGTGATGAGCCGGGTGATGGACTGGCAGGATCGGTCTACCTGCATCCTGTTCGGCGACGGCGCAGGCGCGGTCGTGCTCCAGGGCAGCGAAACTGAAGGGGGCGTTCTCTCGGCAGTGCTGCGTTCAGATGGTTCGGGATACGATCTGCTCGGCTTACCCGTTCAGGGTAGCCGCGATAACAACGGTTATCGCAAGCCCAACCGCATGTTTATGATCGGCAGTGAGGTGTTTAAGTTTGCCACCCGCGTAATCGGTGAGAGCATCACCGAGGCGACAGTACGGGCAGGAATAAGGCTTACGGATGTGAAGCTGATTATTCCCCACCAGGCAAATGACCGAATTCTACAGGCCGCCGCGCGCAGTCTCGATCTCGACCGAAGCATCTTCATGAGCAATCTGGCACAGTATGGCAACACCTCGGCGGCATCTATTCCGATTGCGCTTTGCGAGGCTGTCAGGGAAGGCCGCATTCAGGAAGGCGATTACATTGTTCTCGTCGGCTTCGGAGGGGGGCTGGCCTGGGGATCGGTGGTCATTAAATGGGGTATCCCACAGCCACAGGAACGTCAGGGCAGCCGATTGAACCGGGAGCGACGGCGGGCGGCGTATGCGCTGGTGGGGGTGCGCGCCCGCCTGCGCCATTGGAGCCGCCGTCTCAGCAGGTTGTTCTCACAGGTTCGCCCCAACTATGGACGGCTTCACCGCCTGCGACGTAAGATTGACCAGTACGATTTAGAATAAATGTGCAGGACAATTTCAATCCTGTAACAAGCAGCGAAATGGTTTAGATAGACTTGATTTACCATTGAAAGTACCGGATAATCAATGTAAGTGTGATCGGCTAAAGAGACGATTCCAATGAAAATACTCTATGTCGAAGATAATCCGCAGAATATGCGTCTGGTGCGCAAAATGCTCGGTGTCGGTGGACACGACATGATCGAAGCCCTGAATGGTCGGTCCGGGATTGAAGTCGCTGAAGCCGAAATGCCTGATCTCATCCTGATGGATATTAACCTCCCCGATATTGACGGGATGGAAGTCGCACGTTATCTCAAATCAAACCCCCGTATGGCCCATATTCCCATTATTGCGCTCACTGCCAATGCGATGTTCGGCGACAGGGAACGATTTCTTGCGGCGGGATGTGATGGCTACCTGGCAAAGCCCATCAGCAAAAATGAACTTTTGAATACGATTGCCCATTTTGCAAACTTAAATCAATAGACTCATTTTTGAAGCAAAAACGCCCGGTGATATGCCGGGCGCTTTGTTGTGGGTTCCGAAACCGATCTGTTAATCGCGTCGAGCAAGGCTGATGTAGTACAGCAGTGTAAGCAGCGAGGACACGAACGCGGCCACATAGGTCAGCGCGGCGGCGGTGAGCACCTGCTGGGCACCACCCGCGTCTTCCGTCGTCATCACACCCGACTGACGCAGCAGCACCAAGCCACGACGGCTGGCATCAAACTCAACCGGCAGCGTGAGCAGCATGAACACCACTACAATCCCAAAGAAGCCAATTCCCAGCCATACCAGGCTGAGGGCATTCATCAGAAAGCCCAGGAAAATCAGGAAATAGGCGGCTGTCGGGCTGAACTGCATGGCGGGAATGAGGAAACTGCGCATGGCAATCAGGGGTGAATTCTGCTGATGCTGCTGGGCGTGACCGAGTTCATGCGCCACAATCGCCATCGCGGCCACCGAAGGCTTCGTTGCGATATCCTGAGACATGCGAACGACATGGCTTCCCGGATCATAATGATCGGTAAGCTGGCCTGGCACGGCCTCCAGCCCGACGTTTTGTAAGCCAGCAGAGCGCTTAATCCGTTCCGCCACCTGTGCGCCAGTCAGACCGGCATTGTTACGTGTATTGCCCCAGCGCGCATAGGCCGAGCGCAGCCAGACCTGCGCCACCACCGAAATGATTAAGCTGGGAATCATCACCCAGAGCAGATAGTTCGTATCGAAGAAGAACATCGCGGTTTTGACCTCCTCTACCTATACTTGTACTATACGCTGGTTGGATTAGAAGACTTTCAGAAGTGTGTAAACAATTCGCAAATTCATCCAGCGCCGAGCGTCTCCTGCAATCCTTTACGAGTATTCAGTTCAAGCGGTACGAGCATATTGTCGATCAAGCGGGTGTGCCCAAGCCTCACTGCCATCGACAGGAGAAATGGCGCTTTACCCTCGTCATCGCTTTCGCGAAGCGTTCGCGCATCTGCCACCGAAACATAATCGACACGGGCAAGTGGCTCAGTATTAAGGACATCCAGCATTACCTTTCGCAGTGCATCGGGATGTGTGTTTCCAGCGGCGTAAGTTTCCCCTGCTGTTTGCAGAGCGCGAAAGAGCACTGGTGCTGCCTGTCTTTCATGTGACGTAAGGTAAGAGTTGCGCGAACTCAACGCCAGTCCGCTGGCTTCACGCAGGGTTGGCATCACCTGTAAATCCAGCGGGAAATTCAGATCATGCACCAGCGTCCGCAGTACAGCAACCTGTTGGGCATCCTTCTGGCCGAAGTAAGCGCTGTCCGGCTGCGTCAGGTTGAACAACTTCGCGACGATGGTCGCCACACCACGAAAATGACCGGGACGCCGCTCCCCTTCCAACCCCTGTGACACGTGCTCCACATCGATGTAGGTCTGAAACCCCGGCGGATACATCAGCGCAGGCGTTGGCGTCACCACGAGATCAACACCCAAATGTTCCAGCATCGCCAGATCGCGGGGCAGATCACGCGGATACGCCGCAAAATCTTCGTTCGGCCCAAACTGTGTTGGATTGACAAAAATCGTAACAACGACGCAGTCATTTTCTGCTTTGGCGGTTTGTACTAAGGAGAGATGCCCCTCATGCAGCGCTCCCATCGTCGGCACCAGCCCGACCCGTCCCTGCAACTGCCGTCGGACAATTCGCAGTGCTTCAATTGTTTCCACCACGTGCATAGGGCGATCTACACACTTTCCTCAAGGGCTTCTTCCAACGCCGCCAGAACCTTCTCGTCGAGGCTGAAGCTGTTCTCCGCTGCCGGGAACTGACCGTCCTTCACATCCTGCACATAGTGGCCGATGGCTTCGCGCATCATCTCGCTGATGTTGGCATAGCGGCGGGCATGACGCGGCAGAAACGCATCGAACAGCGTCAGAATGTCGTGGAAGACCTGCACCTGGCCGCTGCACCCAACTCCTGCTCCAATGCCAATGGTGGGAATATGCAGACGGTTGGTGATTAACTGGGCGAGTGGCGCGGGGACAAGCTCCAGAACAATCGCGAATGCGCCTGCTGACTGCACCGCTTCGGCATCGCGGATCAACTGCCGCGCCGATTCTAACTGCTTGCCCTGCACACGGAATCCACCAAACTGGTTCACACTTTGCGGTGTCAATCCAATATGCCCCATGACAGGAATCCCGGCACGAACGATACGCTCAATCGTCGGTGCCATGTGCTCCCCGCCTTCCAGCTTGATACACTGCACACCGCTCGATTGCACCAGTTTTGCAGCGTTTGCCAACGCCTGTTCCGGGTTGATCGTGTACGTCATAAACGGCAGATCGCCAATAATTAGCGGTTTCTCAGTCACACGGGCGACAATTTCACAGTGGTAAATCATATGCTCAAGTGTGACCGGAATCGTGGTGTCGCGTCCCTGCACGACCATCCCCAGGGTATCGCCTACCAGCAGTGCGGGCACCCCGGCGGCCTCTGCGACGCGGGCGCTGATCGCATCGTAGGCAGTCAGCACAGCAATGCGTTCGCCGTCTGAACGCATTTTTTGAAAATCTCGAATAGTAAGCCTCATGGAATTTCGTCCTGCTGTAAAGTCTTTTCAATGAATGCTGTATTGACGCCGCGAGCCTCTAGAATTGGATATGTCTGGCGGGCGAGTTTTATGTAAAGATCGGATAAATCAGGATCAGCCTGTTTGAGCACAGCAAGATGAAGTCTGATTGTACCCGCATCGGCGCGTGTAAGCGGTCCCGTCAGTGCCCAGGGAAGGCCAGTGTATCTGAGATTGTGCTGCACACTCTCTAACAGGGCATTGAGAGCGCCATCCACGGCCTGTTGATCTGCGCCTAGTGAGCTGAGCAGTCGTTCCGCAAGGCTGTACAGGGTGACGGTGTAGTTGCTGAGCATCACCAGTGCAGCATGATACTGTGCTTTCCCACCGCGCGGAATATCCAGCACCCGGCCATGAACGGCTTCGACCAGCTCGCGCAGCCACCCCCGCAGCACCTCATCGTCCGCTTCCAGTGCAAAAGTTGAACCCGGTAAGCCCCTCAGTGCGCTTTCCACATCCGCAAACGCAAAGGCTGGATGCAGGCTTCCAATGCTTGCCCCCTGTTCCTGTAACGGAGTGAGGATGTGGGCGTCATGCGCACCCGAGACATGCACGACAGCTTTTCCCCGGAGCGCAGTTCCACTTGCACTCTGCACGACTGCACCAATCGCGTCGTCAGGTACAGTGAGAAATGTCAGGTCTGCAGTACGAATGACCTCAAGCGGTTGGAGCACCACTCTGGCATTGACCTGATTCGCCAACACAGCGGCAGAAGCAGGCGTGCGACTGCAAATCGCGACCACTTCATAACCTGCTTCGTGCCACAAGCGTGCGAGAACCTTCCCCACTTTTCCCGCACCTACGAACCCCAGTACAGGCCTCGACATCAACCCGCCCCTGCGTTGAGCGGTGTAACAGGCGGCAGCGGTGTTGGCGTGGCAATCGGTGCACTGATGTAGATGTTGACCTTACAGGCCGCGCGGAGTTCACCGGACGCAAATACGACGACACGGAACTCGTAAATACCGGGGTCATACGGCGCGGGGTTGAACTGTGCCAGACCTCCGGTTTCGGCAACGGGTACGCTCCCCCGGTTAATCACGCTGTAGCGGTTATTGGTAGTCGGCCCGCTGATCTCAATTTTGTATTCGGTAAAGTCGTCGGTAAATGCCGTCCCCAGCACTGGAATCGGTTGAAAGACGCGCATCCCATTGGCCGGAATTTGCAGGGTGGCGTTGGGCGTATTGCAGCCCTCAACAGCCGGTGCGTTCGGCTCAATCGTCCCTACTGGTGTTGGAGTCGGTGCAGGCGTGACGAACACTTCCTCCACTTCCTGTGGGCCGAGTTCAACACTTTCCGGGTCAAAGGTCGGTTCCTGAGGGGGCGGCGGTGTCGGGGTGAAGAATGGCAAATCCTCGACGCTCACGACTTCCAGCAGGTCTTCTTCTGCCAGTTGTTCACGCAGCGTGGGCGCAACCACGCGCTGAATACCGGAGATGATCAGGCCAAGCTCGACCAGCAGAACAACTGTAGTCAGTGCATTGGCGCTCTGATAGCGAGCAAGGTCACGTTCCAGTTCAAAATAGGTGGCCTGGAAGGAACGCCGCGCCAGCAGCCAGCGCCGTCCATGCCAGAGAATGGCGACACCGATCAGGATATACAGCCCAATGGCGGTGCGCTCAATCAGAAAGACCAATCCACTCATTGCGGCATGGCCTTCAAAACACCACGCAGCAGCGTTGTCAGGCGTGGGACGAGGACTTTTCCAGCGTCCAGCACTTCTTCATGGTTCGTTTCCGCGGTGGAGTCGGGATTATCAATCGCGACATTGGTAATGCCCGAACACGCCATCACGCGCATTCCAGCGTGTCGCGCCACCACAACTTCATGCGCGGTGGACATACCCACTGCATCCCCGCCGATGACCCTTAGCATTCGGATTTCCGCCGGGGTTTCAAACGTTGGCCCTGCCAGACAGATATAGACCCCTTCGTGCAGGGGAAGACCGTTGGCCTGGGCAACTTCCCTGGCAGCGCGGCGCAGGTCGCGATCATACGTCTGAGTCATCCCCAGAAAACGCGGGCCAATCGAATCGTCGTTCGCTCCAATCAAAGGATTTAAGCCCGCCATCCCGACAAAATTGATGTGGTCGTGCAGCAGCATCAGATCACCTACCTGGAAGTTTGAATTCAGGCCACCTGCTGCGTTGGTAAGGATGACCGTTTTCACACCCAGTCGGTGCATTACCCGAATCGGAAATGTGACCTGCTGCATGGTGTAGCCTTCATAAAAATGCGCACGGCCCTGCTGAGCAACGACCGTCTGCCCTTCCAGCGTCCCAAAGACAAGATTGCCATGATGTCCATGCACCGTTGAAATCGGCCATCCAGGAATCGCCTCGTATGGGATCACCACCCGGTCTTCGAGCGTCTCCGCCAATCCCCCCAGGCCTGATCCCAGGACAAGCCCAATTGCAGGTTGGAGCATGGTGTAGCGCCGGATTGCATCTACCGCTTCTGCATACATAACATCGCTGCCCGTGTGGTCAGTCCTTCTTAAACATCCCTTATTCTAGCGTGTTCGCCGCTGCGCTTTCAACTTATGAAAAAATTGTCAATTTTCCTGTGCTCGTGATAGACTGTGTTATAATTAAGTTTGCAGAAAGCAACACTTTATCAGAAGATATAACGTCAGGGAACACGCGACATGATGGGTCTTTATTCCGAAAAGGTGATGAACCACTACCAGGAAGCGTATCGCAAGCTGTACAACCGCATCCCCAAAGACCTGCGCGTGATCGACAACGACTGGGTGATCGTCAACGGGGCGCGGATGCGCGTCAGCGAACTGGAATATCTGACCAAGCAGTTGCAGCAGGAATACAGCCAGGGACTCGCAACCAAGCGCGGTGTGGTCATGAAACTGCTTAATTGGTTAAAAGGCTGAACAGACAGTAGACTTGGGGCGTTCCGAAGTCACAAAGGCCACCACGCTTCAAGCCTATGGGAAACGACGCCTTCCAAGACATTCGTCGCCAACTCCGCATCGCCCTGGTCGCCATCGGCATTATTCTGCCGATTGCGGTCATCGGCTTCATGACCATCGAAAACCTCAGCTTTATCGACGCGATCTGGCTAACTGTCATTACCCTCGCCACCATCGGTTACGGCGACATCTACGCCCAGACTGAACCAGGCCGCATCTTCACCATTCTGCTTATCTTCTCCGGCCTCGGCACCTTCGCCTATGCTGCACAAGCGGCGGTTACATTCCTGGTCAGCCCTGCGATACGGGTGGGGCGGCAGCGCCGTGCTGCGATGAACAAGATCGCCAGACTACGCGGGCACTACATCCTGTGCGGCTCTGGCCCGCTCGTCGACAACACCATTGACTTCCTGCTCGACCGTGTCCAGCGCCGCCGTGAAAACCAGACACAGGCACGTGCCGCCACGATGGAGATCAATCTACAGCGTTATCTGGGCAGGACAGCATTTGCCAATCCGCTGCGCCAGCCGCTTCTGAAACTTGGAATGCAACTTCAAAAGCTGCTGCCGAAGGGCAATACGCTCATTGATATTCTCGTGGTCATCACGGAATCGACCAGCTACGCTATTCAACTGCGTGAAGCAGGTTTTCTGGTCATCGAAGCCGATCCAACCAATGAGTCTGCCTTACAGAACGCCGGGATCCGTCATGCGCAGGCCATGATGGTAATGCTGGAAAGCGATACCGAAGCACTGCTGGTCGTCCTGACGGCGCGGAGCCAGAACAACGACATTTACATCACCGCTGCCACGCTGGACGAAGAACTCAGCCAGAAGATGATTCGCGTGGGTGCAAATACCGTGATCGCGCCTTATGAGATTGCCGCGCAATTCCTCACGAATGCTACTTTGCGCCCGGTCGTCAACGACTTCTATAATGATTTACTGTATGAGCAGCGCTCCGGTCACTTCCTCGTCCAGATCGCCCTGGGCGAAGATTCACCCTGGATCGGTCGCCCACTGGCACAAATCGGTCTGCGAGAGCGCTTTAATGCCTGCATCATCGCCGTGCGGCAGGATGATGGAAGCTATCGGGCAACGCCTGAAGAGGATTATGTGCTGGGGGAAAACGAAGTTGCGCTCGTCCTTTGTTCAGGTGCTTATCTCCCGCATGTCCAGCAGGATGCGCGTCGCGAAGAAATCTGGACACAGGTCGCCCTGAACTGGCAGCGGCTGCCCGCACCACCTTATCATCCCAGCACACAACGACAGTATTCCCTGCTGGACGCCGAAACTGCGATCCAGCAGATGTCAGAACATTTTCTGATCTGCGGTGGCGGGCGGCTTATCCGCAACGTGGTGGACAAGCTTGACCCGGAACGTGCCTTCGTCATCATCACCAAAGATCAGACGCTCACTGCTGATTTGCTGCGGCGTGGATTTCGCGTCCTGCATGGCGACCCAACGCGGGAAGATGTGCTGCGGCGGGCAGGTATTCAGCGGGCGCTGGCCTTAATGGTGTCCATCGAGGACGACGCCGACGCCCTCGTGACCGTCCTGAACGCTCGCACCCTGAGCAAACGCTTACTGATTACGGCCTCGGCCAGCAGCGATGCGATGGGCACCAAGCTCCAGCGTGCGGGGGCAGACCGTGTGATTACGCCGTTTCGAGTCGCCGCTCGCTATCTGCTGCTGGCGACTACCCGCCCTGCCGTCAGCGATTTCCTGCACAACGTGCTGTACAATTATCAGACCGGTTTTGAAACCAACGAACTGTACATGCAGGAAGACTCGCCCTGGATTGGTAAACGGCTGGACGACCTGCATCTGAGAAGGGTTTTCCGCGCCGGGGTACTTGGAATTCGCCTGCCCAACGGTCACTTTCTCTACGCACCACCAGGTACGCATATCATCCGACCCAATGAAGTTCTGATTACGGTCAATCCGATTGTGAACAGTGATGAACTGCGGGCGATTGCACATGGCAGCACCACCAAACGCCCGCGCACCCTGCGTCGTGAGGAGATTCTGCAAACCGGGTTATGGGCATGAGTCCGACTTACTTTCGCTAAAGAAGTCCGGCGCGCTGGCGTTCATCGTTGTAATCAGATGGAGTATCGACATCGCGCAGCACACTGTCGTTGTCGATCTCGACATAGGCGATGCGATCACTGTGCGCATTGATGACATCACGCGGTGAGCCATTAGCGGGGATATCCAGCAGTTCCGGCCAGTAGCGCCGTCCAATCAGGATGGGATGGCCGCGCCGCCGTTCAAAACTAGGGGCGATGATTTCGCCCTTGCCTTCGGCAAAAGCCATCATCACCTGATAAATCGTCTTGGGCTGGATGCGCGGCTGATCGCCCAACACGACAAGCGCCCCTGCCACGTTGTCCGGCAGTGCCCGCAGCCCCGCTTTGAGCGAGGACAGCATCTCGCCTGTTTTATACTGGCGATTGTAGACGACGTGGATGCCCAACGGCTCAACCTTTTCCTTCACTTCTTTGGCCTGATGCCCGGTCACAACGGTGATATGATCGACCCGCGCGTTCATCAACTGCTCGATGATGTGCTCGATGATGGTTTTTTTGTCCCAGGGCATGAGCACCTTCATCTGCCCCATGCGGGTAGACATCCCCGCCGCCAGCACCACCGCCCCAATCGGGCGCTGCACCTCATGGACGGCTTCGGCGCCGCGCACCGACCCAATGACAATGCCATGAAAGCGCGTGCTGCGTAGCGCCAATCGGGCGATCAGCCGTGCCCGGCCACGACCGTAACCCGGCGGTGCCGTCTGGTTTAGAAAGGCGACTACCCGTGCCGTCTTTGGAATCCCCTTTAATCCAAGTTCGTCATCGCGCAGCACCTGCGCCACCCAGGGCGACTTGATGCGGCTCCCTTCAACAAAACCGTAGCGCTCGACGATGGCATCCAGGTTATAGATATGATGTTTATCCAGCGGCTTTCCCAACACCGAAAGCGAAGCTACTGGGACGACGAGCGAGGTTTCCGGCGGGATCATCGGTTCGCCCGGCAGTGGCGCTTTCAGTGGCAGTCCATTGGCGGTGTCGGCCTCCACCAGCATCACATCTGAATCGACTGCATCCATCAATGGTGAGAGTGCTTCGGGTGGGACGCCAGAGACCCTGCCGCCCTTGACCGAGTCATACAGGTACACAAACCGGGACTCGTTCAATGCAGCGGAGATGGCATCGCTGCCTGCGGTGTAGTGCAGAACAGCGGGGAATAATTCAAGCTGATCTTCCTGCAACGGCACGGTAGAAGTCGCCAGTACGCGCCAACCGGCTTCGGCCAGTTCATAACCTAAACCCGCCAGCAGGGAAGTTTTCCCCCCGGCGCCGATAAAAGCGACGACCTCTCCCGGCGTAATTTCAAAAGCCTGCTGCCATTTCATGGCAATCGTACTCGTCTCACCAACGTTATTCGCTCGCTACTCGCTGTCCACACCTGCTGCCCGCAGCGCCGCCACGACTCGATCCGGCGTAAAAGGCAGATGATCCAACCAGACGCCCGTTGCATCATACACCGCCGCAGCAATCGCGGGCGCCAGCGGCAGCATCGGCATCTCGGCCATACCGCGCGCTCCCCAGGGACCGAGCGGATCGGGATATTCGAGCACGACCGATTTCACCTCCGTTGGCACATCGAGAACCGTCGGAATGAGATAGGTCGAAAGATACGGATTCAGGATACGACCTTCGTGTGAGACGAGATTCTCCATCAGTGCGTATCCCGCGGCCTGCACCACTGCGCCTTCGATCTGCCCGACCACCTGCTGCGGATTCACAGCACGCCCAACATCGTTGACGGCCACAACTTTCAGAATATGGATGTGCCCGGTTTCGATGTCCACTTCTACCACAACGGCCTGCGCCGCGTATCCATAGGCAAAGTTTGGCTCACTCTTGCCCGTCATGGGATCATACGGCGTAGTTTTCGGTGGGCGGTACATAAACTCGCCAATCGCCGGACGTTCTTCGCTTTTCCATTTTTCCAGTGCGATCTGCGCCGCACCGCGAATGGCGTTTCCAGCCATAAATGTCAGTCGTGATGCAGATGCACTACCCGATGACTCGGTAAAGGCGGTGTCTGAGGCCTCAAGTCTGATACACTCGAACGGCACACCGACCGCATCCGCGGCCATCTGCATAAAGGCCGTGTGCGCTCCCTGCCCTACGTCTGCGCCCGCCTGTCGCACAATGACTTCTTCGATCTGTGCCTTCCCGCGCAGTTCGACCGCCGCCCAGGAATGTTCCGGGTAGCCAAAGCTGTAGCCGACATTTTTAAACCCGGCAGCGATGCCGATGCCGCGCCTTAAATGCGAAGCTGTCGATAACGCTGCTGAATTGCGCTTCCACCCGGTCGAAGTCTGCTCCCACCAGCTTTCGCGGCCAGCAGCTTCCAACACCTGCGGCATACTGACTCCGGCAGGGAGTGGTGTGCCGACGGAAAGAATACTGCCCTCTTGTATGGAATTCTTCAAACGCAGTTCCAGCGGATCCATGCCAAGCGCCAAAGCCAGCTTGTTCATCTGCCCCTCGGCACAGAAGGCGGCCTGCGGCGCACCAAAGCCACGAAACGCACCCGTTGGGATATTGTTGGTGAGAACCGCGTAGGTATCGACGTGAATATTGGGAATCTCGTAGGGGCCAGTCACGGTGAGGTTGGCGTTCGCAAGCACCTTCGTGGAGGTGTAATTGTAAGGCCCCGCGTCTCCGATCACCCGCGCTTCGACTGCGACCACTTTCCCCTCGTGGGTCGCGCCCCACCGCGCCCACAGGCGGATGGGATGGCGCTTGTGGTGGAATTTAATCGACTCCTCGCGGCTCCACTGAATCTTGATCGGTCGCTGCAATTTCCAGGTGGCTAAGGCCAGCACGATCTGCACCGACATATCCTCGCGACCACCAAACGCGCCACCAATCGCCGGGTAGACCACACGCACACGATCAAGCGGCAAATCGAGCGCATGGGTAATCTGCCACAGGTCTTCGTGCGTCCACTGCCCTGCCACGACCACCGTCACCCGGCCTTCCTCGTCAATGTAACTCAACCCGGCTTCCGGCTGGAGATAGGCATGTTCCTGGTAGCCCGTGCTGTATTCGCCTTCGACGATCACCTCAGCCTGTGCCCAACCCGCTTCTATATCCCCTTTGCGAATACGGTAGCGGGCGAGAATGTTATTGGGGACGTTCAACTGAATCTGCGGAGCGCCTTGCTGCATCGCGTCCACCGGGTCGAACAGCGGCGGCAAATCCTCATAGTCAATTTCAATCATGTGGCAAGCTTCCGCCGCCTGTGCTTCGGTTTCGGCCACCACCACCGCAATGCAGTCCATATAGCAGCGCACCACATCCGCGCCGGGGATCGTGCTTCCCGGCCCGCACAGCACCGGCTGATCCTTCGTCACCAGACCGTACTCGTTGACGGGGATGTCCTTTGCCGTATAAACCGCGACGACACCGGGCATGGCTTCCGCAGCGGTCGTATCAATCGAGACAACACGCGCATGTGCCCGGTCGCTGAAACGCAGCTTCATCCACAGTTGGCCGGGAATATCAAGATCGCCGGGGTAAGGTGTCTCCCCGGTGACTTTGCCCAGCGCATCGATACGCTTCATGCTCTGACCGATAACGACGGTTTGTTCTTTTGCCACAGCCCAGACTTCCAGCAGTTCCAAATCACCTGTTCTATGTCGATTATAGCAGGCTGCTCCCCTCTCCCCCAACTTTGCTAAGAGAGGAGACGGTGAAAATCAGGGAGAGGTACAGGCGATGCGGCGAGTAGCCCCTCCCAACGATGTCCTCGGAATGCACTATTTCCTAAGAGAACGACACAATCCGCTCCGGCTGTGGGGTACTGTGTTCTGCCTGTCTGCGGCGCAGGCGTTCGGCTTCTTTCTGGAAAATACGGCGCAGAATAGCAATGGCTGTGGCGTAGGTCGGGTCAACCCCCATATAGCCAAGATTGCTGACGCCCAGATTGTGCCCGCGCCCAAACGGAGTATCTGACGCATAGTGCAAAAAGCCAACGTCGAAGGGCACCCCATACAGATTGACGATTTCGTTCTGCGGATGGCGGCGTGGACGGTACGCTTCATACACCGCCGAGAGATATGGCCCGGCTTCCATTTCGATGTCGGTATAGCCTTCTTCGTAAAACACGCTCATATAACGGGGATTTTGCAGGAATGTGCCCGGTGCGCTGATGGCCTTCTGGTTATCCAGCACCATCCCATAAGCCATGTATGGGGCGACATCACGCGCGATGAAGCAGTTGTTGAACAGATACGTATTCTGCGAATGTTCATCATGGACGACATTGGGGATCATCACGTCACCGACCCGCCCATTGAGCGTTGCCGCCTTGCCCATCACATAAACACCAAGCAGATGCCCCACACGCTCAGTCACACGGCTCATGACTTCATAGGCGGCCAGCCCCAGCGGATAATCAATGTTGAGGATGAGCGCGTCGCTTTCCGCCAGCATCGCGTGTTCGACACCGTCGCACAAACGCGGGTCAAGCCAGTCCGACCGTAGTTTACTCAGTTCCATGATCTGCGCTTCGATCTGGAACCCATGTCTGTTCGGGACGCGGTGAACGCCGACCTCACGCTCATCCGCCGCAATCTGTTTGCGGACAACGTCACCTCCATCGGCGATATACTTTTTCAGCACATAATAGAGGAAATTTTGCAAGTTGGTGCGCCCACCCTCGCGGATGATGCGATATTCGTCCAGAAGTGTTTCGTGTCCTTTGGCATTGATATAGTTCAGAATACCTTCTTCGCTGCGCCATGCGTATCCACTGAGCAGATTGGCGAGGGAATGGGTGTTGCTGGAGACGAAATAGACCGGACGCTGTTCCGGGTCAGCGTTCACTGCCTCGGCCTGATCTTCCAGTTCGTGCCACCAGTAAACCGTCGCCTTGCGGTAATCCGCCACACTGGAAGCCAGTAGGCGCAGCCCAAGCAGCTTGCGCCCTGCTGCGATTTTACGGAGTGTCCCGATAAAATCCTTCGCCCAGATAAACTGCAAGCGGGCAATATCTTCCTCGCTCACCTGGAGCACCGTCGCCAGCAGCGTTCGTTCACCGCTGGTCACTGCCGCCCCCGGCTCACGCTGCTGAGAAAGAAACAGCCTTGCCACTTCGCTTTGCAGCAGCAGGTGCATCTTGTTCCACTCGATCTGATAAGCAGTGAGCATCGGCACCAGATCATCAATATCCGAACGGCTGGCGATGAACACAGCCAGGGTATGCAGCCCATCAAAATGGACGCGGCGACGGCGTCCCGGCGAATACACGCGCTGCCAGTTGGAGACATCTGCATAGCCGGCTTCCGTGAATGACTTTTCAATCTGTCCGATCACGATAGTTTTTACGTCGGGCATCACATCCGGCAGGCGCAGGCTTGTATAGGTCAGCGCGGCGATGTCCGGCTGCGGCTGGCGCGCCCCGACGTGAAGGGACGACTCCATCGCCGTGTGGCTTTCCACCAGTGTCTCGATCTGAATCAGATCAGTCGAACGCAGCAGCGAATAGTACGTGCGCATGTAAAGCTGAATTTCTTCGCTGCCCGTCTTCGGTACGGTTCGATCCATATCAAAAACGGCTGCCGTCATGTGGGCAGCCGTTCGTCCTCCTCTCGTGGATTAACGTTTTTTCGTTCCCTGCTTCTCACGCGCCTCGCGTTCGCGCGCCATGTTGCGGTTGATCTCCTGCTGACGCTTCTTACGGGCCACGGCTTCTTTCTGCATCTCGATTTTTTCTTTTTTCAACTGCGCCTCAGAGGCCGTTTTGGTCGGCTTGGGTGCGAACATCGCATAGATCATGCCCGATAGCAGCAGCAGCAGCAGCCACAGCACACCGGCCACGACATACTGCACTTCGGGTTGATCGGGTACACCACTGACGTTCTGCATCAGAAAATCGTGGGCTGGCGCAGACAACACGTAAGCAACCGCGCCCAATGCCAGCGCCAGTAAAAGACCGATTACCGGTAGAAACGCATTCAGCGAACTTTTGTTAGAACCATCATTGCTCATCCGTCATGCCTCCTGTGGCGTTTGCGAGTAGTCTGCCGCGTCCATAAATGCTTGAATGATCTTATAATATCCTGTACAGCGACACAAATTTCCGCTGATACTCTGCTGAATTTGCTCCAGAGTTGGCTGCGGTTGTTCTTCCAGCAGCTTTGCGCCTGCCATCACGAACCCCGATGTGCAGTAGCCGCACTGCACCGCGCCCTGGTCGATGAACGTCTGCTGAAGCGGGTGAAGCGCGTCTTCATGCTTCAACCCTTCAATCGTCACCACATCTGTTCCATGAGCGCGTGGTGCTGCCACCATACATGCCATCACCGCTGCCCCGTCCATGAAGACGGTACACGCACCGCACTCCCCTTCCGCGCAGCCCTCTTTTGTGCCGATTAACCCTGCATCTTCCCGCAGCAGGCGCAGCAAGGTTTTATGCTGCCCACTGGTAAGGCGTGTGGGCTGACCATTCAGCATAAATTCAATTGGCTCGTGGTCGCTGTGGTTGGAGGCTTGTACCTGGGCTGAAGGTTGGCCTTCGTCCTCGCCCCAGAGCATGGCGGGCTGCTGCGGCCACGACTGTGCCTGCTGGTTCGCTGCCAGTGTGCGCAGCGCACGCCGCACCAGCACCCGGACCATTTCTACCCGATAAGCGGCTGTCCCACGAATGTCGTCGATAGGCGTGGGGGTTGCTGCCGCCAGCCGGGATGCCTCGTTGATAGTCTCTGGCGTGAGCGCTCGACCAATCAGCGCATTTTCTGCAACAGGGATGCGAATAATCGTCGGCGCGACACTACCCAGCGTGATTGTCGCCTTCGTTACGACATCAACATCCATCGCCAGAATCACTGCTGCGTTCACAACCGAAATCGCCTGAGCACGTCGCAATCCAAGTTTGAGGAAAATCCCGCGCTCATGTTCAGCCAGCCCAGGGAAGGTAATCCCGGTGAGCAGTTCATCAGGCCGCATGACAGTGCGGCGGGCGCCTGTGTAGAACTGTGACAGGGGCACCGTTCGCTCACCATCAAGCGATGAAAGCTGAACCACCGCCCCCAGCGCCATCAGCGGCGTAATCGTATCGTTGGCGGGCGAAGCCGTAATCAGATTACCCGCGACAGTAGCACGGTTACGAATTTGGGGCGCGCCCACCTCCCAGCAGGCCTGTGCGAGTGGTAAGGCGCACTCAACCAGCAGGTTGCTTCCGACCACCTGATTATGTGTGACGAGCGCACCCAGTCGGATTTCGTCACCGTGCCGCGTAATTTCTGTCAATTCGGGGATGCGGGTAATATCAATCAGCACATCAAGGTTGGGGCGCTGGCCGCGTTCCAGCTCAATCAGGATATCCGTACCACCCGCGATGATACGAGCACGCTCCCCGTGTGATGCCAGCAGTTCAAGGGCTTCTGTAACAGACGCGACTGTAAAGTATTGTTTCCACATATGCTGAATGCCTATTGCTTCCAATATCGACGAATCGCATCGGTGGCTTCCTCGCCACCAATGTGGTGCAGCACCAGAAACGCCATCTGACGCGCATCCTCGTTCTGGCTGCCCGCCAGCACATCAATTACATCGGGCACGACCAGATTTGCAATTGTGCGCTGCGCCAGATGTACCAGCGCCCAGCCTGCATTGGAACGCACTCCAAAGACGGGATCGTTCAAAGCTTCGACGAGTGCCGGGACGCTGACCGGGCTGCACAGTTGATCCAGCGCCCATGCCGCCCGTTCGCGCAGTTCCACATCTTCCTCTCGCAGCGCGGCCATCGTGTGTTCCAGTGCCGCATAGCACAGCATTTTGCCGACCAACGTCAGACCTAACCCGCGTTTGCGTGCTTCGGGGCTTTCCAGCAGGGTGATGATTTCAACGTCGGATTTGTGCATCGCTTACCCCTTCCCCATTGGCTCAATGTCGAGCACTGTAATCGGGTTGATGTTGATGACCATGGTATCGAGATACTGGGTTTGCGTTTGTTTACGCCGATCATAGGTATGGACGTGGCCGTGCAGCATATAACGGGGGCGATACCAATCGAGGAAACGCAGCAGCGCTTTTAACCCGGTGTGGGGCAGATCATCAGCATCGTGGATGCCCTTCGGCGGCGAATGCGTGATGAGGACATCGACCCCGTATCCGCTGCGCAGGCGGCGATAGCTCAGCCGGGGCCCATACCCGATCACCATCTTGAGCATGTCCGCTTCGGAGTACTGAACTTTACCCTCGTTGTAGCTGATAGAACCTTCCAGCCCGGCGAAGGTCATCCCCTCGTATTCCAGCACCCGTCGATGCAGATTCTCTCCTCCTGGTGGATACTCATCGTAACGCTCGTCGTGGTTGCCTCGCACATAAAACAACGGCACATTCAGGACGGAAACGATAAACTCAAGATAGACGGCGGGCATATCCCCACAACTGACCACGAGTTGGATGTCGTTGTAGCGGCGGCGCAGATTGGCCGCACTTTCCAACTGTGGCATGACGGTATCACTGATGCAAAGTATTTTGACCACAAAAATGCCTTCAAGAACGCTGTGTACTTCCACCGATGAGGGCGGGTTGAGCGACTGGCGTGGGATGTCGTCATCCACCTCTGTCTAATTTTTCCATAAGCAGGGGCACTTTTGTTAGGGTAGACTCATCGGTTTCCCGGTTCCACCCCGTCGAATCATCACAATTTCAGCTAAAATGCTCAGTGCAATCTCTTTGGGTGTCTCCGCTTGCAGTTCCAGACCAATCGGGGCACGCACCCGGGCAAGCTGTTCAGGAGTTATTCCCTGTTCCTCCAGTGCCTTTACCGTGATCGTCCAGCGGCGGCGGCTTCCGATCAGACCGATATAGGGCGCGTTGGTTGCCAGCAGCGCCGGGATCAAATTGAGATCGACCGGAAGCCCGCGCGTCACAGCAGCGACGTAGGTCTGTCCATTAATCGCAACGTGTTGTGTGATTTCACCAGGTTTACAGATGAGGTAGGAATCAAGCCCAGGGGCATAATCGCTGTTGCAGAATTCAGGGCGATCATCGGACAGACAGACACGATACCCCGCCCATTTTCCGAGTTCGGCCAGCGCTTTGCCAACATGCCCGCCGCCGATCACAAGCAGGGTTGGCGCACGACCCACCGGCTCGATAAATATCTGTGCTGTCCCACCGCAAACGCCGGGATCGCCATCGTCGAGGCTATTGAGGGTGTAGGTCTTAAGGCGCGTCTGACCATCATCCAGCGCGGCCAATGCCTCTTTGATGACCAGCGCTTCCATCGCGCCCCCGCCGACCGTACCGACGATTGTTCCATCAGCCCGCACCACCAGTTTGCTCCCGGCGTGGCGCGGCATCGAACCGTGCGTATGGACGACGGTCGCCAATGCAACAGCTTCACCACGCTGCTGTGCCCGGTAAAGCGCTTCATAAACGGCGTGAAGATCATCACTCATGAGCAGAAATCTGAATCGTGCCGACGAACAAGCGCCCGTCTGCAGCGACGGAGAACCCATCATCAGGCATCATATCGGTTGGGACAAGACGCTCAAATGTTACCGCATCGTAGAAGCCGATTGCCACCTCATATTCCCCTGGCGGGACGCCACTGACATCAACACGAACACGATCAGAAAACAGACCAGGGAGCCAGTTCCCCGGCGGCAGCGTACCCTCCCCCGGACGTGCGTCAAGCTGAGCAATCGGCGGCTTGTCACGCTCGGCATACAGATGCACAAACAGGATATAGTCTCCCATTGCGCCATCGCTCTGCCAGGTGAAATTGGCTTCCATGACAACAGGACTATTCACCACAATCGCATTGGAATAATTCAGCAGTTGAATTGCCCCATCCTGAAAGGTGACGTGTGCAGGATCATCCTGGCGCAAGCGGAGATCGCTACTACCCTGATACAGACGGTGGAGTGCAGGCATGTACACGCCATTTTCGAGCTGTGGAACGATGCGGATGTGCAGCGTCTCCGTCACGCGCTCCGCAGGTATATAGGTCGGCACTTCTAACCACTGACCGGGAATTTCAGGGATAACGCGCTGCGCCAGCCATTCATCATTCAGATAAAGGTCGAACATGCCCTGTGCAGCAGGTTGCAGGCGTGTCACCAGAATCAAACTTTCCCCTGGGACACCACGCAGTGTAAATGCTTCACTTGCCGTGATACGACGAACCGAATCAGCCGCACGGCAGTATTCCCCTTGTGTCACCTCTACATCCATGTGCGGGCAGCTAACATAGTCCATCTGGTAGAACTCAGTGGTAAAACCAGGTGTCTCCAAATGATTTTGCCAGTGATACTGATGCTCAGCTTCCGAGGCAAGATGCCCTACATCGACCAGGTCGAGCATAATCGCTTGAGGCGAAAACAGCATAGGTTGAAGACTTCCCTGAAACGATCTTGAGGTCTCGCCTGCCATTACCCCTGTCCAGCGCGGTTGAAAAATCCCCTGGAAGTCCGCCGCCAGTGCTACATTATCCACCGGATTGAACGAGGCAGGAAATGCAGCAAGCAAATCGCCATAGAGATCCGTCTGTGCGAGATAATTCAGGCCTCGTGCAGTGGTATAAGCGGCGATGTAATCAGGCAGCGGTTCATGATGCAGCAGAAATTCCGCGACCGCGCCGGGGCCATTACGCCACGCATCCGCCGCGCCGGGAGTCGTCAGCCCGACCATATCGATTGTATAGCGTTCGCCGATGTAGCGGATAAGCCCGACATCGTGTACCCCGATGACCGCTTCTTCGGCGGTATTTGCGTTGAGCCATCGCGCCATCGCCAGTGTTTGCACAACGACATTCTGCACATTGACCCGATACAGGCGCAGAAACTCCGCGCTGTTGAGCAGAAGACCGACCAGCAGCACCAGCGCGATATAACCACCAAAGACGTAGCGCAGAGCACGGTAAATCGGTGGCAGCAAAAGACGCAGGCGAACTTTGAGAGGATCAGTGACAAAGGTGCGGCGGTTCACGCCGTGCATGACCACCCGCATCAGGGCGTGTTCATTAAAACGCCAGAGCCAGCCAGCCCCCCAGATCGCCAGCGGGAACACGAGCGATAACAGTGGCATCTGATAGCGCTTAAAATGCCAGAAGGCAGTATCCAGGGTGGAGATCGCACCGGAGACGGCCACCAGCCAGCCAAAAATCATGATGCCGACGATGCGCCGTTCTCGGTTGTTAAGGAGCATGATTAATCCAACCAGCGCCAGCAGTGGAAGCACACCCGGCATGAAGCGGCCATCCGTTCCGTTGAGCAGTTCGCGCCAGAAGCGGGCGAAGTTACCGAGAATTCGCCCGATGACGACCGACCATTCAAACGGGATCATACTGAACAGGGATTTGGCCTGACTGCCTGTGGCGGAAAATGACCCGGTCAGCAGCCAGTTCATGAGAGGCTGAACACCGACCGCGAAAAGTGGAATAAGCAGGAAGTACGGTCGTGCAGGCCGCGGAAATCGTACGCTCCGCGCCTGCGCCAGGTAGGCAATCACAGCCAGAATCGCAAGTAGCCCGCCTTCAGGACGGCTCAGCGCCAGCAGCGACGCCGAAAGAATGAGTCCCCAGAAACGGACACTGACAACCATATACAGGGTGACAAGGGTCAGGGCCATCATTAGCCCGGTTTCCATCCCGCTCATCATGTGCCAGTTCACCGCACCGTTCAGTGCAAAGCACAAAGAACCTATGAGCGACATCCACTCAGGAACGTTGTATTCCCTGCCAAGCAGAAACAGCGTCCATGTCGCCGCGAGCAGGGTAAACGCACCGATGATGACCGCCCACAGGCCGAGATGGAGTCCCTGGAATCCGATCAGATAACCGACGGCAAGCAGATAGGGATATAAAAAACTGGTCGCGCCTGATGTTGGAGGATCGCCGGGGTTATAGACATAGGGCTGGCCGAGCGCGAGTTGCCTGGCGTACTGAAAGTGGATGTAGGTGTCATCCAACGGCAGGACGACATCACCCTGCGCAATTGTTGTGCTGGTTCCAAGATACACGTAAAAGATGCCTGCAACCACAATGAGGCAGCAGGCGAACAAAAGGTAAGGAGTCCTATTGTTTCGTGATGAATCCATCTAGGGAAGATAAGTCGCGTATCGTTATAGCCTTAGCGGCTGTATCCATCCGCGAAGGTATCCAGCATGAGCTGAACATCGTCGCCAAGTGGGTAAAGAATCGGACAGGTTGCGCCCGACTGAACGTACTCGCGCACCTTGGCCTTCACTTCCTGCGGCGTGCCAGAAGCTGTAATCATCTGCACCACATCGTCCGGCACCAGACGCATTGCCTCTTCGATCTGTTCCTCCGTCGCCGGCCAGGTGAGCACCTGCGCAATCTCATCAAGAAGTTCCTGCTTAACGCCGCTGGCTTTCATAATGTGAGGCTGCTGACCGAGATACTGCGTGACCAGCTTGCGCGCCGCATCCAGGGCACGTTTGCGGTTATGATCGACCGAGCAAACGACCAACTGCGGACGGTCAATCTGGTCAAGACGGCGTCCGGCCTTTTGAGCGCCGCGTTCCAGCGCCGCAATCGCGCCTTCATTGTAAGCGGGGGAAACCAGATAGTTCAGCACGACCCCATCCGCGATTTCGCCGGTAAGCGCCATCATCTGCGGGCCGGTCGCTCCGATGTAGATCGGGACGTTGCGCGGCTCCTTGCGACCGTGTACCACATCGAGTTCAACATCTGTGAGATGGACAAATTCTCCGTGATACGTCACCCTGCGCCGTGCCAGCAGTGCCCGCACCGACTCGACGACTTCGCGCATCGCCAGCAGCGGTTTGTCGCGGTTGATGCCCACCTTCGAGGCCAGCGGATCCCACCAGGCACCCAACCCCAAAATTACCCGATCAGGCGCAAGATCATCAAGCGTCAAAAATGTGGCCGCAATCACCGCAGCATTGCGCGTCCAGTTGTTGATGACGCCCGACCCTACTTTGATGCGGGAGGTGGTGGCTGCGAAGGCTGCCATCGGCACAATCGCATCACGCACCAGTCGGCTTTCGGCCTGCCAGACCGCCTCGAACCCGCTCATTTCGGCGTACTGCACATACCTGATCGCGTCCTGCAGAGAATGAGCGTCCTGTAAGTAGAGCGCAACGCGGTCGGCCATGATGGTTACTTCTCCTTTGTATGTGAATTCAGGTCGCGAAAGGTAGGCAGCAGGTCTTCCAGATGACTGCGCCGCACCACCCGATGATAATTATCGACATCCTCCGGGAGATCAATGTCCTGGAGCAAGCCTTCTGAGGAATAGGTTGAAATCACTGCGCCTGCATCCCGTCCCAGAACCGCATGACGGCGGAAGCTGCCTGGCCCATAGGCGTAATTGATGAGTCCCGGTGGACGAACAAACAGCGCGTTCGTCCCGTCTTCATTGCGATCCGTCGCAATCACCACACTATGATCATCACGGCCAAGATCGATCATCGCGGCCACATCGCTAGGAGCCAGCAGAGGCAAATCTGCCGGAAGAATCAGAATTGCGTCGGCTCGCCAACTGCCAATAATCGAGGTCGCACGGCGCAGCGCGGCATTCAATTCCGGTGCCCCGCTTTCCTGAACGGTCTTTGCGCCGTAGTCTCGCGCAATGGCAAGGGCATGGGTGTCACGACTAATGACGAGCGTTCCCGTCACCTGCGGGACGCTGCGTACCACACTCAGCACATGGCGCAGCATCGACTCGGCAAAGCGCTGGCGTTCATCGGGGGTTAGCACATCTGCCAAACGGCTTTTTGCGAGTCGGAATGGCTTTACCGGGATAATGACCCAGACACTCATGCACTGCCCCTTCCTGCACTTTCGTTTAAATTAAACGTGCACATCTGAGATCGTTGCCAGGCGCAGCGCCCAATCCAGCACTTTTCCTGCCAGAACGATGCGCTTTTCGTCATCGTCCATAATCGTATCAAACGGGATATTCAGCGGCGAATCAATAGCGAGATTCGCGTCGCGCTCATCATAAACAAACCCGTTGATAACCTCCGCGTAGAAGTCGATGACGGATTGCACTGACACCGCGTACCCCAGTTCGTCCATCAGCTTGGCCGCCGGCCCTTTAATTGCTTTTCCGTTCACGATAGGCGTAACTGCGACACGTGGAACAGACTGGCTTTTAAGGAGATCGCGCATTCCGGGTATGGAAAGAATTGGCTCGATGGAAAGCCAGGGATTGGACGGGCCAATGATGATGACATCAGCCGCTCTGACAGCGCTTTCGACTTCGGGTGAGAGACGCGCCTGTTCGATTCCGTCGAAGCGCAGACTACGCACGGTCGGCTGCCAGCGGTGGCGGACGAAATAATCCTGAAACGCGAGTTCACCATGCTCGACAGTCTCTACGATTGTCGCGACAGGAGAATCCGTCATGGGAAGCAGCCTACATTCCAAGCCCAGGCGCTGGCTGAGTCGTTGTGTGATTTCGGTCAGGCGGACGCCCTCGTTCCACCACATTGACCGCAGCAGATGGGTGGCGATGTCACGGTCGCCCAGGCGAAACCAGGGTTGTTCGCCATATTCCCCAAGCATATCCAGGACGGCAGTCGTATCAGAATTCACACCCCAGCCATTGGTTTTATCCACCCGCCCGGACAGGGTGTACATCACCGTGTCCAGATCGGGGCAGATGCGCAGCCCATAATGCCAGAAGTCATCGGCAGTGTTGACGATAATGGTCAGATTTTCAGGGGGCAGGACATGGCTTAGCCCGTAGGCCAGCTTCGCCCCCCCTACACCACCAACCAGCAGCACCACCCGCTTATTGTGGATCAACCAGAAACTCCCATGAATACACTTCTTCGCCCGTGACCGTCTGGAGATCGACATAGACGATATGATAGCCAGGCGGTGCTTCGACCAGGAAACAATAGCGGTTCATCTGCCCTTCCTGATCCTGCGTAGAGGTCAGGATTGATGTACCGAGCGTAATCGTAACAGGCAGAGCATCACCTTCGTCAGCCAACACGGATCGTTCTATTCTCAAACAGACCTGCTCGTCAATCAGAATTTGAAGCGCACCTGCACTGCGGAAACCGCTTACACTGCCAGGGAATTCGGCCATTGGGCGAATACGCGGAAGCTGCTCCAGATCAACCTCAATCGTGGCTTCCGGTCGAGTTGGGCGTGTGGGTGTGCAGCCCACCAACGCTACCAGAAAAAGCAGTAACCAGCCTCGTCGCAGCATTACCGCCACACAACCCGCGTTTCCACAGGGTGCCGGGTCTTCTCGCGTTCCTGCGCCGGGTAGCCCAATGTCACCACCCCCTGCGGCTGCCAGTCTTCCGGCAGATCAAGCGCTGCGCAGACCTCTTCCGGGCAGAACAACGGTGCACACATCCAGCAAGCACTCAGGCCGAGATCATGCGCAGCTAACAGCAAATTCTGCCCCGCCATTGCCACACTCTGCACAGCCATAAGGTACTCATTATGGGTGCGTTTGCCATCTGGATAGACATCCATATCGACCATCGACAGGCATACCATAATAAGGACAGGCGCAGAAGTGAGGCGCTCATAGGAACGCGCCACATCCGCCGCAATCACACCTTCTTCCACGCCGTCTGCTTCCAGATCCGTTCGCAGCCGCGCTCCCATCGCCAGCGCCAGCGCTTCCTTTTCCGCCTGTGATTGAACCACCGCGAAGCGCCACGGCTGGCGATTATGCGCGGAGGGTGCCCAGATCGCGGCCTCCAGCACATGGTCGATCAGGGCACGATCAACCGGGTCAGGATGGTAACGCCGGATCGAGCGCCTTGATCGGATAAGATCAAGCAGACGGGTGTTTATGCCGAGCATCAGCGGTATAGGTCCTGTTCAGGCGGACGAACCAACTGTGCAGCGTTCGTTTCCTCAGCGTTGTCGGTGCGATAGGTCGCCTGCAACCCCCGCACGTGCACAATCGGTCTTCCTTCGTCAGCTTCCCCGGTCAGCAGATTGGCGGCAGAAGCGACCATATCCGCATAACCCTGTATGCTGATTTTGAGTTCGCGACCAAACAAATCTTTATGGCCGCGCAGATCAACCAGAGCGGGCACTCCCGCTACACCAATCGCGACACCGACATTCCCAATGCGGAAAGGTCTCCCATGCGAATCACTGATGACGATGCCGATCTGTGTGCCTGTCGCTTCGATCAACCGCTGTTGAAGAAGGCGTGCGGATTTATCAGGATCCTGTGGCAGCAGCAGCACACGTGTATCGCCGTTTTCAATGTTCGATTGGTCGATCCCGGCGTTTGCGCTCACAAAACCAAGATGATGCTGCACCACCAGAACCCCCGGTGCACTGCGCGAAATTGCTTTGCTTTCCTGTAAGACCAACTCAACAATGCGTGGGTCTTTTCGCGTCTGCTGTGCCAGATGCACGGCGCGTTCCGTCGGCGTAACCGTTTCCAGTTCGACCACACGGCCTTCAGCTTTTGAAACGATTTTAGACGTGATGACCAGCACATCGCCATCTTCCAGATGAAGCCCTGCCCGTTGCAACCCGTCCAGCACAATCTGAGCAAGGTCATCGCCGGGCTGCACCAGAGGAATTCCCGGCAGTGCCGTCAACGTTAGTGAGGGTGTCACTGTCTCACTCAATGCCTGTAATGCGGATGCCCGCCCCCTTCACTTTATAAACCCGGTTGATATGCAGCAGCACAGCGGTTAATGCCTCGGTCGCAACAGCATTTGCCAGCACCCCGGCATCAACACCGCGCATTCCGGTGGCCTTCACCAATTCCATTACTTCGTTTTTGGCGTCGGCGTCATCGCTGCAAACCAGCACATCACAATCAACGACGGTATTGGGGTCTTTGAGCTTCTCGGCGCTGACGTTCTGGAATGCAGAAACCACACGCACCCCTTCACCCAGGAAGGCCTGTGCTTCCAGTCCGGCAGCTTTACCTTCAGGCACATACACAGTTCGCACCTGAGGGGGCTTAAGAGGCACGGTCACATCTACCAGAATTTTGCCCTGCAAGTGCGCCTTCACCCCGTCCAGCGTAGCACGATGGGCATCATAAGGCACGGTCAGCACCACAATATCCGCTTCTCTGGCTGTATCTTCGTTGGCAAGCCCGGTCAGATATTCGCCACCCAGTTCCGCATTCAGTTCGGCGGCACGAGCAGCGGCACGTTCGGCATCCCGTGAGCCGATAATTACACGATAGCCGTTCAATGCCCAGCGTGCTGCCAGCCCGGAGCCTTCCTTCCCGGTTCCGCCCAGCACGCCGATGGTCATCATCAATCCCTTATCTGTTGTCATAAGCTGCTTTTCACGTTGAAATCAAATACAGACCATATCTTACCACCCACCCCGCCCCAACCTCAACGGGTTGCGAACTGGTGATAACGTTCCCAGACGCGCGGCGCGAGGGCACGGGCTTCCGCCAGGATTTCGTCTTCCTGTAGGGTGATAAGCTCACGATTCTGCATCAGAATGTGCCCATCGACCATCGTCAATGTCACCATATCCGGCTCAAAACCAAACAGGATGTGCCAGGGGATATTGCCGCTTGTTACAGGGGTGAAGGACTGATAATTGACAAAAATCAGGTCAGCCTGTGCGCCTTCCGCGATAATGCCGAATCGCTTCCCCGTAAAGAACCGACCTGCCAGCGCGGCATTATTTTCGACGGCGATGCGCACGATGTCCCATCCACCCGCAGCCTGTGGATTTCGCGAGGCAACTTTATGCAGGAAATAAGCCATCCGCCATTCTTCCCACATGCTGCCGAGGAAGCCGTCGTTGCCCAGACACAGCCGCATCTCCATCTTCAGCATTTGCTCCAGATGGGGCAGCACACCAACGGCATTGTTCATGTTGGAGCGCGGCTGATGCGTAATCCAGGTTCGCGTACCATAAAGGATATTCAGTTCGGTCTGGTCAATGTGAACACAGTGCGCGACGATGGATTTATCACCGAGAATACCGAGATCACGCAGACGCTCCACCACCCTTTTATTGTAATGACGGACGCTGTCTTCCTCGTCAGCCTCGTGTTCTGCAACGTGGATATGAAACCCCTCGCCCGGATTAGCAGCAGTGCACGCTTGCAGTGTTTGATCGCTGAGCGTTATGCTGGCATGTAAACCGAACGTCCCCCGGATGCGAGGATGCGCCAGATGATTCTTGATAAAGCGAACATTTTCGGCAATGCCCGCCTCGGCCTTTTCCTTTCCATCACGGTCACTGACTTCATAGCACAGCACGGCACGAAGGCCTGCCCGTTCCACTTCCTGCGCAATCACATCCAGGCTGCCGTCAATGGCGTTTGGGCTGGCATGGTGGTCGATCAGCGTCGTCGTCCCGCGCTTGACCGCATCGACTAGAAACAGCAGTGCGCTAGCACGAATACTTTCATGATCCAGCGCTTTGTCCAGAGGCCACCACAGTTTTTCAAGGATTTGTGGAAAATTCTGTGGCGGGGCACCGGGCATCCCCAGACCACGCGCATAGGCACCGTAAAAGTGTGTGTGCGCACAGATGTTGCCCGGAAGTACCATTTGCCCTTCCGCGTCCAGTCGTTCCGCATCCCGATAATGCGGAATGAGTACCTCGGTTGGTCCCACAGCCTGAATGACGCCGTTCTCAATGTACAGGGCATGATCGTTCAGGATTGGGTGTTCAGCATTCCATGTCACCAGGGTTGCGTTGGTGATAAGCATTACGAACCTTCCGTCGGAATTGAAATGGTTGCAGGACCGCCGCGTCGTTGTATTTCTTCGATAATCGCCTTGAAGATGGCATCCTCACCCCGTTCCTCATCCATGTACAGGCCATCGGGTGTTCGGACGGTCGAGGCCGTGATTGTACCGTCTTCACACAAAACACGCACACCCGGCGGGACACCGGTTGTTTTTGTTTCCACTTCCCAGAAGCGCTCGGAGGCAATGCCGACGCTGCGGAGCGCATGGTAGATTCGATCTACAAAATAGTCTGCTTTGGAGTAAAGATCGGCGATGGTGGTTGCATGGACAAAACGATCCCAGGTGGTATGTATAAAGGTCACTGTACGCCGGGTAGGATTTAGGATAGGGGGTTGTTTTGATGTCCAGTCCTTCAAGGCTACGCGGTAATAGACATCGTTGGCGCGGGGATGCTCGGCTTCCTTCGGCAGCAGATCGCGGCGGTAAACCAGTTCCACACCAGCGAAACGGGCGTAGTAGTGAATACCACCGCTTTGCTCCTTGAAGACGCCGCCGCTGAGGAAAAACGCCAGATAATCCGTGTGAACGCCGTTTGGAAGCTGATTTTGTGGAATGCGATACCACTGCTCATCGCGAGCACTCACGAAATCGCGTTTGCGGTTGATAACGCCGACTAAAACCCTGTCTTCGGGGAACATAAAGCGCTCCATAAGCACCAGGGGTACAGACACCCGGTGCTTGAGCGCCCATTCCCTTCGTTACACACCCATCATTTGTGTTGCACGAGTCTCGATCAACCGTGCGTCAATTTCCGTTACACGATTCTGATGCTCAACCCACCACTGCGGATCGCGCTGTGCATCCAATTCCTGAACGGTTTTTCCCTGCTGTTCCACCCAGGTATAGTATTTCAGGTTGTGCCAGCGCTGGCGGTTCTCAGCAGTTCCGGGCAGCACCCAATCGGTGGCCGCCGCGTGGAACACACTTTCAACCCACGCGACCGCCATTGCTTCGTCCATTGCACCGTAGCACTCGCGCATACTCTCTACCACCGAGTAGTAGCGGTCAAGCGAGTCTGTAGCAACGGTAACGATCAAATCGTCCCTACCCATATTGTAATATTTTGCGGTCTTAATTGCACCAAGAATATTACAGATGCCGCTAATCCCGAATAACGTGCTCATCATTTCGACGAGAGCGGGATCAAGCTTATAGCGTTCGACCAGGGCAGCACATCCGGCAGGCTCCGCCAACACCTGCATACCCTTCTTGCAGGTCAGATCATCGATACACATCAGCACATCCATGTTGAGGACGTTGTGAATCCAGGTAACATGTTTATCACCGATGCCCTGAATGTCGTGGGCACCATAGCCATTGTTGTACAGCGTGGGACATTGAATTGGCTCCAGCCCAACGATTTTGTGCTCCGGCCAGAGCTGTTTCAGGCGGTCGCCTGCCGCAATCGTGCCTGCGCTTCCCATCGCGGAGACAAAGGCGCTCACACGACCTGAGCCAATACCCTGCCCTTTAAGTTCGTCCGCAAGTTCGGCAATCGTATTGCCTGTAACGTGATAGTGGAAGCGATAATTCCCCATCACTTCAAACTGGTTCAGAATGCGAATATCAGGGCTGCTGGCACGCAGACGATGCGTTTCGTCATAAATTTCCTTCACGTTACTTTCACTGCCAACAGTCTTGATAATTTCAGCACCATAGCTTGTGATACGCTCGAAGCGTTCGCGGCTCATTTCTTCGGGCAGCACCACCAGGCTCTTACAGCCCATACGTCCGCCAACCCATGCGCCGCCGATCCCATAATTGCCAGTCGAAGGCCATACAAGCGTATGCCGGGCCGGATCAACCTCACCAAAAAGGGTCTTTTCCAACAGAACGGAGTAAGCCGCACCTACTTTATGGCTGCCTGATGGGAATTTTTTCCCGTACAGTACGACAATGTTGGCGTCAACCCCGGTCAGCGCTTTTGGCAGGACGATGTGATAGACCTCATGATTTGCATCCCGCCAGGTGATGTTGTATAGGTTCACAGGGTCAAGCGGATTATCCTGCAAGGCTCGCAGCGCTCTCGCGCGTGTTTCAGGCTCGATCTGGTCAGGGTGGAGCATTTCTTCAAATGTAGGCCCGGCGATCACGTCTCATCCTCATCAAGCAGTTGCAATTCCAGAACACGCATTTCGTTCATCACCTCGTCTCGCTGGGTGGCGAGCTGACGGTAACGTTGTAAGTCTGCGGGGGACATCTTTTCTGTACCCCCGCCGTTTTCCATGATTAATTTATTGATCTCCGCGTGCAGTCCTTCGTAGATGAGCACGATTTTTCGGTAGTTCTGAACTTTGTGAAGCATTTCCTCGTTGTTGTTCATGCCACCTTCCTTTCAGCGTTTGCTCTCCAGGGTTGGACGGTCTTCAACCAGCCCAGGTTCCAGGTCAGCCAGAGACAACGTCCGCCCACGTGAAGCAACACGCACGGAACGTTCGGCATCCTCTCCAAAACCAGAAGTAGAGGCAACAACATACAGCGGACGATCACGCGCTTCATCATAAATACGCGCGATGTACTGCCCCATCACAAACAGGAAGAATAGCTGGAATGAACTGAGCAGCAGCAGCAGCACAATCGTGGTCGCCTGACCACCGAAGAAATCCTGCCCCTGTGTGAGGCGCAGCGCAACAATTACGGGAATCGTCAGAAACGCCAGAATACCAAGCACCAGGCTGACGTAGATCATGACTTGCAGCGGATAGTAGGAAAATCCGGTAATGGCATCCCACGCAAAGCGGATCATTTTACGCAGCGAGTATTTTGTAACGCCTGCATGGCGCGCTTCACGCACATACTTTACACCTGTCTGCTTGAAGCCCACCCAACTGGTCAGGCCGCGCACAAAACGGTTATGTTCGCGCATCTGCCGCAAAACCGTCGCCACCTTCGCATCGATCAGCCGGAAGTCGCCCGTGTCCTGCGGAATGTCCACATCGGTGATACGGCGAATCAGACGGTAGAACATCTTCGCGGTAAAGCGCTTGAACCAGGTTTCGCCCTTGCGCTGGGACCGTACTGCATAGACCACATCATACCCGGCCTTCCAGCGCTCAATCAGTTCGAGAATGACTTCTGGCGGATCCTGCAAGTCGGCATCAATCAGCACAATCGCGTCACCCCGCGCATAATCCAGCCCGGCGGTGACAGCCATCGCATGACCAAAGTTCCGTGCAAAGTGGAGTCCCTTGACACGTACATCGGCCTGCGACAATGCTTCGATCATCTGCAGTGAACCGTCCCGGCTGCCGTCGTTGACCATGATGAACTCCCAGGTTTCACCCGTTGAGTCCATCACCGTGCGCATCCGTTCGTACAGCAGATTGATGTTACCTTCTTCGTTAAAGATGGGTGTCACCACTGAGTAGCGTGGATTTTGACTCATGAATTCGCGTCTGTCACCTTATCTGTTCGCCACGCCGAGCACCGCCTGGGCTGCTGCCCGCGCTGCGTCAATTGCAGGTGCAACCCGTACCCCGCCTTGGACCGACTGCTGCGCCCGCCGCACATCCTTTAACCCATTTCCCGTACTCAAAATGAGGACGGTTTCATCAGCCGAAATGATGCCCTGCTCAACTGCTTGCTTTGCCCCGGCATAGGCAGCAGCAGCGGCAGGCTCAGCAAAGACACCGCTCAACTGAGCAAATTCAGGAATAGCTGCCAGAATGCGTTCATCCGGCACTGCCATCAACGCTCCGGCTGTTTCCCGGACGGCCCGCAGTGCCTTCACCCGGTCACGCGGGACTCCCGCGACGATGCTGTCAGCGATACTATAGGCTGCGGTTGGCTGCATCTGATGTCCGTCCAGGCCATTCTCCCACGCATGGACCAGCGGTGCACTTGTTTCTGATTGTACACCAATTAAACGCGGAATACGCTCTATCCAGCCCAATTCTCTAAGGTCATAGAACCCTTTATAGACTCCGGCGATGATGTTGCCATCCCCCACGCTGACGACGACGACATCCGGTACGTTCCAATCCGACTGCTCAGCAATCTCGAAGGCGACGGTCTTTTTGCCCTCAGTCGTGAAGGGATTCACGCCCGTGTTGCGGCAGTACCACCCTTCCTGCTGGCTGAGCGTCATACACAGATCAAACGCTGTATCATACGTGTCCTCGATTAGCAGCACCTTCGCGCCGTAGACCAGTAACTGTGAGATTTTGGCCTCTGGCGCGGTCGCAGGCACAAAGATCAGGGGTTGTAACCCGACCGATGCACAGACACCTGCCAGGGCTGCCGCTGCATTTCCGGTGCTGGCTGTGCTGATTGTGCTGATCCCCTGTTCCATCGCCTTCGCGACGACCAGTGCACTCGCCCGATCTTTCAGCGACCCGGTCGGATTCGCGCCGTCATCCTTCACCCAGGCACGCGCCACACCAAGCTGGGCGGCTATCCGGGGCGTTTCATATAGCGGTGTCCATCCCACGCGCAGCGGCGGCACAGCGGAGTCCGGCTTCAGCGGCAGCAGCGCACGATAACGCCACATGGAGAAGGTATTCGAGTCGACAAACGTCTTTCGCTGATAGTCTCTCGCAAGAGCGGCATAATCGTAGAGTACATCAAGCGTCCCCACTTCCCCACAGGTTGGACAGGTGTACTGCACTTCGTCAGGGGAATAGCGGCGCTGGCAGACGACACATTTCAGTTCAAGAATGGAGGCCATCGAAATATGCTTTCAGTTTCAGGGCGTAGGGCAGACGTTCTTCGGGGGTTGTCCAGCGGTGCTGATGGGTCAGATCGTACAGATAATCATTTTTGTAGCGCGGGAAGACGTGCAGATGATAATGAAAAATTTCCTGCAACCCCGCTGGCTCATTGTGCTGCCGGGTGGAAACGCCGTCGCAGCCATAAACCTGTTTGAAGGCAATCGCCACCTGCCGCGCCGCCTCATAAATGTGCATGTGCAGTTCGGGCGGCATCTCGTAAATGTTCTCGATATGCTGATTAGGCACGATAAGAACGTTGCCGTTGATGTTGGGCCACCAGCGCGGGTTTATCATCGCAGTGATGTAATCTGTCCGGTAAAAGACATCGGACTGACGGTTATAGAAAGCGGGATCTTCAACGCCTGCTGCCATCTTACAAAACAGACAGTCGTAGTCTTCGGGTGCGTGGTTATACATGGTTTTTATCCCGGCACCACACGGGTTCCTGTTTCGCCGTGCAGTGCCCGCAGCAGGTTCGGCGGGTCGGTGATGAGCGCCTGCGGCCCGCCCATCCGCACAAATTCAACCGCCGCCTCGATTTTGGGGAGCATACTCCCCGGCGCGAAATGCCCTTCCTGCATATACTGCATAGCCTCTGGCAGCGTAACCTGTGGCAGCAAACGCTGATCGGGCTTGTTGAAGTTCAGCGCGACCTGCTCTACTCCGGTCGAGATGATGAACAGATCGGCACGAAGGCTTTGCGCCAGAAGGCTGCTGGCACGGTCTTTGTCGATCACCGCATACGTTCCATGCAGATCACCGTTGAGGTCACGCATCACTGGAATCCCGCCGCCACCAACCGCGATCACGATGTATTCGCTTTTGATGAGCGACTTGATGGCGTTAATTTCCTGAATTGCCTGGGGTTTAGGCGATGCAACCACTCGCCTCCAGCCGCGTCCGGCGTCTTCCATCACCGTCCAGCCCTCGGCTTCAAATTTACGCGCTTCTTCCTCGCTCATGAAGCCGCCGATGGGCTTGTTGGGGTTCTGGAAAGCCGAATCTTCGGGATCGACCCGCACCTGTGTGACCACGGTCAGAATGGTGCGATTGATGCCCAACCGTCGCAAGGCGTTATCCAGCGCTTGTTGCAGCATGTACCCGATTGCGCCCTGTGTGTCCGCCACGATCAGATCAAGCGGGACGGGGTGAATACCCTGCTGCGCTGCGATTTCGGCTCGGCGCAGGATATAGCCCACCTGCGGCCCGTTGCCATGCGTGACGACCACATTCCAGCCATCGGCAATCATCTGCGCGATGTGCTGGCAGGTCTGGTTCACCGCATCCCACTGGTTGGGGATGTCGGGCTTTTTAGGGTCAAGAATGAGGGAATTGCCACCAACGGCAATGACTGCGAGTTTAGAGGACATGGAAACCGCTATTCTTTCTGACTTGTTGGAAAATTTTCAATCAACTTTTTGATTTCAGCGTAAAATTTTCGATCAGGTTCCAATTCAATCTCGACCCACGTTTGTCGCTCCGACTCAGTTGAAAAGCGGAAGACAAAAATCCAATCATGC
Source organism: bacterium (assembly GCA_033762735.1). GTDB lineage: Bacteria > Chloroflexota > Anaerolineae > Aggregatilineales > Phototrophicaceae > JANRLJ01. The sequence continues at coordinate 32,865 of JANRLJ010000134.1, read as the reverse complement.
TTATCTTCCAACTTTGGCAGGTCAGTTTCAGCTTCTTCGTGTTCATCTTCTTCAAAATCAAAATTGTAAAGCACTTGGTGGAGGAGAGAACGATCTATTATGGCGAGATAGTCAGTACCATCTTTTGCGAAGAAGATTCGATCAAAACGAATGGTTTCCCTGAGTTCAACCTCGCAGTAGACCTCGTGAAAGTTGTATTTTGAAGGAAACGATTGGAAATCCAAACAAATGATCCCCCAACTAGTCAGCGGGCAACCCGGAAGCTGACCGCTGACTGCTGATCGCTAAAAGCTCTCTCGCTCCCCTACCGCATCGTCAGCGCCATCGCAGCTTTCTGAACATGCAGCCGATTTTCCGCCTCATCATAGACCACGCTCTGCGGCCCATCAATCACCGCATCCGTCACTTCAATATTGCGGTCGGCAGGCAGGCAGTGCATATAAACCGCGCCTTCGTTCGCCAGCGCCATGCGCCGTTCGTCCGTGATCCAATCCGTGTACTGTCTGCCGATCTTGGCCGATTCTTCCTTATCCTCGGTCGTCATCCAGCAGCCCCAGCTTTTCGGGTAGACAATGTCAGCCCCTTTGAAGCCTGCGTCGAAGTCATGACCGATCTCAAACGACCCCCGGCTGCGCTTCGCATTCTCGCGTGCCTGTTCCACAATGTCGGGCATCAGGCCAAATTCCGGTGGGTGCGTGAGGCGCACGTTCATCCCGTAGCGCGTCATCAGCAGGATCAGGCTTTGCGGTACGGACAGCGGCTTCTGATAGCTGCTGGCATAAGCATAGCTGACGTTGATGGTCTTCCCGCGCAGATCGCGCCCGAAGTTTTCCATAATCGTCATCAGGTCGGCCAGAATTTGGAAGGGATGATATACATCGCACTGCATGTTCAGCACCGGAACGCGGCTGGCAGCGGCCACTTCACGGATGTACTTATTCCCAAAGTTCCAGTCACACTGGCGGATGGCAATCCCATCGCAGTAGCGGCCAATGATTTCGCCGATTTCCTTCGCCGTGTCGCCGTGACTGATTTGCGTGGTCTCGCTGTCGATGAACTGCGCGTGACCGCCCAACTGTGCCATCCCTGCCTCGAAGCTGGCGCGGGTACGGGTGCTGGTAAAGAAGAACAACATCGCCAGCACTTTATCGCGCAGGTAAGCATGTGGCTCCCCTACGGCGCGTTTACGCTTTAAATCCCACGCCACATCCAGCAGCGTGTCAATTTCATCTCTCGTCCATTCCTGTTCCGTAATCAGGTCACGGCCACGTAGATCGGTTTGCATGGTGCATTTGTCCTTGCGTATCTCTGGAAAATTGATTGAGAAAAACGACGCAAACTGTAACGCAAAGGCGTTCAGAATGCGAAGTGAACAAAATCCGTGTCGTCGTCAGGGAAAGATCAGGGCATTTGCTGTGGGTAGGTCAGAATGCGAAACCCGCGCAGGTTGAAGCGCTCCTCCGGACCGCCATAATCGCGGAAGGTGACCTTCGCCGCCTCGGCATCGTTGCTCCATGAGCTGCCACGCAGGATTCGGGTGCGGCTACCACTCAGATCGGTCGAATTGGTTGACCAATCATTCAGGCACCATTCCCAGACGTTGCCTGCCATATCAAAGACTCCGTAGGGGCTGGCGCCAGTGGTATGGCGTGTTACGGGTGTGGGTCGCCGCAGCCCACTTTCGCTCGTATTGGCGCGGTTGGCGATAAACTGGTCTCCCCAGGGATAAATGCGATTATCATCCCCCTGCGCCGCCCGCTGCCACTGCTGCTCGGTCGGCAGCGAAATGCGGTACGGTTCGTCGGCAGTGGACGGCGTTGCATTCCCATTAACCTTAAAGGTCAGCCAGCGCGTAAAGGCTACAGCCTCATACCAGGTCACGTTCGTGCGCGGGACATCGTCACCCATATAGCCAGTCTGGTCAGGCTGTGACCAGCTTTTGCGCCATGCCCGCGCCTCGTTGGAAAAATCCCACCAGCGCGGGTCACGATAGCCGTCCAGCGCTTTGACGAATACCTGATACTGGGCGTTGGTAATCGGGTACTTGGCAATGGCAAAGGCTGGCAGGTCGAAGGTCGGACGGTTGCGGCGGCTGATTTCCAGAACAACCGTCCCTTCCGGAATAAGACACCACTCGAATGGCTCTGGTAAAACGGTGCGCACATCCGGCAGCACAAACTGCGGTTCTGCCTCTACCGGCACTTCATTGACCAGAACGGCAGCGTCCTGAGGTTCAGTTTCGACCGACATCACTCGCTTATGGGTGTGCCAGCGCGGCTTCAGCTCGGCGGTTGAGGGAAGCGCGGTCGGATCGGTCACTTCAGAACCCTGGGTTTCCTTACGAGGAACGCTGTGCGCCAGCCGATTATAGAAGTCGGTTGGGGGTAAGTGACCATCGCGCACGTCCACATACTGTGTGCGCACGAACATCGTCCAGTTTTCGCTGTCCAGAATATCGCCTTTGAGCAGCAGTGGATAGGCGGGCTTGCCCAGTTCGTCCGCCAGCGTCACCTCGCGCTGCACCCAGCGGGAGCCGTCTGCTTCCGGTGTCATCACGACCGTAAACGCGGCGCACGTTCTGATCGCTCGCACGATCATCCGCCACCAGTCTTCTCCGTAGTCGATGCGGTCGTCAATCCAGACATCGAAGCCTTCCGCCAACAGGCGATCCGCCAGGGAGCGGGCATAGTCCCAGTTGAGTTTGCTGTAGCTGATAAAAACGTGGGACATCATCATTCGCATTCATGGTCTTTTTGAAAAGTTGCCAGATTATAACCAATAGTTTACCCCTCTTGAACTCTGAAAACTGCCTCCCCTTCCAGATAATCGTTAAACTCCTGAATAAAGCGGGCGAAATGGGCGGTATGGCGATGCTTTTCCAGCGTGTCCTGGTTCTGCCATTCTTCCAGCATTACAAACCAGTCCTGCTGGAGAATATCCTCGTAAATACCAAAGGATTCGCAGCCGATTTCCTGCCGTGAGTGATCTATCAGATACTCCGCAAATTCAAGAAAGGACTCTCGCTTGTCCGGCCTGACCCGAAAACGTCCAACAATCGAGATCATCGCTCCCTCCTTCTATCGAACTTCAGGTTAAATGTTCGACAATATCCCACGCCATGCAGGCATACCGTCCAGGATCGTAAGGTTCAAACACGGCTATTCCAGTGTTGTGGAGATGGGAAATTCGCTGGAGCGCGGCAGCATTCACACAGAGATAGGGCAGCACCGCCCGTGTGATTCCCCCATGCGTCACCAGAAGCACCGATCCCCCGGTCTTTTCGAGAAGCTCAGTCGCCCGCAGGAGGACATCCACCAGACGGTCGTGTGCCTGTCGGAACGTCTCTCCGCCCGGAAAGCGACATTCCCAGTCGCACGTCTTCCAGCGCTCGAAAACTTCTGTCCACATGTCCCAGGCGTCCTCGTCCGTCCGCCCTTCCAGATCGCCACAGTTCATTTCTGCGAGATTTGCGTCAATCGTCGGTGCAACGCCAAGCACTTTCCCGACGATGTGGGCAGTCTGCTCCGCACGATGAAAAGGACTGGTGAGAATAGTACGAATGCCTTTATCGTGCAGCCAGGCCGCCGCTTGCCTTGCCTGCTGCTGACCCAACGGAGATAAATCCCCGTCAAGCTTACGGCAGGTCAGCCGACGTTCAAGGTTGACCACGCTTTCACCGTGCCGCATCACGTAAATCATGACTGCAACTTTCCAGCAACCAATTTATCACCGGATTATAAGTCGGCAGGTGAAAAACAAAAAGGAAGCGACGATTGATCGCTTCCTTTTGAGAGAGACATAGCCGGGAGTTCAGATTCTAGCGGACGATTTCGGCCAGCAGTTGGCGCACGAAATCAATTTCGTCCTGGTTGACGGTGTGCCCCATTCCCGGATAGATGCGCTCGGTCACGCTGCCGCCAAGCTGCTGAAGTACTTCGGTCGACTCGTGCACACGTTGGAGCGGAATGTGGGAGTCAACATCGCTGCAACCCAGGAACACAGGGGTTCCCGCCAGTGAACCGGGATAATCGCGCGGTGTACCTACCGGGCCAATTAACCCACCGCTCAGGCCGATAATGCCACCGTAGCGCTCAGCATGGCGGGCGGCATATTCCAGCGTCAGACATGCCCCCTGTGAAAACCCGATCAGCACGGTTTTTTCAGCAGGGATACCTGCCGCGGCGACCTGTGCGATTACTCGCTCGATTTTGTTAAGCGCCGACGATAGCGCAGGTTCATTGGCCTCGATAGGCGACATGAATGGGTAGGGATACCACGTATTGCCAGCGGCCTGAGGCGCAAGATAAGCAAAACCTTCTGTGCCGATGTCGTTGATCAGCGAAAGCATACTTTCCGCCGTCGCCCCACGCCCATGAATCATCACCAGCGCGGCTTTCGCCTTGTCCAGTGGTTCACCCATCTGCCGAACTGGCGTATTGATATGTACATCCGTTTCGATGGTCATCAGGCCTGCTCCGGGTTGGTTTCCTGGGTCGGGTTATGCCAGGGTTCGACCGTGACGGGCTTCAACGCGCCTTCGATGGTCGCGCGGTGCTGTTCATACCAGGACGGCAGCATTAATCCCGTACCAGCAGTCGTTACATCTTCGTCCACCAGGAAACCAGGCCCAAGCGTCGCCAGCTCCACGATATGTCCATCAGGGTCATGCGTGTAGATGCTGCGGAAGTACACACGATCCTTGATGTCCGACACACGGTAGCCCTCGCGGGTCAGCTTCTTCTGATATTCGCGCTGGACATCCTCATTTTCGACGGCGAAGGCGATATGGTGGGTCAGGCCGATGCCAACCTGGGCGCGGCGCACTTTCTTCGGGTCACGCTCGAAGTACGTAATCAGTGTGCCGGGTTTGCCCTCGCCCACGCCCCAGTACCAGTGGGCAGAGCCAGGGTCATCGAAGTTATCCGTCATCTTGACGCGCCGCATCCCCAAAATGCGGTGATAGAAATCATGGGTCTGCTGGATATTCGCACCAATGGCCGTGATGTGGTGCATCCCTTGCAGCAGCGCCATATCTCCGGTAATTTCAGTTACAGGCTCCGCCCAGGTCAGCGCTTTAATCGCTTCCGAATCGCGGTTCGCCACCATCATGGCTTCCGGCGGTGCGCGGAACTCGGTGCCGAGTGCGTCGGGTTCTTCATCAATCGTCCAGCCGGGGCCGTCGGTCGCAATTTCCAGAATTACGCCGTCCGGGTCGCGGAAGTAGATCGACTTGAAATAGTGACGGTCAAACGGCCCATCGACGTTCAGGCCAAGATCGGTCAGGCGGCGCTTCCACTTGAGCAGCCCATCATAATCCTTCACGCGCAGAGCGAGATGATGCGTACCACCGATTCCTGTGTGGCCTTTGGGGGCGTCCGGCCATTCAAAGAACGTGATGGCCGAACCGGGGGAACCCGTTTCATCACCGAAATAGAGATGATAGGTATCCGGCGCGTCAAAGTTGACGGTCTTTTTTATGAGGCGTTGCCCCAGCACGCGCGTGTAGAAATCGGCGGTACGCTGGGCATCAGAACTGACAAGGGTGATGTGGTGCAAACCGAGAATGGTCATCGTCCGTACTCCATCTTCAAACCAGGTATTTACGATCAATCTGCCAGGAAGCCGATTGTGTTATGTGTGCCGTCGCAGAAAGGCTTGTTCTGGGAGCCACCACAGCGGCACAGCGCAGCCTTGTCGCCCTGGAAGACGACCCCTCCCTTTGCATCCAGAAGCTCAACATTGCCTTGCAGCAGCAGCGGGCCATTTTGCGCTGGCGTGACGACCACCTGCCCTGCTGGTTGCGCCGCTGATTCAGGAAAAGTCGCGTTCACGCTTGTGACAGGGGCAGCGGTGAACCCGATGTCCTTATGGCTGTTGTCGCAGTACGGCTTGTTGCTTGACGCACCGCAGCGGCACAGCGCCACCCGCGTATCCGTGCTCAGCACATTTCCGGACGAGTCCTGAATTTCCAGGCTCCCGCGCAGATACAGCGGGCCGTTTTCGGCCAATCGCAGCGTATTGTGTTGTGGCACCGCCTCCACAGAGCCGCCGTCCTTGCGTTGATAGCGCAATGCACCGCTGGGGCAGTTCGGGATCATGTCGGCGATGTCATCAGCGCTGGCATTCGCTGGCTGTATCCAGGGGCGCTTGTTGGTATCAAATACCTGTGGCAGCCGCCGGACACACTCTGCCGCGTGGATGCAGCGCTTTACGCTGTACTGCACGGTAATGTCGTCGCTGCTGTAATCTCGAAACTCGTTGGACATCCGCTTCTCCGTCGATTGATCGCTCTAACCCCTAAGACGCTACGACGTTTCGCAGACTTACCAATCAAGCGGACTACAGTCCGTTTTTACACATGTCTTATTCTTTGAGCAGACCTGGCAGCAGCGCATACCATTCGGTGGCCTTGACCACATCGTCCAGCTTTACCTGGTCGATCACGGTATGAGCATGAACTTCATCGCCAGGGCCATAGCCAATACTGGGGATACCCTCTTTCCCCGCCCAATAGGTGCCATTGGTGGAAAAATCCCACTTCCCAGTCGGCAGCTTTTCCCCCCAGAGGAGTTGCTGTGCCTGCAACCCGGCCTGCACGAACGGGGCTTCTTCCGGCAGCGCCCATGCAGGGTAAATCTTGTCCAGCGGGAACTTGAACCCGGTATAGCTCGGCTCATCATAAATCAGGATTTGCACGTCAATGTCGGAACGATCCCCGACCACACGCTTCAACCGTTCCAGTTCTGCCTGTGGTTCTTCGCCAAAGGTCACACGACGGTCGATATAGATGGTCGCGGCATTTGGAACAGCGTTGATGCTGGGCGTTTCGACCTTCATATCCGTGACCGTGATGCGTCCCGCGCCGAGGAACGCATCGTCTTTAAACTCCGGTTCCAGTTTGCTGATGGTGTCGATAATGGGCAGCAGCTTGTAAATGGCGTTGTCACCGAGGAAGTTGCTGGCAGCATGGGCGCTTTTGCCTCTGGCTGTGATTGCAAACTCCACGCGGCCTTTATGCCCACGATAGACCTGCATCTTCGTCGGCTCACCGACCACCACAAAATCCGGGCGAATCCCCTCGACCTCAACGAAGGCATGAGGGGCGCTGCCGTCGTTCCACTCTTCCATGTTGCCGAAGTAATAGGCGGTGACTCCGTCCAGCAGACCCAGTTCCTTTGCAAGCGCCAGACCGTAGATCATCCCCGGTGTGCTGCCCTTTTCATCGCAGGCACCCCGCGCATAAAAAACACCATTCTCAATTTTTCCCTGGAACGGATCCCACTCCCATTCGCCGGGGTTGCCAATGCCAACCGTGTCGATATGGCTGTCGTAGAGCAGTTTGAGCGGGCCATTCCCGATCACGCCAACGACGTTGCCCATTTTGTCCCACCACACATCGTCAAAGCCGAGTTTGCGCATCTCTGCTTCTGCCCGCTCCCCCACCGCCCGAATCTGGCTGTCGTAGCTGGGGATGGCACACAGTTCGCGCAGAAAGGTGATGATGTCGTCGCGCTGCCGGGTGACTCGCTGTTTAATCGTCTCGATGATTTGCTGGTCAATCGCTGCCATAAGTGCTGAACCGTTTCGTCCCTGGAAGCCTTTTCGTGAAGGCAGAAAAATAAAAAGACCGCGTCCATACAACGCGGCCTTGAGTGTACCCTGTTTTCGGTCGGACGCGACTCGCCGCCTATACCTTCTGAGTCGAAATATTCACGAGCTTGCTGACGGCCTCACGCACTTCCTTAAGCAGATCGTCACGGCTGTAGGCGCCCTTTTGCAGAATGTGCTGTACCTGGCGGCTCAGGGCCTCGCGGGTGGCCGAGTCCAGATCAAGCGCGGTGACGACGAGTACCGGAATCGACCGCCCGGCCTCCGTCCTGCGCAGCGCTTCGATAAACTCGAACCCGTCCATTTCGGGCATCATCAGGTCGAGCAGAATCATGTCCGGCTTCTGCGTTTGCAGGCGTTCCAGCGCAACACGTCCGTTTTCAGCCTGCGCGACCTGCCAGCCTTCCTTAGTGAGTGTGCGCGTAATCATCTCGCGTGTCATCTCATCATCTTCGACCACCAGCACATCACACCCGCCGACATGGCACTCATAGCGGCGCAGCGCGGCAATAAGCTGATCGCGATCAACAGGCTTGGTGAGATAATCCGCAGCACCCAGCGCATAGCCGAGGTTCTTATCGCGCACCATCGTCAGCATAATCACCGGGATATGCGACAGTTCCGCATCAGCCTTGAGCGCCGTCATGACCGCCCAACCGTCCATTCCCGGCATCATCACATCCAGCGTGATTGCGTTCGGTTTCAGTTCACGCGCCCGCCGCAGACCGTCCTTGCCATTGGTCACGGTTTCAACGCGGAAGCCTTCCTTTTCCAGAAAACGCTGGAGCAGTTCGCGCACGGAGGGATCATCATCAATGACCAGCACAGTAAAGTCATCGCCCGGCTTCAACTCCTTGCTGCGAGAACCGTTGGTCGGCTGTTCGATCTTGAGCACAACAACAGCGGGCAGGGTCATGGTAAACGTGGAGCCTTTACCGAATTCGCTCTCCACGACGATGTCCCCCCCCATCATCATGCTGAACTGCTTGCTGATGGCTAAACCCAGGCCTGTGCCGCCATACTTGCGCGTGGTGGACGAATCCGCCTGTGAAAATTCCTTGAACAGCTTGCCCAGCTGTTCCGCCGTCATTCCCACACCGCTGTCCTGCACCTGGAACACCAGCACTTCACTGTCACGCTCCATTCTGCGATCTACCGTCAGCCGTACGACCCCCTTTTCGGTAAACTTGGATGCGTTGCTGAGCAGGTTGAACAAAATCTGGCGCACTTTGGTCAAGTCTGCGTACATCACACCGACTGAGTCGCTTATCTGTAAATCGAAGGTGTTGCCATTCTTCTCGACCAGCGGTTGGATGGTTGTGACGATTTCCTCAACCATCTTATCAACTTCGATATTCTCCAGATGCAGTTCCATCTTTCCGGCTTCGATTTTGGAGAAATCAAGGATGTCGTTAATCAGGCCAAGCAGATGCCGTGCCGCGCTCTGTATCTTCTTCAGATCGGCGATGTAGTGGTCATTACCGTCATCCTGCGCTTCTTCCTCAATCAGCTCGCTGTAACCGATAATTGCGTTCAGCGGTGTGCGCAGTTCGTGACTCATATTCGCCAGAAACGTGCTTTTCGCGCGGCTGGCGTTCAAGGCCTGGTCACGTGCGCCGATCAGTTCACTCGCGATGGTATTGAAGGAATTCGCCACCTGTGCCAGTTCGTCGCGATTGTCGAGGGTGAAGGCCTCGCTCATATTGCCCGAAACCCAGCGCTGCGCGGCGTGATCTAACCCCTGAATGGCGCGACGCACTGACAGGTAAAAACCGATAAACAGATAGACCACCGCCAGCAAAGCAACCAACGCCAGCAGCACGACCAGATTGCGCTGCATCACAAAGCCGTCAATGCGCGTTTCCAGCAGCCTGTTCAGATCGGCTGAAGTCTGGTCATAAAGGGTAAACGTCGTTTCCAGTGCTTCATCCGCAAGATCAAGGTAGGTCTGCGAGTCGAGATTGACCTGGGCAGCGTCTAGTTCCCCTTCAGAGGCATCAATGCGAATCGACAGGAAATCGCGTTCCACACGCATCAGAAACGCCTCAAGCTGCTCCTGATTGGTTTGCAGAAAGGGGCGCAGGGTTTCTTCAAGATGTGGCGATGCGCTAAAAGTGTAGTTGTAACTGGTTTCGGACAGTTCCATCGTCGAACGCACCAGGCCAGCAAGAATGCTCAGTCTAGTTTGTTCGCTGAAGGTAATCTGGTCACGGGCGATCAGATCAAGCAACTGAGTGCGAATCTGGCTGCTGTAATCCGACATCAGTGGGAGCTTGTTGATGAGATTGTCCATCAGATAATAGCTGTCGATGTCGGGGTCAAGGATCAGATTGGAATTGTTGCCGACCACTGTGATTAAGGCCAGCGTCGAGGTGATAATGTCAGCCTCACTCACTGTGTCGGTGCTTCGTCCCGGTCGAAGCAGAGTCAGCATCGGTGTCTCACGCAGAGCCACCCACTGCCCGCGCACTGCATCCCACTGTTCACGCACACCAAGCGAAACGCCCAGTTGAGCGTTCACTGCATCCATCGCAGTGACATCCTGCTCGATTTCGGCCTGCTTTGCCAGCATCGCATCGCGCAGCGAGGTTTCTCCATAAAAGAAGGCGCTGCGCAGGGCGGCGTATTGCTGGACATCCTGGAGAAAATCAACCAGAGGTGCGTTGTAGACCAGCCCATCCTGTTCTTTTGAACTGAAATTGATGTCGTAGTTGATTCCAGCAAGGAACTGTACCATGACAAAAGCGAGGGGAATCAGCAGAATCGCCCCGACAAAGGTGAACTTTTGCAGGTACTTGAGGCGATTCATTAAGTAAATAGCTGGCGAGAAGAACGATGACATAGCCCTCAATACCTTTTGCACAAGAGTCATGGCTTAAGTGTAATGCAATTTAGCCAACGTTGATTTGAAATTTGGATTTAATTCAGTAATTTATAGGTTTGCAATAAGGTTAGAGTTACAGAAAGAAGAAATTCTCATTCTGCGCGAGGTAGTCGCGATCCTGTTCGATGAACTCATTATCCATAGATACCCAGTCGGCAACTTTCTTCAACGGATGAAGATGCGTTTGTGCCGCAAAAACAAATTCTAGGACGCCGCTTGAAGTGTCTTGCCAAACGCCCTGCCAGGTCAACGTCAGTTCTAAGGGCAGCAACTTTTGCAGCGAAATTGCAAGCTGCTGCCAGGGTGCAGCACGGCCATCGCAAAGAATTGCTGGCAGCATCCACCCATCTCCACTCGGCATTGCAAGAACACGCTCACCTTCGCTTTCTCGCACGATTGCCACCGCTCGCACTTCAAAGCGGGGATAGCGGGGTTCGGGTCGGCCTGACAGCCAGTTCTCCATATAGCGCAGGCCAAACCGCAGCCGAAGCCGCCGATATTCCTCTACTGGTGTTTCCCGAACATTCAGAGAGATTGACTCATTCAACGCCTGCTGAATGCGTTTGTGCTGCGAAAATCCTGCTGGAAGCGAGTCGACCGGGAAAAAGCGGTTGTCCAGCGTTTCGGTCGTCCTGCCGAGCAGCGTTCCGCCAACGGCTTTGCCCCTGAACAGCACGTTTAGCCGCTGCCAGCGGGTGACATAGTACAGCCCGACCGGACGCACAATTTCCACTTCAATCCCGGTTTCTTCACGCACTTCACGAGCAGCGGCCTCCGCCGGCAGTTCCCCCTTATCCAGCCGACCGCCGGGAATATTCCACGTACCCAGGTCGCCTCGCTGGGAAAGCAGCACTTCTCCAGCATCGTTGAACACAAGGCAGGATGTGCCCAGTCGCAGGAATTGTTCAGGCATTCGGCACTTCCCAAACAAAAAGCGCACCGTTTAAGGTACGCTTCCGATCAATACGCCAGAGTTTAGCCTGGATATGCCGCCCGATCAATCGAGATAGCGATCAGGGATGGAAACCGTTCTTGTGGCCGTTGCTTTTCTCCACAACGCGGCGGCTGTCCAGAACCTCATCAATCAGGCCATACTCGACAGCCTGCGGTGCGGAGAGAAAAATGTCACGGTCGAAGTCGCGTTCGATGCGTTCGCGGGTCTGCCCGGTATGCTTAATGAAAATGTCAAGCAGGATTTCCTTGAGCCGGGTCGTTTCCTTCGCCATAATGACGAGATCGCTGGCCTGCCCCTGTCCACCCCCATGCGGCTGGTGCATGTGAATGGTGGCATTGGGGAGCGCATAACGCAGCCCTTTTTCGCCCCCTGCCAGAATTACCGTCCCGAAGCTGGCCGTCCATCCAATCGCAGTCGTGCTGACGGGAGCCGAAATCTGCTGCATCGCGTCATAAATCGCCAGCCCGGCGTAGACCTGCCCGCCCGGTGACTGGATATACATCTTGATTTCCTTCTTGGGGTCTTCCCGGTCGAGGAACAACAACTGCGCCACCATCAGATTCGCGCTCTGATCGTTAACATCCGTTCCGAGCATCACCACGCGAGAGTTGAGGAGCAGCGAGAAAATATCATAGGCACGTTCCCCGCGTCCGGTATTTTCGACCACCATTGGAACCAGATTATAAGCCATTGCAACATCTCCTTATAAGATGAATTGAACATACGTAAATGCAGTGCATGGGCGAATTAACCAGATGGAGCAGGAAAATCTGCTCGCCATCACCACTGACTCAGTTGCCCTTCATCGGGGTTACATCAATGGAGCGGCAAGCGCACTCGGCTGGTATTGTCCTTCAACATCCAACCCGGCGAACGGCTGATGTGCGTCCAGCAGCATCACGCCCGGCGGCGGGAAAATCCCAATCGCATCGGCCTGCTGCGTGAGCGCCTGCCGGACTCGCTGCATGACATTGGCCGTTGTCACCAGCACCCAGTCCACCTCTGGCACAGAAAGATACGCTAGCAGATCAGTGCCGACCATGCTCAGTCGATGTGCGGCCTGCGGCCATTGCATACCCAGCGAATCGACCACCTGCTGTAGCTGGGTAGCGGCAGCCTGCGGGGTGGATTGGACAAAGATGGTTGAGATGGCGGCAGCGACGGTGTTGTGATCATCAAGCGGCACGGCACGCAGTACGTCCTCAAGGGCATGAGCGCGGCTGTACTGCCATTCCGCATACAGCACCTCGCGTACTGCCGCTTTCACCCCGCCATAGGAGTCGCTGATCACCAACTGCACACCCCGCAGACCACGCAGCGCCAGCTTGCGCAGAAAGGTACGCCACAGGGTTGGATTATCCGCGCTCGACCCAACCTCAAAACCAAGCACGTCCTGCCGTCCATTGCTGCCCACTCCAACCGCAACAGCAACCGCGCGTCGTCCTTCGCTGACGGGCGTCTCCACCACGTCCAGCCAGAGATAAGGGTACGGGCTGCGCAGTGGCCGATCCCGGAAACGGCGCACAAGATCGTCTAGCTGTTCCGTCAGTGCAGCGGTTTCACTCGGATGGGCATCATCCAGCTTGAGTTGATTAAGGAGCGCGGACATCCGTGTCTGGGATGGCCCCAGCACATAGGCTTCCTGCAACAGCGCCAGCAGCACATCTTCCGTACTGCGTTCGATCAACCCAGGGGTATAGGTGCCGCGTCGCAGTTTGGGGATGTGCAGCGTGATCGTGCCACAGCGAGTGCGCCACGCACGGGTACGGTAGCCGTTGCGGTAATTCGAACGGTCGTCGCTGCGTTCATAGGGTAGAGCGTCGATGGTACGGCTGACCTCAATTTCCATCAGCAGCCGCATCATCATGCTCAGCCCTTCGCGGAGATAGGCCTCATCAGGGGAAAGCCCCAATTCGCGCAGATAAGAAAGCAGTTCCATCAAGAAATCCCCTACTGGCATTCATTCAGCGTTGACCAAGTCGGTTCGCTTAAGCACCAGTAAACCCCAGTTTGGGCAAAGGCTTCAAGTTTTTACACCACTTTCTACAGACTTCTTATGTAAACGGGCCGGAAAACGTCAGCAGGCGCGAAGGCATCTCCAGTTGAAGTGCAGCCCTTATCACCGCAGCATGATCCAGGTCATGCTCCAAAGATGACCAGGCGCATTCATAGATCGAAGCGTAAGGGGTTGTAACCTGCTGCTGATTGATCTGCTCGTCGGTCAGCTTTTCCAGACACTCCCGCAAGGTGGAATAGCGGGCGTTGAATTCTGCCCACACTTGAATCCAGGGCTGATCGCGCCGTGCAGCCTGACGCCGTGCATTGTACGCATCCGCCTCATCTTCGGGCTGTTCCCATCCGTCCGGTGGATTCTCGCCCTGCATGATCGCAACGCAGCCGAGGAAGTAGGTCGTCCAGTCCGCCATGTGCCCCGCTACGTCCTTGAGCGTCCACTCTCCGCAGACGAGGCGCGTCTCACGTTCGGCTTTTGGGACAAGCGTCATCGTCGCCAGCAGATCAGCGCGAGCAGCCCGGATGGTTGCCAGCAGAATGGCTTTTGGGCCATTCCAACCATCATAGGCATATTTCTCCCGCCATGCCCGCAGATCATCGGCGTGGCCGAAATCGTGCTTGTGCCGCCATTCGATCCATGTACGCACACGCGCCGTCCCCCAGGATACCGGAATATCCCGGTCGAGGTCTTCATCGGGGAAATATTCCAGTGCGCTGAGGAATTTGCGACGCATCCCTTCCAGGTAATCAACCGACGCTTCCAGAGACCAGTGGCGGATGCGTTCGTGGAGGGGAACGTTGTTCACATCCAGATCGTCAATCGGCTCGATTCGTTCCGGATTGCCGTTCAGCACCAACTCGATTCGTTCCGCAAACACACGATCATAATCCCCGATATGAGCCAGCAGATTCGTCGCTGTCCAATTCGAGAAAACAGGCACCGTCGTCAGGGCACGTTCATCAATGCCCAACAGTTCGCGGAGCAAACGCCCTCGTTCCGCCGCCAGCCAGGCCACCAGCAGATCACAATCACGCCAGATCATCGTCTAAATCCCAAGTGTGCGTCGCAGGAGAAGAATGCACAACAGACTGATCGCCCATGCCACGTACCCCAGCGCGACGGTGGGCACCAGTTCCCATCCGGCTCTGGTCGTCTGCCAGGCGACAATCATAAAAATTACTGTAGGAATAATGTTGACCAGCACCGCCTGGCTGAAGTCCGTCAGCGCAGCCTGTTTGTCCTCTGCGCCAGCGTAGACAATCCACATCCCAAGCGGAATATTCAACGGCATGGTCGCGGCAATCGCCGCAAACTGGCGCGAGTACTGCCGCAGAATCGCGACCAGAACAATTACCCCAATCGAAACGATCACGGGCAGCACTTTATCCCATGCAATGGTCATCGCAACCTGCTTTCGTGTGAGGGATGGGCAATCAGGCCAGTTGGCGCTCGGCCAGCTTCCAGGCGGCCTTGAGCGTGTTCTGCATCAGCATGGTGATGGTCATAGGGCCGACGCCGCCGGGCACAACCGTGATCGCCCCTGCGACTTCCAACGCACTATCGAACTCCACGTCACCGACATAGCGATAACCTTTTTCCGCCGCTGGGTCATCAATTTTATTCGTGCCTACATCAATGACGATCACGCCAGGCTTGAGCCAGTCGCCTTTGACGTAGTTGGGTTTGCCAATGGCTGCAATCAGCACATCCGCGCCGCGCACGATCTCCTCAATATTGCGAGTGCGGCTGTGGCAGACGGTCACGGTCGCGTCCGCCTTCATCAGCATCAGCGCAAGCGGCAGTCCGACGATATTACTCCGCCCCAGCACCACAGCATTCGCGCCACGCAGGTCGAGGCCAGCTTCCTGAATCAGCACCATACAGCCGGTAGGTGTCGCTGGTGTGAAATACGGCTCACGCCCTTTTTGCGCCAGCAGGCCAACGTTGATCGGATGAAAACCGTCCACATCCTTTTCCAGGCTGACCAGACTCAACACCCGGTCTTCATCAATATGCTTCGGCATGGGAAGCTGCACCAGAATCCCATGAATACGCGGATCGTCGTTGAGCGACCGCACCGCCGCTTCGACTTCGTCCTGTGTCGCACTTGCGGGCAGAATATGCGCCGCAGAGTGCATCCCGGCAGTTTCACAGGCGCGGCGCTTCATGCGCACGTACATCTCAGAAGCCGCGTCATCGCCAACCAGCACGACGCCCAACCCTGGTGGATAGCCATACTGGGCGGTGAAGCGGCTCACTTCTTCGGCGATCTGCCCGCGCATCCGCTCCGCCACCACACGCCCATCAATCAAACTGGCAGTCATCGAACGACCTCTTTATTCTAATTCAAGCAAAGGGGTTCGCATTTTTTGTGGAAATCAAGCCCTTTCGATGGGTGCGAGGATAGCACACGGCCAGGTTGAATGCGAGTTCAAACTTAATCCGATTTATTTGTAAACGGATTTGAACAACGCTTGAACAAAATTCACCACGCAAAGGCGTGATAATCAGGTAACATAGAGAGGGATAACCATGCGTCAAAATAATGATTCGTCAATGTTCGCACCAGCCGATCAAAGGTTGAGAACTATGCAAGAATTTATCGAGTCACCTTCGCAAGACAGAAGCCGAGGTCAGGCGCTCATTGAGTACGCGCTGATCCTCGCGCTGATTGCCGTCGCGTTCGGGGTCGCGCTGGCAGCGACGGGGCCGGTCATCGGCAACGTTTTCAGAAACACGGTCTTTAACGTCGTTGGGGCACCCCCGAACCCCGGAGAGATCGGCGGGCCAGAGGAATTCTGGCTGACGGTGACGTATGTGGCGGCCAACCCCCCGGCGGAAAACGCCCTGCCCACCCGTACCCCGCCGCCCGCCACCAATTCCCCCACACCGGGGCCATCGCCGACGCCGTCACCGGTGACACCGACTAACACCCGGCAGCCCTCCCCTACCCCAACGCCGTCGCCCACACCGCTGGACGTGAGCAGTGTTGCGCCGTTTAAGGATGAGGCGAATCCTTATCCAAACACGGTCGCTGACCCGGAACGCTGGCGCGTCAATTCGGGCTTCTTCCTGGGCACAGACGATTGGTGCGGGGATTATTTCGCCAACACCAGCCTAACGGGTGAGGTTGTGCAGCAGTGCAACCGCCTGATGCCCAATGCGCCACGCGGTCTGCTGGACTTCAACTGGGGCGAGCGCGGCCCGTTCAACTTCTGGCCGGGTGGGCCGGAACAGGCCGCCAACAACTACCAGAACTTCTCGGTGCGCTACACCAAACCGATCTGGATTGACCCGTCGCCCACGACTGGAACAGGCCTTACGCCGGGAACCAATATCCCGATTGCCTTCAATCTGACCTATGACGATGGTGTGCGCTTCTACATCGTCCGCCCTGGCTGCACTGGTGCTCAGCAAAGCACGGGGGCTCCCGCTGGTGCGCCTGCCGCGCCTGTTGTTCGTCAGGAACCGGATGCCAACTGTCTGGTGGTTGATGACTGGAACCCCGGTGGCGGCAGCGTGACCGTCGTTCGCAACATCCCGGTCGGTACGCTGAACCAGCAGCAGATAAGGCTGGTGGTGGAATACTTCGAAGGCACCGGGCCTGCCA
Source organism: bacterium (assembly GCA_033762735.1). GTDB lineage: Bacteria > Chloroflexota > Anaerolineae > Aggregatilineales > Phototrophicaceae > JANRLJ01. Next base: position 15,794 of record JANRLJ010000134.1, on the reverse strand, counting down.
ATATTTCCCTCACCTATGGTCGTGCTCCGAACCCGGACGATACACGTATCGCGGGCGGCAACCCCACTGCTGGCACCCCCGATTGTAACTGGGGACGCCGCCAGAATGTCGGTGACATCCGCGACTCGCTGCAATCCGAAACTTCTCAGTGGATGTGGGAAGAATATCGCGGCGGTGACCCGGCCACAGGCGGCTTCCCGCTCAACATGCGCTGCCATCTGGAATATCGCGGTTACGTTCAGGTGCCTGCGGGCAACTGGGAATTCACGTACTGGGATGTATGGGATTTGCAGGGCGCAGGTAACAACACGCAGAGCGCCTGGCTTGAAATCGCCGAATATCGCGATAATCCGGCCTTGAGTGTGGATCGCACAGCGCTGCAATGGCAGCGGGTGAACCTGCGTGCCAGTGCTGGCGCGAACTACAACTGGACGCGCAACGTCGTCAGCCTCAACAACGTCAACGGGGTGGACTTCACCAATAAACGGGTGACATTCCGTTTTGTCATGCAGAACCAGAATGGTAACAATGTCCGCCGCTGGTACATTGACGATATCGAGATTAAACAGTCAGTGCCCGCGCGCACCTTCACCATTGGTTCCGGCACCGGGTCGCCCAACGCCAACACCTACGTCTACGCCCCCGGTCAGCCCAACAGCTTCTGGGACTTCAACACGAATAATGCCGAGCAGGCGCAGGACTTTATCACCAGTGTTGGCTGGCGTCTGACGGGCGTCAACGTGGCGGGAACCCCTGGCGGCACCAACCAGTCGTGGGAGCAAAGCCCCGGCACCAACTACACGCGCTTCAGCGAGTCGCCAGCCTACCCGCTGGCACCGCCCTACAATACCGCACCGTTCACGGCTGCCGATACCGTTCGCACCCACTACATCGAGTTCAACGGCCTGATTGACGTAAGCGGCACCACGCCCGACCGTGAAGGCGATTCCGGCCAGGCGATGCTGTCGTTCTATCACGCCTACAACATCGGACGCTATACCGGGCTTGAAGTGCAGTACTCGACGACCCCCTATGGCGTCGGCCCGGCGGTCTGGCAGGCCGTGCCCGACCCTGATCCGCTGGCACCCGTTCCAGCCGGGCGTATCGTCGCCACCGATAACACGCTGGCCTTCAACCGTCCCGCGATGGAAAAGAAGGAAATCAATCTTTCCGGCATCCCGGTGCCGCGCTTCCGCCTGCGTTTTGCGCTGCTGGTGCGGTCGGATGCGGTGCTTAGCGACGGGTGGTTCATCGACAACATCTACCTGGAGCGTATCGGTCGCCCGCTGTTCCTGGATTATCCGTTCTTTGACGGCGCGGAAGTCGGTATCGGCAACTGGCTGGTCAGCGGCAACTGGGCACGCACTGCCGATTCCTTCTGGCCGGATGCGCTCGACCCCGATCAGCAGCACAGCTTTACCGACAGCCCCGGCACCAACCCGGATGGCACCCCGGCTACCTATCAGAACAACGCCAACTCACTGATGCGCACCGCCTGGGCCATCGACTTCAACAATGATACGCCCGAAAATCTGCTGCTGACCAACCGCAACCCGGCAGGCGGGAATACACGCACAACGGCGGCGGTGAACCCGGTGATGACCTTCTGGCATCGGCGCATCCTCAACTCCAACGAAAACTTCTTCGTGGAGTGGCGCAAGGCAGGTGAGAACGATACCCAGTGGAAACCGCTGTGGGCCTATACCTTCCAGATGACCACCACACGCGCTGTCAGTGATGGCCGCTTCAGTCGCAACGTCGCGTGGGAATTCGTCTACATTGACCTGCGACCGATCACCCGTACCTTTACCGATCCTGTCAGCCGAGTCGATGACGATGTTGTGTTCCGCTTCCGCCTCAACAGCGCCAACGACAACACGCTGGACGACGGCATTTACATCGACCATATCAACATTAATGAGTTCTCTGAGGTCAGCTACCGTCTGTGGAACCAGGGCGAGAACCGTGATATCGGCGGTGGTACGCTTCTGCCCGGCAGCGGCAGCATCTACACGGAAGACCTTGATGGCCCCGACACCGGACGCGGCGCGAACTGGATGCTCAACGGCACCTGGAACGTGGTGAACTGGGAACAGTCCAACGGTATCTTTGGCCTGCATGACAGCGTGGCAGGTATCCCGAGTGGTCGCCAGATTGCGGCACCGACAACGCCAATCGTGAATGAGCCGAACCGCACCTATACCTACCCGCTGGCAATTCCGCCAGTAGAGCAGCTTGCAGTGACGCCGCACGACTCCTTCTCGGTGCTCGAACTTCTGCCTACCTTCGACCTGCGGGCGACCCGCGTCGAGGATGAGCCTACACTGTACTTCTGGACGCGCTACGACATTGGGCAAAGCGACCGTATCGTGGTGCAGATCAGCAGCGAACTCCAGCAGACGGACGCGCAGATCATCACGCAGATGAACAACTGGTGCCGCAGCACCCAGCTTGAGCAGTGTTACGAGCACTATCGCGGCTGGAGCGAATGGACGAACACCCCCTTTAACATTGCATCGGGGAGCAGCTCGACCAGCCGCACCAATAACTGGGCGTGGACACGCCAGCAGGTCGATCTGTCCTCCTTTGCCGCTGCGGGCGCCACGCCCGGACGTCGTATCCGCATCCGCTTCGTGATGGATGCACTGGACGGCGCAACCAACCGCGATGGCTGGTACATCGATCAGGTGAGCATCCAGCCGAGACGCGACGGGCCGCTCGTCGGTCAGGCACCGATTAACTCGCGCGGCTTCTTCGACAATGCCCGCAACCTGAACAACTGGATTCCCGAAGGCTCGTGGGGTCTTGATCCTGAGGTGTATTACGGTTCTGGTGGCGCACCGACAGCACTCGGCGTTTGGCGAGAGTTCTTCTGGAACGGCCCGAACCCGTTTGGGGCTACGCAGGCGGACACATTCCTGGATGGGCGACGCGGCGCAACCACCTCCGACGCGACCCGTACTGTGGTGGACATCAATTACGATATCCGCCGTAACTCACCGCGTCCGGGGATCATCAATACCGACCGCTTCGCCGGTCGCTGGGTGCTGGATACGCCTGTGATCGGTTCACCAGGAACCATCGCGGGAGATTACAGCTACATCACCGTGTCGGACGATGGTGTTCGTATGAAGTACGAGGAAATCGACGGTGCGGGTAACGTGATCGACGCCAATCCGAGAACAGCCGCAATTGAAGCGCCAATCACCAACAACGATCTGCAGGAATGGAACATGATCTATAACTGGACGGATCACAGCCGTGCCATTGATATGAGCAGCGTTCCGCTGGTGAATGGCAAGCGCTACCGCTTCACGCTGGAATGGTACGATGGCGGTTCGGATGCAGTGCTCATTCTGACGGTCGGTGGCAGCAATTTCTCCTTCACCGACAGCCCGAAACAGGGTGCTGGTCCCGCCTTCCCGGATATTCCCGCCATTCCACGCGCCAACTCGTCGCTCATGCTGGATGGAACACTCGATCTGCGGGACACAACCAACCCGGTTATCTCGTACCGCAACTATTATGAGGTCGAAGGACAGGCACGCTTTGAAGTCTCCACCGACGGCGGGTTCACCTGGCGAACGGATGGCTTTACGGATGCGCTGGGCTTCGATACCGGGTTCCAGGGAGCGGGGTTCAACGGCACTAATGCACCGCAGAATACAGCGAACCCAAGTACAGCCTGGCAGGAGCGCCGTCATAACCTGACGCGCTACGCCGGGCAGCAGATCATGATTCGCTTCCGGCTTGACCACAGTGGTACGGACTGCCTGAGCCGCGACGGCAATGGCTGTGCCCTGCCGCCACCAAACGGCAACAACACCAACTGGAATCCCAACCAGTGGTTCGTAAGCTGGTGGATCGCGGACATTCAGTTGTTCGACGTGAACTAACCCGATTTTGAACAGCAGGGGCGTGGTTTGCGCCACGCCCTTCTGTTTTCTTCATAGAATTTCTTCACCGAAACCCTATAGCGCCCCTGACGGACACCTGCTACACTGGTTAGAACGTTCCATCTACAGTCAAAGGATTTTGACCTTGGGCGTCCCAAGAGAACACCTCGGATTGCTGTTCGCTCTCGTTGGTCCGGGAGGCGTTGGCAAAAATACGCTGATGAACCGAGTGCTTGGCCGAATCGAGAACCTTTCCCAGCTCCCTACCGCCACCACACGTCCAATGCGCCCCAATGAGCAGCAGGGGCGGGAACATCTTTTTGTCACGGGCGAGGAATTCCAACACCTCATTGACACCAAATCCCTGCTCGAATATCAGGAAGTGCGCCCCGGCCAATTTTATGGAATGCCGCGCAGTGCCATTGAAGCTGCCATTCAGGCTCGTGTCGATCTGATCGCCGACATTGAGGTTTACGGGGCAACGATCCTGCGTAATGCCTATCCAGAAAACGCCGTCCTGATTTTTGTCGCGCCGACCGCCATGCAGCGCCTCATCGATCACATGCGTGAGCGTAACGAGAATCAGGATATGATTCGCGACCGCATGAAACGGGCCGAAATGGAAATGACCTATGCCCCCACCTGCGATTACTTCATCGTCAATGACCAGCTTGACCAGGCGACCGAAGAACTGTACGACATTGTCTCTGCCGAACAGAACAGGATCACCCGCACGAGTGCGTCAGCAAAACCTGTTTTCCGTGTCTCGCTGACACCAACGCACAGCTCCGAAATCCTGCGTCGTACCAATAACGACTTTGCCGCGTCGCTGCCACTGGAAGTGCTGCTGCGCGAGCGGGAAATGCCACAGACAGCGGCGTTACGGCTGATTCAGAACACCTTCGGCATCCTGCCCTCAGAAGACGCCCTGGATTATGCCACGCTGGACGGCTCAAATCCGGTTGAGATTGAGTTCGACTCCGATGAGCAGACGTACTCACTGACGTATCATTTTCTCTATCGCCTGCCGGAACGTCTCACCGCACCCGAAGGGCTGGCATGGATGGCACTCTCTCATGACCCCGCGTGATTCCTTACAGGCGCTTTACCGAACCCAGGGCGCAGTTCTGGCTAATGACGGCATTCCGCTGCATTTTGGCGATTTGTCAGCGGAATATGGCGCGGCGCTGGAGAGTGCGGTGCTGTTGGATCGTTCCCATGAAGGCCGGATCGAACTGCGCGGAGAAGATCGCTTTAACCTGCCACATCGCATCTCGACCAACGATCTGCTGAACATGCAGCCCTGCGAGGGCAGAGCGACGCTGTTCCTCAATGCCAACGCGCGCCTTCTTGATCGTGTTGAGGTTTTCAACTGGCGTGAAGAAGCGGCTCTGTTGATGGCTGGTCCCGGACGGAGCGCACCTCTGGCAGACTATCTGCGCCGCAATATCTTTTTCAACGATAAGGCCACACTCATTGACCTGACCGCCCAGACCTATCAACTGGCGCTGCACGGGCCACAGGCGGACGCCATTATGGACGTGCTCTATCCGGGGTCAGATGTGAATCCAGAGATGCACGGCCTATGGTTTACCGTTGAGGATGTGGTGGAGGTTTTCGCCGTCCGGCTCAAGCCCTATCACGGTGCGCACTGGGCACTGATCTGCCCGGTGGAACAGGCCGAAATTCTGTGGTCGGCAGTATTGCAGGCGGGCCAGCCTTACGGTCTGAAGCCTTCTGGCGGGCTGGTTTTCAACGTTTTGCGCATTCGTGCCGGGCGTCCTGGCATAGGACGTGAACTCAGCAGTGAGTACATTCCGCTGGAAATTGGCCTGTGGGACGAGGTAAATTTTCAGAAGGGGTGCTACACCGGTCAGGAGATCATCGCCCGCATGGAAAGCCGCCAGCGCCTTGCCAGAACCATCGTCAGGTTAGGGCTAAAGCAGCCTGTAAACGCCGGAGCCGACCTGTTGAGTGATGATAAGCGCGTGGGCATGGTCACAAGCGCCGTCGAAGCACCAGATGGAGAAGTGTTCGCCATCGCTGTTGTCAGAACAGGGTTCGCAAAACCGGGCGTCATCCTGAATGTGAATGGACAACAGGCGCAAGTGGTTGACCTGCTCGGCGTTCAACCTGCCGCCTTGCTTGAGGATGAGGAATAGCGCTGCCGGACGCCAGCCAACATGGTCATCAATCGCATCATCGCCGCTATACTCATCTTACTGGTTGTCGTGATTTTCCCCGTCGGGATCTGGGCAGTTGCCGCTTCTGGCGCTGCCTTCTCCGCAGAGACGTACAAGAATGGTCTGGTCAGGCAGAACCTTTACCCCGACATCGTCCCTGTTGTCGTTCCCGCCTTAGTGCGGGAAGCCGACCAGCAAAGCGACGTACCAAACCTTATCATCAACCTCAATACAATTCGTACTGCCATCGGAGAGGACACATGGCGCGAGATCACAACCGCCCTCGTGCCGCCGGAGTGGCTTCAAACGCAGGTCGAATCCGCGATTGACAACTTTTTTATCCAGCTTGAGGGGGATAACGAAGCCGCCTCCGAGACGGCTGATTTCAGCGAGGTGAGCACTCGTCTCAGGGGTGAGGTGGGGCAGGAAGCCATCGCGCAAATTCTGGCAGCAGCGCCAGCCTGCACCGAGGATGAACTCGCTCGGCTGGAGGCAACCAGCCCAACTCTGCTGATTTGTAACCCACCCGAAGACGCGGAGGCTGCGCTGCGCACCCAGCTCTCGGCAGAATTCGTGCGGTTCGCCAGCGTACTCGACCAGTTTGAAACCAATTTCAACGATCTATCGGGGATTGAGGATGATGGGCTGGTCAGTGTGCGACTGGGGATTGAGGCCTTCGGCCAGCTACTAAGCCTCGGCTATCTGTGCCCAATAGGTCTGCTGGCGCTGGTGGTGACACTAACGGTGCGCTCATTTAAGGGTTTTGCCCGGTGGATTGGCCTTCCACTGATTCTGGTGGGTATCTTCGCGCTGCTGCCGCTGCCTTTCCTGCGAGCGGGCATCGCAGACAACGTCACCAGCATTCTCACCTCATCCTCTGGCAATCTGGAAGAACGGGTTTTTCAGGCCAGACTCGCAACCGGGCTGCTGCTTTCCGGTTTTGACCAGTTCAGTGCACCAGTCAGCGTACAGGGCTTCGCCTTTATTGTTGTGGGGCTGATTCTGCTGCTCGTGATGTGGCTGCGCGAGCGCCGCGACCGGACTCAGTTCGCCCTCACCCCTGAAGGCCAGATTTACTCCGTGGCGACCGGCAAGGTGATTGGTTCGGTTACACCTGCTGATCTTCCACGCCCATCTTCGTCTGACCTCTGACCTTAAAAGTCAGGCGGCGGGCTGTCGAAGAACAAGGCCCACCACAACATCCAGGGTTCGGGTTCCGGTGGCGTGGTTTCCATATTCATAATGGGGGTCGGCGTCGGTGTCACTTCCAGACTTTGAACGAGATTAGGCACCGGAATAACCAGCACCTCTCCGGGGCGATACATCTTGCCATCGTCTCGCGCCCACTGCTCCACATAAGCATCGCTCATAGCGTAATCCCGATCCGCCAGCAGCGCGCCTTGTTCTTCTCGCAGATCGGCAATTTCGGTCTGAACGCCCTCATAAAACTCCTGCAGCGGTTGGCTGGAAGCAATACGGCTGCTCAGGGTAATGCCAAGCGCCATTCCAATCGCCAGGATCGCAGCGAACAGGAATTGAACGCCCGAAAGCTGCCCCTGTCGGCGGCGCTCCCTGGCTTTTGAGGCTTTTTTCGGGCGTTGGCTTTTCGGAAGTTGTTCGTCCGTCACAGTTCTTCTCAGTTCATCAGCATCGCTTTAAGTCTACTAGAAAACAAAAAATCCAAGTCAGGTTGACCTGGATTTTTTTACTGTGCCGAAGGTGGGAGTCGAACCCACACTCCCGAAAGGGAACTACGCCCTGAACGTAGCGCGTCTGCCAATTCCGCCACTTCGGCATTCGGCACCGTCATTTGACGTAAAAAGCATTCTAGCAGAGAAAAGGCGAGAGTCAAGTTCCAACTTCCAGTTTGCGCCGCCCTGCTCCACCCAATGGCAAAGCACAAACGATGGGTTCACCCCCTCCGCCACCATGCTATAATGGCGGCCTGTACTGGAAGGAAAGAGTTGGATGGTGGCAATGCGACGTTTGATTCCTGTTGTTGGCTTGATCGTCCTGCTGGTTCTGGTGCCGACGCTGGTGATCGGACAGACGGGCGGCGTATTCGCGGAAGCAGTCGGCCAGGCCAATCTGCGAACAGCGCCGGGTACGGATGGTACGGATATTATCGGGCAAATTGTCGCCGGGACGCGCTACCCGGTCATCGGGCGCAGTGAATTCTATCCCTGGGTGCTGCTGGCGAACCCGACGAATGGACAACCTCTCGGCTGGGTCTTCAACGATCTGGTGACAATTTCAGGTGATCTCAATACCATTCCATTTTCGACCACGATTGTGAACGCATCCGGGACACCACCAGGGTTGCCATCCGCCGCAACCCCCGCGCCCAGCGCATCAGCCGGAGGGAATGGATCAGCCACCCTGCCACCGGGTGTTACGCCTGTTAGTGCCGGGAGCGCTTCGGGGGGACGCACGGATAACGTAACGAGTCTGGCTCCTACACAGGCAGCGAGCTTTCGCGTGACCGGTCTCGTCAATGGCGAAATTAACATCCGCTACGGGCCGGGTGTAGAATATCCGCGCATCGCGGGCGCTTTTGCTGGAGATCGGCTGGAAGTCACCGCCTATCACACGCAGCTTCCCTGGGTGCAGGTGCGGGTGGCGGAGTCGCCCAATGGCTATGGGTGGATTGCGCTGGAACTGCTGCAATTCGAGGGAGACCCCTATAGTCTGCCGTCGATCAGCCAGACAACATTTGATCTGCCCACGCTCACGCCTACGGCCTCCGCATCGCAGGCCAGCGCCCGTCCCGGTGAACCCGTCATCCCGGTCAGCCCCTCGTTTCAGGCGCTCGGTGATCGGGCCTGGCAGATTATCCTTGATGCAGGTTTCCAGCCGGAATTGACCCGTTTAGGCGCGCTTTATATTCAGGATTTGCGCACGGGCGAAGCTGTGACTTACGGCAGCAGCATCGCCTTCAGCGGCACGAGTGTGAACAAGATCGCGATTCTGGCCGAATTGTTCGGGCGGATGGGCGGCGACCCAACGCTGGAAGAAGCCGTCGATATCGCCAACACCATGATTTGCAGCGAGAACGCGGCCACCAACGAACTGCTGAGCATTATTGGAGAGGGTGATGCACTTTCTGGCGCAGACCGCGTGACCGAATTCTTGCAGCAGCTTGGAATGCAGAACACCTATATCGCCGCGCCCTATGACACCACCAACGGAGTGCTCACGCCAACGGCTGCCCCCCGCGCACCCATCGTTCCCACGACCCGCGCCGACCGCACCCGTGCCAACCCCGACTTCTACAATCAGATGACGGTGGATGAAATGGGTTGGCTGCTGGACGACATCTATGAATGCGCCGTCCATAACCGCGGCCCGCTGATCGAAGACTTCCCCGGTCAGTTCACGCAGCAGGAATGCCAGCGCATGGTGAATGTGATGGGCAGCAATACGGTAGATGGGCTGCTTCGGGCGGGCGTACCCCAGAACATTTTGGTCGCGCACAAGCACGGTTGGACGAGCGAAACGCACACCAACGCCGCATTGTTCTTCACCCCCGGTGGTGATTACATCATCGTCATCGCGCTGCATCAGCCGACCTGGCTGGCCTTCCCGGAATCGCTGCCGACGATGGCAGAGGTTTCCCGCCTCGTTTACAACTACTATAATCCCGACGCACCACTGGCGGCCATCCGGGACGGCTATATCCCCGATACCGAAACCTGCGACGATTATGACCCGGCGCTGCTGGAAAACCTGATTTCGCCCTTTTATCAGCTTCCCATCACACCGCAGCCGACGCTGGCCGGGACGCCGATTGCCGCGACCGCAACGCCCGCGCCTGTCCTTAGCCCATCCGCGCCGAGTGCATCGACGCCAGCGGCACAGTCGACAACGCCGAACGCCGTTCCACCTACACCAAGCCTGACGCCAACGGCAACCTTCCCCGGCTAAACAAAAAAGGGGCAGGCGATTTCTCCCCTGCCCCTCTAAATCCATAGGTGCAAATCGAAAATTACCCTTTGACCGCCCCTTGAGTCAGTCCACCGACGATCTGATCCTGCAACAGCAGGTACACGATCACGATGGGCGTCGCGGCGATCAGGGAGCCAGCAGCAAACTTACCCCAGTTCTGACTGAACTCGGCGCTGACAAAGCTGAACAACCCCACCATCAACGTGAAGTTGTCATTATCCCGTAAGAGGAAACGCGCCAGCACGAACTCGTTAAAGGTGCCGACGAACGACAGCACCCCCACGACCGCCAGAATTGGCCGCACCAGCGGGAAGATCAGCATCCAGAAAGTCTGGTCGTGCGTTGCACCGTCTACCATCGCAGACTCATCAATATCGCGCGGAATGGTGTCGAAGAAGCCCTTCATCAGCCAGGTATTAATGCCCATCGCGCCGCCGAGATAGACCAGAATCAGCCCACCCAGACTGTCCAGCCCGAACAGGCGCAAAAAGCCCCAGTCGATAAACGACAGAAACGGCAGCGCCTGTGGGATGACATCCGCCAGCCGACCGATCTGCTGGAGCATCAGGAACAGCGCCACGAACGACAGCAGATTGGGGAACACCTGAATCAGCAGGATGCCCAGCAGCAGTGATCGCCGTCCGTTAAAGCGGAAGCGCGAGAACGAATAGGCCGCCAGCGCACAGACCAGCACCGAGAGTGTCGTACTGATTGTGGCGACCAAGATGGAATTGAACAGCCAGTTCCAGAATGGGAAAATCTCGATCTCATCCACCAGCAGCGTGCGGAAGTTGGTGAACAGATCGCTGAATTCGTCGATGCCCTGCGGAATCAGGCTGCGGGTGGAAAGTGTGCCAAGAGGGTTAAACGCAGCCGAGATCACATAGATCACCGGGTACAGCGCGAAGAAAATGGCAATACCGATGATGGTGAAGCGGAAGGTCAGCGTAAAGATGCGCTCCCGCTGCGACATCACCGAACGGCTTTCTACGTGCTGATAGGACGATGACGCAGGTTGCTTCGCTGTACTAGACATTGGCTCCAGCCTCCTCCCAACGACGGGTCAAGCGGAACTGCATCAGCGTAATTATCGCCACGATAGCGAAGATGATGATGGTAATCGCCGCCGCATACCCATAATCCGCACCGCGCCCTGCCCCGAATGCCAAACGGTAGGTGTAACTGATGAGAATATCGGAATAACCTGCCGGGGTGTTGGTGCCTGGGATGGGCGGGTTGCCCGCGTTATAGGCCTCGATGATGAGGAAATTGTTGAAGTTGTAGGTGAAGGATGCAATCAGCAGCGGCCCCATTGTAATCAGCAGCAGGGGCAGTGTAATTCGCCAGAAGCGCTGAACGGGTGTCGCACCATCCACCGCCGCCGCTTCATACACTTCCGAGGGAATAGCCTGCAGCGCCCCACTCGAAATCAGCATCATGTAGGGATAGCCCAGCCACAGGTTGATGAGCAGAATGCCGAATTTCACACCCCAGGGGTCGGTTTGCCAGCCGATGCCTGAACCAAGCCCCGCGCCGATAATGCCCAGGTTTTCATTGAGCATTCCTCGCCACACACCAATCGCGATCACGCCCGGAATGGCATAAGGGATAATCAGCAGTGACCGGATGATTTTGCGACCTGGAATGGCATTGTCGTTCAGAATTAAGGCCATGAACAGCCCGACGGCAAACGTTGTCAGCACCGACAGCAGCGCAAACGTCACCGTCCAGACGAACACCTGTAGCAGCGGCCCACGCAGGCCAGGGTCATTCACCAGCCGCTCGAAGTTGCGGAAGCCTACATTGACCTGATACCCCGGCTGAAGCACTTCGCTGCCGCGTTCCGCACGGAACAGGCCTTCCTGGTTGTCCGCGATGTAGGCGGTTCCAGTGCTCTGGTCGATCAGCGCATCACGTTCTTCATCGTAGACGTAGCGCGACTCCAGCGGGCGGGCGGCCTGGCTGCGCCCCTGGATGCCCGCCGTATCTTCGCCCTCGCCAAATACGAGGTTCTGAATTTCTGTGAGTGCCTGGGTGCGTTCGGCACGGGTTAGCTGCGTGTAGCCTTCATACGTTGGCGGCGCTTCTTCCGGAGGACTTTCCACCTCGATAATCGGAGCGCCCGCCGGGGCAAAGGCCACATTTCCATCATCACCCGTCAGCCACAGGGCATAGGTGCCGTCTTCGCTGCGATACAGCGTCCACTCATAAAGCTGGGCACCTTCCGGCACATAGCGCTGCTGGCCGAGCAGATCAACCACCTGACTCTTGTTGAGAATATGGCCGTCAGCGCGATTGGTAAAAGCAGTCAGCACCGTATAAAACACCGGGTAGATCACCAGAAGCGTAATCAGCATCAGCCCCGGTGTCATCCATTTAATGGGGAAAAGGCTTGGAACAAGGACAAAAATATTGGCACCGACGGTAATCACCCCTAAGATAAGGGCGAGGCCGAGGTTCTGATCCTCTAAGAAGCCATAGATTAAAATCAGCGCAAAAGCATCAACGATCATCAGCGCCAGATAACGCAGCGCGATAACCACAATATTTCCCTGGTCTTTTGAAAAGGCCAGGTCCCCTTGCGGGGGCCTGGCCTTTGAGGCAATAGCACTCATTAGTAATTCTCAGCCGCCGAAGCTCTCAGGATTATTCACACTATCCTGAACGCCATTGGTATTGCTGTTGTAGCGGAACGTGACTTCGGTTTCTTCGGTCAGCGACAGCGCCACGTTTGCACCCGGATACGAACGATCCCACGTGCCGTTCAGCGCAACCTTCCATTCATAGTCACCCGCTGGCAGTGTGACGGTGATCGACCACTGGCCGCCGCCATCATCCGTCATCACGGTTACTTCGCAGGCCGGATCCCATTCTGCCGGGCAGCCCGCTTCGTCCTGGAGGCTGCCAACCAGCGTGACGGTTTCAATCGGGGCAGCCAGGCCTTCAATCGCGGTAGCAATCTGTTCCGCCGCATCATTGAAGGAAGCAGCGGCATCCTCACCCGTGCTGATGAGCGTCTGGGAGTTGCCCGCCGCTGACCAGACCGCGCCCATTTCGGGGATCGCAGGCATGGGAATGGCGTTCGCGCCCGCCGCGATGAAGGATTCCACCGTCGGGAAGGCGCTGGTGTCCACGCTCGTCCACGCAGGGATACGACCTTCCGTCTCGAACAACTGCTGCATCACTTCATCGGTGGCTACGTATTCATAGAGGAAGGATTCGGCCAGCAGTTGCTTGTCGCTGAAAGCGCTGATGATGAAGCCCTGACCGCCGGAGAAGGGCGAACCCGCTTCGCTGACGCCTTCTGCACCGGGAATGGGGTCAATCGAGAAGTTGATGCCGCTCTCCAGCAGGGCGTTGGACTGCCACGGGCCGGTGACGAACATAGCGACATCACCCGCATTGAAGGCTTCCTGCAGCGCGGTCGTGTCCCACGAGGGGGTCATCAGGCCAGCCGCGTACATATCGGCCATCCACTGCGCCGCGGCCAGACCGCCCTCGCTGTTCCAGCCAATATCGGACGTGTTGAACGTGCTGTCGTCGTTCAGGCCGAAGATATAGCCACCGAAGGCCGAGATGATCGGGAAGGCATGATAGGCATCGCCCGTCTGCATCACGAAGCCGTACTGCGATGCGCCGGATTCGACCAGTTCTGCAGAGGTCGCGGCAACCTGTTCCCAGGTCGTCTGCGCTTCAGGAACGAGATCGACATTGCGGACGAAGGCAACGTTTTCCTGGGCATAGGGCAAGCCCCACACCTGGCCTTCAAACGTGAACAGCGCCAGCGCGGATTCGAGGAACTGACCTTCAAATTCGCTCAGGTCGAAGGGCACAATCGCGCCGTTACGCACCAGCAGACCGACGTGATCGTGCGGGATGATGCCGATATCGGGGCCTTCGCCCGCCGGGCCAGCGACCAGAAGCTGATCGCGCACGTCACCCAGTTCAACCTGCTGAATTTCGACCGGGATGCCAAATTCGGCTTCGAAGTCTTCTGCCAATCCCTGGAGGATAGGAGCACGACGACCATCCGCCCAGATCACCAGCGCATCATCCTGCGCAAAGACAGGGGCAAGGCTGCTAACGGCCAGAACCATCAGCAGGACTGCAACGAGTAAAAGTTTGTTACGGTTCATTAAATCACCCTTTCAAACAATGTTTGGTGATACACAGCCACTCGCCTGTTAAGGCTGCGCTCATTATAGCGAATGTAAACGTCCGTCAAAACGTTTAACCACGCAATTTGCCCTTTTCTCTTGGGCGATTTGCACGAACTTTCGTGAGAAGATATACCCGACTTCTGCTTAATCAGCCGCCGTTGTCGCTTTTTGGCGGACAAATCCCGCGCAGGTAGTCCCAGGTGTACAATCCGGTGCTGTGACCGTCATCCCAGGTCGGTTGCAGGGCATAGTTCCCGACCGGGTGCAGCTCTTTCACCATGTACGAACGCTTGGGAATCAGCTTGAGGATATTATCGGGGTCGTGCGCTGCGCCCATAAACTGATGCCCGCCCCGGCACTCCACACACGGGCAGGCCTCGCGCAGATGCGACAGCGGATAGCGGCACACCTCGCCATCATTCCAGGCGATTTCCAGATACCCTTCCGTTTTATTCAGGGTGATTCCGGTCGGTTTGATTTTTTCATTCATCTCAGATCATTCCCTGATTCTAAAATGGGGTTGAAGCCTGTGCCGCAACCCCATCCGGATTTTATGGACAGCCGTCCAGGTCGCGCCATTTTGCAACGGTATGCTCAACCACATAAGTGCCGTCTTCGAGTGGTTCGCCCAATTGATCGAGGTTGATACTCAGCGAACGATCTGCAATTTCCTCGCAGTTCTCGCCCTTTTCCACCGCTTCCCATCCGCCACGCACGAACTTATAGACGATATTCACGCCTTCGGAAAATTGCAGCGTGACTGCCCACTGATTTTCACCCGCAGGCGCAAGGACAACCCCTGCCGGATCCCACAGCGGATATTCGGCACTGCCCAGATCGCCCGCGATATAGACATCGCTGTTTGTGGTTGGCGGCACATTGACCAGGAACGTCACCGCGATCTTACCGCGTTCGATGAAGACCGGGTTGGTCGTGGCTTGGTCAGAGACATTGTAGGCGGCGTCAACCGCTGCAACAGAATAGGTATAAGTCGCGCCTTCGACCGCCGTTGTATCGGTGTAGCTGTTCTCCCTGATCTCTGCCACCAGTGCGCCGTCCCGATAGACCAGATACGCACGCACGTTCTCAGCATCAGCAGCGTTCCAGTTTAGCACCACCGTTCCGGGCGCGGCGCGTGTTACGGCGAAGTTGGCAGGTGTGGTGGGCGCTTCGGTGTCGTGTGGTGCTTCGACCGTAAGCGGCGCTTCGGATGATGCATAAATCCATGTCTCGCCTGCATCGGCGCTAAAGCGAACTGTCACGGTGTATTCGCCCGGCTGAACTGGCCGGAGAGTCCCGGTGTATAGATCACCCTCTGCCGATGCCTCCCTGGATTCTAAAGCTACCCAGGGAGCATTATCAGGCAGTTCATCGGCGGGGACGAGGGATGCCTGGGCGAGAATGCCGCTGACAGGGGTATCACCACCCGTTACCCCTTCAATCGTCACCAGTGCTTCAACAGAAACAGCGAGATCATACCTTAGCACTACCGGAGTTTGTTCCGCCTGACTCAAGAGGGTGGCACTGGTAATTTCATAAGCGGGTGTCGCACGAACAGGCGCACTCATCTCCCCGATGAGGCCATTGTCACCGATGGTAGAAACGGCGTA